>JARGNG010000043.1 GCA_029213265.1 Verrucomicrobiales bacterium | reverse complement strand
TCGTCGAGACGACGAGTTTCTCGGAAGCCGCCGAGCGAAACAACATCAGCCAGAGTGCGGTGAGTCAACAGGTCCGGGCGCTTGAGGAAAGATTCGGTGTCACCCTGGTGGAGCGGGGGCGGAGGAACTTTGCCGTCACTCCCGAGGGAGAAGTGTTTCTGCAGGCAGCTCGTAATATTCTGGATGCCTACCGGGGGATCGAGCAGGAGCTCGACCAAATGAGGGACATCGTAGCCGGCCAGCTCACCATCGCCACGGTCTACAGTATCGGTTTTCATGAACTGCCGCCCTACCTGGAAACGTTTCGGGAGAAATTTCCGGATGTGGATTTGCAGGTGCAATACCGGCGGTCCAATCAAGTGTATGCGGACGTCTCCGAAAATCATGCTGACCTCGGGCTTGTGGCTTATCCGCAGGAGCGGAAAGGAGTGGAGATTGAGCCGGCCTGGAAAGACCGTCTCGTCGTCATTTGCCCCCCGAATCATCCCCTCGCAAAACGCAAGAGCGTTGATCTCAAGGCGATTGACGGTCAGCGCTTTATTTCGTTTGAGCCGGATCTTCCGACGAGAAAAGCAATCGACGGTATGTTCTCCCAGGCCGGGATTCAGGTGAAGGAAGTCGTCGAGTTCGACAATATCGAGACGGTCAAGAGAGGCGTGCTCATCGAAAACGCGATTTCCATCGTTCCGAGTGAAAGCGTGCGTTCCGAGGTGGAGTCAAAGTCGCTCGTGCGCATTCCCATTGACGGGAAGTTCATCTGGCGGCCGCTCGGCATCGTGCGGCGGCGGACCAAAGCGATCACCCCGGCGATGCGGGAAATGATTCAGCTTCTGAAAACAAAAAAGGCGGGAGCCTAGTCCCGCCTTTTGAAGTCTGTGAATCAATTTCGATTTACTCTTCGAAGGGACTCTTCGCGAAAGCCATGAAAGAATCTTTCATCGCCGCTACGGAGTCATTCGGTCCGGTCAGCTTGAGAAAGATGCTTCCCTCCGGGGTGGGGATGATGACAGCGAGCATAGTGTAGTTTTCCCGGGGAGTTTTGTTTCCCGAAAAGGGACCGCCGGAGGACTCCATATAGGTTCCGGTCGCTTCAAAGAAAATGACGTCCTTGTCTCCCATCTTTTTGGTTTCCTCTTTTGCCTCGGGAGCGGGACTGAACTGCCCGATCCAACGATCCAGATTGGCGCGGTTTCCACCGCCCATCAAGAAGACCGCCATTTCGATGTCCGTGAGATTCTCGTCCTCATGATCATAAAGAAGTTGGGCGACCCGCATCGAGCTGGAAGGCTGTTGGCGAATCCAGGGCTCTCCGTATTCGAAGGTGACGTCCGCTACCGCGAGTGCTTCGGCATCGTCAGAATATCCAATGGATGCTCCAACGGATGCGAAAAGGGTGAGGGCGCTGAAAAGAGAGGCGATGGTAATTTTCATGAGGGCTTACATTGATACAGGGTTTTCGACGTGACAAGAGCTTGTCTTTCCCGTATCTCCGTTACGTTGCTGAACAGGGTTAGGTCGATGATCTAACCCTGTTTCCTTTTCCTGTTTTCGCCTATGAAACACTTGATCCTGCCATCAATCCTCCTTCTTGCCGGCTCCCTGCTTGCGGATGACTTTGTCACGTCTCCGATCGGCCCGCCACCTGCCGGTGAGGTGGAGCGTTTGGGGCTGAATCCGTTTTATGAGCAATATCTGAGCTACGAGGGGTTTCCCATCGTGGCTTCGAAAAAAGTTTCTGACTATGCCTTGCGGGAAGCGGCCTACCTGATCGATCAGATGTTGGGAGAGCGGGAGGATGTCCTTGAGGCTATGATTGAAAACAAAGTGCGCCTCGCGATCATGGCGCCGGGCGAGTTTACGACTGACATTCCCGAACATGCGACTCTCGAACCGAAAGCCTACTGGGATAAGAGAGCGCGGGGGCTGGGTGCTTCCCGGGAGCGACCAGCTGTCTCCGTGGGCGAGGAAAACCTGCTCGGGTTTCGGGGCGATCCGTATTCGACCGAGAGCATTATGGTCCACGAATTTGCCCACGCCATTCACCTGATGGGGTTGAACTCCGTGGATCCGGATTTTCAAAAGCAGTTGGAAAAAGTCTTCAATCGTGCCGGCCTGAAAGGTCTCTGGCGCGGAAAGTATGCGGGAACGAATCCATCGGAATACTGGGCGGAGGCAGTTCAGTCCTGGTTCGACACCAATCGGGAGGATGACCACGACCACAATCATGTCGACACACGGGAGGAGCTGAAGGAACACGATCCGGAAGTGGCGAGTTTGGTGGAGTCCATTTTTGGTGGCAACGACTGGAGATACTCTTATCCGAGGGAACGCACCGACGATCCGCATTTGGCAGGGTTTGATGTGAAGGCGGCCCCTGTCTTTGCCTGGCCGAAGGATCTTGTGGAAGCCTATGAAGCGCTGGACCGGGGCGAAGACCGGGAACTCATTTCGCTCGAACCGGTTCGTCTGCTACCAAAAGATCCATCCTCCGGAGAGAGTGGAAAATCCATCAGCCTCCGCTTCGATAATGAGAGCGATCAAGTAGTCTCAACCTTCTGGATCGGCTTCGACGGGCTTCGGCGGCACTATGCAGACATTGACCCGAAACGGCGCCATGAGCAGCAGACCTACGGAAACCATTTCTGGGTGGTCACCGGAGAGGACGGGAAGGATCTCGGGTGGTTTGAGGCACCGGAAAAAGATGGACGAGTTGTGATCAAGTAGCGACCTGCTTCCTCGACTTTGCGACGGACAGCGTCGCGAAAAGCAGGGCAAACAAGCCCATCCCGATCGAAAAGAGATCTCCGAACCGTGCGTAGAGGGTCATCGGTGGATTGAGATTTACTTCCACGTTTCCGGGGATGCTTCCGCGAATGTAGGTCGAGCCAGATTCGTCATCGCGGAGGATTCGTTGAAAGTTGTCGGTTGCCCTTCGATCATAGACACTGCCCCGCTCATCGATGAATCCACTGACACCCGTATTGGCCGCTCGGATCATGGGGCGGCGAAACTCGATGCAGCGAAAGATCGCGTTGTAGAAGTGCTGGGTCGGTTCGGCGCTCTCGTAGAACCATCCGTCGTTGGTCACGTTCACCATGATCTGTGGTCCATCGCGGAGAAATTTCCGGGCATGGCGGGGGACGGTGTCCTCAAAACAAATGAGGGGAATGATTCCGATTTCATGCCCGTCCTTTTCCATCGTGAGCGGTTCGAATTCGGATCCCGGGGTGAAGTCGTTTTCAATGATCCCGCCGGCGATCCATTCAAAGAAGGGAAAGGAGTCTCGAAACGGGATGTATTCGCCGAGGGGAACGAGGTGCACCTTCTTGTGCATCTGATAGGATTCTGTATTCCCCTTCATCAGGGTGATCGTATTGTAGATCTCGTCGCCTTTGAGGGTGCTGTCCTCCATGCCGGTAAGCAGGTAGAAGTCTTCGCCCTTGAGAACGTGGTCGTTGAGATATTCCTGTACCCAGGGGAAATTAAAATGACCGGGGAGCGCGGTTTCCGGCCAGAGCACCAGATCGAGCGGAGCCGTTTCGACAAAGGTCCGGGTGAGATCGCGATAGTCAAAAATGATCTTCTGGCGCAGCTTGATGTCCTCGGACCATTTGTCTTCGAGAGGAATGTTGAGCTGCATGATGCGGGCCCTAACGTCGACCGAATTCCCGGGAACGTAGGAAATTTTCGCTACCCCGTAGAGGAACAGGAAGATGATCAGGGACACGCCCAGCGCAAAATCAACATGAGGGCGGAGACGCTTTCGTTCCTGAACTTCCAGCGCCAGCCTGACAAGCGTGCAAAAGCCGATCACGCCGGAGAACATCATGATGAACCCGTATCCGGTGATTCCGATGACATCGGCGAACTGAACGAGAAGAAGGTGGTCCTTCAGTGCCACGCCAAGTCCGTTCCAACCGAACCCGGTGAACACGATTCCACGTGCCCATTCCAATCCGCACCAGGCGGCCCCGTTGAGAAAGGCGACTTTGAGAACGGAAATGGATTGTTCAAACAAGTCCTTTCTGTCCCGGTGCGGTTCCTTGATGACCCAGCGTCCGGCCGTTGCCGCAAAGGCTCCAAAAATGGCAAAATAGATGCCGAGATACAGGGACAGCGCGAGGAGCGCACCGAGGCCTGCGAATATCGTGCCTGCCACTCGCGAAACCTCCGTGAGCCAGAAGATATTGACGAGAAAGAAGGTGAGACCGGAAATGTAGCCGAGGAGTGCACCGCGTTTCCATCGTTTCTGTTTCGATTCCGAAAACCAGAAGGCTCCCAACAGGGGCGCCTGCCAGATCCAGATCAATCCGTCGGCGGAAAAGGGCGGGTAGCAGAATCCGAGGAGAAGCCCGCTGAGGATCGCGGCGAACCACGGCCAGTGCTTTTTGAGGAACCGGCTCATGGCTTGCCACCGCTCTCGGCAGGGCTCGAATCGATGATCAGAGTTGGAAACTCTCTCATCCGAGTCGCTTCCGCATGTCAGCAACGATGGCGGATTTCAGGGAATCAAAAGACTCCTGTGCGATCGCTTTGGCGGAAGGCAGTTGTTCGGGGATGAGCACTTCGCTGTGTCCCGGTTGCGGGCGGTAGTAGATGTAGTATTTGATCTTCGGTTCGGTCCCGGAAGGGCGAACCGCGAAGGCGCGCCCATCGTCGAGATCGACAAACACCATCTTCTCCTTCGGGATCTCGTCGCCTTCTTCGTCGACATAATTCTCGTTCGCGAAATCTCGAATCCGGAGAACTCCGGCCCCGTCCATTTCGGTGGGCGGCTCGTCTACGTAACTTTGGGCGAGTTTCTGAATTTGGGCGGCCCCGTCGGCACCGGTCAGTGTTTCGGCGTGCTGGCCTTCCAGGTAGACTCCGTGCTCGCAATAAAGTTGGTCGAGGAGTTCAACAACAGTTTCCTTGCGGGATTTTGCGTAGGCCGCGACTTCTGCAAACATGACAACGGCGCCATTGCCGTCTTTGTCCCGAAGAAAGTCGGATCCAAGATAGCCGTAGCTTTCCTCCCCTCCGAAAACGAAGAATTTGGAATGCTTGAGTCTGAGATCTCTTGATTCCTCGTCCGACAGATCCCGGTAGTTGGCCCGGAGATCGGCGGGAATCTGGTTTTCGTATTTTCTTAGCTTTGCCCCGATGTATTTGAAGCCGGTGAGGGTGTTGACGACCCCGACTCCGAAGTGGGCTCCGATCGCGGTTTGCAGTTCCGTGGTGACAAAGGTTTTCACGACGATGGCGTTGCCCTTGTTTTCGTCATTCAGAATTCCCTGCCGGGTAAACGCAAGGAGTCGGTAGTAGGCCATCAGTGATCCGATCTGGTTGCCGGTGATAAGCGTCATTTTTCCGCTTCCGTCGCGGACGACGACGCCCATCCGGTCGCAATCGGGGTCGGTCCCGATGACGAGGTCGGCTCCGCTCGCTTCTGCCTGATCAATCCCCATTTGCAGTGCTTCGGCATTTTCCGGATTGGGCGATTTTACGGTCGGGAAAGCTCCGTCCTCTGTGTCCTGTTCGGCGACGGTATCACAGTGAAATCCGAGTCGGCGGAGCATTTGCGGGGCGATGGTGCCGCCTGTGCCGTGAATATTGGTGAAAACAATTTTCAAATCGCTCTGGGACTTCACCAGTCCCGGATCGAGAAGAAGCGATTCCAATCGTGCCATGTAGGCTTCGTCCATGTCTTCCCCCAGCTCATAGATCTGTCCCTGCTGATCGGCGGGAAGAACGTCATAGCTTTCGCCGTCGACTGCGTTGACCTCGGCGATGATCCGGCTCGCCTCCGGTTCTACAATTTGCGCCCCGTCGCTGCCATAGACCTTGTATCCATTGTCGTGCGGGGGATTGTGGCTCGCCGTGAGAACGATTCCGGAGGTTGTTCCGAGGTGCCGAACCGCAAAGCTGAGATGGGGAGTCGAGCGGGGGATCGGGAAAATATGAACGTCACATCCGTTTTCCGTGGCGACTTTGGTCACACAGTCGGCAAACTCCCTTCCAAAGTAGCGGGTGTCGCGAGCGAGGGCGAGAGAAGGGCGCCCCTCGCCGGAGTAGGATTTCACGAGTTGGCGGACGAGACCAAGAGTGGCCCGGGTGATGTTGTAGTAGTTCAGAGAACTGGTTCCAACACAGGGGAATTCAGGGCGTTCTCCGTCTGCTGCGGAACCTCGTTCCGCAGCCGTCACGATTTCGCCGATGGAACGACCGCGAAGGCCTCCTGTTCCGAAAGCCAGCTTTTTAAAGAAACGGTTGTTCAATTCCGTCCATTCCTGCCGCTCGCAAAGTTCGGCGACAGATGCTTCATAGATCGGGTTCCCCGAAGAGAGGAGTTCTGTGATATTGTCGTGACTGCTTTGCAGAAGATCTCCGCTCGTAAGAGCAGCATCAAGTTTGCCGGAAAGTTCGGAATTCATTGTGACTCATACTAGAAAAGGGGTAGAGAGAATGCAACCAACGGAACAGATGATTTCGCTTTCTCCACCGCCCGGCTCTGAAACGACAGCGTGGCGCATTTACCACGATGCGAATCGCGAAGTCTGGGTGGACCATTTTGACGGGCATTGGCTCGTGCAAACGCGGGAACCACAATTTCCAGAGTTCCTCAAAGATCTCGCCCGGGGGATGGCCCGTTCGATTTACTGGCGCCCGCGGGACAAGGCGGCGGCGACAGCGCCGGAGAGGGTCTGGGGCGAAGAGGTCTCGGAGCGATTTCTCGTGAAGGAAAACGGGGCCTCTTTCTGGATCGATTTTGATGCGGGCTATTCATCGGGTATTTTTCTCGACCAGCGTTTGAACCGGAAATGGGTGGGGGAAGTCGTGAAGCCGGGGGATCGTGTTCTCAATATCTTTGCCTACACCGGGGGATTTTCCGTGATGGCGGCCCGAAGCGGGGCGATCACGACGACAGCGGATCTTTCCAAAACCTATCTCGATTGGACCTGGGACAATTTTTCCGCGAACGGCCTCGACCCGGACGGCCATTTCGGTGTGAAGGGGGATGCCTTTGACTGGATGCGGACCTTTGCACGGCAGGGGCGGACCTTTCACGGAATCGTGCTCGATCCTCCGACTTTCTCGCGGAATAAAAAATCGACCTTTCGGACGGACAGCAACTACGCCGACCTGGCGTCGCTTGCAGCTGCGATCATCGAGCCTGGCGGATGGATTCTCTGCTGCGCCAACACGCACCGATTGGGGCGGAAGCAGTTTGAAAAGGAGGTTCGAAATGGCATCAGGCAGCAGCGACGGAACGTAGAATCTCTCGAATCGCTACCAATGCCGCCCGAGTTTACTGACGACGAGTATTTGAAATCGCTCCGTGTTGTAGTTGGTTAGCGGCCTTCACGAAGCCATGCGCATCATCCGATACACCCAGAAGAACTTTTCCTCCGCCATTCGAAAGCTCGATCGCCGTTCGGCTCCTCCTGCCGGAGTGGAAGCCATTGTGAAAGACATCATTGCCGATGTCGAGATGCGCGGGGACAAAGCGCTCATTGAACTCTCCAACAAGTTTGACAGGGCCGGATTCAAAACAGCAAGGGACCTGCGGGTGAGCGAGGCGGAACTGGCCGCCGCGGATGACGCGGTGGATGAAAAGACGAAACGCGCCATCGCCGCTTCGCGGGAAAATGTCATCGCCTTTGCCAAAAAGAGTCTTCGCAAAGACTGGTCCGGAAAAAATGCGCAGGGTGCCGAGGTTGGCGAGCGCTATCTTCCTTTCCAACGGGTCGGTATTTACGTTCCCGGTGGTTCGGCGCCTTTGGTGTCGACTTCCAATATGACGGTCTGCCTTGCCGCTGCCGCAGGTTGTCCCGAGATCGTTGTCGCAACGCCTCCCGGACCCGACGGCAAGGTGAATCCTGCGTTGCTCTATGCTTTGAAAGAAGCGGGGGCGACCGAGATCTACAAAGTCGGCGGTGCCCAGGGCATGGCTGGGATTTCTCTCGGGACGAGGTCGATTCGTCCCGTCCTGAAAGTCTATGGCCCGGGGAATTCCTTTGTGGTGGAAGCCAAGCGTCAACTCTTCGGAGTCGTCGCGGTCGATCTACTCCCCGGACCGAGTGAGGTCGTCGTTCTCTCCGACAAAAGCGGAAATGCGAAGTTCATCGCAGCCGACATGCTTGCGCAAGCGGAGCACGGAGGAGACAGCATCATGGGTTTCATCACCGATTCGGAAGAACTCCTCGAAAAAGTGAAAGAGGAGGTGGATCGCCAGATTACGTTGCTGGGTCGTCAGGCTCAGTTGAAGAAAGCCCTCAAGGATGGAGCCTGGTGTGTTCTCGTGGGAACGCTCGATCAGGGAGTCGACCTCGTAAATGCGTTTGCCCCGGAGCACTTGTCTCTCATTACCCGGCGGGAGAAATCGATTCTTCCGAGAATCACGACGAGCGGTGCCATTTTTCTGGGAAATTATTCGCCGGTCGCAGTGGGGGACTTTCTCGCGGGGCCGAGTCATGAACTTCCCACGGGAGGCGCAGGAAAATCCTTTCCCGGTCTCACCGTCGACATGTTCCAGCGTCGCACCAGCATCGTGAAGCTCGATAGAGAGTCGATTCGCAAATCTGCTCCCATTGTCGAGGAATTCGCGAGGGTGGAAGGACTCGACGCTCACGGCAAGTCCGCGACGATTCGGGTGTAGGGGGTGCCGTTTCCGGCTCTTCGCAAGAGACTCCCCGCCCCGGTTGGATGATCCAATTTTCCGCCGCTGCCGTAACTCGCGGCAATGGCACGGAACATACTGATCATTGGCGGGAACTCAGGCGTGGGGCTTTCGCTCGTAAAGCAACTTTCGGCGGGAGGAGACTCGGTGTTTTCCGCGTCGCGGAGCGACAGCGAAATTTCAAATCTTCCGGGGGTGCAAACACAGTCCTTCGATGTCACGCGAAAGGATGGATTACTGGACCTGCCGGAGAGTCTGGACGGGATGGTCTATTGCCCGGGCACTATCAACCTGAAGCCCTTTGCCCGGCTGAGCGACGATGACTTCCAAAACGAACTCGAAGTGAACTTCCTCGGCGCGGTGCGGGCAATCCGCCTTACGCTTCCCTCCCTGAAGAAGGCGGGGAAAGCATCTATCGTTCTCTTTTCCACCGTCGCAGTTCAGACCGGTCTTCCCTATCATGCCAGTATTTCAGGGGCGAAAGGAGCGGTTGAAGGATTGACGCGTTCTCTTGCCGCGGAGTTTTCCCCGTCGATTCGGGTCAACTGCCTCGCTCTATCCCTGACGGACACACCCCTCGCTTCCAACCTGCTGGGGAGTGAGGAAAAGCGGAAAGCCTCCGCGGACCGGCATCCTCTGAAGCGGATCGGGGATCCAGATGAAGTGGCCGCAGCAGCGCGGTTTCTTCTGGGCGCTGATTCCGGGTTCATGACGGGCCAGGTCCTGCAGATCGACGGAGGAATTTCGACGCTGAAACTTCTCTGAGTCATGGCCCGGTCGATTTCACTCGTCTTCCCGCATCAGCTTTTTGAAAGTCATCCGGCTCTGGAGAAAGAGAGGCCTGTCTATCTGATCGAGGACACTCTTTTCTTTGGCGATCCTCACGCGAGTCCAGGGCGATTTCACCAACAGAAGATCCTTCTTCACCGAGCCTCGATGAAGGCTTTCCAGGAGCGCCTCGAAGGGCTCGGATATCACGTCACCTATCTTGAGTATGATCGAGAGAAGCCGATCGACATTCTTCTTCTTTCCCTGCATCGCGAGCACGCCTTCGACGAGATGGTCACGGCCGACCCGACCGATTTTCTCCTCGAGAAAAGGCTGCGTCGTTTTGCGGAGAAAAAAGAGATCACTCTGACCGTTACGGAGACTCCCATGTTCGTTACGCCCCGGGACTGGGCGGATGAACATTTTGATTCCCGGAAGCGCCCCTTCATGGCGAAGTTCTATGAGGAGCAGCGGAAGCGGATGGGCATCCTCGTCGACGAAAACGGAGAGCCCGAAGGTGGCCAGTGGAGCTTTGATGAAGATAATCGCAAATCGATGCCAAAGCGGGGACTGGATACACCTGAAGATTTGTCGGCTCCGCGACGCAAGCAGGTCGATGAAGCGGAGGACTATGTGAAAGCAAATTTCGCGGACTATCCCGGAAAAATCGATTCGTTTTGCTATGCGGTCACGACACGGGATGCCCAAGATTGGCTGGAGCAGTTTCTCGAAGAACGCTTTGTCCAGTTTGGTCCGTACGAAGACGCTTTGTCCGAAAACGAGCGGACGCTTTTTCACAGTTTGCTGACACCGGCATTGAACATTGGTCTACTGACCCCGCAGGAGGTCGTGGACCGGGCGTTGGAATTCGCCGGGGAACACGAGGTTCCGATCAACTCGCTCGAGGGCTTCCTTCGTCAAATCATCGGATGGCGGGAGTTCATGTATTTGATGTATGTCAGGCATGGCGTTGAAATGAGGAACTCCAATCATTTCAACCATCGTCGCGAAGTGCCCGAAACATTCTGGACCGCGGAAACAGGCGTGCCGCCAATTGATCTAGTAATCGGCCGCGTCTTGGAGACCGGCTATGCTCATCATATCGAGCGTCTCATGGTTCTGGGGAATTTTATGCTGCTCTGTCACTTCAAGCCCGAACAGGTTTGCGACTGGTTCATGGAACTCTTCATCGACGCCTATGACTGGGTCATGGTTCCGAATGTGTATGGGATGAGTCAGTTCGCCGATGGCGGAATCTTCACGACGAAGCCCTACATTTCAGGGTCCAACTATGTGAAGAAAATGTCCGACTACTCAATCGGCGAGTGGTGCAAGTCCTGGGACGGCCTCTTTTGGAATTTCATTGACCGGCATCTTGAGTTCTTCAAAAGCCAGCACCGCCTTGGCATGATGGTGGCCACCTACAACCGCATGGATAGCGAGAAGCGGGAAAGGCATCTCAAGGAAGCGGAGCGGTTTCTGAAGAGCCTGTAAGTTGCGATGGACGAAACCGGGGCGGTCGAGGGACTGCAGGGCGGAGGCGGACACACCGCCCTCCTTCGCCTGTCCGGTAAGAAGGCCGCTGCTACCGCACTCCTTCGACTTCCAGATCAATCGAATAGAACCCGGTCCTCGCGGTAACATACAGAGTTCTTCCGACAAGAAGGCAGTTGGCGGGCCTCTCGGGAGGAGTGACCCGGAGGACCTCTTTCCCCTCCGGTGAAAAGGCGATCACATCAGTCCAGGTGACATAGATGTTTCCAAGTTTGTCGACTGTCATGCCGTCGCTTCCGACGTCGGCGAACTTGCGCCTGTTGTCGATTTTTCCGGCTCCGACGATATCGTAGGCAAAGATCGTTTCGGCACCGGGGTCGGCAACGTAGAGGGTTTTCTCATCGGGGGAGAGAATGATCCCGTTTGGCTTTTTCAGGTCTGCGGCGACTTGCGAAACCTTTCCCTTCTTGTCGATGTAGTAGACCGCTTCCACGTCGATTTCCCGATCATCGCCTTTGCCGTAGCGAGGGTCCGTAAAGTAGAAGCCGCCTTCGCCATCCGGAACCACGTCATTGGGGCTGTTCAGTTTTTGGCCGTCGAATTCGGCCGCGAGAACTGTCACCTTCCCTGCATAATCGGTGCGGGTTATCCTCCTGTTTCCGCCTTCACAGGCGATGAGTGCCCCGGCGGGTGTGAAAAAGAGTCCATTGGCGCGGCCGCTCTGTTCGCGGTAGACCGATGTTTCGCCGCTTTCCGGATCGAAGACGTGAGTCCGCTCATTGGGGATGTCATTGAAGTAGATCTTGCCGTCTGGAGCGAGAGCGGGCCCTTCTGTGAACTTGAAATCGACGGCGAGCTTTTTCCATTCCGCATCCTCTTTTACGAGTGGACCGTCGTGTTCGTAACTACGCTGACGGGGAGTGATGATATCGATCGCATTGCTCAGATCCTGAATGCGAACATTGCGATAGCGAACCTGAAGGGCTTCGTCCCGGTTTCCAATTCCATGGACCTGGAGGGCGATGAACCCTTTCGCGGTCGTTTTGTCTTTCAGATAGGAGGCCTGGACTCCGTTGATGTGGGTGACGATGAGATCACCGACTGCCTGGATGCGATACTTGTTCCAATCGTTCTGCTTGAAGGCATAGCGGGCTGCGATATTCCCGGTGAGCGGAGCGAGCCAACCATTGCGCCCCTCGTCGTAGATGCCGGCACTCCAACCGCGATCGGAAGGGTCGATTTCGGCCTGGTATCCGTGGACCTGTCCGTTTTTGTAATCCGGTTTGCTGAGAGACCGGAATTGAATTCCGCAGTTCAGGGTCGGATCGACTTTGAATTCCACCTCGAGAATGAAGTCACTGTATTCCTTCCCGGTGCAGAGAAAGGAGTTGGGGGTCTTCGGGACGGTCGTTCCGACGATGACGCCATCGACCACTTCGTATTTGGCGACGCCGCCCCGCTGGACCCAGCCGTCGAGGTTCCTACCGTTGAACAGGGTCGTCCAGTTGCCATCCTCTTCGGCGAGGGTGAGGCAGGGGAGGAAGAGAAGGGTGAGTAGGATTTTTTTCATGGATTGGAAGATAGGAAGAAAGTCAGGGTGTTTGGGTAGGGAACTATTCGATGGGAGGTGTGTGGCTTGCCTCGATCCAGGCTTCCATTTGTTGGACGATTTCCGGATGCTCGGCAGCTACATCCTTTTCCTCGGCCGGATCATTTTCGAGATCGTAAAGAGCGGTTGGCTTCGGGTTTGGTTTCAGCGTGTCGAGTTGGATTGCCTTCCACTTTTTGGTAGTAACTCCTTTTCGGCCACCTTTTTCGAGGAATTCCCAGTAGAGAAATTCGTGGTGAGATTGCTGATCCGGTTTCCCGAGAAGGGTCGGGGCAAGGGATTTCCCGTCGAGCCCGTCGGGCACTGGAAAGGCGGCGACATCGGCAATGGTCGGAAAAATGTCCTGGAATCCTGACAGAACATCAGACTCGCTGCCGGCGGGAATTTTGCCGGGCCATTTCGCGATGGCGGGAACGCGGACACCCCCATCGAAAAGGTCGCGTTTCATTCCGCGGAAAATGCCGTTGGAGTTGAAGAATTCCATTTCATGCCGGCCTTCTTCGTGGGGGCCGTTGTCGCTCGAGAAAATGATGAGGGTATCGTCGGTGAGATCGTTTTCCTCCACTTTCGCCACGATCCGGCCGACGTAGTGATCGATCAGGCGCATCATCTGAGCGAACCCCTTTTCCGGATCGGGCCATTTCTTTCCGGAGAACTCCCCGTGATCGGGGACTTCCATCCCGTTGTTGTAAGGGGGGCGCCCCGCCTCGTTGTTCGTATGCGGCATGTTGAGCGCAAAATAGAGAAAAAAGGGCTCGTCCTTGTTGGTCTCAATGAACTTCAGGGCTTCGTCTGTAATGAGATTCGGGGCATAGTCGTTCTGCACTTTGGCGACCCCGGCTCCCTCTCTCGCCTCACCCATTCCATACTCGGGGATTTCTTTCCAGGGGTCGTCGAGTTGATTGTTGATCGACTCTACTTTGCCGTTCCGTATCAAAAACTCGGGGTAGAAATTGTGAGCGTGAAACATATTTACGTAGCCGTAGAATTCATCGAAACCCCGGTCATTCGGATCGGTGCGGGGAGGGGGATGGCCGATTCCCCACTTACCGAAACAACCGGTGCGATACCCGGCTTCCTTCAGTTTCGACGCAATCGTTGCCTCGCCCGGTTTCAGCAAAGCGAGTCCGTTTCCGCGAACGGAGGCACGTCCGGTGTGGCGACCTGTCATGAGCACACAGCGGGATGGAGCGCAGACAGTGGAACCCGAGTAGTGACGGGTCAATTTCATCCCGTCGGCTGCGAGTTGGTCAATGTGGGGCGTCGTCAGGGTCTGCTGGCCGAAGCAACCAAGATCCCCGTATCCAAGATCATCGGCGAGAATGTAAATGATGTTTGGTTTCGCGTCGGCAGAACCAATGGCAACCAGTGCGGAAAAGAGAGCCGTGAGAAGAAACTTCATAGAATCGGGCCGGCATCGTAGAATCCGGCAGTGCTTCCGTCAATGGCGCGCCTCGCCGCGTTTTGGTCGCTTTTTCTGTCGAATTCGAACTCCGGTCCCGTATGATCGAAGCATGAAACGTCTCTTGCTGATGCTTCCTTTGTTCCTCGTTATGCCTGCCGGGGCGGAGGAAGATAAAACCTGGATCAAACGATATACGAATGGTCTCATCGTTGAGGAATTCGCCCGTCATGATAAACAGACAGACGGGGACAACAGTTTCGTGGAACCGGAGTCTTTCGGAGATCCACTTCGTTCCTTTACCATTCGATCGATGGAAGGCTGGAAGCACGAAACGGATCGAAATGCGATCGCGAGCGGCTTTCTCCTCGTACCTGTTTCCGGAAAATACTCTTTTCGAACGAACAGCTTCTACGATCGCAATCAGTTGCGCATCGACGGGGAAATCGTTTGTCACTACATGGACGGAGGGGAGCGGGTCAAGACTGTGGAACTGGCGAAAGGCTTTGTCCCGATTGAATCGATTGGATTCGTAAATGGTCGCGGGGGAACCCAGGGAATTCTGTTGGAGTGGAAGACTCCGAAGATGAAAGAGTTGATGCCTATTCCTCCCGAGTCTCTTTACCACCATCCCCGCGAAGGGATCGAAGTTTCTCCCTTCGAGACTTCGGCGGAGAAAACGGAAGTGGAGCCCGTTCCGGTAGCAAAACCGGATCCGACTCCACCGGGCCTGGTCGCCCGCAGTCTCACGGTGGTAGCGAAAGACTTCGTTATTGAAGTCTACAAAAACGGGGAGCGACTTACGCAGGCGCAACGCAAGATGGTGCTGGATCGCTTTGGGGCGACGGCAGAGAGAATCATGATCGACGTTCACGCCGGCGACTGGCTTGTTTTTCACGTGGCCCACAATCGTCTCCGTCATAAGGGGACGAAATACTTCGGAGTCACCGGTCATCTCAACGAGGAGCAAGTTGGATTTGTTTCCCGCGCGAACTCTCCGGATTGGAGCGTTTGCGATCAGGCCACTCAGTCCCATGAGTTCATTCATTTTCGAAATGCGGGAACCGAAGCTCGCGCGATTCCCATATCAAGACCCTGGGAGGAAGGTCGGAAATTCATGAACAAATATTCCGGCTACGAATTCTCCGGAGATGCCATTTGGGGGGCTGCGCCGTCCACCTGGATCAAGTATGTCGTGCCTGACAAAGTGGCCGGTAAAAAGTAGAGAGACGATTGAACAGGAAGAGATGGATACCCCTGAAATCAAGCAGTGGACCGCCGCGTTCCGGAAAGGTCATGGCATGCAGATTTGCCTGCGGGCTTTGTTCCTGCTCCTGGGGCTCGCGGTGTTTGCAGGAGGAACCCGCGCCCACGCAGCCAGTCGGGTTGCTCTCATCATTGGAGTGGATCAATACAGCAAGCTCCCGGCATCCGCCCAGCTTCGAGTAGCGGTCAGTGATGCGCAGTTGCTCGCGAAAACTTTGCAGGAACTTCCCGACCCGTTCCTGGTGCATCTCCTCACCAATGTGGGACGGGAAAAGGTTTCCAAAACGATCGATGCCTTTGTCGATGAGGCGAAGAATGCGGAATGCGCGATTCTCTACTTTGCCGGGCACGGAATCGAATTTCACGGGGAAAACTATCTGCTCCTCGAAGATAGCGAAATCGCGGCTCGTCCAGACGAAGCGGTGCGCCGGGTGAAAGAGCGTTTCTACTATGAGACCCTTGCGATGAGAAAAGTGCTGGAGGACCTCGACGAGACGGACGCAAAGCTCAAAATCGTCATTCTCGATGCCTGTCGCAACAATCCCATCGATATTGAGGGCCCCGGCGGAACGAGAACGATCGTGGGCAGCAAAGGGGGACTCGGTCGGGTAACGGCTCCGAGCGGGATGTTGATCAGCTACTCGGCGGACGCGGGGGAGGAGGCGAACGATGGACTGTTTACCAACATCCTCGCGAAGCACCTCACGCTTCCGGGAAAAACCCTGATGGAGGTTTTCGCGATGACTCGATCCGAAGTGAGAAAGCAGGCGACAGTCCTCGAAGCGGAGGGACGGGGCGTCCTTCATGAACCGGCCGAATACAGCAAGCTCGATCCTTCCGCCCTCGGGTTTATGTTCACTCCCGGAGCGGCCCCCGCAGGGAGACCATCCCCACCCAGTGTGGCCGGTCCCTCTGCGATGGAGCGAAAGGAGGCCAATCAGTTTCAATCGAAAAAGATCATCGAGTCAAAACTCGCTCTCGCTGAACTCCACGCGAGGATGGATGCCGATCGCGCCCGCTACCGTGACGCCCTGAATGTGATCAATACGCTGACGGACAACAAACGCCGCCCCGTTGTCGAAGGCTCGCCTGCCTATCATCAATGTGTCGCCGCTTCGAAGATCATTACGGAGATTGAAAAGTCCGCGCCGGAGTTGAAGGCGGAGGAAAAGAAGCTGGAGACCATCCTCAAGACCCTCGGGGTTCCGGAGGAGGAGATTTCCCCCGGGTCAGAAGAAGAATGACTTCGGAGCCCGGCCGGGCTCAGTGGAGGGCTTGCGCCTGATTCAGGCTGACCGTTTTTGCTCCGAGTCCTGCATAGTCATCCGGGTCGCAGGTCAGGAGAATAATCTGGAGACCGTTCCTTGCGGCGAGGTCGAGCATGCGTTGCAGGCTTTGGATCCGGGATGGGTCGGAGTTGGTAAACGCATCGTCAAATACGAGGGGGAGGGTGCCACCGTGATCTTCGGCGAGGATTTCGGCAAGGGCGAGGCGAACGGCGGCAGCGACCTGCTCGCGGGTTCCACCGCTGAGATCGGAAAATTCGAAAGTTCCGGTCTCCCGTGACATCGTCCAGCCACCAATGACTCCGTCTTCAACGGACACCCCGGCGGAGGCGGAAGGGCCGAAGATCTGTTTCAGATACCCGCTGACTTTTTCGGCGAGAGGTTGAGAAAAGCGGTCCGACAGTTTCTGCTGTTCCTCTGCAAAGCGGTCACGAAGAAGGCGGAGGGCTTCCGCCCGACGGTTCAGGCTCCGGAAACGGTCCGCGGCTGATTCCGCACGGGCGCGGGCACTGGCGACGGCCGCTGCGGGATCGATCGTTCCGTCGAGCGTGAGTATGCTTTGAGCGACGGCCCGGGTTTGCCCCGCTTTTTCCAGCTCTCCCTTTTTGACTTCGATGGCTCGCTGAAGGCGGGACAAATCAGCTTCCAGTGTCTCGGGCTGAAGGGCTGCGAGAGCGTCCCGTGTCTTGGTGAGAGCACTTTGGGCCAGTTGGAGGCTCTCTGTGAGCGCTTTTTCCTTTTCGCTCCGTTTTTCGACGCTTCCGAGCGGCTCGCTTTTCGCCTTCAGAAGTGCCGATATTTCGATCCGTTCCTGCGAGGCCGTCTGGAGCTCCTCCTTCTTTTGATCCCGTTTCCGCTCTGCGCTTTCGACTTCGCTGCGGGCCGCGGCCTGTTTTTGTTTTGCCTCGGTAAGCTTCGATTCCAGTGGTCCGAGCTCGTCGCGGATGGACTCCCAGAGGGCTCGGGCTTCCGGGAAGGTTTCCGGCGGAGTGAATTCGGGCAGGGCGGGGGAACGTCGATCCACCACTCCTTCGTAGGTCGCGATGTTGTGGGCGGATTCTTTCAGCGAAGCTTCGAGGGTTTCCCGGTCTTTCTGACGCAGGTTGGCGAGGAGTTCCTGCAATTTTGATTCCAGCGCGGCTCGTTGACCGCGTATTTCCCCTGCCTCATCGAGGGATTGGACGCCGGCCTTTCGAAAAGCGGCATCCCGATTCACCTGGTGTTCCCTGGCCGCGTCGCGGGCGTCGTCGAGGTTGGTTCCTCCACCCGGGGTGATCTTCAACAGGATCGATGAGCCGATGTGTAGATCCGTCGCGCGATCGAGAGTGATCCGGCTTCCTTTCCCGAGATCATCTTCCCCGGCGGAGATGGTTTGATCGGACTCAAGCACTTCGAGTTCCGTCGACATGGCATCCAGAACGGCGCGGGCTTCGGAGGCAAGAGCTTCGGCTTGCTGGAGCGCCCGGTGGGTCGCTTCATCGATTGCCGGCAGCGCGGCGAGTTTTTCCTCCAACGATTTTTGTTCTGCCTCCAGTTTCTGAATGTCTGCAGCGTCTTTCTCCAACCGGGCTCGTTGTTCCCGGTTTTTCAGGAGATGTCCCCAGGCTTCGGCCAGTTCGCGGGTTTCTCTCCTGTTGCTGAGTGCCGACTCAGCGTCGTCGAGGTGGACGATCGCGGCTTCGAGCGCAGTTCGCTTCTGCTTCGCGGCGGTCTCCAGCTGTTCGAGAGTTTCCGCGCCCGGCCTGGCTTTCGCTTTCAGCTCGCTGACTTGTGATTCGAGCTTCGTTACTTCTTCCAGCGCCCGCTGAAACTGTTCCAGCGCCTGCGTCGCTTCTTTCACGGATCGATTCTCCAGCTCCTCGCGATGACGAAGTTCGGTGACCTGATTCGTTTTCGCCCGTGCTTCCTCTGCCTGCTTTGCCAATTCACGGAGGTGTTTCTCTCCGCCTTGAAGGATGGATTCGGCGTCCTGGTAGTCGCGGGCAGCGTTTTCGAGGCGGGCGAGCGCATCCCCCGCGCTTGCGAGGGCGGCCTCGGCTTCCTCCTTTTCGGCTTCCGCCCGGGCGAGGTCGGAGCCGGCTTTGATCTGCCCGCCCTTCGTGAAAAACGTATCGCACTCTTCCTGAAATCGATTGGCGACCCGGCTGTCGCGATCGGACTGCATGACGGCCCCTCCGCCATGTTCCTTGAGCCGGGAAAGAAGCGCGTCCTTCTGCGAGGCGGCGTGTTCGGTTGGGTCCTCTCCCCCGGAACCCTGCCAAACCCACAGGTGAGCCCATTGAGAAAGAGCTTTGTTCGCTCCGCCCTTGCCGCCAGCGGGTTCCTCGACCTGCATCAATTCGGAGAGCCTGGCTTCCGCATCGGCCCCTTGCAGGGCGACGCTTCCCTCTTCCGAGAGTGTTGCCTTGCCGCTCGTCTTGCTGAACACTTTTTTGAGGTGCCAGACAGTTCCGGCGGCTTCAAAGCGAACCTCCACTTCGGGATGTCCCGGGTGGATTGCCGACTGCATGCTTTTCTGAATTTGCCCTCCGGTCGTGGCCTTGAGAAAAAGCCCGCGATGGATAGCTTCGGTGAGCGTGCTTTTACCGGTCTCGTTTTTCCCTCCGATCAGGGTCAGGGAATCCGAGAATTCCACGGAGACATCTCCATGGATTCGGTAATTTTTGACGCTGGCGGAAAGGAGTCGCATAACGGGCTAAGCAGAGCAGGCGGCGTAGAGTTCACGCAAGGCGATGCGGGCGACTTCGGCTTCTTCCCCGGTTCCTGCGGCGGAGGCAAAGAGACCTTCCGCAACTTTTGAAATGAGAGGATCGCCGGGACGGTTGGCGAGAGATTCCACTTCCTCTTCGCTGGGCGTGAGGCGAATGAGATTTTTCTCCTTCAGCCGGAGCAGGCGCGCCTCGAAGGTGCTCAAGAGATCGTCGAGGCGTGAGGCGGCGGCGATACTGAGGGAGCCTTCGAGAGTCAGCTGAAGGAGGTCTTCGCCGGCCCTGGTTCCGAGAAGATCCCGGAGTTGTTCTTCGAGGCGGTTGACATCCTCATCGGAAGCGAAAGTAAAATCGAGAACCTGCCAACCCAACTTTCCGGTCGGGACTTTTTTGACATCGGCTTCCTTTCCCCTGGCGACTTCGACGAGAAGGGCGTTGCCCGGATCGTTGTTTTCGCCTTTGGGAAATCGGTCTGTTTCCGGAGTTCCCGAATACCAGGCAGCAGGGTCGATCGCTTTGGTTCCGTGCCAGTCCCCGAGGGCGATGAAGTCGAGCTCGGCCCTGGGAAGACGATCGAGGGCAATCAGGTTGGAGGTGCCGGCACTGCCATCCTCGTCATCGCCTGAATTGCTTTCAAATCCGTGGACGCTTCCGTGGGCCAAAAGAATGCGGGGCTGATCGGGATGGGACAGGCTTGCAAAATCGAAGTCGCGGACCCAGGTGGTGGGGTCGGCGGATTCGTGTTGGCGGAGAAGGGGGCAGGGGAAAATCGTCGCGCCTTCCAGTTCGACCGGTTTGCGTTCGAGAAGAATGCGGAAATTGGGAGCGAGGCTTTCGCATTCCTGCCGGAAAAAATCTTGTTCCCAGAGTCCACCCGGCCCACCGTGATCATGATTGCCCGGGATCGCGAGGACGGGGACACCGATTTTCCCCATGGCACTGCAGGCGGCCGAGACGACGCTTTTTTCCGCGGTGAAACTGTCGAAGAGATCACCTGCTACGACTACAAAATCTGATTTGTGTTCTTTGACGAGCGCACCGAGACGACGGATCGCTTCGATCCTTTCGGCCCGCACTTTGGCGGCTTTATCGGGATCGCTGATCCGGGCAAACGGCTTTCCGAGTTGCCAGTCTGCGGTGTGGAGAAATTTCATAGGGCCAGCGAAAAGGAAAGCGGGGAGCGCGCCGTGTCCAGTGAAAGTCTGGAATTGGCTCCATCTTATGTTTTCTTCCGGATGGAAAAGCAAAGGGAGCCGGAAAAAGAGACGGAATCGACTGGGAAGAACATTTGCCGGACTAAACCCTGTTGACTCTGCGTCTAAACCCTGTTGGGTCGAATACCTGACCCTGTCGGGTTCGTAACCGAACCCTCTTTGGTTTCCCTGCCTGCATGACCGACCGAGATCTCCCTGTCTCTACCATCGAGGCCCCCTTGCGGGTCCGCGGAAAGTATTTCCGTGCGGATGACAAAGCGGTTTTCGTGAAGGCGGTCACCTTTGGCCCGTTTCCGGCCGGTGCGTTTCCGGATGAAGGGCGAAACCAGTTGGAGCGGATCAGGAATGAACTCGGAGCGAATGCCATTCGACTTTACGAAATTCCCTCTCTCTCTTTCATGCACGACTGTGCCAGGATCGGTCTGCGTGTGTTTATCACTCTTCCCTGGTCCCAGCACATCGATTTTGTACGGGAGGAAAGCGTGATCGAAGAAGCGGAGGCATTGCTTCTCGCAACGGTGGAGAAATTTCGCGGCCATCCTGCCCTGGCCGGGTATTTTGTAGGCAATGAGATTGAAACGACCCTGGTGCGCTGGATGGGCCGTCGCAAGGTTCGGGAGCTGATTGAACGGCTCATCGATTTTGGGCATGAGTGCGATCCCGACGCTCTTTTCTCCTACGCGAACTATCCCAGTACTGAGTATTTGATCCCCGGGAATCAGGATTTCGTCGCTTTTAATCTCTATCTGGAACAGCGCGAGAACCTGGCCCTGTATCTGAATCGTCTGCAGAACCTGTCGGGCAATAAACCGCTTTTGATTTCGGAGTTCGGGGTGGATGCCAGAACGCACGGGGAGCTGACGCAGGCGGAAATGCTGGAGTGGCATATCGAGGAAGCCTGCCTTGCGGGTGCCGCAGGGACTACGATTTTTGCGTGGAGCGATCTCTGGCAACGTGGTGGAAATACGATCGAAGACTACGACTTCGGTTTCATGCGGAGGGATAAGACGCCCCGTCCCTCGGTCGATGTCGTGCGCGAATGCTGGGAGCCGCTGGTGCGCACTTCCGATGTTGTCGAGCTTTCGGCGGCTCCGAAGATGTCGGTGATCGTCTGCACCTACCGGGGCAGTGCGACTTTGGTGGAATGTCTCGATTCGCTGGTGGCACTGGAGTATCCGAATTACGAAGTCATTTTGGTAAATGATGGCAGTGACGAGCGGGTGTCAGAGCTCACGTCGACCTACGATTCGATTCGAGAGATCGCGATTGATCATCAGGGCTTGAGCGCCGCCCGTAATATCGGTGCGAAAGAGGCTTCGGGAGATGTGTTCGTCTATACCGACGACGACTGTATTGCCGAGCCGGACTGGCTGACGTGGATTGCAAAGCAGTTTCTGGAAGATGAAACTCTCGGCTGTGCCGGTGGGCCGAACATTCCTCCGGAACCGGAAACGGACATGCAGGCGAGGATCATCGCGGCACCGGGCGGGCCGTCTCATGTGCTCCTATCGGACAATCGGGCCGAGCATCTGCCGGGGTGCAACCTCGCGGTGCGGCGGGAGGTCTTTGAAGAGGTGGGGGGATTCAACCCGATCTTCCGGGCCGCCGGAGATGATGTGGATTTTTGCTGGCGGGTCATGGAGGCCGGCTACGAACTGGGGTTTCACGCGGCGGCTTTTGTCTGGCACCACCGCCGGTTCACCCCGGGAGCCTATTTGCGGCAGCAGGTTGGATACGGAAAGGCGGAGGCTTTGCTGCTCCCTCTTCACAGCAAACGGTTCCGCGGGCTGGGAGGCGCGGTTTGGAATGGTTATGTGTACACCCCCAAAGCGCCGGGCGGGGGATTTGTGTATCATGGGCACTATGGTTACGAGCCCTTCCAACTGATTTACCCGGATCAGGATTCCGGTCTCGGAGAGGTCTGCCTGCACGTTCTCTGGTGGGTTATGATTTTCGTATCGATCGCGCTTGGCGTTCTTTCCCCCTGGTGGCTAGTCGTTACCGTCCTGATGTTGGGGGCGACACTGCGGATTTCGTGGAGGCGAGCGAAGCGGGCCCGAATTGAGCCGAAATTTGATGGAGTATCGGCCCGGGTTTCCGTAGCGGCTCTTTTCCTGGCGCAGGGGTTTTTGCGAAGTGGGGTGCGCCTTGTCCGGGGATGGAAATACGCGAAGTGGTCGCGGGGCCTCGAAGTAATGACTACGGCGACATGGCGAAAAGTGGCCTCCGGATGGTGGAAGCTGGGGGATGAAAAGTCGTTCTGGAGTGAAAACGGCACGGGTCGCGACGAATTACTTTCCGGGATTCTCGACAGCTATCCCGGGGCCAAAGTGGACGAAACCGGGAGGACCGATGTCATTTTAAGAGAGGGGCTTCTCTGGAACTGGTCCATGGTGACAGCCACCGAATATCACGCGGACAACAAAAGGCTGACAAGAACGAGACTCCTCGCCCGGCCCAGTTTACTCACGAGAATGATCGTATTGCCCCTGCTGCTGGTGGCTCCCTTTGCCCTGTTTTTCAACCCGGCGATCCCTGATTTTGTCGGGCCTGTTGTCGTTGTGGTTGGCTTTATGGCCGCCCGGATTTTTATGAAGCTTCGCCGCCCGGAGGTGATTCGTGTTGCGGAAAGGCTGGGAATGGACACGATCAATTCCTGATTACTCCGGTGTCCCGAGCAGGGAAAGAGTGATGTGGCGTGTGTGAGGAGCGCGGCGATGCTCGAAGAGGAAGACTCCCTGCCAGGTTCCGAGAGCGAGCTGTCCCTGGTGAATCGGAATGACTTCGCTTGTTCGCGTCAAGGCCATCCGCAAATGGCTGGGGCTGTCGTCGGGCCCCTCGTAGGTATGGACCAAAAAGGGCAGATCCTCCGGTACGAGATGGTCGAAAAAGGAATGTAGATCGGTCCGTGCCTCCGGGTCCGCGTTTTCCATAATGACAAGACTGGCACTGGTATGGCGCACGAAAACGGTGAGTTGGCCGCTTTGAATTCCGGTTCCGGCGAGAAATCCCCTCAGTTCGCGGGTCAGCTCGTAGGTTCCTTTCCCTGTGGTAGGGACGGTGATTTCGCGGGTGTGAGTCTCAAACATCATTTTGTAGTCCTTCTTTCCTGATAGTTCACCTTGGCGGCATAGCTCGATCTTTTCATGGACGAATATGCGTTTTTCTTGTTGCTCGCAACGTAGGATTGTGTAACAAAGCGACTTGCCTGCGTTCATCTTACATTGAATTCTTGTCGATTGGTTCGACGGAGGTATGGATTATTTATGGAAATTTTCGCAAAAATGAGATTTCAACTCCTGGTTTTGGTTACCCTGTCAGGGCTTGTATCGTTCGTTAGCAGCAGCGGATTTTCCCAGGAAAAGACTGACATGGAGCGACGCGGGCTCTTTCAACGGATCTTCCATAAAGACCAGCAATCGAAACATCCTCTGCCCGGCCCGGGATACAACGAGCCTGTGCATGGAGTCTACATGGATCGGGAAACGGACACCATTTCCCGCCTGATCAAGGAACTGCCGGAAGCGGTCGAGAGCCGGGATAACGATCCAGTGGAGAGATATCCTCACATCCCCGGATACCTTTCCATCAAGAACGCCTCTCAGGAGGACATTGATGATTTAATTGAGAGAATCTACGACGGCTACGAATCCCGAATCGACCGGATGGATCCTCCCGATCTGCGAAGTGCACGAGTTCTCGCAATGGGAACGGTTCCGACCGGTTACCCAACCGTGTGGAAAAACAGGGTGCAGTCAGCTGTCTGGGGGGACCAGCGAACCGTCAATTCGGGAATTGAGGATATTTACCGGCGGACACTGGAGCATTCCAATCAGGTGAAGGTTCTTCGTGATCTCCCCTTGATCCGCGAAACAGGGATGCAGGAGGCTGATGGCGAGTTCGATATCGAAACCTTCATGGAAGGGCGCGCCATTCGTCGCAACGAGCCCATTGGGTCTTCGCTCACGACGGGAAACAACGCCCGCCGCTTCCGGGAAGATGAAGATTACTTTGAGGGTGGAATCAGGAAGAAGTTTTTTACCGGAGCCGAAGCAACGCTTTCGAATCGCTTTTCGACCTTGAATAACAACTCGACTTTCCTGACCCCCCAGAATCAGGGCTCTTCAGAAATGGTTCTTTCGGTCGTGCAGCCGCTCCTTGACGGAGGTGGTTACCACTACAACCAGTCGAAGATTAAGCTGGCACGCTACGATGCCCGCATGGCTTCGGCTGAGTTCGTTCGACAGTTGCAGTCTCACCTTATCGAGGTGAACCGTGCCTACTGGGGGCTCTACTACTCCAGGGCCTATTTCATCCTGACTCGCGAACTGGTCAATGAAACCCAGTCGGTTCTCGGGCAGTTGGAGCAGCGTTCCGATCTGGATGCCCTTCAGAGCGAGGTTCTCCGGGCTCGTTCCTCTCTGGCCTTGCGAAAGGCGATGTTGAGCCGGGCGGAGATGGCGATTCGAAACAGCGAAGAGCGCCTCCGCGCTTTGGTGAATGATCCGGATCAGGACATCGGTTCGAACGCGGAGATGATCCCGGGCACTCCTCCGGTCATGTCCCGGATGATCGATGATGTGCAGAAAGTGGCAACCGATGCGCTTCGTAACCGGCCCGAAGTTCAGCAGGGGTTTGATGAGTTGCGTGGCGCGATTGTTCGCCGCGACATGCAGAAAAACGAGAAGCTTCCGACTTTGAACCTCGTTGCCGAAATGATGCTCGGTGACATCGAAAGCCGTGAAGCAGTCGGTCGAGCTTTCAATGATCAGTTTGGCGACGGGACGGGATACGTTCTCGGATTTCAATTCAGCCAGCCCTGGGACAACGACACTGACCGTGCGCAGCTTCTCCGCAGTGAGATTGAGCTTCGCCAACAGGTCAACCGTCTTCGTTCCACGATTGATCTGGTACTTCTTGAGGCCGTGGTTTCCTACCGCGAACTGATGACTGCCTATCGGGATATGCAGGGTCGTTACTCGGCGCTTCGTGCAACCCGCGAAGAGGTTCGTCAGCTTCGAGATCGTTTGGAAGTGGATACAGAGGCGGAAGGGGGACGGACGACGGCTTCCCAGTTGCAGCTCATTCTCGACTCGATGGACCGGAATCAAACGGCGGAGGAGTTGTTCCTCGACTCTGTGATCGCCTACAACGCAGCGTTTGCTTCGCTCGACCGAGCACGTGGAACCTTTCTCAGAACAGAAAACGTGGAGATCAAGCGGGTCCGCGATTCCGATGAGGCTCACCCGAATGATGACCTGGAACGTCTTCAGATTTCCAAGCCTTACAACGTGACCGGAAAAGGTGGCAAGACATACGATCTGCCTTCCTATGACGGCTACAATTCCTCCAGCCCATCCTCTTCCAATCCTATCCCCGAGGTTCCCACTTTGAGCATGAATGAGCTCGCTGAGTCGGAAGTGGCCGTCGTTGAGCCGAAGCGAAAGCGCTTCTTCAAGCCTGCGAAGAAAGAGGACGCCCTTTCGAATGCCGTGGCATCAAAGCCCTCGGGGGACCGCGGTCTTTTCGCGGGAGCATTTAATTCGAAAAAGAATCATCCTTCCGCAAGCGTGGCACCGGCTTCCCGTTCCTATGAGGAGGTGGATTCCACGCCTGCCCCGGCGAATGTGGCACCGGTTTCCTATCCTGATCCGGAGCCGGCTCCAGCCACAACTTCGGGTGAGCCAACGTTCGCCCGCCAAAACCTGATTCCTGATCTTCCTCCTGCCGTGGCAGCGCAATATTCTAACCCGGTTGCATTGACTTCCTATTCTCCACCGTCCCGTCCTGCGATCTCGGGGGCGCCAAAGGTAACTCCCAAGCCGGCTGTTTCAGTGAAGAAAAAGAAGAGCCTCCCGGCTCCCTCCGCATCAGTAGTTCCATCTGCCACCGGGTCTTCAACGCCTTCTGCCGCCGTGGCGCCATCTGCGAGCGTGCGTCCCATAAATTGATTTCCGGGGCATTGAGTTTCGCGAAGAGCCGGAATCCTCAGACTTCGAACAACTGTTGAATGGGAACTGTTTCTTTCCGCGGACAGTATGACCGGACCTCATTTCTTCGTGGACTTCTCAGTCAGAAATGGGATGCCGTCGTTCACCGAAAACACTCCCGCTCTGATCTGGAGAAATTGACAACGATCAATGCTGCGGAGTCCTCGGTGGCAAAACTTTCTGATGACGAGATACGGGCACGGGTGGATAACCTGCGTGAGGGAGTCCAGTCAGGGCAGCGGGAAATGTTGGATGTGGTTGAGGAGGGATTTGCTTTGCTCCGCGAGGCTTCCCGGCGAACGACCGGGCTCTTTCACTATGACGAGCAGATTCTCGGAGGCCTGGCTCTCGTTCGGGGGGGAGTGGCGGAGTTGGCGACAGGAGAGGGAAAGACTCTCGCCGTCAGTCTTCCCGCATTTCTTTTTTCACTGGCAGGCGAGGGCGTTCATGTGGTGACGGTGAACAGTTACCTTGCGGAAAGGGACTTTGAGTTTTCGAAACCTATTTTTGATTTCCTGAAGATCAGCATTGGATTACTGCCGGAGGGAAAGAAGGCCACTCCGGAAAAGAAGCGGGTCGCCTATGACTGCCAAATCACCTACGGGGTCGGTTATGAATTCGGATTCGACTACATGCGCGATCAACTCGCGATCATGAGACATCCTACGGGTGGGCCGGGGGAAGACCTCAGGTATGCAATTTTGGGGAGAGAGAAACCCAAGCCTCAGGTTTGTCAGCGGGGGCTTGCCTACGCCATTATTGACGAGGTAGACAGTGTCCTGATTGATGAAGCAGGCAGTCCGCTATTGATCAGTGAGGCCTCGCAGATGGGTGAAGGATCCAATCGGCCTTTTTTTGCGGCCCGGGATCTCGTTGAGGAAATGCGGGAGGGAGATCACTTTACTCTGGATCGAAATCGGAGAATGATTGATCTGACGAGCGATGGAAAAGCCGAGATTTTCAGGGATGATACCCTGATTCCCTGGGATTTGCTACGCCGTCCCTGGGAAGTGTATGTGTTGAATGCGCTGAAGGCGGCCTATCTGTTTCATCGGGACGAACAGTATGTGGTCGAGGAGGATAAAGTGGTGATCGTTGATGAGTTCACGGGTCGTCGCTTTGAGGACCGGAGCTGGAGAGAGGGGCAGCACCAGGCGGTGGAAGCGAAAGAGAATGTCGACATTCGACCCGAAGCAGATTCGGCGGCGAGCGTTACGAGGCAGCGTTTTTACGCCCTGTATCATACCATCTGCGGACTGACCGGAACAGCGGCTGAAAGTGCAGGGGAATTCTGGAGGTTCTTTTCCATGCCGGTCACCTCGATCCCTCTTCACAAGCCGAGTCGAAGGACCGTGCTCCCGGAGCGCATTTTCTTGGATCACGAATCAATGGATCGGGCGATCATGGAAGATCTTCGGGAGCGTTTTTCTATCGGTCAGCCCGTCCTTGTGGGAACGAGAACGATTCGTGACAGCGAGCGAATTGCGGAAAAACTGAAAGAGGCACAGATACCCCATCGGGTCCTCACGGCAAAGCAGGATGCGGAGGAAGAGGAAATCGTCAGTGGGGCAGGACAAAGCGGCAGTATTCTCATTGCGACCAATATGGCAGGACGGGGGACGCACATCGACCTCTCTGAGGAAGCGCGCCGCGTGGGAGGGCTCCACGTGATTGCGATAGAACGAAATGAGTCGGTCAGGATTGATCGACAGTTGATCGGACGAGGCGCGCGTCAGGGCCAGCCCGGAACGGCGCAGTCTTTTGTTTCCGCCGAGGATTATCTGCTCACGATCTATGCCCCGGAAGTGGGGGAGCAGCTGAAGTCGATGCGACCGGATGAAAAAGGGGAACTCCCGGCGAACCTCAAACGAGTCTTTGATAAAGTGCAGTCGGAGGTGGAAGTTACGCGTTATCAGATGCGACTTCGTATGGCGGAGCGCGACGAATGGCTGGAAGAAACCAAAGAAACTCTGGCGAGATAATGAAGAGAAAATACCGATTTTTTGCCGGGCCGATCATTTTTTTGAGCGCCCTTTCGACCAGTTTTGTCGAGGCGGACCCGAAAACCGTATTGGGATACCTCGAGCCATATCAGAGCATCGAGATGAATGTCTCGGAGGTGGGCATCATCGGGAAGATTCACGTAAAAGAAGGCGATCGGGTTTCTGAGGGGCAGTCCCTGCTCAGCCTCGATAACAGTGTAATGGAAGCGCAGCTTGCGATTGCTACGATTCAGTCGGAGAGCACGGCTGCTGTGATCGTTGCCGATGCGGATCTGGGTGTCGCGAAAGAGAGATATCAGAAGCTCTCCAAGCTGAAGAGCAGCGGGACGGCCCATTCCGGTGAGGTCGCGCGGGCGGAAGCGGAAGTGAAAAAGGCGGAAGGGCAGTTGAGCATCGCGAATGAGGAAAAGAAGATCGCTGGATTTCGAGTCGAGGAAATTGAGGCGCAGATCGAAAAGCGCATGTTGCGCAGCCCGATTGACGGAGTCGTATTGGAAATCAGCAAGCAGGAAGCCGAATCGGCCACCGCGCCTTCCGCAGGATCCACGGTGAAACCTCTCATTCAGGTAGCCCAGATAGATCGCTTGAAGTTGGTTGTTCACGTCCCGGCGTCTCTCGCTGATCACCTCAGGCTGGGGGCGGTCATGCCGGTTCGCGTTCTCCAGCAAAGCAGCCTCAGCCTTGATCGGGAGGATTCAGCAGTGACGGCAACAGGAACGATTGAGTTCATTTCCCCGGCAATTGATCCGTCCAGTGAGACGATCCGGACCAGGCTAGTGATCGAAAATTCGGATAACAAACTTCGTAGTGGAACTCACGCACTGGTTCTTTTCGAATAAACGAGGGGAATTGTCACGAATTCTGTGCTAAAACCAAAGGACATCTGCATGGCTGACTTTATCTCTACAACCGGAGGGAAAATTGTGAACGTCGAATCAATCGCGTTCCTCACCTCCCGCATTCCGAAAGCTCCCGAGGGCGAGGCTCTTCCATCACAGCTGATCATCGGGTTCTCGGCGGCGACAACGACGGCGGGGGGCAGCATGATGCCGCTCTCTCTTGTCGTGGACGGGGACGAAGCAAACGACTTTCTTGAGCAACTTGAGGCCAGAGGAGTCGAGGTGAAGTATCTCAAGTCCAAGCTGTCCTGAGATCTCTACCTTTTCGGAAGCAGGTAACAGGCGGCTTCCCGATCATTTCTCACGAGAAGGATTCTCCCGGCTACAACGGGAATATTCCAGGTCATGCTGCTCAGCGCATCTTCAATGCGCCCCAGCTCTTCAAATCCCTCCGGAGAGGCCTTTCCGATCACGACCGGTCCCTGTTCCACCTGCACGAGAAGGTGGTCACCGAAGAGCAGCTGCTGACCAAAGCCATACTTCTGGTTTTTCCACGCTTTGTCCCCGGTCTCAAGATCGATCGCAGCGAGGCGGCCTTCATCGAGGCCGTAGGCAAGATTCCCGAGAATCACCGCAGAGCTGAATTTCGTTTTCATCCGGTTGGATTTCCATCGTTCGGACACAGTCCAGCTGTTGCCTTCCCTGGTAAGATCCAGAAGCAGGCTGCCCGCTCCGTAGCTTGCCGTGACGAGAAGGGTGTTTTCATCGACCTGGAGAGGCTGTCCGACCTTGGGATAGTGTCCTTTCCATGCAAAGCGCCATAGCTCGTCGCCGGTCGACGGATCGATCCCGGAAACGCTTTCCCGGTTGATGCTGACAATTTGTCGCGTGCCGCTGATTTCGAGGAGACGCGGGGAAGAGTAGCTGGCTCCTTCACCCCGGTAAGTCCAGCGCACTTCACCGGAGTCGAGAGCAAAGGCGGCGTAGGTAACCCCTTTTTCTCCGGAAACCGAATCTGTGCCGGCAACGAGTACGGCCTTTTCCGTCGGAAGAATCAGCGGGGCATTGGCGATTCCCCACTTCTGAACTTCTCCACCAAAATCACGGATTGTGTTTGCAGACCAGATTTCCGTACCGTTTTCCAGATCTAGGCAATTGACGATGCCCGTCGCGCCAACCACGATTACCTTGTTTTCGTGAATCACAGGAGTGGAGCGGGGACCGTCCCCGCCCATCTTGACGCCGGTGTTTTCCTTCTTCACAAGGAGGAGGCGGGTGTCCGGGTTCTCATGGTGCCAGATTTCCTCTCCGGTAAATAGATGGAGACAGAGAATCCGTTCTGCGTTTCCAGCCTGCTCCTGGGTGATGGCTTTTCCATTCTCTACGGCGAAACTGGACCAGGCCTTTCCTACGGCGCGTCTCCAGAGCAACTCCGGAGGACTCGAAGACCACTCGGGGGAAAAGGGGAGCTCCGCCCAGGTGCCGTCTCTGTCAGGTCCGAGAAAATCAGTGGAATCTGCCGTAGCATCCTGGAGGCGTTGCTCTTCCTGGGAAACCTCTGTTCGGACCAATGCTTTCCCGGGAGGTGCGGCCTCTGCCTCTTTTTCCCAAACCCAGGCAAATTTCGGAAACGAAGATCCGGAAGATGATCCTTCATAGCGAAGAAGAAATTTCCCAAGAAAACCGAGAGTGAAGAAGACTCCGAGACCAATCAGAAACAGGCCGATTCGTTTCTTGAAAGGGAGATTTCCGAATCCGAGAAACCAAATTCCAAACAGTAGCAGCCAGGCGAGGAGTAGAGCCGGAATCATCCAGTTCATCGCCGTAATGCCTTGAGATAAAATCAGGAAAAGAGCAACAGCACCCAACAGCAGGAGAAGGGCGAGGGTCGTGAATTTGGTATTGCGTTTCATGGGGAGGATAGCTCGCAGCAATTGTTACGAGATGACGCCTCCGCGCGATCTTCCTTTCGCGAGAAATTCCTTGTTTCCTCCAGCCCTCTGCCGGATGATCGCCTCCGTATGGTGGAACCGGAAAAAAAGCGCGGACAATCCGGGAGTGGACTTCGAGTCCTTCTCGCAGCGGCGTGCGTGATTGTTGTGCTGACCGGTTTGAAGCTGGCCGCCGAGCTGTTTATCCCCATTATTCTGGGACTGTTTCTCGCATTGCTTTCCATGCCGATTCTCAACTGGCTGGATCGTCGGGGACTTCCGCGTCCACTCGCTGTTCTGGCGACGGTGTTGATTGATCTTCTGATCCTGGGGGGGATTGTCTTTCTTGCCTCAGGAGTCGTGAACGACTTTCAGGACAAAAGTGATGACTACACGAAACTGCTCCGAAAACAGGCGCAGGATTTTTCCCGGACGATGGATTCTCAAATTAATCGGCTGGAGGAATTCTGGGCCGACGCCGGTGCGACGATCGGTGGGCAGGAGGGTGACGAAAGTGAGGGTGCGAGTGTTGATCCGGAAATTTCGACCAATGAGAAGCCGGTGGATCCGGATGAGGTCCCACCAGTTGTCAAAATCGAAAGCGGTCAGCCGGAAGAGGCAGGGGATTCTGTTTTTGGCCTCGATTCAGAAATCACTTTCAGCAAGCTTTTCGAACTCTATTTTGACGAAAATCGAGTTCTCGGTTTTGTCGGTCAAATCGATATTGTAAACCGCTTCACCTCTCTGGCGACGACCGCATTTTTTGCAATGATCATTATGATCTTCGTGCTCACCGAATCGGGGAGTTACACTCACAAGGTTCGCGATGTATTGCATGTCAGCGGGCCTGACCTTCGTCGTTTCCAGAGCATTTCGCAGGACATTCAGAAATACCTCGCGATCAAAACCGCGGTGAGCGGGGCGACCGGTATCCTCGCTATGATCGCCTGCGTAGCCTTTCGGGTCGACTTTCCTCTGCTGTGGGGACTGGTCGCCTTTCTCCTCAACTACGTGCCGGCGATTGGATCCATTATGGCGGGGATTCCGCCCGTGATCCTTGCCTTGATTCTCCACGGTTTCTGGCCGGCGATTGGAGTTCTGGCCTGTTTTCTCGTTATCAATGTGGCGATTGGAAATTTCATCGAGCCGATGTTACTGGGCGAAAGATTTGGGATCTCCACCGTGATTGTCATTTTGTCCGTCCTCGTCTGGGGCTACATCTGGGGTCCGGTAGGGATGCTTCTAGCAGTGCCTCTGACGATGCTCGTCAAGGTGATGCTCGACAACAGTTCGGACTTTCGCTGGATCTCCGCGTTGATGGGGAAAGGAATGCCGGAAGCCCACGACGAAGAAGATGGAGGGGACGTGGGCTTGCAGGAGGACGTCGCAACCTGATGAAATTTCATGCAGGGATTTTCTTTTTATGGTAAATTTCATACGTCATGAACCTTCGATCCTCATTCCTAACCTTTCTGCTCCCTGTCATTGCCCTGACCTTCGCCCCGGCTGCTTTCGATTATGATACGGCGAAGGGAGATTACCGCAGTTCTCTCCTGAGGTTGCATAACCAAGAACGGAAGAAGCGGAACAAACCCCGTTTCCGCAGGCATGCAGCTTTGCAACGGGCGGCGTCGAAATACGCAAGGGTGATGAAGCAGAATAATCACTTCAGCCATACCGGACCGGATGGAAGTACAGCTCACGAGCGTATCCGGGCGGCGGGTTTTCGAGGGAACGCAACCGGGGAGAACATTGCTCAGGGGCAGCGCTCAGCAAAGGAAGTGTTCCGGGCCTGGATGAGATCACCGGGGCACCGGCGGAATATTCGCCGCGGATTTTTTGACCGGATTGGATTCGGGAAAAGCGGAACCTACTGGGTAACGAATTTTGGCGGGTAAAGAGTTCAGGTTTTCAAAACCAATTTTGGAATGCGGGGTTGCTTCTTTTATGAAGCTCCCCGCTTTTCTTTTGTTCTTCGCTCTCCCGGTATTCGGGCAGAATCCAACGGTGGGATCGGCCGAGCCTCTCTTCGAAAAACTTGATGCAAATTCGGACGGCGAATTGTCGGCTGCGGAGCTGGAGTCTGCGGGGCGAAAGTCTGCCTGGCTCCGTCTGGCCGATCAGGATGGTAATGGAACGGCGAGCAAGGACGAGGTGCTTTCCTTTCTCCAATCAAGACGGGTTCCGGATGCTTCCGCTGCAGAACCGAAAGAGCATGTATTCGAACTCCCCGCAGACTCGCCGGTCCAAATCGAGGGAATTCGAAAGGCGGCGCAGTATTCTGCCGCCCAAAACGGATTCACTTTTCTCGTCGCGGTGGATGGTCGCATTGTCTACGAACGCTATGAGTCAGGCTGGATCCGCGAACGGCCGCATCGTCTTGCCAGTGGAACGAAAAGCTTCTCTGCGGCGATTCTCGCGGCGGTCGTTCAAGATGGACTCCTCTCCTCCATCGAAGAAAAAGTTTCCGATACCGTGATTGAATGGAAAGGGAACAAGCGGCTTTCTGAGATCACGTATCGCGAGCTGCTCAATCTCAGTTCCGGAATCGATCCAGGAGACAATGGCAAGGTTCCGGCCTACTCCGACATCGGAAGCCTCCGGGTGGTTTCGGCAGCGGGCGAAAATTTTCGCTACGGTCCCAGCGCTTTTCAGGTATTCGGGGAAGCAGTGACCCGGAAACTGGCCGCGAGTGAGGAACATGATTTCTCCGATCCACTCGCCTATCTCGAAGCGAGAGTCTTCGGTCCAATCGGTCTGGAATACAGTCAATGGCGACGGGACGAAAACGGGAAACCTCATTTGCCTTCCGGCGCCTTTTTGACGGCGGGAGAATGGTGGAAGTATGGCGAGTTTCTTCGACAAGCGGGAGCCTGGGAAGGAAAGCAACTGGTGGACGCGAAGGTTCTGAAAGAGTGTCTCACCCCATCGAAAGTCAATGCTGCTTACGGCATCACCGTTTGGTTTCTGGAGAAAGGCGGAAAGGAGGACGCGGAGCCATCGTGGGGAAAAGGCGGTTACATGGCGGCAGGCGCCGGAAAGCAGCGGCTTTATGTGCTGCCCGACAAAGGCGTCGTGGTGGTTCGCCAGGGTGACAGCCGGAAGTTCGAGGATGCGAAAGTCCTGAACGCGCTATTTTCGAGAAGGTGATCGAACGGGACCGGGGCCTTCGTCGGCGGGAGTGGCAATGCGACCCGGCCTTGACGGCCTCGCGGTGGATTCAGTAGCTTCGTGATATGTATCGATGCCGCTTTCTCTTTCCCGGTGCCCTCGCCGTTTTCCTGTGGTTCACCCAGGCGGTCCATGCCGGGCCGATTGAAATCAAGGGCGCCAACGGACGGGCGATCGCCTTTGACGGCATTCGCGAAGCGGTTCCCCGGGGGCTCTGGTTGCGAATCCAACCGGGAGGAGAAGAAATTGCGGTGGCCTGGGAAAAACTCGATCTCGCCTCCATCCAATCGGATCATCCGGAAATCTATGCGGCCTGGGAGGCTGCGAAAAAGGGCGAGTCCACATTGCTGGAACTGGGAAGCTACGAGCGGGCCCCGGTCGATCTGGATATTGCGAACGCAATGGAATCGGTGAACATTCAGGAAGATGCCGGCGCCCATCCCGCCTCTGAGGAACTGGGGCTGAAGCCGTATCTGTTTTCCGATGGGGGATCCGACCATCCTCTGCCGTTTCGTTTTTACGCGCCCGGGGTCGAGTTTCGATCCGGCGATGAAAAGATCCCCATGATCATTTGGCTCCACGGTGCCGGAAGCGGAGGTATCGACAATGTGAAAAACGTGAATGCCAATCTGGCCCGTCGGGTTCTCGCCGACGACAGCCCGGTCAAGGGGAAGTGCTTTCTCATGTTTCCGCAATTCCACGACGAATACAACTGGTGGACCTACACAAGCAAGGCAGGGACGCCCAAGCGCGGAGTTCCGGGCCGTCAGATCATGGATTTTGTGGATGAGCTCGTTGAAAAAGTTCCGGCGGTCGACGGAAATCGAGTTTACCTGATGGGAATGTCACAGGGCGGATTCGGAATTCCTTATCTGGTCACTTCCTATCCGAACCGTTTCGCTGCTCAAGTGCTCGTATCCGGAATGACCTGGACCGTTCCCTGGACGAAGAAAAACGTAATTCCCAGCTGGCTCTACTATTCTCACGATGACCCCATCATGCACCAGAATGGAAAAGACTACGGAGCGGAAATGACCGAAACGCTGCTCGAAGTGGCGGACGAGGAGTTCATCAAGATTACGACCTACGAGAAGGAGGGGCATGGCGGGCCTCTGAAGCGGGCGATGGAAGATCCGGCCCTGCTTCCCTGGCTCTTTGCTCAAAAAAATAGGGAGACTCCTTTGCGTGACACGGCCCTTGTTTCGAAATACTTTGAATGATATGAAATCGATTTCCTTCGCTGTCGCCTGCTGTCTGTTCACCTTTGCTTTCTCGTCCTGCGGGCCGGATGAAGAACCCACTGCCCCGGCGAAGTCAGACCCGGCTCCGGAGAAACCGGTGACGGTTAAACCAGCGACGGAGAAACCAAAGGGACAAAAGCCCACGCCCGAGAAATCCATGAAAAACGCATCGGATCCCGAGAGTGATCAGACCTTCATCGGCCTTCCGCTGAAAGAAGCGGAAGAGAAAGCGGAAAAAAGCGGACTGAGACATCGCGTTGTATTGGTCGACGGGCAGCCCCGCCCTGCAACGAGGGATTATCGACCGGATCGAGTCAACTTTGAGGTAGAAAACGGCAAGATCGTAAAAGTGAGTCGTGGGTAAGAATTGCGCCTGATGCAGCTCCCCCTTCTCGCGAACGCGGCTACGTTTTTATCGAAGGCGGCTACAATTAGCTGCGAATATCAGAGGTCCTGTAATTCAGCAGGGTTAGGTGGTTGACTCAACCCTGTGGAATGTCCGAAAAAATCGGAGAATCGGGACATTTCTGCGTGACAATCCCGTTGCGGGGTCTTTGGTCGAAGGAGAGATGATTATTCCTCTGCCGGAATTGTCCGAGCCATTTTACGAAGGGTCTGTGCAGCGTTTGTTCGCGGTGCCGGAGGACGACTCCATCATGGTCACGCAGACAACGTCGCGTGGCTCAGTGTTCGACGTCGGGGCCCTTTTTGAGATTGAAGGAAATGACGTCAATCGTGCTCTTTTTCGGCACATTCTCTATTCCAGTATGTCGGACCCGAAAGTCTGGCAGCGGGTCAAAGCATCGATTGAATCGGACCCGAATCTCGACGCCGCCTACCGTTTGGAGCTCCTTTCCGGTGAGTTGGAGTCCTATTGTAAGACGGGTGCCAAGACGCATCACGAGGGCATGCTCGATGCCGTCACCGGAGAGGTCATTCGCAATGGCGTTCCGGAAAATCCGAGTTCCTGCAACGTTGTCCGGAAATATCAGATTCTGAAACCAGTTCGCTCTGAATTCCTCGGCGCTCATCTTTTCGACTACTCTCAGTTTCCGCACGAAGATGGATTCGTCGTTCCGCTGGAATACATCGTCCGCTTTGGCATTACCAGTGCGAGCTCTGTCTATCGTAAATACGAGGCGATGGATGCAAAGGCGAAGCGCGCGTTTGAGCAGGAACTCGGTGCAAGCAAGGCACTCGAGGCTTGGCAGTATCTCGATCACCCGATTGGCGATTTCACGAGCAAGTTCGAGCCGGAGGACCGGATGGTCAGCAAACAGGAGGCACTCGTCATGAGCGGGCTCAGTGGGCAGCAGTTCATCGACAGCGGTAAGCTCGCGATTCTCGGGGCCTGGGTCGTACGGCTTCTCGTCGAGGAAATCGGGCTTTTGATGTGGGATATCAAATGGGAGTTTGCGAAAGATGGAGACGATCTCGTTTTCGTCGATACGATCGATACCGACTCCTTTCGCGCGACGATGTTCCTCGAAGTCGATGGAGAGCGATTTGTGAATCATTACAACAAACAGGCGATGCGGGACTATTTCACCTTGCTGCACGCCGATTGGATTGCTGACATCAAGAAGGCGAAGGCACTCGGACAGCAGGACGGCGTCGCCTTTACCGACCTGCTTGCCGCGGGTCAGGCGGACGGCCGCTATGCCGCCACACCGGAAGTGGACTCTGCCTTTCTCGCGATCCAGCAGGATAAGATGACAGCGATTCGCGAGTATATGCTGGGTAACGAACCGGCGGAAGATGCCCGGGCGAAGCTCGAAAATGCCGGTCGCGAAGAGATTGAATTTTATCGGGAGAAAGGCGTGATGGACGGTTTTCGCAAAATAAACGGCATCTCTTAAGCAACTGCGGTTGACTCGCCCCGAATCCGGCCTAGGAAAAGATAAG
>JARGNG010000042.1 GCA_029213265.1 Verrucomicrobiales bacterium | reverse complement strand
CATGACCGCAGTCCGGGCAGTGAAAGCGGGTAAATCCCTGAGCGAGATCACCGCAGCGGTAAAATTTTTCAATGACCTCGACGGCCTCGGGGCGGAGCGGCCCATGAGCTTTCCGGTATGAGGATTCGTATTGGGACTGAAATTCATCCCACCCGTGGTGGACGATCTGCCAAAGCGGCGACGCTCTCGGGCGCCGTGGTCGATAGATGGATGGCATAAGTGTCTTTTTGAACACTTTCCAAACCTTCTATCAATACTGTTCATATACGCAGTTGTGGTGCTTTGTAAGGTACGCAGACTTTCCTGAATTGCTGACTTTCTGAAGGTGCAAAAATGCGAAAAGCAGTCCGGCAAAGTTTTCGTCGTTCCTTTCCGGCTCAACAGCCTCCAGCACAGTAACGAGCAAACAAGGCAGAATGGTTAGCGCCACAAACGCAGTGAAAGACAACCCCCAAGATTACAATCGCTCCGCTCTATCTTCACCCCGGGGCGAGCGAGGAGACTTGGCGGTGCCCCCCCACATCACACCAGCAACCCAATCAGCGCATCCATCTCCTCCCGCGTTTTCGGCATCTCGACGCCATAACGCTTCATCAACAGCGGCAGGGCCGGGCCTACCGCTTGTCGGATCATACGCACCTCAAAGTCCACGGTATCGGCTACCCCTGTCGTTTCCCCTCCCGGCGTCTCATCGATCTTGCGGATACACGCGGCAACGAAATCGGTGATGCGGGCCAGCTTCTTAAAGTTGATCCAGTCGAGGGTATCCTTCTCATCGTGATAGAAACGGCCCTGGGCACAGCTGAGGAATAACGTCGGTTGCCCGCCGCGCTCGAAGGCCATGTGATCGGACGGCGCCCCGATGTATCGACTCAGGGTGGGGAACACATGAATCCCCTTGGTTTCCGCTGCCGCCTCTTCTACTATATCAGGCAATACCGCGTCACTCTCGGCACCGAGCACAAAGACCGTCTTCCCTACCTGCGGCATGAGCAGGTCCACGCCGGGGATGCCGACCCCGAGATCGGCCAGCTTCAGGTCATGACCAATCAGGTCCGAGATAATGACGCCAGCGAACTGGATGCCTTTGCAATGATCGCGGTAGAATCGCAGCGACCCCATCGTCTTGCCCAAAAAGTGGGGTGGCTCCTCCGCGTCAAAGAGGGCGATGATCAGATCCCGCTCCAGTTCTCCCTCGGTAAACTCTTCGGCGATAGCGAGGTTCAGGGCCACCGAGGTCGCGTTGTCGTCGGCACAAGGGGCATCAATGACACTGTCGTAGTGCGCACCCAGGAGGATGGGAGGCAGGCTTCTGTCTTTCCCCGGGATCACTGCGATCAGGTTCGTAAATTCCTGCAGCTGCTTGGTGTTGGGGTGGGGGAGTTCATAGGGGAGGGCGTAGTGATCGCCTTTCCAGGGAGACAGCTTCAACTCCGCCAGTCTGCGGGTGAGATAACGCAGCGCCTTCTCATGTCCGGGTTGCCCGACACGCCGTCCTTCCGGCATCGCCAGGGCAGCAGTATCTGACGTGAGCTGTTGAATGAGTTTGCGAGAGGGGAGTTTCATTTGCTATGGATGGTAGAGTGCTTAGATTAAATGTGCAATAATCGTTGCAAGATTGCAACAAAGGAGAAAAAGTCAAATATGTCTGCTGATTTCAAAATCCGAATTCCCGAATCCGCTATGGCGGAACTCGATGCCGTGGAGGCCATGGACTGGGAAGAGGGGGTCGGGTTGAAGGAGTTGATCGACTGGATCAACCAGATCGTGGAACGGTTCCGGCCTGACTCGATCAATGCGAACGCCCGGTCCAGTGCTGCATTCACCCCCCGCTCCTTCCGGCACTATCAGACAATGGGCTGCATCGACGCGCCGAAGCGCGCCGGGAAATCCGTGCACTACGGTTTCAAGCACTACCTGCAGGGATTGGTGATCCGGAAGCTGCTCTGGGAGAAGGTGCCCTCCGAGCAGATCGTCAAGCTCATGGCCGGGAAGGACACCGGGGAACTGAAGAGGTTGTTACTGGAAGGAATCGAGATCGTCGCGGCAGGGGGGAGGAGAGAGGGCGATACCTTGGCTACAGACGGCGGGACGTGGAAGCGGGTCGTGCTGGCCCCGGGGGTGGAGCTGCACCTGGAGTCATCGCGGCGCACGCTGAGCAAGCAGGAGATCGACGGGATCGTGAAGCGGGTGCGGGAACACTTGTGATAGCGGTGCTACCAAACGGATGCCGAAGATGCAGGGTTACCGGAGTACTGTGTGTGGTTGTCGGCTTTCTTTTCCCTGAAGCATCAAGCCGCCTCGATTGCCGGAACGTTCTTGTTCTTGTAGCTGATCTTCAGGTAAGGATTCTCAACCTTTCACTTCTTCAACCAGTGACCCCGGGGCGGCAGGTCGATGCCGAGTTTCACGCAGCGCTTCTTGAGGGCCACGTCAGAAACGCCGATTTCGGCTGCGGCGTGAATGAGGGGCTTCTGCCACACCATTTTCTTGATCTGCGCCTTGCGTGGCCAATCGATGTCCTGCTGGCCCGGCAGGACCACCTTGACCTTTGAGACAGAGTCCGGAGAAAGAGACCAGAACTTCTCCACCTCCTTGTGATCCTCGATGACTTCCCGATAGTGGCGATCCATCATTGCTTTAGAGGTTCCGTTGTTGAATGCGGTCACGCCTTCGTTCCGATCGCGCTCGGCTTGATAGGTGATGGAGGTGTGACGAAGGATGTCCTGGACCCAGTTTTTGGGCTTGGCAGCTTTCTTCAGCACCCTCATTCGATATGCCAGTGCTTCGTGATTAGGGATTCCCGTGAACGGGTAGACTTCCAGCCACCTCGCCAGAATGGGAGGAATCGGAACCATGCGTTTCACATTACGTCGTGCCATTTTTCCTCCAGTGACCCGGATGCGGCCACGGTTCAAATCGCCGGGCTTGAGTTCCTCGATCTCGCTCGGCCGCAAACCGGCAAACAGCGCGATGGCGACCAGCGGCGCCATCTCGCCGTCCCGATACTCGACGGCAGCCTTGAGCAAACGCTTGATCTCATCGATGGCGAGGATCGCGATCGGTGAGGCCGGTTGGGGAATTCGGTCAAGACGCTTGCATGGGTTTTCGAGGCAGTAATGATGCCGTTCCGCCCAGTTGAAAAAGACTGACAATCCCCGCTTGATGGTTCGTCGTGAGTTCAAATTGGAAAAGTGACCTAGCACCTGCTCAAGGTCCCCCACGGTAATCGTGTGCAGGAGTCGGTTCGGATCGAGTTGGACCAGGTGATTGGTGCAGTTCGTGTAGAACTCCTCTGTCTTGGGCGACAAACCGATTCGGCTATCGAGGAACTCCTGCGTGGCATTGAAGACTGTGATTTCCTGGAATTCGGATCGATGGTGAGACTCGAAGAAGGCCATCGCTGTTTCGAGGGTCTCTCCCTTGGCCCGGGCGCGCGAGTCCAGGTCAAGGTAATGCGAAACGATTCGGGATAATTGACGACCCTCCGCGCTGCGACTTGCCGCCTCGGCATCCGATAGCTGCACCGGGGTGAGAGTTGTTTTCTGCAGGGTCTTCTGCAGCGCCGCTCCTTCCATTTCCTCTTCGAACTCCGCCATGGCCAAGGTTGCCTCGGCCTTCGATGGGTAGTTGTGCCTCACTCTTTTGCCATTCGGCAAACTCCCGGAGAGTCTCCAAGAGGCGCTACCTGATCGATTCGTGAATTTCGTGATCTTGAATCGATCTTTTTCGTTCCATTTTGTCGCCATTTGTGCTCAAAATTGGCAACCGTTTTGGCAACCGTTTTGGCAGCCGGTCAACAAAAATTGAAAAGGAAATTCATAACGTTTTGTAAACAAGCGTATTATAAAATACTTAACACTGAATACGAATCAGGAGGTTTGGGGTTCGAATCCCTGCGAGTGTGCCACTGGTTTCTTTCGGGCAAAAGAAGATCGAGCCGGAGGGATGAGAATCAGTTCGAGCCGGGGCGAGTTGTGCGAGCGTAGACAGGCGGCGCGCAGCAAAGCCAATCCCTACGGGGGCGGCAATGAAGGCCTGGTCGCTTTCAGTTTTTTCTTTGCCGGTCAATTCCGGACGACCTGACGCCACGACCTGAGGCCTAATGCTATCACGCAGCATGGTAGCGCGGGTTCCGGGGTCGCGTTCGACTTCGGGACGATGAGGTCGCAGGTTCGAATCCTGTCACCCCGACCACTTTCGAGCAGCCAACGGAGGCAGACGGAATGAAATGACGTCAATCCTGTTACCGCGCGGCGGCCGCCCCGACCAAACTTCCACTCATGGTGCGAGTCTGAATTTCAAACCGATATCGCGAAGTTTTTTCCACGGCACTTCCTCTTCGAGTGACGCCGGGGAAACACAGGAGAATACCACAGGTTGCTCGCTGTGATTCCACACGAAGATTTCGAGATGCAAAGTCTGGGGCCGTTGCGTTGCAAATGGCTCCGTCCAATTCAGAGTTCCGGTGTAGGCAACGCCCTGGTCAGCCGATGCAGGAGGGCTTTTCGGGTTGTCTGCTTTCTCCAGGGAGATCGAAAATCCGTCGGTCTTGACTGACTGCCCCTTGCCACCCATCACCGCTTTGGATAGACCTCGATAGTAAGTGAGGAGTTCCTTTTCCAGGATCTCTTCCGAAACATCTGCGTCCGCCGAGAGAAGGAAGGCGATTACGTAGGAGAAGAAATCGGGGGCGTCCGGAATGAACATCCCCGGGGCGAAGCGGATGTGCTCGACTCCATTCCATCCCAGATCGGGAGCGAATCCGGGCGGCAGTTCGAGCCGCTCGCCCTTCCAGGGAGGAGTGCCGGTATCGAAGATGAACTTCGGCTCTGGTGCCGGATCCTGCGCCGGTGCAGGCGAGACCGCCATGAAAAGCAGAGCTGGGAGTAACGTGAGAAAGCAGGCAGAATACTTCGGCATATCGTGGTTGTATCGGTGACACACGAACGAGTCAAGTTGCGCTCCCGTCGCGTATCCGTGAGATTGTGTCACGCTGTTGGTAATGAGGGGTGCCCGAGAGCACTGTAGTGGTTTCCGTGAGAGTATAGCCGGTTTATTGTCGAGCTGGGGTGTAGGGTGGCTTCGTGCTCGCTCCTACCCCCAAACCGAATCACAGGAAGCTGCGAAGACGGCTCGATTGGGAGGGCCGTGGGAGTCGACGTTGTTGTGGGAAAAGTTTCCGCCCGTGTAGAAGATCCACCAGCGCCCGTTCCGTTGAACCAGGTTATGGGGGGCGTGCAGCATGTAGGAGCCAAGGCTTTCGCCTGGTTTTGCCCGGGGAACCCATGGCTTGCGATGAGGCCGTTCCCAGGTAATGCCATCGTTGGAGAAGCAGGGTTCCAGATCGATTGTCTGGCTGTTCAGACGATAGCTCCCGAGCAGACCGATCAGTCCTTTTTCCGAGTGGGTCACCGACAGGTAATACATTTGTTGATCAATGGGATCATGGGAGTCCGGTGAGAGGACTCGCTGACGATTGCCCCAGTTGAGGCCGTCCGAACTGGTGTAGCGATCGATGACCCGCAGAAAGCCTTTGAGATTGTCCCGGGGAGCATATCGGGGATCGTCCTTGCTCACTTCCATGAGAGCAACGGAATACATCTCGAACGTGCCATCTTCGAGTTGATAGACATTCGTCGAGTCGTTGGAAATCAATTCCGCTGGTGCGAGCGGTTCGCCCGCTTCAGGTTTCGCTACCCTTGAGGCATACCGTTTTAATCCGGCCGCCTCCGCCGCGGCTCCGCCGACCGCGCGATCACCGGGATGGTAGAGGCAGGGAGTCGCCGCGTTCACCACCTGGAAACGGGTCGCGGATTCATCCAAACTGTCCGCTGCCAAATACCGAACCAATCCTTTACCGTGAGCCCAGAAATAGAGTCGTGTGCGACCGTTCTGAAGTCTGATCGTCACCACCTGAATGGGGTGAGCCCCTTCGGGAATTCCCCCAATTGCCAGTTCGGCATTTGGGTCGGGTTCACCCGTGCTGCAAACGGCAAGCACAGAGCGCCATTCGCCCCCGACACGACCTTCATGAAAACCGATGTTCCTGAATCCCGTTTCCGGCACCGAGAGGCCACCCCATATTCTCCATTGATCATCGTGAAGAGCTTCGACCGTGCTGGTGAAATTCTGCACCCATCCACCTTTCGGTCTACCTCGGTGGCGAAACTGTTCCCCGTGAAGGGTCCATGCCTCCTGTGGAGCAAACCCGATAACCCGGGTTTCCGCATTTGCCTGTGCCGCAAAGCCCAGGGAGACAACTCCCGCTTCTTTCAAAAAATGACGTCGCGTCTTTCGTTTCATGATGGTTCGAGTCGGGGTGAAGAGGCAGCTCTGCCAAAAGTGGAATTGAAAGGTAGTGAACACCGCGGCCAGTCATAGAGGAAGCTCACAGGTTCCTTCATCAGGTAACCATTGGATTTCTGCGGCCCCTGCTACAACGCACACCTATTCCCCGCGGTAAAGCTTCCCCGGTGTCCATTTCTCCCGTGACAGGAGGTAAATTCGATTGTCCGGGTTTTCATCATCCTTCTTTGTTTGGTCGCAAACAAACCCGTTCTTCAATAACAACTTTGCCGACTCCAAATTGTCTTTCCCGGTATACGCGTCGATGAGCTGATAGTGCTGATCTCTGAATCCGAAATCTAATACGGCCTTCATCGACTCATCCATATATCCCAGATTTTGGTGAAGCGGATGCAAGGCATACCCCACTTCTGCCGTTTTCATTTCACGGGAAATATTCCACAAACAGATCGAGCCAATCATCCTGTGCGAACCTCGAAGACAGATGCTCCAATTAAACGTTTTCCCGCAGGAAAACTGCTCTTGAACCAGCGTGATATGCGCCTTTGCGGCTTCCCGGTCTTCACAACGACCGCCTCCCAAATGCCTGTTCACGTCGGCATCAGAACGAAGAAAGTAGATTTCTTCGATGTCCGAAAAATCGGTTTCTCTAAGGACCAGTCGTGCCGTTTTCAGAACTGGAAATGGTGGAGACTCTTCTTCCATCGGAGCATTTATCGACTCGAGTTTGTATCGGCGGGGATCATTTCGTGAATCCGGTCGATGATCCGCTGATGGTGTTTTCCGCGTCCGACTGTGTTGCTTTGCATGAGAAGCACTCCGGCCAGTTGCCGTTCAAACTCGAACCACGCGACCGGGCCGGAATAGCCGGGGTGGTTGTAGAGCGTCGATTCGCCGTTGATCGTGCTTTTCATGATCTGAAAGGCCAAGCCATACCGGCCGTTCGTCCCTGGCTGAGGCTGGTAGAGTTTTTGAAGCGTCTTTGCGTCGACTAATTGGACTCCATTGTGTTTTCCTTGATTGAGGTGCAATTGCATGAGAACTCCCAGGTCATCCAGAGTTGAATAGACTCCGCCGCCCGCGGTTGATAGACGGCTCGCCTGGCGCTCGGCAACTTCGAGACCAAACGTGTCTGGTTCGAAAACGCCGGGCTTTTCCGATTGGTACAGTGGGGCGAGCTTTTCGAGATCCGCCCTGGTTGGTCGAATGGTGGAGTTCTTCAACCCCAGTGGAGCAAAGACCTTCTCCTCCATCAATTGGGTGAATGGTTTCCCGGTCCGCTTCTCCGCAACACAGGCACTGAGATCGATCGGCCTTCCGTAGAGCATTCGGGTGCCGGGCTCGGCGGCAAGTCCGATGCTGATGCAGCCATCGATGAACTCTTTTGGAGTCTTCGCGAAAAAGTAACCGGAGTATTTGAAATCGTCTTCCGTGATCCCATTTTGCTTCATCCACTGGTTTCCCGGAAGTCCCGAAGTGTGGCTCAATGCGTGACGCAGCAGAATGGGCTGCTTTGGGGATGTTCCGCCTTCGCGAAGTTTGACCTCTGATAGTTGGGGAAACGTAGTAACGATCGGGTCATCGAACTTGAGAACCTGTTCATCGACCAGTTTTGCCATTAGGGTGGCGGTGAAAATTTTCCCGGTGGATGCCAGCCAGCAAAGTTGATCGACAGAAAACGGCTCTTTCGTGTCGATGTTTACCACGCCATGCGCTTCGCGCATAATGACTTCGCCCTTGTGGATCAAGAGAACCGAAATTCCGGGATAATATCCTTCTTCAATGATTGCCTTAATTTCATTGCGAATAGCGCGTTTCCCGGAATCATCCGCCTGGAGGGCTCCGCTACTGGCGAGGAGAAGGAACGTAACAATTTGTGTGATTCGAATCATAGCATTAAAGCGGTTTTTCATTTTCGAGGAGAAGGTATCGAAATCAACGGCCTTCTCGGCGACAAGACACTTGAAGAGGAGTTTGAAGACAACCGGGGGCGCGTTCGACTTCGGGACGACGAGGTCGCAGGCCGCCAAATTCTGAGCAAAGCGAAGGCCGTTCAGAGAAGCCGTCGATACGAAAATTCGTTGACCGATACACAGATTTGGTGAAACGGTTTAATCCGCAAATCGCGGGGAACCGGGGTGTAGCGCAGCTTGGTAGCGCGCGTCGTTCGGGACGACGAGGTCGCAGGTTCGAATCCTGTCACCCCGACCACTGATCTGCTCGACAGCCCGCCTCTTTCGCTTACAGATATGCGGTATGGCTTTCGTATTTTCCAGGGGTTCGGCAATCGGAGAGGAATGTCGCCGCGTTCTTCTTGAGGAGAGCGGCGGCGCGGTGGAAAAGCTGCGGTCGTTTTCGTCGGAGCCGGACCTGATCATTCATGAGGTTCGAAAGCACAACAAACGGATACGGGGTCTATTGCTCCTGGTTCGAGAGACCATGGGTAAAGAAACGGTAGCGCCGGTGAACGCCCTGATCCGCGATGCGGCGAAGCTGTTTTCGGATGCCCGTGACGCCGCGGTGATGAAGGAGACTTGCGCTGTCTTGCAGGAGCGCCATTCCGGAACCTCGGAAGCGGTCGATGGTCGCCTCGAGAAACAGCATCGGGAATGTAGCGATGCGCCGGATCTCCATTCGACCGTAACTGCAGCCAGCAAGGATTTCGAGGAGGCGGCGGTGTTGCTGGACAAATGGCCCTGGGCGAAAGTGACGGAGCTGACTCTTCTGGATCGAGTCGAGGCCAACTACCGTCGCGGCCTGAAAGACTTTGCGAAAGCGCGGGAGTCGAGATGTCCTGAGCAGTTTCACGACTGGCGAAAGCGGGCGAAATACCTGTCTTATCATCTCACCTTGCTGGAAGGCGTTTCGGAAACGGATCTCCTCCCGGCGACTTCCCGGGCGACGGCACTCGCATCCCTGCTCGGAGAGCACCACGATCTGGAAGTGTTTCGTGAGTTTCTGGATTCGGACCCGATGCAGGGGGAGGAGACGGCTCTGTTTGATCATGCGCAGCTGCGCCAAAAGGAGATCGAAGAGGAGGTCTTTCTCCTCGGCGAAAAGGTTTTTGGGCGGACTCCGGAAAGATTCCGGAAACGGCTCACTTTCCGTTGATCATTCCTGCCATGACGAGTGCGGCGAGGCCCCACCCGATGATGGCATCCATGATGTTACAGAGCACGAATCCGGTCGAAAATTCCCACCAGATTTGGTTCGGGTAGAAGCCGACGATGGCGGTGAATAGAGTCATCAGAACGACGAATCCGACCCGACCGGCGTAGTTCAATCTGGGCGCGACGGCTCCAAGCATGATGGCGAGGAGGATCGAGGCCACGAGGGTGGAGGTGAACCCCCTTACCATGCTCTTTCCCATCGACATGTCTTCGTCCTTACCGGGACGGATCGAGGCGAAGAGAAAGGGGCCGTTTTTCATGGCCTCCATTTTGGCTTCCTGCTCCATCGATTTGTCGCCCGGAAGAATGTAAATCCCCGGCTCTTTGACTTCCTTCCGAATCGCCTCGGCAATGGCGGATTCGTTTTCAAATCCGTTCAGCGTGTCCTCATGAAAGGGGAGGGCGATCCAGGAAATGCTGCTCCAGCCGAATGCGATGACGGCTCCGATGATGGCTGCGAGAAAGGCTTTGAACATGCCTCCGGAGTAGGGAAATGAGGAGGGGGTTGCCAACTCTGAACTGCCGGAATGTGAAATTTTTCCTGATTGAGTAACTGACGATCAGCTAGTTGCATCGGATTCTACAAGGGGGCTTGATCGGTTGCGAAGACAGGAATGCGCCCCTTCCGTTCAATCTTTTTTTGATGGATTCTTTGATTAGCCAATCGAGTAATTCGTCTGTCTCCTGGAAACCCTCCTCTTTCCTGACATGCAAAGAAAACTCCTCCCCCAACCCGCTGCGGGTTTCGTTTCGGCGACTTTCGCGATGTCCCTTCTCGCTCCCGGCTATGCCTTCGATACAAATGGCATCGCGCAGTTTCGCAGTATCAACGGAGCCGGTAACAGCCTTCAGTTTCCCAATTCGGGCCGGGCCGACAGTCTGCTCATTCGAGTGGCCGGGGCCGACTACGGGGACGGTTTCGACCTTCCACGGGGGGTTCCATCGGAAAATGAAGGAGACGGTGATGTCGAGGTAGACGAGCAAACTCTTCCGAGCGCAAGGGAGATCAGCAATCTGGTTCACGATCAGGGCACAACGGATCGTCCCAGTGAGAGGCGGCTGAATCAGCTTTTCTTTCAATTTGGTCAATTCCTGAGTCATGATACAGGGCTGAGCGAGCCGAATGGAACGATCGCGACAGGCGGCAATTCGGGGCTCTCCGGAAATGAATCCTTTAATGTTCCGGTAAGCGGACTGGATCCTGATTTTTCTTTTCCCGAAATCGCTCTCACAAGGACGGTTTCCGAGGCCGCTTCGGTGTCTCCCACCGGCATTCGGGAGCAGATCAATACGATCACGGCTTTCATTGATGCCTCGAATGTCTACGGATCCAATCAGACCCGGGCAAATGCGCTTCGTACGTTCCGCGCCGGGAAGTTGAAACAGCGGACGGGGCCGGACGGGGCGCTTCTCCCGCCTAACTCTTTCGGGCTCGAAAATGCGAACCCACTGCATTTACCCGCGACCTCGCTCTTCGCCGCCGGAGATGTGCGGGCCAACGAACAGGTCGGTTTGATTGCTTTTCATACCCTCTTCCTTCGCGAGCACAACCGCCTCGCCGAAGCGATTGTCGATCGGGATTTTCGTGGAGTGAATTTGGAAAATGCGGGAGTCGATGAAGAAATCTACCAGCGAGCGCGGGCGGTTGTCGGAGCAACTTTGCAGAAGATCACCTACTATGAGTGGCTTCCCGCACTGATCGGGTTTGGGACCCTTCCCCAATACCGGGGCTATCGCTCCGATGTGAATCCGCAAATCGCGAATGAGTTTTCGACCGCGGCATTCCGGCTGGGCCACACGATGCTGCCGGGCGTCTACCGTATCCAGGCTCGAAACGGAGCGGTGACGGAGCTGGCTCTCCAGAATGCGTTTTTCAATCCGTCCTTTATTTCCTCCAGCGGAATTGATGGAATTCTGCGGGGACAGGCGGGAAATTATCAGCAGGAGATCGATCGCTTCATCGTCGACGATGTGAGGAACTTTCTCTTCGGTCCCGGTTTCGGCGGGCTCGATTTGGCGGCCCTGAATATCCAACGCGGACGCGATCATGGGATTCCCTCCTACCACCGCCTGCGATTGTCTTATGGATTACCGGGGATCGGCTCTTTCAATGAGGTGTCTCCGAACGCGGCGACGGTAGCGGCGCTGCGCTCGGCTTATGGGAGCGGCAGGGTAAGGGATATTGATCCGTGGACTGGCGGAGTTTCGGAGCGTCATCTGCGCGGGACGAATCTGGGAGAAACCTTCACGAGGATTTTCGTGGATCAGTTCACGCGGCTTCGCGATGGCGACCGATTCTATTTTGAAAATACGGCGGTGTATTCCCGGGCGTTCATTGATCAAATTTTTCAAACCTCTCTGGCAGATGTGATTCGCCGAAACACGGGCTTGAACCAGAGCGATGTGAATTCGTTGGCCTTCTTCCGTCCGGGTTATGAGCCCTTTCAGCCCGATTTGAGAATAGGTGAGAGACGAGCGTATTCGAAGCAGAAGGGAGACAATCGCTACAACGGTTCCGGTCGCCGTCAGAATCTCGCCCTGACTACCCTGTCCGGTCGCAGCGTTCGCTTTCATACATCCCTCCAGAATGACGGGGCGTTTCAAATGACAACGAGGATAAGAGCGAGCCTGCGATCACCGCACTTTTTTCTCGCGCGGGTTTTCTCGATCGGTTCGGGAGGACGGAAAAATGAGACAGGCGCACTTTTTGCGGGACGCTACCGGGTTACGAATTATCCCGGCGATATAAAGAACTTTCAGTCGGTGGTTCGGGTTACGGCCCGCAGTGGTGTCAGTCGCAGTCGGGGCACTGTGTTCGGGTTCCGGGCGGAAGATCGACTCGATCGTTCGATCTGTGATGTCGTGACAGCACGGATCCGGATGTAGTTTCCCCACTACTCTTCCAGTCGGACGATCCCGCGTCGAATTGCCTCTGCGGTGGCTTCGGCGCGGTCGCTTACTTCGAATTTCAGGAAGATATTGCTGACATGTCGTTTTACGGTGTCGCCTGCGATTCCAAGTTCGGCTGCAATTTCTTTGTTGGCTTTGCCCTTTGCCACGAGAGCGAGGATTTCCCGCTCCCTCAGGGTAATGCTGGGACCAAGTTGCAGGTTGGTGAGGCGCTCGGCGAGGTCCTCGGGGAGGAATGTTTCCCCGCTCGCGACGATCCGGATGGCGCGCAACAAATCATCGCGGCTTGATGACTTTTGGAGATAGCCTTTCGCACCGGCTTCCAGTGCAGCGACAATTTCGTCATCACGGGCGAAGGTGGAGAAAATGAGAACCCGTGCATCCCGGTCGGATTCGCAGATACGGCGGGTGGCTTCGATTCCGTTGATCCCGGGAAGCTGCAGATCCATGAGCACGACATCGGGGGCGGTTTCCTCATAGCGGGGCAGCGCTTCCTCTCCGGTATCCGATTCGCCGACGACAACGATGCCTTCTTCCAATTCGAGGGAGGAAACGATCCCACTCCGCACGACAAAGTGGTCGTCGATCAGGAGAACTTTGATGGAGGGATTGTCAGCCATGGGGTACTGCGAGTTGAACTTCCAAAGTCGTTCCGTGTCCGGGTTCCGATTTCCATTCCACATCCGCTCCAATCCGGCGGGCACGTTCGCGAATTCCCATACAGCCAAAGTGTCCTGATTTTCCCTGGGTGTCGCTTTCTCTTTTCAGGCCCCGGCCGTTGTCGGAGACACGAACAAACAGGGTGCCTTTATCCCGGCGACTGTGGATTTCGACGAGGGAGGCATCCGCGTGTTTGAGTGCGTTGGTGACGGCCTCCCGCGCCATCATCTTGAGGTGATGAGCGGTTCGGGAGGGAAGTGGAGGAAAGTCAGCCGCCTCGATTTGTATCCGGGGTCCCACTTCTGGTGGCAGTTCCTCCCGGATTGCTTCGAGTGCTTCTTTCAGGTTCGTGGTGGACCCGTGGGCTTCGTGGAGATCGAAAAGAAGATTTCTTGCCTCGGATTGGATTCGAGTCACGAGGCGACGGGATCCGTCGAGGAAACTGCGGAGTTTGTTGTCGGTCCCGCGAGTGGTGGCGGCGTCGAGTCGCAGGCTCAACCCGACGAGATCCTGTTCGAGCGTGTCGTGGAACTCCCGCGCGATACGCTGGCGTTCTTCGAGGACGGCTTCCTTTTCGATTTGATTTCGAAGGGCTTTGGTTTGCCGGGAGACCTGTCTTCGAAGCAGGGTAATCCACAGGGTTGCCGCGAGCATCGCTACGAATAAAATGACAAGAGCCGCAGCGAGATGCCGTGGCGTCCACCAGGGTGGCGCGCGAAGTACGGAGAAGTCGGAGGGGGCGCGCAGAAGCAGGGAGACAGAGTTCGGATGAGACCGATATTGGGCTTCGCGAGTTTCTTCGACCCGGCAGATTCCCGTCGCCTGCACGATGGCTCCAACGACGAGATTGTCGGGTATGGAAGGGCAGCGAGCGAGGAGGGCGTTCGCGCCGTCTCGGAGCGTGATGACGAAGCCCCGGTCGACCCGATACCAATCTGTGACGGTTCCTGACAACTGAACCAGATCGCTGTCGTACGTTCCTTCGAAGAGCTCTCCAATAGTGGTCGCACTGGCCTCCGGAGGCGGATGGCCAGGCTCAATCGTAAGTATGTGGGCGTCATCGAGGGCGGCCCGGAAAGAGCCCATTTCGGGAAAGCCTGCGACTTCGATTTCGTCACCGCGACGGAGTTCAGGGTTTTGCTGAAGAAGCCGAACCGCGATGGCGGAGTCTTCGCTGCGAAGAAAGACTTCCCGGCGATGGAACACGGCAAGAACGGTTCCCCGGATACGAACCCGGTTCTGAGCTCTCCCTTCGACTTGAAAGGTCATTAATTCCTCCGGGGTCAGGAGAGGAGCCTTTTCCGGAGTCCGACCGGGACGGAGGATCTCGAAGCGGTCCCATCCTGAACTGCGGAGATAGGGCGCGACCAATTGCCGTCGATCATTGATTCGTCCTGCGGCGAGGCCGGAAACTCGAATCGTGGAATCAACGAGCCGGCTGGATTCGGGAACCGGCATCTCGACGCGGACGGGGATAATTCTCGATCCTACTGCAATGCGGGCGAGAGATGCACCTTCTTCATCGGGAGCGATCGAACGGACGATTCCCTCGATGAAGACGTGCTGGTAGTGATAACGACCGGACAGCAGATCGTCGTAGGTGGCCGGTATCGGATCAGGCAGGCCGGAATGGCCGGTGATTTGAAATTCTGTTTCCTCTATTCCGGGAAGAAACAGACCGGGAAAGGTTTGTCCCTGAACTCGCACGGTGTCGCCGGGTTTGGGAGGGGTGCGTCCATTTAGTCTGAAAAAGGCCCCCGCGGTCTCATCCTGAAGAAAAATGGTGGCGGGCGGGTCGGAAAAAATGACCACTCCGGAAAGATCCACGGCTTTCCCTTCCTCCGCTGCCCCGGCACTAAGGGATCGTATCTCCAGGGCGCTATTGAGTTGCGCCTGTGCGGATCCGTTGAGGAGGATCGACAGCACTGTCAATAGGGGGATGATTCTGCCTGGAGGCATGAGGAAGGATGGACACGACGGCAGCAATGCGCAAGTCTCCCGGAATCACCCATCCGGGGGGACTGCAAATGCTGCTGAACTTCAGACAAGTAATGCAGTGAACTTGACGGCAGGGTTTGGTATGGTACCTACTATGATGAAATATACTGCTTTACTCACCAGTTGCATTCTGGGGATTGTGTCTCTCTCCTTTTCCCAGGACAAGGATGAGAAAAAGGGATTCCGTTTCCCGGGGGGAGACGGTGAAGCGGGGAGAACCGCCTTTATCTCGCTGAATTGTGTTCAGTGCCATACCGTCAAAAATGTCCTGACTGACGAACCGAAAGGGAAGCGCCGCCTTCAACTGGAATTGGGGGCGGAACAGCGATTTGTGAAGAACTATGAGGATATCATCACGGCGATCACAAATCCAAAGCATGTGATTACCGTGCAGTATCGCGAGATCCTTTCCAAGGCTGAGTTGGCAGGTGGCATTGAGGCGCTCATGCCCGACTTGACTGAGGACATGAGTGCACGGCAATTGATTGATCTCGTGGTCTTTCTCGATCAGGCGTATCTCGAATCGCTGAAGGGGTATCGAAAATAGTTGGTGGAACAGGAAGGGAAGGACTTATGAAGAAGGAAATAGAAGAAATTCGGGCCGCCCTGATTGCGATTGATGCCTACGATGAGGCGACCGGGGAAGCTCTGGCGTCTTTGGAAGAGTCGATGGACGAGATTGACAGTCACCCGGCAGTAGGTCGGGTTCGGGAAGTGATTGTCTCTACGGCCGGGCAGGTCTCCCGTCCTGAAGATGGTGATTCGGAGGAAGAGGGGGCGATCGCCGAAAAATGGCACGACCTGAAAGACCACCTTGATGAGTGGGAGGAACATCACCCTGCAGTCGTTCTATCGGTCGGAAAAGTGGCCGAAGCTCTTGCTGTTCTTGGCCTGTAGGAAAAAGGGCGAGTTCCGAAGTGCTCCCCCGCTGTCTTGCGCTCTATTAGTGGGAGAGAAACAGAGCGGTGTCGCCCTGTTTGATCAGCTTCGATGTGAAGCTTCCGACAAAGAAGTCTTTGATTTTGTGTCGGGAATGGATTCCGGCCACGATGAGATCGGATGCGGTTCTCAGGGATTCGGGAATCGCATTTTCGATTTCCTCGTCACTGGCGACGAGCTCCACTGAATCAAATCCGTGAGCGCGCAGCAGTCTGGCCGCATTGCTGAGGAGGAAATCAGATTGAGCGGGTTCCAATCCTGCGCTGATCACAGTCAAGTCAGGGCGGTATGGGGCGGCATAAAGCATAAAGTCCCGAAGAGCCCGGGAGGCGCCGAAGCTGCCATCAAAAGCGATGACTACCTGAGCAGGATCTTTCATTCCCGTGGGTGGCACGGCCAGAATCGGGGTCGCTGTTTTCGCAAGGAGTTGATCTATCGTGTCGCCACGGCCTCCTCTGGTTTCGAAGTGAAATGATGTTTCCAGACCCGAGACGACGAGGTCGTAGAAAATGGATGACTCGAGAAGTTTCTGCGCAGGAATCCCTTCGTATTCGGTCTCGGCATGTTTGACTCCCGCATCGGAGCATGTCTTTGCGAAGCGTTCCAAGCTCTCCTGAAGAACCTGTTCGGCGTGCTTCAATTTCTCCTGAACCGCGTCGAGCATCATCGGGTAGTAAGGCCCGATAGCAGGCACGATGCTGGATCGAATTTCGGGTGAATCGAGAACGGCGACTCCGGAAACCGATGCCCCATGCGTCCTCGCAATTCTGCAGGCGGTTTCCGTGGCTCCCTCCGTGTAAATCGAAGCATCCAGTGGTACGAGAATCCGTTTGATGTTCATTGTGTAATCATGGAGGAGTTGCCGCTCAGTTTCTCGGCATGAATTGCCCTTTTCTCTTCATTGATTGCGAGGGGAGGACTGTAATTTGATTCTTCCGCTTGCCGTGGGGCTTTCGCGTGTGAATCTTTGCTACCCTATCAAGAATGGAGATCCCCGACAACATCGATTCGTTGAAAGAGACGGTTCGGCAGCTTCAGGAACAGCTGTCGCTTGCTCAAGAGAATGATCGCTTTCGACTGGTCGTGGAATCCGCTCCCAACGGAATCCTCGTTTCCAATACCAAAGGTGAAATTCTCATGGTGAACAAACGGGCGGAGAAAATCTTCGGTTTTACCCGTAAGGAGTTGATGGAACGCACCATTGATTCCCTTGTCCCGGAGCGGTTCCGCAAAGCCCACCCGGGGAGGAGAAGAGGTTTTCATAAAGATCCTGAGCCCCGCTACATGGGACATGGCCGCGATTTGTATGCGATGAGAAAGGATGGGACGGAGTTTCCCGTCGAGATCGCCCTAACCCCGATTCCCGGCGAAGAGGATACGCTCGTTCTTTCTTCTATCATTGACATCACCGAGCGAAAGAGGTCCGAAGAAAGGCTTCACCACTACTCGAATGAATTGAAGCGAAGCAATGCCGAGATTGTCAGAGTCAGCGAAGAAGAACAGCGCCGGATCGGTCAAGACCTTCACGACGACCTTTGTTCGCAATTGTCCGGTATTGGCTGCCTTGCGAAAGTGATTGAGCAGAATCTAAGAACGGATCGGCCGGAGGATGCGGAAATGCTTTCCAAAGTATCCGGGATGATTTCGCAGGCGGGCAACAGGGCTCGTGAAATCGCAAGGGGCCTCGTTCCAACCGTCCTGGAAACGCAGGGGCTGGGGAGCGCCCTGCGGGAAATGTTAGCGAGGAACAAGGAGCTCTTTTCGGTCGAGTGCGACCTGTTCATCCGGGGAGAGACGCACCTGGAGCAATGGGATGACGCCATCATGATACAGTTCTTCCGCATTGCCCAGGAAGCCGTGGCCAACGCGATCAAACACAGCGATGCAGAATCCATCGCCGTTCGGTTGGTTTGTTCTGAAAAGAAGCTGACGCTGCACGTTCAGGACGATGGTAAGGGTATGGCGCCGGATCATGTCGCCGACGGAATGGGGTTGCTGACGATGCGACGCCGTGCCGAGATTGTCGGCGCGGACTTTGATCTTCAGTGCTCTCTGGGAAATGGTACGATAATCGAGTGCCGCCTCTCAAAATCCGAATCATGAGCAATTCCTCTCCAGCCCGGGTCATCATCATTGACGATCATCCCATCATGAGAATGGGTCTATCCCAGCTGCTGGGGGCCCTCGAGGGAGTTGAGGTAATGGGCGAATCGGGTTCTGCCAATGAAGCCGTTCAGTTGCTGGAGTCTCTCGGAAAAGTCGATCTCGCAATTGTGGACATGTCTTTGCCGGACCGAAGCGGGTTGGAGCTGATTAAGGATTTCCGGGTGATGGATGAAGATTTGAAGTGCCTCGTCATTTCCTCTCACGATGAAAATGTCTATGCCGAGCGTGTTCTTCGCGCCGGAGGTCGTGGCTACATGATGAAAGACCGCGCGCCGGAGCTTCTTGGAGATGCGGTGAAAAAGGTGTTGGCAGGGGGCGTCTTTCTCAGCCCCGAGATGACTTCGAAAATGATGGAGGTTTTTGCAGGAGGGGGAAGCGGAAATCCTGTTTCGGCTCTCAGCGACCGCGAGTTGGAGGTCTATCGCGCAATCGGTGCGGGGAAGAGTTCGCGGGAAATTGCCGGAATCATGGGGATCAGTATACGTACCGTTGATGCCCACCGAACCCACATCAAAGACAAACTGGGTTTTCGTGATGCGGCGGAACTTACCTACGAAGCGATTCGCTGGGTCGAATCACAGGCGTGAGGCCGCGACTGAGAGGGTACGCAATTCTCTTATTTCCGTTACGAAGAACCGGTAGGTGGAAATGAGAAGCGAACCCAATAGGGAAAAGAGGGGAGCTGTCTTAGCTTGGGATCAGCTAAGAACTGTGACTCAATGAAATACTGCGATACCAACGCCTCGACCGACGAAAGGATTTTTAAAAAACTGGAGGAATCTCCGTTTTTTCAAACTTACAAAGACGCATTCCAGGCTGCGACAGGGTTGCCTATTTCCCTGGTTCGGCCGCGAGTCAATGCAGAGTCTCAATCAACCTGTCATGGCAACTCCTTTTGCCAGAAAATCAATGCCGGGAAAAAGGGCTGTGCACAATGTGTAGCTACGAAGACCCGCTTGTTGCGGGATGCTTCGGAGAGAACCGAGACCTTGACCTGTTTCGCCGGGTTTCGTGAGTCTATGGTTCCCGTCCGTTTTGGAGAACGGAGCTATGCCTTTTTGAGCGTGGGGGAGATCTTTACATCGGATCCCGGAAAGGCAGTTCCAGCCGAGTTGAAGGAAGTATTTGAGGGAATGGGCCTCGACGCCAACAGTCGCCGTGAGATGACGGCTCTTTGGAAGAATGGCCGTGTCATGAGTCGCGAGCAATACCAGGGAATCGTAACGCTTCTGGCTGCGTTTGCGCTTCAACTTGCAGAACTTCTCAACCGTCTTGTGACCGAGGAATCGAATGCGGAGCCGGAAGTGGTGGTGAAGGCAAAGCGGTTCGTAAATGCGAACCTCGAAGAGAAAATCTCCCTTGAAAGCGTTGCCGGCCATGTCGGCGTAAGCCCTTACTACTTTTGCAAAGTATTTAAGCAGGCTGCGGGCATGACTTTGACGGAATATGTCAATCGTCGCCGCGTTGAGTGGGCGAAGCGACTGTTACTCAATCCGCGAAGCCGCGTAACCGAAGTCGCCTTTGATGTCGGGTTCCAGTCGATTTCTCAATTCAACCGGAGCTTTCTCAAGTATGTCGGCGAGTCTCCGACCCGCTATCGCGAAACTCTCGAGGCCCGGTCTTCTCTCCGTTCCGTAGAGAAGGAAAAGGATGTGGTAGCGGCGTAGAGAAACGGAGGCGGGTTAATCCAAATCCGCAGCTACTTATTCTGTCGCGTAAAAGGGAGGTATAATTCTCCCGATGAGCCCCTTCGGCCAGGTTGCGCCTTCTCGAATCCATTGCTTGAGCCTCTCGATTTCCTCTTTGGTGGGGCGTGGGCCAACCATGGGCATCGACTTCTCATGCATTTGATCTGATTCGAGTGCGACAATCAAAAGGCTCTCTTCCGGTTTCCCCGGAACGATGATGGATTGTCCTGCCTCCGTTTGGACGAAAGCACCGGAAGCAGACTCAAAACTCACTTCTTCCGGAAGCGTTTTCCGATTGTGACAGTGAACGCACTTTTCGCGAAGGATAGGCTTGATCTCTTTCCGGAAAGAGAGGTTTTTCTTCCCGGGCTCTTCAGCAGAAACCGGATTGAGGGAGATAGCTGCCAGGCAGGCCAGACGGAGGAGAGTGAAATTCATCGGGAAGAGGGGGCGGTAGACTTTCTACACTGATTGCATTCAGGAATGCAATGAAATGGGGGCGATGTTTCTTCGATCGGTCAATTCCCGCCGGGACCATTCGATCAGGGAATCGGCAATGATCCGCACCAGTATTTCATCCGAAATGTGATCGGTATTGATCACGAGGTGGTAGTGGGCGGAATCTCCGATTTCGGCATCGGCAAATCGCTTCACGAAGTTGGTGCGGGAGTGGTCCACTTTCTGGAGGATCGACCCTGCTTCGTTTCCGCTCAGGTTGTATCTTTGGCGGGTGTAGTCCCTGCGGATGGATTCTGTACCGACCAATCGAACATGAAAGGTATTGGCAAGGTCAGCCGTTACGAAATTTCCAGCCCGACCGAGGATGATGGCATTTCCGATTTTGCAAAGACTGCGGGTCGTGTTTGCGCAGTGATTGAAGAGCGTCCAGTGCTCCGCAGGCAGTTGAAGTGTTTTCGCCAATTGGGATGACACCTGCATTCGCGATTTTTCCGGACGAAATTCCACAGACTGATTTTGTAGCATCTGTTCTTCGATCAGTTTTCCGATGAGCGACTGATCAAAGCAGGCCCATCCGTGGACCGTGGATTCATCGATGGACTCCAGATATTCGACCAGGTCACGTCGGATTCGATCACACCGGGTTCCGCATTGGCGGGAGATCGTCAACGACGGCCGGATCTCTTCACCTGAAGGCTGACTTCTCTGCGCGAAATGACCGCGGAGAAATTGCTCCATGCGTTGAATATGAAAGTTACGTTGCTGCATTGGGATAAGCCAAAATGATCCCTCATTGTAATCGCAGAAGTAAAAGTTACTGCGCAGACCTTGCGTATGGGAGCGCATCGATTGATATACAATGGGGAGAGGACCTTCCTATGCGCTGCTATTCGGGCCAGCCCAAATGCCTGTGTAGAAAGCGGAAGGTTCCCTCACCCCGGATCGAATGACCGCCCGGGAAAAATTCAATTCCGGTTTGATCGGGTTTTCCAAACGCGGCATAGAGTCTGCGGACGCGGGCGTATTCATAGGCGACCCACTCGTCCTGTGAGACTCCGTCGTAGTGTCCCCGTTCGACAAAGAAGGGGCGTGGAAAGATCAATCCTGCCAGTTCGCCGTAGTCGAAAGTGTTGCCCATATTCCAATACGGCATTTCCCATTCAATGGTATTCATGAAGCTCTTTGGAAATTCGGGATCGGCAACTTTCCGTGTCCATTGATTGAAATCCCCGGAGCAAATCGACAGGCAATAGGATTCGAGAACGGCAGGTACCCTTACTGCGGTCTCCCCTCCGTAACTGAGGCCGTAGAATGCAATTCGTGAGGCGTCGACTTCGGGCAGGCTGGCAAGCCATCGCAACTGTTGTTCGTGCGAATCGGTAATGAAGGAGAAGAGCGTGCAGCCGATCAGATTGGCCTTTCGGTCGAGCCAGCGATAGCGTTCTTCGCCGCGATACAGATTGTGAGGAGCAAAGGTGATGAAGCCCCTCTCCGCCAAACGCGCGGCAAAATCATTGTAGGCAGGTTTTCCTGCGTCGATGATGTCACGGGGAACTCCGTTCCGTCCGTGTTGGCACACCACGACGGGGCGCCTTTCCCCGTTCGTGATTCCTTTCGGGAGCACGAGCACGCCCCACGCTTCCAGCCCCGGATACACCTCCATGACTACATCCCACGCGGTCCATGCGTCGGTTTCCTTCAGCAACCTTGTGCGTGGATTCAAGGGCAGGATTTCTTCGTCAAATCGCCCTATGATTTCCTTGCGGAATGTTCCTCGTTTTTCGGCAGCAGCTGCAATAAACGAGGTCGGATCGAGAGGCGGGTGCTCCTTTTCGACGGACCATCCGCCGGGCCGCAACCCCGGCTCCGCATCGTAAAAGAAAAATTCGCGACGACTTGACTCCGACTGGTCGACGATCCGCTGGACGTGATCCTGCATCGCAGTCCGGATCCGGATTTGCCTTTCTTTCTTTTCAAAACCGATTCGCCGGTCGATGAGGAGCGCGATGGGTGGGATGCGAGTGACTTCCCGCTCGATTCCGATGGACTGGAGAAAAGCAGCCACGGCCGGGTAGTCCGCTCGTTTTCCGGAAGTTGCGTGATGAAGAAGAAAGCCGGGAGGCGAGCCAAACGATCCCAGGGCCTCGCCGACTCTTTCGAATTCCGTTGTCACTTCCGAAAATTCCGGGGTGGTAATGGCTCCCTTCCGGTCAACAACGACGGGAAATTCCGTGTGCTCAACGAGCAAGACCCTCGGGGAAATCAGGGCCGCTACTTCAGCGTCGCCATGATGCGGCAGGAGGCCGAACAGGTTTCGATCAATCGGCTCCGCCCAGGCCCGGTTGCGGGGAGCAAACGCGCCACTGACAAAGGCGTGATCAATCCCGGTATCTACTGCTGCCGTGTAAAGCGCGGCGCGACCGCCCTCTCCGTATCCTGCGACGGTAATCGAAGTGGCAAGGCCCTTGTCCCGAAGCCAGTCGGCAGCGGCGAGTGCGGTCTGGACTTCGTATCCGACCGGGTGACGGCCCATCTGGAATGCCTGGCGATAAATCCACTCCCGGTTTGATTGAGAGGCGGCACCCCGGGCGGTTTCACCGTCGGGATTCTCATAGGGTTCCCGACTCAAAATGGCGGGAATGAAGATGCGGAATCCGAGGGAGGCGAATCGCAGTCCCATCTGTTTCCGGCCGGGAAGGTTGGCGTTCAGGCCGAGAACATCTTCCGGTGACTCTCCCGCATCCGGAAACAGAATCATTGCAGGTGGCGTTTGAGGCAGGGAAATCGAATCGGCTGCGGTATCGGCGACCGGGGTGACATAGAGTCCCTCCGCGTGCATTCCCGGGAGGACGCTCCAGCGAACTTGATGCACTTCGAAACCGGGACCCTCTGCAATCCGCGAGGATACGGGAAGACCGTTCATCGCATCGATGGCTTCTCCGAAAAACTCAACCTGAGTCGGGGGGCGGTCATCGACCACTCCCAGCTTTCGGCGAAGTTCCTCCCGCGAGGCTTCGGCAGCGTCTCCCCGGAGAATGGGGCGCGGGCCCCGGGCGGCCTCTTCGATTTTTCGCTCGACGAAAGAATGAGCTCCATCCATGACCCGCACCGAAAAGTCCTCCTCTTCCCATTCAAGTGGGATGGTTCCCGGAAGCGGATCGGCGAGGGCCGCCGTAGCGAAGCAAATGAGGCCAAAGGGAATCAGCGCGCGATGAATCATTCCTCTTCCGTGGGCTTCAGAATTAATTCGTTGAACTTGGTCTCCATATTCCCGGTCGCGCGAATTACGACGACCACACCCGGATCTGCCTCGCCGCCTTCTTCATGACGGGTCACGGTGTAGATATCGAAAAGGTTGATATCAAGATCCTTCAAAGAAACGTCAATGCCTTCGGGGAGGTCAGCGGTCTCGAGTCCCTTCTGAACCTCTTCGTTGATCTCCTCCTTGTAGTCGTTGAGGTCGACGCGCAGCTGGCTTTCAATTCCTTTGACGAGGAGTCCCTCGAGCAGCCAGGCTGCTGCCGAAGTCAGCTTGTCCTTTGTTTCCAGGGTTAGCTCAACATTGGTAAAACCGAGCGTTTGTTTTTCAAAATTGATGACGGGACGTGCCTGCACCCAGATCTCGCCGGCGACTCCTCTGCCGAGGCGGCTTTTGTCCGCTTGCAGAATGAGCTTCAGATTGAGCAGGCCGTTCTGGCCGATCTCCGCCTCCATTCCGGAGATCTCGATTTGAGTTCCAATTCCGGTGTCGATGTCGATGTTCTCGGTTTTGAGTACTTCGTTGAGTTCTGTGACACTGACAATGATCGGAAGTTTTAAATCAGTAGGAACAGGCCCCTCGAGAGGAACCAGATTGGGGAGGGGCTGTCGATCAGGTTCGCCGGGTTCCCGATTGGTGACAATCGTTTCGGATCGGATCCCCAAGGTAAAGGAAATCTGCTCCGGCGAAGAGTAGTCGATCGGAGCGAGGAGAATCGCCTGAGGATCGATGCGGAGCCACACTTTGGGTTCATCCGAAACAAGACGGGTGAGATAGGTTTGCTGCCAGAGCTTGTTTACTTCCTTGCGTAGACTGAGTTGTTTCCGGATCGCCGGAGTCAGCTTTCGCGCTTCCTTTTGGATGTATTGTCCGAGGCTGCTGCCGACCAGATCGCTGACATCGAGTTTGCCCAACTGCCCGATCGAGAGAGCCGCCTTGGAGAGTTGGATTTGAGGGACGAGGTTGGGATTGACCTGCCAGTTCGGATCGATGCCCGGTGTGAGGGTGCCCCCGATTACACCTTCGAGTTCCACATCGCTGTCGAGAGGAAGCGTCAGGATTTTAGCATCGAGGCTGCCCTTGAATTTCGCAGCTCCCTTGAAAGGCGTGGCGAACGCAAGCCGGTCGGTCTTGTTTTGAAAGGAAATGTCTCCCCGCACTGCTTTCCAGGCATAGCTGCCGTTTTTGATCTGCTTGTGGATGCTCTTGTTTTCGCTTCCTGCGAATTCTGCCGGAACTCTTTCGCTCGCCAGATCGCTCATCATCTGGAGCGGCAGTGCGATTTTTACCGCGAGAAGGGATGTCTCAGGGCGCGGGAAATCAAATTCTCCAATCGGCTCTCCCGTGGGTGCCGCCACCTGAATGATCCTGGGACCGAGAATCCTGGAGTAGATAAGAATGGAGAGAGCCCCCCCGAGAAGGAGGATTCCGAGAACCAGCAATAGTTTTTTCATAGAGAGGCGAAGGCGACAGCGACTACAGAGATAGGGGATCGAATCATTCTTTTCAAAACCTTCCCGTGAATTTCTTCGCGTATTCCGTATCCTGAAACGATGTCACAGCCTGAAACCATGGATCTTTCTTCTTCGGGAGAAGCGGACTTACTTTCCGGAAAGCGTGCCTTTTTGGGTGGATCGTTTGATCCGGTGCACCTGGGACATCTTGAGATGGCGGCAGCGGCACGGGAATCTGCGGACTTGGATGAAGTCATCTTCATGCCGTGTTTCGTTTCTCCGTTCAAAAAGGAAACGGTGGCCACATCCGGGGATCGTGTCGAGATGTTGCGGATCGCTCAAGCGGAACTGGAGATGGGATGGGCATCGGTATCCGCCTTTGAAGTGGAACGGTCCGGCCCCAGTTTTTCGTGGGAAACAGCGGAACACTTTTCTGTGAGGTATCCGGGAGTCGAGTGGCACTGGATCCTTGGAACAGATCAATGGGACGCAATCGACCGGTGGGCCGAACCGGAAAAACTCCGCGAACTGCTGCGGTTTGTCGTGGTGACGCGCGACGGAGATTCGGTTCGGGAGCGGGAGGGATGGCGCTATTCGTCGGTTTCCTTTTCCCATCCGGCATCATCAACGAAGGTCCGGGAAAATTTTGCGGAGCACGAAAACTGGCTCGTGAAAGGGGTCGCGGACTATTGCCGCGAGAACGGGCTGTATCAGTAGGGCGCGGCTGGAGTCCCGGCGGGATTCGCTCGCGTCGCGTGAAGATACGCGGGCGTGTTCTTTCAGAAGTCACTGCGATCGGGAGCGGGGTAGACCGCTTTTCCTGCACCGCTCCGCAGAAAGTGTTGCCGCCGGCTTTTGGTTCATGCTAGCTTAAGAAATCAATGCCTTCCCGCCTCCTCTCTGTTGTCACCGTTCTCTTCTGGCTCGCGAGCATGGGTTGGTTGTGCGCTGTGGTCTGGGCTCCTCCGGAATCAAGAATGGCTCAAGTCGACGCTCGCGAGGTTTACAGCGTCTTCTTTAACTGGAATGAGTCGACCGCGATGACTCTACTGGAGAATGGTGTGCGCCGGGGGCAAATCACCATTGCGGGTGGTTCGGGTGAGGATCCGGACACCGGTGTTTTTGTCAACTCGCTCTCCTTATCAGGAACGATGGAGAGTCGGGAGACCCGAAATGAAGATGGTTCTCCCCAAATCGATCTTTTCTGGCGTGGACTACTCGATTTTTCCAAATCTCTCGGATTGCAGTCAGGTAACTTTTCCGTTCGCGTTCCCACCCGCCAACTCAGCGCACACTTTTCGATGGTGCGAAAGCCAGATGCTGAAGAGGTCGAGGTGTCCAAAGAGTCGTTTGATTTCAAGGCCAGGGCCGTGTTGAATCAGCAGCCGGTTTTTGAATTCGACAGTCTGAAAGGGGCTGGTAATGCACTGCCTCTGCATTTGCTTCCCATGAAATCAATGGTTGGGATGGAATCTCTGGACCCGCAGAATCTTGAGATCGAAGCGGAAGCCCGAATGGGAAAGTTTTCGTTCGGAGGGCGTGATCTCCGGGCTTATTTGCTGATCCTGAGAAGGCCCGGTAGTGAAGAATCCGTTCGAGTCTTTTTCAGCGAAGTGGGGGAGCCCTTGAAACTCGAAACTGACTACGGATTCGAGGCGATCTCCGAAATGCTGGTGCCGCTCGGTGCCTATAGCGGCGGTAAGGAGGCAAACTCATGATCGAAGTTTCCAACCTCTCCATGCGATATGGTGATCTGCTCGCCCTTGATGATCTTTCGCTCACAATCGAACCGGGGGAGTTCTTTGCTTTTCTTGGACCGAATGCAGCCGGGAAAACGACCACGATTAAATTGCTGACCGGGCTGATGGAGCCAACCGGTGGTTTTGCGAAAATTTGCGGATTCGATATTCAGCAAGACCCGCTCGAGGCAAAAAAGCGAATCGGATACATTCCAGACGTGGCAGAATTCTACGACAAGCTGACCCCGATCGAGTTCATGGCGTTTATCGCGGAGTTGTTTGAGGTCGAACCGGAAAGAGCGAAGAAGCGGGCTCCTGAATTGATGGAGCAGTTTTCGCTGATTCCCTATGGACGCCAGCGAATCGAAAATCTCAGTCACGGAACCCGCCAACGTCTTGCCATTGCCTCCGCTTTGCTTCACGAGCCGGAAGTGATCGTAATCGATGAACCGATGGTCGGTCTCGATCCGAAAAACGCACGAGTCGTCAAAGAGGAACTCAAGGCAAGGAGTGAGGCCGGGGTGACTGTTTTCCTTTCGACTCACCTTCTGAATGTGGCTCAGGAACTCGCGGACAGGGTTGGTATTATCAATCATGGACGACTTCTTCAACTCGGGACCGTGGACGAAATTCGGGGAGGTGTTCCGAGCGGTATGGGGAACTCGCTGGAGGAAGTCTTTCTCGAGATCACCGAGGGAGGTCCTGAGGTGCAGGAAGAAGAAAGTCATTCTATCATCGAAAATTGATCTTTTTTCCTTTACACTATTCGGGAAATGGCCCAAGAAACTTCCCTGCCACTTTACCAAAGACAAAACAAACCAACCCATGTTACAAACAATGTCATTCCTCCGACAGAATCTCAGCTCGAAGCGTACTCTTTCAGCACTCGGTGTAATCATATTATTCGCCTTTCTCGCTCCGGATCTGATGGCTCAGGACGCTGCAGAGGGAGTTGCTGCTGACGAGAAAAAAACCTTGATGGACAAGATTGTGGATGCGGGAGCGTTCATGGTTCCCATCGGTATTCTCTCCATTTTGATGATCACGCTGGCGGTCTTCAACGCTCTTCAGCTTTCGAAAAAGAAATTTTGCCCGCCTGCGTTGAGAGAGGAAATTCTCGCCAACATGTCGGACGTTCGCGTTCGCAGTGCGATTGATGCGGCCGCTCAAGATCCCTCCTATCTGGGGCGTATGACCGCTACCGCGTTTCCTCTCGTGGATGCGACCGATCCTGAAAGCCTCGGTCGGAACCGGGTCGAAGATGCGATTGCTGATTTCGCCATTCGCGAAAACTCACGCTACATGTCCTGGATTGGATACTTCTCCGTGATCGCCCAGGCAGCCCCGATGATTGGACTGTTCGGAACGGTTGCCGGTATGATTCTCGCGTTCGACACGATGGGACTCAGCGGTGGTGCCAACCCCAGTGAGCTTGCTGGTAACATCTCTCTCGCCCTGATGACAACGGCCGGTGGTCTGGTCGTTGCGATTCCGAGTATTTTTTGCTTCTACATTTTCAAGAACAAGTTCAACAAGCTGGTAGGCGAAGCTCAGGAAACAGCTGTGGAAGGACTTGATCATGCAATTGCGACGGTGAACGCCGATCAGCAACTTGCCAAGGTTCCGGAAGGAATTTCCGAAGGCTAAGACGCAGAGAACGAATCACGCTCCACCCAGATTATGGCATCTGACAAACTGAGAAACGCCATCGAGGCTCTCGATGAAGAGGAAATGAAGATGGACATGTCGTCTATGATCGACCTCGTCTTCCTTCTCCTCATCTTCTTCATGGTCAGTTCTCACCTGATCATTGTTCAGATCGATAAGCGGGTGGAACCTCCCACTGCGAAGAATGCGGCGGTCGCAGAAAATGCGACCGGACGTGTGGTTGTGAATGTTCTCTCCGATGGCCGGATTTTCGGGGATGATCCCAACAGTGAATTTGCCACTTCGGATGCGATCACGGACTACGTGGATTCGATCAAGCAGCGGAACACGGATTCCGGGGTTACCCCGACCCGTCTGCACCTTCGCGCGGACAAAAATGTCGACACCCGAATGATCAAGAAAGTCGTTCAAGCCGCTGGGGAAGCCGGTGTGTTTGATGTGATTTTCGGAAGTTACGTGGTGGAGAAATAACCTTTCTTTTTTTCCCAATATGGCACGCAGAAAAGCACCCAAGGAAGAAGACCCGGAATTGGATATGTCGTCCTTGATCGACGTCAGTTTCCTTCTTCTTATCTACTTCCTCGTTACTTCGACACTCGATCCGAAAGAAGCGGATCTGGGCATGACAATGCCGACGAGTCAGTCAAACTCAGCATCGGAAGTCGAAATCGACCAGATGACGGTGGAGGTCAATAATTCCGGTCACATCGTGTTGAATGAAGAAGTTCTCGATACGGATATTGCGTCCCGCGATGTTCCTCTTCTCCTGGATCGTCTCCGCACCTACGCGGAAAGCGCCCGTCTTACCGATTCCCAGCCGATGGTCATCATCGCAGCGGATGACGCCTCGAAAGGGCAGCGATTTATCGACGTTTTGAACGCGCTTGCTGATCCGGGCGTCAATATTCGTAACGTGACGATCACTGGTTTTAAAGAGGAGTAACATTTATGCCGCAGTTGGCAGAGTCCGGATTTGGATTCACTCGTGGGCAAGTTCTGCGGGACAGCCCGGCCTGGCATGCAGAAAAATGAGAGAATGATCAGAAGAAAAGCTAAGAATCACAGTTCCCGGGATGAAAACAGCGATCCGGGCCTCGATATTTCTTCGCTCATTGATGTCAGCTTTCTTCTGCTAATCTATTTTCTGATTACTTCGGCGATTGATCCCCGGGAGGGGGATCTTGGGTTGACGATGCCTGGCAAGAGTTTGAAAGCTCCCGTTGCGAACACTGATTTTATTGATTACCCCAAAATCTTCGTGGACGCGGGAGGCGTCGTTTCAATGGAGGGGGAAGTTCTGGACTCCAACCCGGATCATAGAGATTTAATTTTACTGGAGGATCGATTGCAGATCTTCGCGGATGCTTTTGCCGTTCTCGATTCGAATGGTGATCCTCAGGTAGAGTTGGAAGTGGATGATTCAGTGTCGGGCCAGCGTTTCATCGATGTGATGAACTGCCTTGCCGGTGTTGGGATCAACAAAGTCAAACTCGTCGATTTTCGAAACGAGTAGAATAATTTTATAGTTTTGTTAGAATGAAAAACAACTGGATTACAAGAGCGCTCGCTCTGTTCACAATTACGGCCGTAGCATTTCCGTCATTCTCCGCCCTGTCGCAGGATGAGGAGGATGTCAGTCTGGAGGGACTGTATCAGAAAGCCGGTGAGCTCAGCATGAGTGGTCAGTTTGACGAGGCTTCGAAAACCTTTGAGCGCATGTTTGACCTCTCCGGAGGGATGGAGACGCTCTTCGAAGATTACGGATCCCAAGCTGGCGGCTTCTACTTTGATTACGCAATGACCCTGCTGCCGCAGCAGCTGTGGGCGGAGGCAAAAGAAGCTCTCGATATTTGTATTCGTTCGGAAGAAATTGCAGAATCAGTCGAATCGCCAATCAAATCGCAGAACGCGAGGGTGAATCTGGCCAAGTTCCAGATGGGCTTTTGTGAAGCCCAGCTTGGGAATCCCGGGGAGGCAATCCGCCTGTATGATGAATACATTGCGTCGAATCCTGCACCCGATGAGTTGCAGCAGATTTTCCCCAGTTTCAAGCTGCGCTACGGCGCAGCTTTGATGAAGCTTGGGCGTATCGCCGAAGGGGTGGCCTCGATCCAGGAACTTTTTGATAGCAAAGATCAACGCAACATCAGTCCACAATTTCTTGTTCAGGGGATTCTCGAACTGGGGCTTGCCTGGGTCGAGCAGGCCAATTCGGCAGGATCGGACGAAGCGGCTCTTGAGAAGATCGCGGAAAGCGCCCACGAGTTCCTCGATAAGAACGCGGAGATGATCAGCCTTTCACCGCTGGATCAATTCCGCTTCGGTTTTGTAGATCGACTTCGTAAATTGGGGTTTGAGTCCACCAAGGCGGGCCTCTACTCGGTGGCTTTGCGCTACTTCGCTTTTACGCCGACTCTGGAGGATGTGAAAAAGGACATCAACCTCGGTTTGACCCGTCTCCCGACCGGCGCCGGTGTCCCGTCTCAGTATCAGCAGTTGATTGATCGTGTCGCGAAATACGAGGAGGCGGAGTTTCATCCCGATGCCGAAACGTTGCGGCTCGTCGCGACCTGTTACGAGAGGATGGGAAACCTCCGGGCGGCTCGTGTAATTTACTGGCATCTTGCCGAAAATGTCGAAAATACGCCGGACGATAAGCGCGGGGAAATTCTCCACGAGTCTGCCAGACTTTCCTCTCTTCTTGCCGACTTTCCTGCCGCGCAGTACTTCGGAGAGAAATTCATGGCGGAGATGCCGGAAGATCACAACCTGCGGAATAATGTCTCCACCTTCATGCTTCAATCCCTTTTTACCTCGGGGCAGTATGAGCAGGTCATTCGAATTTCGGAGCGGGTCCGGGAACGTTACGAAGTGGGAGACGCCCAGCGCGAGCTGGCTGATTCTCTGTATCCGCTGGCTCTCTATTCTACACAGAAACACGATGAGGCGGAAGCTCCCTTTTCTGAGTATGTGTCGGCCTATCCCGAAGGTGGAAACCGCGAGATCGTAATGTTCCACCGCGCCAGTAATTCCCTGATACGTGGCAAGATGCGGGAAGCGGCGGAGCAGTATGAGGACTTTCTGAAAGCGTTTCCGGAGTCCGAACGTTTTCTCGACAACGCACTGGCTGATCTTTCGATCGCACGATTCAATCTGGAAGACTACCCCGCTTCGATCGCGGCAGCAGACAAGCTTAGTCTGGCTCGTCCTGAGTCCATTCAAATCGGTCGGGTTCTCAATATCAAGGGGGATTCCTACACTGTAATGGCGAGCGGTTTGAATCAGAAAGAGCAGGAGGAGCAGCGAACCCAGTGGGAGAAGGAGGCGCTCGATGCCTACCTTGCTGCGTTTGAGGCGGCGAAGAAGTCGCGTGCGAGCGATCCTGACCGCGATGCCTTCCATAAAGTCGTCGGAGCGGAAGCACTCTGGAAGGCCGCTGATATCCTTTACACCGAAGGGGGCAAAGAAGGCGGTTATGAGGGAGAAGGGAAGGCGAAGATCGACAGAGGATTGGCTCTCTACGATACCTTTTTTCCCGAATACGCGGACACTCCCTGGGAGCCGCAAATTTCGGTTTTCTCTCTGGAGCATCTTGAAGTGGCAGGGCGTGGAGACGAGGGGCTCACCCAGGTCGAGAAGATGATTCTTTTGATCGGAGGGAAACCGCCCGAGGAGCAGGACCTGACCCTTCTCCGGCAGGCGATCGGTTCCTATGCGGAAGCTTCGGTGCGGATTCGTGGAGTCGATAAGACGGTGGCGGTTCTCGAAAGCTTCCCCGGGATCGATCCAGCGAACCAGGCGCTGCTTACCTGGTTGAAAATTCAGCAGGTTATCGTCTTGCAGCAGGCTCAGAAGGGAATGGAGAAGGACTCTCCCGAAGTTGCTGCCGCCGAAGAGAAGATCGCGGCTGTGTTTGAAGATCTGCGACTCTTTGAGAAGCGAAATCTCTCCGAGTTCGCACTTCGTGAAATCGGTCGTTACTTCTCGACAACGGACAACCCGTTTCTTGCGGTTCCCTACTTTGAAGAGTTACTCGCCCGGTCCAATCCGGAGGCGGATCAGTTCAAGGGACTGGCTGAAATGGAATTGGGTATTATTGAAATGCGCGCCGCCGATCCCGGCAAGGTGCAGAGTGCCCGGGAGCGTTTCCGCCGGATCATTGACAAATATGGAAAAGACGATCCCGGTCTCATTCCGGATGCACTTCTTAACCTCGCCATGCTCCACATCAAAAACAAGGAGTGGAAGGACGCATTGGAACCTCTCAAGACGATTAACTCTACCAAGGGATACTTTTCCAAAGACAAGATGAAGCGTGCCGAAGCCGGATTTCTCCTCGGAACGGTCTTCGACGAGTTGAAAGATCCGGTTAATGCCAACCGTGCTTACGTGGCGCTGATGGGGGCTCACCCGAGCGCTGCAGACTGGGTCACACAGGCATGGGAGCGTTACATTCCGAACAGCATCACGGACATCAAGGCGATGCCGGAGGGCACCCCTGAGGAGGCGCTTGCAAAGCGGGAGCGCGAATTGGCCCTGTATCGACTCAGTCGCAAATATCTCTACATGTGGCAAAACTGGACGGATGAAATGGTTCCTTCCGGAGCCCTTCGTCGCCTTCGACGTGACATTGAAACCATGAAGACGGAGCTCGCGATCACTCCGGAAGAGGAACAGCAAATCCTCCTTCAGTTGGGAATTGCCCCCGAAGCCTGATCCCGAACGCAGTTGAAATATTTTATCATGAAGAAATCTTCGATTCTTACCTTCCTTTCCACATTGACTCTGGTTGCCGCCGGTCTCTCCTCCGGTTTGCTGGCGCAGCAGCCACAGCAGCAGGTTCGTGAAACCCCCGCTGTTTACGGTCCTGTGAAGGGTGGAAACCCACAGGGCTACATTACCAATGCCAACGAGCAGGGAATTTTCTTTTCCACGCAACCCGGCGGTCGTGGAGCCCTGATCCCCTACGATGCGATCAAAGGAGAGGGCCTCGACAAAGCAATCCGGTTTGATGAGCGTTCGGAAGCTCTCGGCGAGGCACGCGCGCTTTTTGCCGCGGGTGAATACTCAGCCGCTGCCGATGCCTTCGGCCTCGTGGCGAGGAATTATGCAATCATTCTTCTCGCTCCCCAGAACTTTGCATCCGAGGCTCTTTTCTACCAGGCGGAGAGCCTTCAGAGAGCCGGACTCTACGCCAAGTTGGCGCAGCTTGTGAACGCTCCTGTCGCGAAAACGATTGAGACGAAATTGAGTGAGCGCTACCAGCGTAACTTCGAGGTTCACAAGCTCTGGGCTCTCCTCGGCGAAGAGAAAATGGATGATCTAGCCGCGGCCCTCGAATCCTATCAGGAGCCAATGACAGGGGATGCCAAACTACTGGGAACTCCGAATTTCAAAGATCTCCCCGCGACCGAGCTGGCTCAGCTGGCGTTTCTGCGAGGCAAAGTCTATTCTGCTAAAGGTAAAGAAGATAAGGCTCTGGATGACTACTACCGCGCCTTTACCCTGGCCTACGGAAACGATGCGCTGATCTCCAAGCTGGCAATGGGTGCCGCGATGAAAGATCACAAAGACGATCCGGCCCTCGCTCAGGAAAAGAAAAGTGCGATCGATCATATGCAGAGCATTGCCTACCTTTTCAGTAAGCGATTTGGCATTGATACGATGCCACCTGAATACCAGAAGTTTGCAATTCGTCCGCCTATGGCAAAGTTGGTCGCCGAAGCAGCACCTCCCGCAGAAGGGGAGAAGCCGGCGGAAGGCGAAGCTCCCGAGGGAGAGGCGCCTGCCGAGGGCGAAAAGCCTGCGGGGGATGATAAGGGAGGGAAAGAGGAATAACCTTTCCCCCGGCTCATTTTTTCGAGACTCAACCCTGTTAGTCGCCTGACCCAACAGGGTTGAATTGTCTCCGGGTAGAATCGCCCTGGAGGTCGGACCGCTGGGAATGTGGGGATTTCGTTGGAAGCGAGTGGACCGCTACGGCCACCTCACCCAAAACAAGTGTCACGCTACCATTCCCGGATCTCAGCTTTGATCTTCCGGCGACTCAGCCAAATGAGCAGAAACACAGGGAGGGCCAACATCCAGAGTATGCCTCCAACGGAGGCAACTCCGACAATAACGGTAGTGATTTTTTCAGTGATCTGGGCCGCAGATTCGCTGATTCCGGTTGCCGAATTCTGAATGTCCAGTTGGAGCTTCACGAGGCTCCAGTTGCGATATTGCAGATAGCTTCCGAGGACAATCTTGAGGGCGGCCCAGACGTGCAGAAGGATCGAAGCCACCGGTCTCCGTTTGATCAATTTGAATCCTCCCAACGCAAGGAGAACTCCGAGGATTCCCAGGCCGATCGCGCTATAAACTGTCAATCCGCCGAGTCTGTCCACATAGTCAGCAATTCGGTCCGGATCCGCTCCCTGCGATTCCAGTGTCTTCATGGAATGCTTGGCCACCAGAAAGGTAAAGGGAGATGCCAGAGCTCCGAGAAATCCAAGGCTGCCAAAGATGAGGGCAATGATCCCAATGGTCCTGGACCAGTTCGCTTTGGACCGAGGAAGCTGGGATGGATCGATTGGTGGTGGTTCGGATGTGTTCATGGAGTGGGTGCCTGCTTTGGAGCGTACCGATTCACTGAAACAGAGTCAACAAATCGCAGTGGTAACGAATGCGGACTTGTCAGGGTGGGGGTAGTTCGGCGATTGTGCCAACATGAAATCCCAATTGGTCTCGTTATTTGCGCAGATCTTTCCAGCCGTCTTTGCTCTTTCTTCGGTGGTCGCTCAAGAGAGCGTTACTCGTGCGCTTCCTGTATCCGGGGAGCCGGTTCCATTGCAGGATGATACCTCTATTTCCCGGTTTGCAGATTCTCGACTCATCAAGCAACCGACCGGAATTGCCTTCACAAAATCAGGCAAGCTTCTCGCCATTCAGTCGAATACCCATTTTCGCCCGGAGGGATACGAGGGTCCGGAGAATGATCAGATTCTGTGGATTCGTGATGCCGATGGTGACGGTGTTGCGGATACTCGAACGGTCTTCTACGACGAGAATCTGGTCGCGACGATGGACATTGCAGTGCATCCCGATACGGGTGCAATCTATGTGGCAACGAGAAACGAGGTGATTCGACTTTGGGACGACGATCATGATGGTATCGCGGATCGTGATCGGATCGAACGGCGTCTCGTCTTCCTGGATACAGAGGGGAACTACCCTCACAATGGATGCTCCGGACTGACCTTCGACGATCTCGGCAATTTAATTTTTGGAATCGGCGAGAATCTGGGCGCCGCTTACACATTGATCGGCAGTGACGGGCGCAAGATCTCCGATCAGGGAGAAGGAGGCAATATCTGGTGGTGCCAGGCGGACGGCAGCAGTTTGATGAGGTTTGCGACCGGATTCTGGAACCCCTTTGGCGTTTGCCATGCCCCCGGCGGCTTTATCTTCGCAACGGACAATGACCCCGGCTCACGTCCCCCGAGTCGGCTTCATTTTGTGATCTTCGGTGGAGATTACGGATACCAGTATCGCTATGGGCGGAGAGGTCAGCATCCCTTCATTTCCTGGGACGGGGAGCTTCCGGGCACAATGCCGATGCTGCATGGAACGGGGGAGGCTCCCTGCGATGTGCTGTATCACGATGGCTATCTCTACGTAGCGAGTTGGGCCGACCGCCGCATCGAGCGCTATCCGCTTACGTGGAATGAAACTCACTTCGAGACAAAGCAGGAAATCATCGTCCAGGGCGAAGGGGAGTTTCGACCGGTCTCTTTTGCGATCGGTCCGGATGGCTCCCTCTACTGCAGCGATTGGGGCAAGAGCGACTACAAGCTTCATGGGGAAGGCTCGATCTGGAAACTGGATGGCTGGGCTTCGGAAGCCCGGACGATGCCCGATGATCAATCCCGCATTGCCTTGATGAAAGCCCCGCTCGAGGAATCGATTACGGATCCCCGTTATTGGAAGGATCCCTGGCTTGCTCCGGCAACGGTCAATACACTCGCGAAGAACACAGAGACCCATCTTGGATTGCACCGCCCCGATCCGGCGAATCAGAAATTTTCCGCCCGTCAAAGGGCGCTCATGCTTCTCGCCTGGCGGAAAAGCAACCCGGACGATCCGACCGGCCTGGCCGCCTTTTGCCTGAAGGACCCTGATCCGACGGTGCAATTGCTGGCATTGAAATGGATCAGCGATGAAACGCTGGGCGCGGATCGCGGAATGGTGGAGGCGATTGTGAATTCCCCGTCTTCGCCAACAATCTTTCTGGCGGCGATCACGGCGTTGGCGCGGATTGATGGTTTGGATGTAGGCGACAAAGAGGTTCAGACACTCGTCGGGGAAAGATTGAAGCGGGCCGACGTCAGTCCGGACGTTCGCCGGGCGGCGTTTCGGGTTCTCGCCGACCGGGAGAAATTCCTATCCATAGAAGATCTGCGGGCGATCTATGGAGGAGGCGATCCCGACCTTCAGATCGAAGTGATGCTGACCCTGTTGACGCATCCCGATACCAAAGCAGCAAAGGCGTTTGCCAAAGAAGTGAAAAACAATCCGGAGATTTCCAGGCGCGTCGTTCGTTTTGCCCGCGAAGTGGTAGGTCGACCGGCGGCCCCGCTCGCCGATGGCAACTCTCGTCCACCCACAAGTGAGACGGCAGCCTGGTCAGAATTCCTGAAAGCGGTCGATCGAACGGACCGCTCCCCGGAGCATCGCATGGATCACGGTCGTCTTATCTTTCACCGCCATTGCGCAAGCTGCCATCGGGTCGATGGTTTTGGCAGGCTGGGTGGGCCCGATCTGACGACGATCCACGAGCGGGGGGAGGAGCACATTCTTCGTTCCGTTCTCGATCCCGGTGCGGAAGTAGCTCCGCAATATGAACCGTGGCAACTTACGCTGACGGATCGCTCCGAGAAAATCGGCTTCCTTCTTGGGCAGGAGGGAGGGAAGAGCATTTTTGCTGACATTAGCGGGAACGAGTTCGAGATCGACTACCGCGCGATTGTAAAACGGCAGCAGATCGCTATCTCGCTGATGCCCCCCGGTTTGTTCCATTTGATGGCCGATAGCGAGATTGCGGACCTGCTTTTCTGGCTTTCCCGGAAACGCTAACAAAGCAGCAAGGGCAGAAAAATTGAATCAGAGAGGGGGGCGGTTCGTCTTCTTCAGGAAGCCGCTGATCGGCGGATCCACTCCAACCCCCTGATGCTATGAAAAAACTCCTCCTCTCTCTCGCTATCGCTGGTGCGGCCCTGATCGGGCTTGCCCCGGATGCCAACGCTGGCCCTCGCTACACGAAAAGTTACGGCCA
>JARGNG010000041.1 GCA_029213265.1 Verrucomicrobiales bacterium | reverse complement strand
TCGTCTTTGTCATCAATCACCCGACCCATTCGGATCCGCAGGTGGTGACGGAAGTCCATCGGCAGCTGGGCATTCCCTCCTGCTTCATGGCGGCCTACGATGTTTTTCTCCGAAGCCCATCCGCCGCCTGGTGCATGCAACGTCTCGGAAATTTTTCGATCGATCGGGAGGGCAGCGACCGCAAAGCAATGGCCACGGCGATCGAAACCATCACGAAGGGAGACTACGCGCTCAACATTTTCCCGGAGGGCAACGTCTACCTGACCAACGATCGGGTGACCCCGTTTCTCGATGGCACGGCCTTTATCGCACTGAAGGCGCAAAAGGCATTAACGGACATGCACGTAAAAATCATCCCGATCAGTCTGAAATACAGCCATTTAACGACTCCGCGAGATACCGTAACAGAACGACTTCGAACGCTCGGACGCGACAGTGGCCACAAGTATGACTCCCGGGACCCCATTCCGGCAGTGATGGGACTGGGAGCTCACCTGGTATCCGATTTCCTCCAATCTCACGGATACGCAGATCAAATTTCGATCGACTCTGATTCCATTTTTGAAACGCTGGAAACCTTTGCCTCCCAACTCGTCGCGGACGTAGAGAAAGCGCTGGAGCTATCGCCCAAAGAGGGACTATCGCTCGTGGATCGCATCCGAACGGCACGATCAAAGATTCATCAGATTCGAATCGATGAGTCCAGAGAACAGGATGACGACGCCATCGATGCGCTTGCGGACAAGGCGATTCTCGCATTCCGGATTTTCCACTACGTTCAACCCTACCTCAACGAGCATCCGACGATCGATCGTTATGATGAAACCGTGGAACGGATTGCCGAAGACTACTATTCCAAAGCGATGCCGAGAACCGGCCCGAGGCGAGTCGTTGCGAAACTCGGCTCTCCCATCGACGTCGCCGGGGTGCTGGCATCCGCGGATGGAAATCTGCGAGCTTCCGTAACGAGCCTCACCACAGCCATGGAGACGGCCGTGCAGACCGGAATCGATGAGATCAATCGAACGAACGACACTGTAGGCAGAAGCTTGTTGGAAGAGGCGACGGAATAGGATTTTCGAGCACCTCCAGGCAACTTGGAGATGCCCCCTCCCAACTACTTCCGGAGATAGGCGAACAAATCCCGAAGCTCTTCATCGCTCAATCCGGTCAACAAGGCCGGCGGCATCAGCGATACGGGTGATGCTTCGAGACTCTTCACTTCGCTCCGGTTCAGGATCGACCGCTGACCGGCGAGGTCCTGCAGGGTAACGGTCTGGGGTGACTGCTCTTTCAACATGCCGATGACAATGCGCTCATCTTTCATCGTCGCGACATACTGCAGGAATCCCTCGCGCAGTTCCAGACTGGGATCGACGATCCCCGGAATCCAGAAATCGAGATTTCCCCTTTCATACGGGGTCAGATCGGGACCGATGTTCATCCCCTCGCCGAAGAGCTGGTGACAACTCGCACATCGCGTTGCGAAATGCACCTTCCCGGCTTCGGCATCCCCTTCCCCGGTCGAAACAATCGCTTTGATCCGGGCGATTTCCTTTTGGTTTTCCTCCGAGCTGGCCGCGACGGAACCGGGCCAATGCTTGTGAACCGCAGAATCGATCTCCGGATCCTTGTGCTGGGCAAGCAATTGCACCACGTCGGTGGAAACGTTTCGCGCCTTGATGTGCGCCAGGTCGACCTTGGCAAGGAACTGCTTGGCCCATTCCACCCGTCCTGCGAGAACGCGGTGCGCCGTAGACCGAACATCGTGCTCCGCGGGAAGGGTCCGCCCGTGCCGGGCCAGAATGGTCGTTGGAATGCCGGGATCATCGTAGTTCGCCAGCGACTGCAGGGCGACCCGCTTCAACGCGCTCTCCTGATCCAGAGCGAGCAGCTTCAACAAGGTCGGGACCACAACCGGATCGTTGACCTCTCCAAAAAGCCGCGCCAGCTCGAGACGCTCCACCGGATCCGATGCACTGCTCGCCACCACACTGAGCGCATTCTTCAACGCCTCTTTATCGCCCCGCTGGATCGCAAGAGAAAGACCACTGCCCTCTGAGTTGGCGGCATAGGCATCCATCTCTTTCGTGAGCGCAGCAGGCAGGTCCGGAATCGTCGCGCCCTGGAATGCGAGCTGAAGCCCGGTCATGAGCCGCTTTTGAGCATCGGGGTCGGGAGCCGTCTGCAACAGCCTCGCGGCGGAGAGATAGTTGTCCTCGCCCCCGGCCATGCAATAGCGGCGCGACAAGCGTTCGGCGATCACCTCTCGGAAGAGTTGGGACTTCCAGGTTTCGGAATCGGCGGCCAGGACGAGAATTCCTTCGCGCCCCTCTTCCGCATGGGCCTCCACCGCCCACCAGATCAGGAGCGGAATGTGCGGATCCTCCGCAAGATCACCCCGGGTCAGCAGGGCAGTGAGAATCGGAACCGCTTTCTCAGGTGGCATCTGCTTCGCCGTGGAAGCAATTTCGGCGATCACGGCGGCCGACGGGTCCTCTGCCGCCAGGTTTGCGATCATTGCTACATTGTCGTCGCTCCACGGCTGATCGGAGCGGTTTCCGAGAAGTCGAATCCCGGCTGCTTGAATCGTCGGGTCAGTCGAACTCAAAACGGACGAAAGCGTTCCGGGCAACGCCTCTCCCAAGCCGAGGACGAACAGAGCCTCGTGCGATTGCTGTTCCTCCACCAGCCCCAACATCCCTCCGGCCCAGTCGCCGTCGTAGCGATCCTGCCACGCATATTCGAGCACCGCCCGCTTGCGCCGGACCCAGTTAGGGTGGTCGGTAAAGGTTTCGATCAAGTCGGTTGCGCTCTCCTTGCTGAGATCTTTCTCCGGCAGTTTCGGGCTCGTCCCCTTCGGCTTGACCCGGTAAATCCGTCCGCTGTCCTTGTGCCAGTCATCCACCGGACGCACATGGCTCAATCTCGTGTCATACCAGTCCGCAATGTAGACGCAGCCATCCGGACCGACTCCGGTGAAGACCGGACGGAACCAGCGGTCATCGCTTTCGACGAGCGGCTCTTCATCGACCGTTCGGAAAGTCGTGCCATCCGGAAGCAATTCACTCACCCAAACCACGTTGTGCAGGGAATTTCCCGCGATGATTTTTCCGTTCCATTCCTCAGGGAACAAGCCCCCCTCGTAGATACAAAAGGTCTGAGCGAAGCGCCGGTCGTCGCCCTCATGCTTCATGTGTTCAAAGAAACCGAAGGCATAGGGATTTGTAAGCGGCCCGTGCTTGCCCCAGGATTTCCTCCCGTAACTTCCGTGGGGGTAGTACATGCCGCGGGTGTTCCCGTTGTTCGTTCCTGAAAAGACACGCCCCGCCGAATCGATCTCCAGAGAAAAGGTGTTTCCTCCGCCTTCCGCGTAAATTTCAAATTTCGTTGTTGTCGGATGATAGCGCCACACCATCTGCCCCTGCCATTCGACCGTGTTTCCCGTGGCAGGGTCCGTGACCGAACCGGTCGTGGTTGAACCGTTGACTCCGTAGAGCCAGCCATCCGGCCCCCACTTCAAACTGTTCATCACGGAGTGCGTATCCTCCATTCCAAATCCTGACAAGACCACTTCGGGATCGCTGTCGGGGTTGGCATCCCCGTCCGCATCCGGATAGAAAAGAAGATACGGCGGATTCGTTACCCAGATCCCTCCAGCACCGGTGACAACAGAAGTGGCGATATTCAGGCCGGTAATGACGTCCCGATGACTGTCGTAGACGCCATCGCCGGTCGTATCCTCAAACACGGTGATCTTATCAGCTCCCTTCGTACCGTGAGGAGGAGGCTCGGGCATCTTGTCGAACTGAGCGCGAAGGTGATCGTCGTACTCGACGATCTTCAAACCGGCGGGAAACTGGTACTGCAGGTACTGCGTCACCCACATTCGCCCCTTGGCATCCCAGCTGATGTGAAGCGGCTGTCCAATCACCGGCTCACTCGCAACCAGCTCAATTTCAAATCCTTCACGGACGCGAAACCCTTTCAGCGCCTCCTCCGGAGGGGTTGGGTCGGAACCATCGGAAAGCGTTCCGCGTCCCCCGTAGTTTTTGATGATATCGGCAACCTGATCATTCCCTGCCACATCTGTATCCTGCGACAACGCGGAAGGAACCCAAGGCGAAAAGCCGATCGCACAGACCACGAGGAGAGAAGGAAACGAAACTTTCATCGTCGATATCCTGCCACTCAACCGGGAAAGGAGAACACAAAAAACCCGGCGCGTATATGGTAAGCGCCGGGATATCGCACAGGCAGCTCTGCCTGTTCTGGAAATCAAATCCTAGAAAGGAACTTTGAATCCTGCGCGGAACTGAGTGAAATCAGGAAGCCCCTGGTCGACCCAGTTGTAGGAAAAGTCAGCAAACATTCCGATACAGCCCCAGGACTCGAGACGAAAATCAAGACCGCCACCGACGTTCCAGAGCATTTCCGAAGATCCGGAGGAAATCACACCGGGACCACCGAAAACATAGGGAGCAATCGTGCTGCAGCACTCACCGCCGAGAGGAAAGCGATACACCGCGTTGAATTTTCCAATCTGCTCTGAGTTGGCACCGCCGTGAAGAGCGTAGGCTGCTTCGAAACCGAAGTTGTGACCGAGAAAGTAGGAGAGAGCGACACCACCACCGAGTTCGTTCGAGCGGCGATTGTCTTCGGGCCAGTATCCGGAAAGATATCCACTGAACTCCCAACCGGCATCAAAACAGTAGCTCGGGCTCGTGACACGCTGCTCAACTTGAGGAGACTTCGCGCTGTGAAACCTTTGCTTGTCCCAGCCCCATCCTGCTTGCGCAAGGGTGCCAAGGAAAAACGTGGCGGCAAAAAATACAGAAAGACCTTTCATGAAACCGAATAAGTGGGGTTCTCAGAATCTGACGCTACAGAGAAATTTCGGTACGACAAACCTTTTTTTTCCCTTTTGCAGGGAGCCGGTTTCCCACTTTGCGATTTCAATCACCACAAAGCGGGCTTACTCACTCCCACTCTCATCCATATTGATGAGTTCGGTGACTGTCACGAACTTGTATCCCTTCGCGAGAAGACCGTCCAGTGTGGCAGGCATCGCATCGACCGTGGGCGCATGAAGATCGTGAACGAGGAGGATTCCCCCGGGCGCGGCACCATTCAACAATCGACTCGTCACGACCGACGCTCCGGGCCGCTTCCAGTCTTCGGGATCCACCGACCAGAGAATGGTCGGGTAGCCGAATTCTTTCAACATCAGCTTTTTCTGCTCGTTTTTGATCGCTCCACCGGGCGGACGCATCGAACGAGGTTCCACCCCGGTCACTTCAGCAATCATATTGTGGGCTTCCCGCAATTCTTTGCGCAAGCCGTCTTCCGACATTTTTGACAATGTACCATGAGTCACGGTGTGATTCCCGATTTCGTGGCCTTCCGCGACCATGCGACGAAGCAAGCCGGGGCCGTAGCTGTTTTTCACCATGTTACCGACCACGTAAAACGTCGCTTTAATGTCCCGCTTCTTCAGCATGTCGAGAAGACGGGGGGTGTTCACTCCGTGCGGGCCGTCATCAAAGGTTATCGCGATCACTTTCTGGCTCGTCTGAATGCTGAAGTAGGTATGATCGATCTTGCGATCCCACCCGGGGATGTCTGACTTGGGCTTCAGCGAATCCCAGGTCGGCGCTTTCAGACCGACCGGAATCCGAATCGAAGCCGTCATCGACGAATCGTTTAAAACCGGGCCTGCATCACGGGACACAGAGGAAGGAACCTGACAGGAAGTCAGAAATCCGGAAGCCAGAACCGGCATCAGGAGCGTGAAAAAGCGCTTCATTCGATTGCACGGGAAAGGGGTTGTCCTTCCCGCTGTGGGAAGTTCTCGCGAAAGAGCTGAAATATCAAGGCTGAAGAAATCTTTTGATGGAGGCCGATCCCCCCTCCGGCAAAGGAAAGGAGCAGACCAGATCCCGCGGTCCCTGAACGAGAACCGGATACCGTTGCGAATCGAGCCATTGCCACAACGTTTTCAAATGTCCCGGATCCATTGCCGTGCAACCGATCGTGGGAACGCCTGGTCCGAGCCAGGAATGCAGAAAAATGGCGCTCCCCCGCCCCGGAACCACCTCTCCACGATTGTGTCCCACTACGATGACCAGATCATAAATTCCGTCCTTTCGTCGGAGCGTTTCCGCAGATTTCCAATCCTTTCGAATCGAGCCGTCGGATAGTTCAACCCACTGATTGTAAAACGCCGACGCAGAATCATCGACCCAGAAATGCATGGCGGATGTTTTCCGATAGGGAAACAAGGACTTTCCCTGCAACACCTTTCCCTTCGTCCCGAAACTGAACTCCAGCGGAAACACTCCGGCGGGGGCTTTCTTGTCCCCTTCCCGTTTCGGCGGCCCGGAAAGATTCGAATCGTGCAAGCCGAGCCCGAGCCCGAGCCCTTTCCGTCCCAGGGTAACGGGAATCTCGCTCATGACCATGCTCCATCCATGGGAGCCCTTTTCAAAGGCCGTGAGGACTCCTGCGGGGCTGTCCCAATCGTCAGCAAGCACGTAGACCAACTGTCTGGAGGAATCGAGCCAGGAGTTCGTAGATGCAGGTTCGGCAAAACAATGGGAGAGCGATAGAACCGCTATGTTCAGCACCAGCAGCCCTCTTTCTCTCCTTTTCATCCACTACTCTGACGGAAACGCTGCCATTTACAAAAGGTCTTTTCCAGCGACAGGACGTTAGCTTTGCCCGTATCCCATCCCTTCTTTTCCCTTTTCAAACCCGCAAGGTCGTAATATTGATTAGCTATGAAAATCCCCGGACGTGTTCCTCCTGCCGCGCTAATTGCCTCTGTTCTCTTTCTGAACTCCATCGTCGCTTCCTCATCCGCCGTTGAAATGACGATGGAGGAACGACGCCAGTCGGTCGTGAATCTTGAGCAACACATCGAGCAGCGAAAGCTCCGCGTAGAGAACATCGCCGATGATATTCGCGCACTCGACGAGCGGGTCGAAGCCGGAATCGAAAAAATTGTGGAAATGGTGAGCGCGATCGGCGACTCGGAGGAGTCGAGATATCGCGTCTCTCAACTGAAAGGTGACATTGTTTCCCGACTCCGGAAGTCCATCGACTTCTACGACACTCAGCGCAACAACCTGAGGGAACAACTTCGCAAAGAAAACACTTCGATCCCCCGCGAAACGCTCCAGTCCGATCTCAAGATTTTCAACGACCGGATCGAAAAACGGGTGGAGCAGATCGAAACGATCGCGGCCTCTTTCCCCGAATCAGAGGACCTCGAAAAGTATGTGACCACAGGAGACTCCTCTTCCTTTGGTTGGTTCTCAAGAGAAAACGAAGAGATCAGTGAAGCCTGGAAACAGAACCGTCGCGATTCCAAGCAGACCGACTCCATGCAGAAGAAGCTTCTCGCAGGGCTGGAAGAAAGCATCGCTCACCTCAAGCAGCGGAATGCCTACCTAACGGAGAAACTCAACAGCAACACCATCATCGACGTGGAGCGCGAACTTTACGAGTCCGACCTCGCCCGGAATCTCGAGGTGATTGATTTGCGACAGAATCAGATCAAAGAATTCCTCGAGAAGAAGCCGGCAGAGCTGACCAAACTGGACCAGAGTGACGCCCACCAGACCGAATTGCTGATCCGCGACATGGTGTCCGACCTGCGTGAAGATTTCTTTTCCATCTTCCGGAAATACACCGAACTGAATCAGGAGCGCGCCGCTCTCGAAAGCCTCGTGGTCAATCTCGACGCCCGCAAGAAGTGGCTTGCGGAGAATGACAAGTGAGGTTCGGAGTCCCGGGGTGTGAGAGGCATCACAGATGCGGGATCAGGTCACTGATCTGGAACATTTCGAAAGCTGATCCCATCGAGATCGATTTCTTTGTTTAGATTTCCGTAAGGCAAAGCAGGCGGCATGAGCGGACCTGGCATTAGAAGCCACCCTGATTACCCATACCACGGCTGTATCGGGCATCGGCATTGTCGGACATGGTCTGCATCCGGCGATCGAAAGACTCTCCGCGAATATCCCATCTCTCCTGCCGGTTTGAGAGTCTCGATTCCTGATTATTCATGCGTTGCTCCAGCGAGCTATTAGATTCGCATCCAGTGAACCCAAGAGCACTGAGAGAAAATAAAAGTAGTAGTGCGACCGTCTTTATCATTAACCATTTTCAGCCTGATCATCGACTATTGCAACCAACTTACTTGTCACATGGTCCGCATAGCGAGAGGTTCCGATTGCTTGAAAAAGCAGCCGGCTCGATAGCAAAGTCATCAAAGGCGCCTCAATCGGAATCAGCCAGTTGGAAATGGTGCTGCTCTCGGCAGCATCTGAGAAACCTGAGCGAACACTACTTCTCCAGGCTTGAGCTGCAGTTCTCATCCGGTCCCAAAATGCAAAAGCCTCCCGCCCCCACTTCGTTGGGGGCGGGAGGCTTTTGATGGCGGACAGGGTGGGATTCGAACCCACGGTAGAGTTACCCCTACACACGCTTTCCAAGCGTGCTCCTTAAACCGCTCAGACACCTGTCCTTAATCGCGATAATTGCGAGCGGCTACGGTGCGTTGCTTTTGAAAATTCGCAAGACTTTTCTCAGGCGCACCCCCCACCCGACCATCCTAGGGTGCCCTTTCGCCCCTTTCGTCGCCACTCAGGTGCACTCTTCCAGATTCTACGAAAAGTTGTCCACCACCCACGACAGCCCTCTAGCCGTTACGTTTCTCAAACTTACTAATTTTTAGAAGCGTCTTTTGGTCTGGATGTTTTAGTGATTGTACTCTCATTTTCTAATTCATAGAATGGGTAAATTCTTTAGATTCACCGTTACTTCTCATTAATAAAACGCGAATCAAGACTCGCCAACGCACACCATGTCCGAAAACCGCACCAACTCTAAGGCTCCCGATCCGATTGCGATCATCGGAATGTCACTGCGTGTTCCCGGAGCCAACAGCCCGGAACAGCTCTGGGAGAATTTTCTCTCCGGCACGGACTCGATCACCCACTTCCAGAAGGAGGATCTCGACTTTCCGATGGATTACGATCAGGAAGGCTAAGCGAAGCCCGGAGGCTGCCACACTCGAAATTATCAGTTAGGCCAATCCGAAAAACTTCGCCGACTTCGACCTCGAAGAGGCCCCCGGCGTCGTCTGGTTAGCGAGGCTTCCCGATGAGGAACTGATCGCCCGCTACCATGAAGCCACGGCTTTCATCTTTCCCAGTTTCTACGGGGGATTCGGACTTCCACCGCTCGAAGCGATGGCCTGCGGATGCCCTGTCCCACTTTCGCACGCGGCCAGCCTTCCTCGTGTGGGCCGACAGGCATTCGATCCATCCCGATCAAACAGTGAGGGCACCGCCCTCTATTTTGACCCGATGTCTCCGGAGAAAATCGAAGGCACAATCGAGAAGATATTTCCTCTACCCGCCCCAGACTATCGGAACCTCCGCGAGCGCGTAATTGCTCACTCCCGGACTCTTTCCTGGGAAGAGATCGCAGAGAAAACCGTGTCCGGTTTCACTCGGATCGCTATTCTGCACTTTCCACGAAAACACTCTCCGCTGCTTTCAATCCCAACTGAACTTGTGTTTTTGCCAGAATCTCCAGTTCGAGAATCCCGGCAATATGGTCCTTTCGAACGATTTCGAACATTCGCCCGATGATCAGGCCCTTCTCATTCAGCCACTCCAGTAGAGCGGAGTCGGCATCCGACACCCGGACGATACGGAAGGCTCCGGCATCCACATCCGCGAGCGGACGTCCATTCGAGTGAGCCAAAACTCCGTCTCCGTTCGGAATGGGGTCGCCATGCGGGTCATGCGTGGGGCGCCCCAGCATCGCATCCATTCTCTCCAGTAACCGGTCGGAAACGACATGCTCCAATTGCTCGGCCTCTTCGTGCACCTCGGACCAATCGAATCCGAGAACTTCCACCAGAAACAACTCGATCAAGCGATGCCGTCGCACGACCCGCAAGGCCGCTTTCTCGCCGGAAGGAAGAAGCCGCAGCCCCTTCCTCGGCTCGTAATCGATCAAACCTTGGCCGCTCAGATGGCGCATCATGGTGGTAACAGTCCCCGGGGTCACGGCAAGTTCCCGCGCGATCTCTCCGACCGTCGCCGTGCCGGTCGGCTGCTGAAGCCGGCGAATCGCCTTCAAATAGTCTTCCACCGTGCTCGTAACCATGACGGAAATGGTAACGCACATTCCCGGGTGATCAAATCTTTATCTTGACCACTCAAGATAAGTATCTAGGCTGTTCAATATGCGCTTTTGTTCACTTTTTGCGGTTCTTCTCTGTGGTTCGCTTCTCTCTTCGTGCCAGCCACCGGCATCGAACGCCCCTTCCGGAGAAGGCCCCTACCAGGTATCCGCGACGGTGGGAATGATCGCAGACATTGTGACTCAGGTCGCGGGAGACAAAGCGAACGTTGATGGAATCATCGGCGAAGGCGTTGACCCCCACCTCTACAAGCCGACCAGCAAGGATGTGAAGCAACTCCAGGCGGCAGATGTGATCTTCTACAACGGGCTTATGCTCGAGGGAAAAATGGGAGACGTCCTCGTCCGACTTGCGCGAACCGGAAAAGCTGTCTACGCGGTCACCGATGAAATTCTCGCGCAGGAAGGATATATCATGTCCGACGAGAGTCAGCACTATGACCCCCACGTTTGGATGGATGTGTCAGGCTGGATTCGAGCGGTCGATGTGGTCGCAAAAGCACTGAGCGAATACGATCCGGAAAACAAGGATTTCTACGCCGCGAACGCCTTTTCCTACACCAGCGAACTCGACGCGCTGCATTCCTATGCCGAAGACCGCATCGCAACGATTCCGGCCGGGCAACGGGTATTGGTGACTGCACACGATGCCTTCAATTACATGGCCCGCGCCTACGGACTCGAAGTTCGCGGGATACAGGGACTCAGCACCGAATCCGAAGCAGGAGTGAAAGACATCGAGGACCTCGTCACTTTCCTGGTGGAGAGAAAGATCCCGGCCGTCTTCGTGGAAAGCTCCGTATCGGATAAGAACGTGAAAGCACTGATCGAAGGAGCGGCGGCGAAAGGCCATCGCGTTCTCATCGGAGGGGAACTCTATTCCGATGCAATGGGACCCACCGGAACGTATCGGGGCACCTACATCGGCATGATCGATCACAACGTCACTACCATCACTCGCGCACTCGGCGGAGAAGCACCTCCAACAGGGTTGAATGGCAAACTCAACAGGGTTGACCATCCCTGAAACGCTCGAAACCATGCACAACGAATCACTCCAGAGCCAGGCGACGTTTCCTCCGAAACAGACGGAAGATCGGCCGGAGCATCCGCCGGAAATTCCGCTCGCCATCCACGACCTCACGGTCGCTTACCACCGGAAACCGGTCCTCTGGGATATTGAACTGAATATTCCGGAAGGAAAACTGGTCGGCATCGTCGGCCCGAACGGGGCCGGGAAAAGCACCTTGCTCAAAGCCTGCCTCGACCTCATTCCGAAAACTTCCGGCTGGGCACACATTTACGGGAAGCCCTATCGGAAGGCCCGGCATCTCGTCGCCTATGTTCCCCAACGGGAAAGTGTCGACTGGGATTTCCCGGTCAGCGCGCTTGATGTCGTCGCGATGGGCGCCTATCGCCGCCTCGGATGGTTTCGGCGGGTTTCAAAAGAGGAAAAGGACCGCGCCCTGGAATCACTCGAGCAGGTCGGGATCGCCCATCTCGCCGACCGGCAAATCAGCCAACTCTCGGGAGGCCAGCAACAGCGTGTCTTCCTTGCCCGGGCCCTGATGCAGGATGCCGAACTTTACCTGATGGACGAACCTTTCGCCGCAGTCGATGCCGCAACCGAAGAAGCCATTGTCGACCTGCTTCGGCGTCTCAGCGAAAAGGGGAAAACCTGCCTCGTCGTTCACCACGATCTCGCAACCGTGACGACCTATTTTGACTGGCTCGTTCTCCTTAACATGAGAGTGGTCGCCGATGGGCCGGCCGGGGAAATCTTCACACGGGAAAATCTGCAAAAAACCTACGGTGGAAAGTTGAACCTTCTTGAAACCGCTGCCGAAGCGCTCCGTCATTCGATTGATTGATTCATGTCCTCCCTGGAAGACATCGTTGAAGTTCTCCTGCTTCAAAACTACAACACCCGGCTCGTCGTGATCAGCACGAGCCTGCTCGGAGTCGCCTCCGGACTCGTGGGTGCCTTTCTTCTCCTACGAAAGCGATCTCTCATGGGAGATGCGCTTTCCCACGCGACTCTTCCCGGCGTTGCGATTGCCTTTGCCGTGATGGTTGCCTGGGGCGGAACGGGAAAGGCGCTGCCCGGCCTGCTCCTTGGTGCAACTCTCTCCGGAATCGCCGGCATTCTGACCATGTTAGTAATTCGCAACACGACCCGGCTCCGCGACGACGTCGCAATGGGTTTTGTTCTCAGTGTCTTTTTCGGTGTCGGTATCGCGAGCCTGCAAATGGTGCAGAACCTCCCCGGAGCAAGCGCGGCCGGTCTGGAATCGTTTATCTATGGGAAAACGGCTTCGATGGTCAAATCCGACTTTCTCATCATCGCCAGCGTAGCCGCAATCTCCTCCCTCGTTTCCATCGTTTTGGTAAAGGAATTTCTGCTCCTTTGTTTTGACGACGCCTATGCTGCAGCGCAGGGATGGCCGACCCTGTTTCTTGATATCGCCCTGTTAGGGCTGGTAACCGCCGTCACTGTAATCGGATTGCAATCGGTCGGACTCATTCTCGTGATCGCGTTTCTCATCACGCCTCCTACGGCAGCGCGATTCTGGACGCACCGACTCCAACCGATGCTAGTTCTCTCTGCCGTGATCGGTGGTGTCAGCGGATGGCTCGGCGCATCAATCAGTGCTCTGACGCCGCAACTACCCGCGGGTGCCGTGATCGTTCTGGTTGCCGCTTCGCTCTTTCTCATCAGCATGCTGTTCGCTCCGACCCGGGGGCTCTTTCCCCGCTTCCTCCGCCAGGGCCACCTACGACGGAAAGTCGACCGCCAACACTTCCTCCGTGCGGCCTACGAGCTTCTCGAGGAGCAGGCCGGTGAAAAGGAAGTCCGCAATGTTTCCTTCCCGGAGGCAACCCTCCGCGATCGCCGGACCTGGACGCCTCATCGCTTCAAGCGAATCCTGAAAATTGCGAGACAGGAAGATCATCTCGAAGAAACTCCGGCAGGCCGGCTCCGCCTCTCCGAACCGGGATTCGGGGAAGCCGCCCGCGTCACGCGGAATCACCGCCTTTGGGAAACCTATCTCATCGAGTATGCCGATATCGCCCCGAGTCATGTCGACCGGGATGCCGATATGGTCGAACACATTCTCGGTGCCGAACTGGTCCGGGAACTGGAGCGGCGTCTCGACGAGACAAAGATCTCGGTTCCCGTTCCTCCAAGCCCTCACCCCATTGCCGGAAAACCGGAGGCCACGCCATGAACTGGACTTCCTTCGATACCTGGATCGTCGTCGTCGGTGCGCTCTGCGCCGTCGCCTGCGCATTGCCCGGCTGCTTTCTCGTGCTCCGGAAGATGAGCATGATGGGCGACGCGATCAGTCACGCGGTCCTTCCCGGCCTCGCCATCGCCTTTCTCATTACCGGATCCCGCGCCAGCATCCCGATGTTTCTCGGTGCCGCGATTGCCGGAGTTCTCACAGCCCTCTTCACGCAGTGGATCGCCAGGTTCGGAAATGTCGATCGAGGCGCCGCAATGGGGATTGTTTTCACCACTCTTTTTGCGATCGGTCTCATCCTGATCCGACAGGCGGCCGACCATGTCGACCTGGATCCCGGATGCGTTCTTTACGGGGCCATCGAACTGACTCCTCTCGACACCGTGGGCCAAACCGGCATTCCCCTGGCTGCCCTGGTGAATGGGGGTGTCCTCGTCGCCAATCTGCTGATTATCCTGCTTCTCTTTAAGGAATTCCGCATGGGAGCCTTCGATCCAGCCTTGGCGGACACACTGGGATTTTCCTCGCAGTTTTTGCACTATCTCCTGATGACGATGGTGGCGATCACAACCGTTGCCGCCTTTGAATCCGTAGGGAGCATTATCGTGATTGCGATGCTCATCGTTCCTCCGGCCACCGCCCTTCTCCTGACGCGCAAGCTGTCCTGGATGTTGATTATCGCGTCCGCAACGGCCGTTCTTTCCGCCCTTCTCGGCCATGTCGCGGCCCTTACCGTTCCGACCTGGTTCGGCTTTGAAAGCACCACCACCTCCGGCATGATCGCCTTTGCGGCGGGAGTGCTCTTCACCCTGGCCTGGCTTTTCAGCCCCACCGAGGGGATCGCTGTCAAATACTGGAGAAGCCGGGAGGAAATCACTCTGGAATCCTCTGACAAGTATCCGGCGGAATGAAAGGGAAGCCGATGCAACAGGTCGTTTTTGCCCTCGCAGTCGCTTCGATGGTCCTGCTCTCTTCGCCCTGCACCGGGCAAACCTTCTCGCCTTCCGGGCAAAACGCATTTTCCCTTCCTATTTCGAACATCACCCGGGAAAACCGGAGAGCCCATGTGATTGGGAACTCATTTTTCAATAAGAACTGGGTCGCATCGCCGGCATCCGCCTCGGCGAGAGATGGACTCGGGCCACTCTTTCTCGCTCGCTCCTGCTCCGCCTGTCATTTGCGAGACGGACGAGGTGTACCTCCGACGGACCAGCAGGACTCCCCCGCTCTGCTCTTCCGTCTCAGCATTCCCGGGAAAGGTCCGCAGGGAGAAACCGTTCCCGATCCCGTCTACGGGGGCCAACTCGCCTCTCTCGCCATCCCCGGGGAAGAACCGGAGGGCACAATGACCATTCGCTATACGGAAGTGCCGGGAGAATTCGTCGATGGATCGATCTACTCCCTGCGCATACCGACCTACCGCTTTGCACCCTCCGGGAAATTTGGTCCGCCCGATCCGGCGCTCCTGATCGGACCTCGCATCGCGTCCGCCGTTTTTGGACTCGGCTTGCTTGAGGCCGTTCCGGAAGACCTCATTCTCTCCCACGCCGATCCCGATGACGACGATCACGACGGCATCTCCGGTCGCGCCAACCGGGTCTGGAATCCCGAATCGAAACGAAGAGAAGTCGGTCGCTTCGGGTGGAAAGCGAACCAGGCCGACATCCGTCAGCAAACCGCGGCCGCCTTTCTCGGCGACATCGGGATCACATCCTCCATCCATCCACAGGAGGACCTGACCGAAGCCCAACGCCAATTCCTCGCCGGCCTCCACTTCGATCCCGAACCGGAACTTGATGACAAGACCCTCGGCCGAGTCGTTCGGTATTTGCAAACCCTCGCCCCCCCCGCTCGTCGCCGCGTTTCCGATCCAGAAGTCCTGCGTGGAGAACAGCTATTCCGCGCGGCCAACTGCACTGCCTGCCACCTTCCGGAACTCCAAACCGCGGCTGATGTCCCCGGTCTTCCCGAACTCGCCGGACAAACGATCCAGCCATACACAGACCTGCTTCTCCATGACATGGGCCCCGGACTTGCCGACAACCGTCCCGATTTCGAAGCAAGCGGAAGCGAATGGAGAACGCCACCGCTGTGGGGGATCGGCCTCACCGAAGTCGTGAACGGTCACACCAACTTCCTTCACGACGGACGGGCCCGCAATCTGGAGGAAGCGATCCTCTGGCATGGCGGGGAGGCACAATCCTCCCGCGATTATTTTGCGGCGCTGAACGCAGAGGAACGCATCGCCCTCTTTTCGTTTGTGAATTCCCTCTGATCCTTCAACGATTGCTGTGACAGGAATGTCTCGCTCACTTCCCCCACTCCCAAGGATTCTCAACTGGAACACCGGGAAAGTCCTCCTCATTTCGGGTCACGACGGTCATTCCGTGATGCAATGCCGTCGCGGCGATCAGGGAATCAAAGGAAAGCAACCGGCGGCCTTCCCGGGCTTGTTCCGCGGCATAGATCCCCCAGGTTTTCATGACGTCGAATTCCAGCGGCACGACGCGATCAGCGAACTCCTCTTCCTGCGAACGAAACCAATCTTCGTATGCTTCGCGTCGTCGTCCTTCGGGGAGGGACTCGATGCCTTTCCAGATTTCCCCCATCGTGATCACAGAAATGCCAGAAGAGGGCGCATGCTGCGTCAGCCAGCTCAGAACAGAGCGGTTCGGCCGGGGCCGGATCGCCTCGGAAATCACGTTCGTATCAAGCAGATAGCGCATCACAATATTTCCTAATCCAAAACCACAGAGCCCACTTCCTCCTGTTCCCGGTCTTCGAGATGATCTGACAGGTCTCCTCCGGGGCAACGCCGCATCCACTCAAGCCAGGAAGATTCCGCTTCCGGACAAAGAGTCGCATATTCTTCCGCCGAAAGAATAACAACGGTTCGCTTGCCGTGACGGGTCACCCACTGTGGTCCCGTCGCCAGAGCCTCTTTCACGACCTGGCTGAATCGATTTTTTGCCTCCTGCAATTGCCATTCTTTTTTCATCTAGACAGTCTAGCTTTTTTTTCTCCAATTAACAAGGACCCAATCTCACCGGGAAATCAGCCTCGCCAGAAACCTGCCCCTCCCTTCTCCAGCCCTACCCACAAAAAGGCCGTCCCCTCATGGAGACGGCCTTGCCGGGACCTCTTGCGGTCCATTCGTGAATCAAAGACGAATCAGAACGCTTTTTGCCAGCCCACTGTGAACATCCAGTCACGCTGCATTTGAGGTCCGTTCAGATCCTGGTGAAAGGGCAGAACAGCCTCGAAGGCAAGACGATGCCCGCTGTTGCCCAGCAAATTCACGCCAAGACCCACCTCAGCCCAGGTGCCACCATGATTGGCCGCGTCCATCGGTGGCGACATGAAACCGGGCCCGGGAAAACGAGTGTCGAATCCGTTGATATCGCCGACGTTTTCCAGACTGAGACGACCTGACAAGCTAAGAAAATCACTCAGCATGTAGGCGAGCCAACCGGTCCCCTTGATCGAGTCCCCGTTGGAGTATCCGTAGTCATTATCGCCCAGGTGAATCCGCCCGAGCACTTGCGCTCCCCCGGAGAGAAGGCCGTCCTGCCACAGATAGGTCACGCCGGGAAGTAGATCCCAGGTTCCCGTTCCCGTGTGCATCGGATAGGCCCGGTTCGTAAGGTTTCCCGTCGGCGCGCTGAACGCGAGATTGAAATGAGCTCGCTTGTGATTCTCGTCATAGAACTTCACGAGAGCACCGAGGGTGGTATCTCCCCACCCCTCGGTTTCCATCTCAAAGCTCGGTCCCATCAGCGCCCGGGGAGGACTGCCCGGTGCCGTCACGTGGTCCATCTTGTTGAACTCGTACCCGGTCATTGCCATCAGGGTGACATTGTCAGTCGGGGCAAACATGAGCCCCATCATGTGCATCTCCATGCTCATGCCTGTCGGAGCCACCGGAAAGCCAAGCCCGAATAGTTGGGCCGAGGTCAGGTCGTTGGTGCCGTCGCGTTGGGCGCCCATGTCCATTGACATGTAGCGGTAGGATACCATCCATTCTCCGGCTTCGTGGGTGTGGTCTCCCATCACCCCGATGGGAGCGTGACTGTCGACGCGGTGGCTGTCCCACAGCGTATCGTGATGATCGACTTCCTTGCCGGAGTTGGTGAAATCGATGGGATCACCGCCTTGTGCGGTGAGGAGAGAAAACCCGGCAAAGGCCAGGCAAAGTGGTTGGGAAAAAGAATTGAGTTTCATAGAAAAGTAATGAGTAAGAAATGATTAAATAAGAACTGAGTGGAGCCAGCTCTGACTCCGTGACGCACCTGAAAGAGGTGTTTTAAAACGAGACAGGAATCCTCTTCGCAGAAATACACGAAGAGCTCCCGGTGGGAAATCGGCTCCGACAGGGAGCCTCTCAAATCAGGCCCACGGAGGCGGGACCGTCACGCTGGGAAAATGCTGGTCCGAGAGAGTACAATCCCCCGGTTCCCATCTCATGCTGACCCATTCCCGCTCGGGAATGCAGATACGATCAAAGGCGACCGGAGCGAGAACCCGTCCCTGCGAAAGCAGGTCAAAGGTTCTTTCCCCCTCCGAATTCTTCCCTTCCGTGATCGCGCAACAATGGTCGCAAATCAATCTTCCGGAGAAAACGTCTCCAATCGTTTGACCCTCGGTCTGCGAAGCCGTCCACGACATCTGCGCCAGGCTGATTGACTGCATCACGATCCAGTGAGCCTCTGTCAGGACGACAGAGGCAAGGATCGCAAAGGCTGCCGCAAGAGGTTTCATCGAGGTTTGACTAGCTGTAGCACAAGGCGATTACGCCGCAAGTGCAAAGTGGGAAACTCACGAAGACATCCGTAGAAGGGTGCGGGATTGCGGTGAAGAATACAAGCTGCAGAGAAAGGACGGATATCTTCTGCTAAGCGGACAGGAATCACCCTCCTTGCGCAGTACGGGCCCGAACTTGCGGATTTCGCTCAGGGAAAAGACGCGCCAACACATCCCGGGAAAAAATGCCGCAAGTTCCTTTCGCCCTGCGCTATTCTTCCCCTGATGACACTTCCGAATTCATCCATCCTCCATCTCTGCCTTGGTATTCTAGCAAGTTTTGCAGTGACTCCCCGAAGTCATTCTGTGGACCGGGAGAAAATGGAATCCTTTTTCGAAACGCATTGCTATGAATGCCATGACGATCTTTCGACAGAAGGTGACCTGGACCTCTTCGAAATTGGATTCGACGTGAATCGTCCCTCCGATTTTCACCTCTGGTCCACTATCTACACCCGCGTTTCCAAAGGCGAAATGCCGCCGGAGAAGAAGAATCAACCTGACCCGGCCGAAGCAACGGCCTTTCTCGCAGAGATCACGGAGAGCCTCGCGGAGGTGGAGAAAAAGCGCGCCGGGGAAAACGGCCGTGCCCTCCTTCGGCGGCTCTCGCGCAACGAATATGAAAACACTCTCAGAGACCTGCTCGCCCTGCCTCATCTCGAGCTAGCGGAAGCGCTTCCACCGGAGGGTTCTGCCTACGGTTACGACAAGTCGGCCGAGGCTCTGGACTTCTCTCATGTCCATGCCAGCCGACTGATGGAGGTCTCGGACCTTGCGCTCCGGCAGGCGATCGCCCCCTCCCTCAGGAAACCGGAGACACGCACCATTCGATTCGAAGTTCGTGATCCGGAACGCCTTGGAAAAAGCTGCGGCGGCCTGCGGGCTCTTCTCAAGCAGAGCAAGGCAATGCCCCTGACTGGGATGGAGGTCGACACCACCGTAACCCGGGTGCGGGGAAATTTCGTAAAGCGCGACCCGGGCTCGGTTACGGATGAGCCGCCCTACTTTGATTCTCTCGCGCTCTTCATCAACGGGGAATTCAATCTCGGCATGTCAATTAGGCCCTTCGAGATCCCCGTCGCGGGCTACTACAAGATCCGCGTGAACGGTTTTGGAGTTCTCAATGATCACGGCGAGCTGGCTCCCTCGGAGCAGATCGAGACAGTGGGCTTCTATTCCAACGACCGCACCCTTGGTTTTGTCGATCTGCCAGCCTACCAGCCGACCACCGGAGAACTAACCGTCTGGCTGGAAAGGGATGACGTTATCAAGCCGCTGGTTGCGTCGGCCCCCTTCTCGAGAACCAATATTCTGATCCAGGTCAAATCGGGCGAGGTGATTCCGACTGCTCAGGAAGCCTTTCGACAGTTCAAGGCGAACGGCGTCGCCTTCCGCTGGTTTGAACTGGAGGGCCCCTTTTACGACGAATGGCCACCGGAAAGCCACCGGCGTCTCTTCGACGACCTTCCGCCTGTCATGGGCACAATCGAAAATGGAAGTCAGAAAACCCGGGGGGTCGTCGATGTGCAAACCGAAGACCCCATGAAGGACGCCCGGAGACTGATGCGACGCTTTCTCGGCCAGGCCCTCCGTCGGCCTGTCATGGGTGAAGACATGAAGATCCCCATGGCCATCGTGAACACAAAACTGCGGCGAAAGGAAAATTTCATGGAGGCCATGATTTCCGGCTACCGGGCTGTCCTGACCTCGCCGGACTTCCTGCTCATGCAAGGCGCTCCGGGCCCACTCGATGACTTCGCGATCGCCGAGCGTCTCTCCTATTTTGCCTGGAACTCCCCTCCCGATTCCGCCCTTCGCGTACTCGCTGCGAAAGGAAAACTGCGCGAGCCGGAGATTCTTCGCCAGCAGGTGGAGCGCCTTCTCGCCGATGACAAGTCGAACCGGTTCGTCGAGCACTTCCTAGACAAGTGGCTCAAGCTGGAAGACATCGCCCTGACCGAACCGGATGCCAACCTCTATCCCGAGTACACTCCGCTGCTGCTGGATTCCTCACTCTGGGAAACAAGGGCCTATTTCAAGGAGATGCTCGATCGCAATCTCGGCGCGGCATACATCGCGCATTCTGATTTCTTGATGATCAACAGCCGACTCGCCCAGCTCTACGACATCCCCGGGGTCGATGGAAATGAAATTCGCAAAGTCCCGCTGCCGAAGGGCTCCGTCCGGGGCGGTCTCCTCACCCAGGCCTCCGTTCTCAAGACCACGGCGAATGGAACCGTAACTTCTCCGGTCGTTCGCGGGGACTATGTCCAGGTTCACTTTCTCGGTGATCCCCCTCCGCCGCCACCACCCGCCGTTCCTGCCGTCGAACCGGACATCAGTGGTGCCACGACCATTCGCGAACAACTCGCCAGGCACAGCGAGGACCAGGCCTGCGCCACCTGTCACGCCAAGATCGATCCCCCTGGCTTTGCTCTGGAACAGTTCGATGTCATGGGTGGATTTCGAGAACGGTATCGTTCACTGGAAAAGGGAGATCCCATTCCCGGCCTGCTGCTCAACGCCAAGAAAGCACCGACTCGTCTCGCCCTGCCGGTGGATGACTCGGGAGTGCTTCCTGACGGAACTACCTTCCGGGGAATTCGTGACTTCAAAGGAATTCTACTGGAACGCGAAGAGCAACTCGCCCGCAACCTGCTCGAGCAACTCGTCATCTACAGCACCGGAGCGCCCGTCGGTTTTGCCGACCGCCCGGTTTTGGACGGGATGATGACCCGTCTTGCAGAATCAAAATACGGCGTTCGCTCCATGATTCACGAGATCGTGCAGAGTCCATTATTCTTGAACAAGTAACCCCTACCCTTTCGCCCGTCTTTACCCATGCAACGCAGAACTTTCCTTCGAGGCTCGGGAGCCTTTCTCGCGCTTCCCTTTCTCCCCACCCTGACACGATCGCAAGGAGCCGAGACTCCGCGTCGCCTCATCGCGATGTGCAACGATCTCGGCTTCATTCCCGATTACTTCTTCCCGAAGACGACAGGCAGGGACTACCAGCACAGCCCCTACACGGAAGTGCTCGATGACTTTCGCGATCAGTTCACGGTGTTCTCCGGGCTCTCTCACCCCGAATGCGTGGGCGGTCATCAAACCGACAAGTGTTTCCTCACCGGGGCAATGCATCCGCGGAAACCCGGGTTTAAAAATACGATCTCGATCGATCAAATTGCGGCCACTGAATTGGGCTCAGCCACCCGATTCCCCTCCCTCGCCTTGCGAATCGGTCCGGGCGGAGCGTCCCTCTCCTATTCCTCCAATGGCGTTCGCATTCCATCCGAAGACTCGCCCTCGAAAGTCTACCAGCGACTCTTTGTCCAGGGAACGCCTCAGGAAGTCGAGCGACAGGTCACCCAGCTGCGCGACGGACAGAGCCTGATGGACTCGTTTTCGGATCGCATCAAGACACTCGAAAATACCGTCGGTGCCGAAGACAAGATTCGTCTCGATCAATTCTTCACCTCCTTCCGGGATCTCGAGCAGCGACTGGAGAAAAATGCCGAGTGGGAGCAGCAGCCGAAGCCCACCGTCGACGTGAAGATGCCGAAAGACGTCAGAACCGCAGAGGCACTGGTCGAGCGAACCCGACTGATGCTCGACATGACAAAGCTGGCCGTCGAAACGGATTCGACTCGCCTCGTCACCATCTTCGCGACCCAGCAGTTCAATCCCAAGGTCGACCTTCCCGGCGTGGAACTCCCCCATCACGCCCTCACCCACCAGCAGGGCCAGGCCAAGTCGCGGGAACAGCTTTCGATCGTGGAGAAAGCCCAACTCGCTGAATACGGACGTCTCCTCGGCAGTCTTCGCGACACTCCGGAGGGAGAAGAGAACCTGCTCGACCGAACCATGGTTCTGCTGGGATCCAACATGGGGAACGCCAACAGCCACAGCAACGCCAATCTTCCGGTAGTCCTCGCCGGCGGCGGCTTTCAGCACGGCCGGCACCTTGCCTATGGCGGGAGAGGAGACGAACCCCTCTCCAATCTCTATGTGTCCATGTTGAATCGCCTGAACATCCCCACCGAACGATTTTCGACCAGCACAGGTCCCTTGAAGGGATTGGAAATGCTTGGCTGACACGCAACCGGGTATCGTGCCGGACTCCACCCTGTTCACTCTTTGCGTCTGTCGTCGCAATTGACAGTTGTGCCCAAAATCGATTTCCTTAGCGCTTCATGATTCGATCGCCCCTGCTCTTCGTCCTCTCGTTTTCCTTATCCTACTCCTTATCCTTTTCTCCTCCCCTGCAAGCCGGCGACTGGCCCTGGTGGCGCGGACCGGATCGCAATGGAGTCGCCTCTCCCGACCAGGATCCTCCCATCGAGTTCGGCGGCGACAAGAACGTGCTCTGGTCCATCGACATCCCGGGACGCTCCCACGGTTCGGCCATCGTCGTTGGGGGCCGGGTTCTTCTCGCCGCAGCCGATGAGGAGAAGGACACCCAGTCTCTCCTTTGTCTCGACCGAGATTCCGGCAACTCCCTCTGGACCGCCCTCATTCACGAAGGCGGCCAGGATCAGAAGTCGAACAAGAAGGCCTCCTGGGCCTCGGGCACTCCGGCCTGCGACGGCGAGCGGGTCTTCATCAACTTCGTCAACGGCGACGCGGCCTGGACCACGGCCGTCAGCCTGAAGGATGGAAAGCAACTCTGGCAGAAGAAGATCTGCAATTACAAGATCCACCAGGGCTACGGCTCCTCGCCTGCGATCCACGAAAACCTCGTCATCGTTTCGGCTGACAACAAACTCGGAGGTGCCGTCGTCGCCTTCGATCGTGCCAACGGAGACGAGATCTGGCGCGTCGCCCGTGCCGCAATGCCGAACTACCCCTCCCCTATCCTTCTCGAAGCCGCCGGCAAGCGGCAGCTTTTCCTGACCGGAACCGAAAAGGTTTCCAGCTATGATCCCCTCACGGGCGAAACCAACTGGGAAATTGAAGGCGCCACGACAGAATGCGTCACCTCGACCGTGACCGATGGCACCCACATCTACTCCAGCGGCGGCTATCCGAAGAATCACGTCGCCGCCATTGCGGCCGATGGATCCGGAAAGATCGCCTGGGAAGTGCAGGACCGGGCCTACGTTCCCTCCATGCTGATCAAGGACGGCCATCTCTACGCCACCCTCGACGGTGGTGTCGGGATCTGTTGGGATTCCGCGACCGGACAGGAAAAGTGGAAAGGTCGACTCGGCGGGACCTTCAGCGCGTCTCCCGTTCTCGTCGGAGATCGCATCTATGCCTTCAATGAATCCGGTGACGGATTCGTATTCCGGGCCGATCCCGACAAACTTGAAATTCTCTCAAAAAACAAGGTGGGGGATGAAGTCTTTGCCACTCCCACAATTTGCGGAGGACGCATCTATCTACGGGTCGCTTTCTACGAAGGGGAAAAGAGAAAAGAAAAGCTGATTTGTTATGGCAACTAAGTCTGCTTACGCATTTCGCGTCGCCTGCCTTTCTCTGGGGTTTTTCGGCCTTTTCCCATTTTCCTTGAGCACCGCGCAGGAACCAGTCGACGCCTCCCGCGAGGACATGGCGAGAGCGGCTGCCCTCCTCAAGGAATGGAACGGTGACAATCGTGAGGGCGAGTCCCGCAGTCTCCACCTCATCTACTGGACACCGTCGGACCGGGAACCCGTTCCGGAATACCAGGAGCGTCTCTCCGGAATCATGCGGAACATCCAGGCCTTCTACGCCGACGAGATGGAACGTCACGGGCTCGGCAGGAGAACATTCAATCTCGAGTCCGAAAGCGACGACCGGCTTCGCATCCACCTCGTCAAAGGACTCGGTCCCTACGCCGACTACAACGTGCAAAGTGGACAGCGAATCAAAGAGGAATGCCTCCCTACGCTCGAAGCAAACGAGATTAATCCCGAGCGTGAGACGATCATGATCTTCTGCAACCTCGCAACCTGGAACGAAGACAAAAAGGAATTCCGCCACAAAAGTCCCTACTACGCCGGAGGCGGCCCGCGCAACGGAACCGCCTGGCAGTTGGACACGCCGACGATTTCATTGGATCGCCTTTCTCTCAAAGAGCCGATCATCAATGATGGACAATACGGCGACATCTCGCTGGGCAAGCACAACAGCATTTTCATCGGGGGAATTGCTCATGAGTTGGGCCACGCACTCGGCCTCCCGCATTGCCGGGAAACACCCTCCCAAAAGCAATCAATTGGCACGGCTCTCATGGGATCCGGGAATCGCACCTACGGCGATGAACTGCGAGACGAGGGTAAGGGCAGCTTCCTGACCGTAGCACACGCCCTCCGACTTGCTTCTCATCCGCAGTTCAGCGGCTCCACGAAAGGCCTTTCTCTCCCCGCCGACGCCGCAATCGATGACCTGTCGCTCTCGGTTGCGGGCAAACAACTCGTCGTCTCGGGCCGGGCGTCCTCGGAGATCCCCATCTATGCGGTCGTCGCCTATTTCGATCCGGAAGGAGGCGGTGACTACAATTCCTACACAGCAACCGCCGTGCCCGACTCCACCGGGAAATTTCAACTCGCCTCCCCTGCGCTTCCCCCCGGGATGCGCGGCGAACTGAGGATCTTTCCCCTTCTTGCCAACGGAATGACCGCCAGGGGAGGCATGTCGCGCACTCCTTTTCGCTACCCCTACCGGGTGGGAAAAAATGGAACCCCGGACCTGAGTCAATTCCAGCGGAAAGCAGAGATTCGCCCTTTGCTCGAGGCCCTTCGCGAAGGAAATGAAGAATCCATCCGGAAACATTCCGACGCGATGGCCCGTTCACCGAAGCCATTCCTCCGGGAGATTGCCCAATCGGTAACCGGGAATGGAAAGGCCTCTCTCTCCTCTCCGGATCTCCTTGGACCCGAGATCAAAAAAGTTCCCCTCTCCGACTGCAAGACCGAATCCGCCTCGGTCGGATGGGCGACTCCGACCGTCAACCGTTTGCCGGGGCCTCCTGTCGTTCTGGAATCGGGGGGCGATCTGTTTGCGCACGGAATCTACGCCCACGCTCCTGCTGCTCATCGCTGGAAGCTGGCAGGCAAATGGAAATCCATTTCGGGGGAAGCAGGATTGGCAGACTCCAATCGCGGAAGCGTTGTTTTTTCGATCCATGTCGACGGGGAAAAGAAATGGAACAGCCGCACCGTGAAACCGGGAGATAGAGCCCGCTACCGGGTCGACCTTTCCGGAGCGGATCAAATCGAGCTTCGCGTTGAGGACGGCGGGGATGGCAAGGCGTCCGACTGGGGGCTCTGGTTGAATCCCGTGCTGACGAGGAAGTGAATTTGCTGAAAAACCGCGCAAGCCTCCTGCCTGGACTGCTATTCTTCCTGTAGCCGACATGCCATCCGAAGAACGTCACGACAAATTTATGCAGGAAACAGTTTCCGTACTCTAGCGAAAGTTCGATCAGTTCGAAAAGGGAACCCGCTTTGATCGCCCGGGCATTCCAGACCGCCTTTAACCAGGTTCGTTACTTCCGTCAAAAGAATGCCCGTGAATCCCAACGCCTGCAGTTCTCGGATGAGCTGATTGGTAGTCTCAGTGGCAAGGCGGAAGACTTCCGCGAACACACCGATGACGATCTCGCCGCACTCGAACGCTGCCTCCAAAAATTGCCGGAGAAGCAGAAAAGAATAGTGGCCTTGCGCGTTGAACCGGGCGGAACGAATCGCGCGATTTCGAAACGCATTGGAAAGTCCGGGGCGGTCGTGAGCCAGACAATGAACAAAATTCACGAGTCCCTGATGTGATCCCGACTCCTGATCCTGGATCCACAATTTCACGCCGGAAAAGAAACCGGCCCATCAAGATTTGGAATCTGGCTCTTCGTTCCACTGCATCGCGAGATCCGGGCGCTGCTGACCGAAGACACTGACAACGTGATTGGCAAAGCCGGCCCCGGCCCGCGAGTACAGATTGAAGGCCGTGTCGACACCGAGCTTGCGCAGGTGCCGGACTTCCTCGGGAAAGGTTCCACATACGGCCACGACCCCGTGAAACTCGTGGCGCTTCAGGGTTTCGATCGCGTGCACGTTGGCACTGTGGGTGGGCATCGCGAGGACGGCGAGGTCAAGGTCATCGGCGGGACAAACCCGCTCCCAGAAGTCAGAGTCGGTTGCGTCGGCCAGCTTGACGTTGCGTTCTTCCTCCTGGTGTTCCTCGACAGAAGCCGGATCGCGATCAAAGCCGATCACCTGCCCGGGAAACCGCTGCTCCAGCACGTGGTAGACCGCCATTCCGACCCGCCCCATGCCGAAGATGGCGATACGCTCCCCGTTTTCAATCACGGGCAGATCATCACGGTGTCGCCCCTTCGTTTCCCATCTTTTGAGAAAATCACTGATCGGGTCATACAGCCACTCGGCCCGTCGATTGAGTGGAGCTGCGACGAGAAAACTCAGTGACAACACGAGAGCGAGTGCGACGATCCACTCGCTGCCGGCCCATCCCTTCGCCACCCCTAACGAGAGCACAATAAGCCCGAATTCACTGTAGGTCGAAAGCGAAATAGCCGCCATCCAGGAGGTGCGCGCGCGGAGCCGAAAACGCGTCAGCAGGGCGAAGAGTCCGAGCGTCTTGATCGGCAAGAGCAGGAGGAGAAAGAGCGCCCAGAAGAATCCGTTCCACGAAAGTGAGCCCTCCAGTCCGATCTGGAGAAAAAACCCGACGAGAAACAGATCAGTGATGTGATTGAGCGACTTCCGCAGCTCACTGGCGCGGGGATGATACCCCACGAGAATGCCAATGAAGAGCGCACCGAGGTCGGCCTTGAGCCCGATCACGTCAAAGCCCTTTGCCCCAACGACGAGGGCGAGAAAAAGTCCGCAAAGTGCCAGCATTTCACCGTGACCGGATCGGCTAAGCAGCCAACCCAATAGCGGTCGCGCGAAAATCAGCGCAGGAATCGCGACAAGAACCCAGGGCGAAGGCATCTTCCCTGTCGAAGCAGTGAGAAAGAGAACCGCAATGATATCCTGCATCACGAGAATGCCGATGGATACCCGGCCATGCATCGAGCCCAGATCCCCGTTTTCCGTGAGCGCCTTGATCGCGAAAACGGTGCTCGAAAAACTGAGGGAAAACGCGAGCAGCGCAGCCATGCGCCAGTCAAAGTCAGTCGTGGAGGAAACGAGCCAGGCGACCCCGTAGATAAGTGGCGCAAAGAGCAGGATGAGAAGGATGGAATGAAGGGATGTGCCCGACCAGATCTCCGGACGCAACAAATTCCGGGGTCGCAATTTCAACCCGATGCTGAAGAGCAGCAAGGTCACCCCGAGATCCGAAACCGCCGCGATCGTTTCCCCTCCCTCTTTTCCCATCAACTGCAGCACAAAACCCGCGAGAAGAAATCCCACAAGCGGAGGCAGACGCAATTGCTGCGAGAGCAGGCCGAAAACAAAGGCGATCGCTAAAAGAACAAAATCCATGAATGTCGAACATGCCTAGCAGGATTTCCGCCAAGGCGGCGAAGATCCTCAAACCGATGAGTGGGAACGCTCTGGATCCAACGCCCCCGGGGGGAGCCGCTACTCCGTCAAACAGTCCAGCGCATACGGATACTCTCCCCGCAACCATCCCACGACTTCCCGGCTGAACGGGGTTTGAAAAGGTTCGTATTTGCTCACCAGACGGTCTTTGAGAGCCGGGTCCATCTGGTCCAGTCCACAATCCTGGAATAGAAAAAGATCATCCGCGAGACAACTAGCGAACTCCCCGCCACAAAGCTCGCGGGCCGCTTCCTCAAAAGCCACAACGGGATTGTAGCTTCCCCTCTCCCCGTAACTTCGGTTCAAAGTCATCAGTGGTATCTGCGAAAGGTAGGCCTGGTTCATCGGATTGACGGCGTGACCGGCGATCCAATTTGCCATCTCGTTGGGACGATTCTCAAAAGCACGCAGATGCAGATGCCGGCACATTGCTTCGCTGTCATTGACCGGATAGTTGTCCCAGATAAATGGCTTGCGCCCAAGCCGCTCGCCAACGGATTGCAGGTGCTCGACAGGATAGGCGTCCGAACAAACTTCCGCGCCGGTCCAGAAAATGTGAACGGTTGGATCGAGACTCTTACCGAGGCTCTCCAGATACCCAGCCGGGCGTTCGCCGAAGATGCGATCGAGCACCGGACTGTCCGAGTAGTAGGTCGGGCACATAATCACCGAGGATGCTGTGCTTAGAGCGCAGGCCCGATGGGTGACGTCTACCTGGGTCTGCGCGATCTCGTCCGCGTCGCCTCTCATATCATCAAAAAGGATCGCCAGAATGTCCGGCTGAAGACCATTGATATATCGAATCTTAGCTTCCAGTTTCCGGATCGCATCTTCGTCGCAGTGGCAGTGCAACTCATAAAGATTCAACCCAACCCCCCAGGCAACTCCTGCTTCGCGATAGACTTCTCTCAGTCCCTGCAATTCCCCGTAGGTTTCCTCCGGCCACCGATCCGGCCAGTCTTCGCGAAGAACACGATCCGCCTTGGGCGCGTAGAGGTAGTATTGGTAGTCATTGCGCTGGAGAAAGTCTGCGTAGGCGCGACGTGCTTCCCACGACCATGGCCGGCCGAAAAAACCCTCGATGACGCCCGGACTGGAGGATGGTAGATGCATGGGGGCAAAGGTGATCGCGCAATCTCTGCACTCAGTTCTGGCAGAATCGTATCGGTTTCCATCGGAGAAGTCATCTACCAACTCTTGTCTGTAGCATTCAACCGGGACGGCCCCGCCCCCCCTTCCCTGTTCCCCCCGGAAGATCAGCCCATGAACCGGAGTGAAAGAAGGGCGAACAGAAGGAGTAAACGCAATCTCCCTTTTTCGCGATTACTACTTGCTAAGTCCCTCCCCCGGTGTGCCTGATACACTAACATGAGTGCCGCTCTCACTACCGCCTTTATCCTGGGACTCGTCAGTGCCTGCTCCCTACCCCTGGGGACTCTCACTTCTTTTCTCTGGCGGCCCAGTGACCGGGTGATCGCTTTCCTGATGGCATTTGGCGGGGGAGCCCTGCTTGCCGCCCTGACGATTGATCTCGCGGGCCCGGCCCTGGCCAAAGGCCACTTCTATTGGCTCGCGGCGGGGTGTATTGCCGGCGGCATACTTTTTGTGGTTCTCGATCAAATCGTGAACCAGCACGGCGGGTTTCTTCGAAAAGTCTCGACCACCATTTTCCACCTGCATCGAAAAGAGGCCCAGCGATTCCGGGCGGTTCTTTCCCAATTGCAGCGACTTGATGTTCTCTCTGATCTTCCACGGGAAGATATCATGCGCCTCGCCAACGCCGCCACCAGTCATCCGTTCAAGGCGGGCAGCACCCTTTTCGAGGAAGGGGACGACAGCGGATGCCTCTACCTCGTCGAGGAAGGGGAAATCGATCTGCTCAATCCCGACGAGGGAATGAAGCCACTGACCCGCATTCGAAAGAACAGCTGCTTTGGACACAAAGCGTTTTTCACCAGTTCGCCTCACGCTTTCGTGGCCCGGGCGCATACGGACGGTAGAGTTCTTGTTCTTTCCCGCACGGCCTTCGAACGTATCGCCACGGAAAGTGAACCGCTCCAAAAATCGATTGCCGCTTTTTTAGAGAGCGCAGAATCCATCGACTATTTGCAGAAGTCCCATGGTCTCACGGAAGAGGAAATCGAAAACTGGAAAGCGGAAGCCATCCAGGCCGTTCATGCAGGACAATCCGTTCCTTCGGCCGTTTCCTCCGCGGTGGGGGAACCCGATCTCAGGGAGGTTCTCGAACAGATCAGCCGGATTCCGATTTTTCATAGCCTGCCGGAAGAAGATATCGAGTTCCTCGCGAACTGCTGCTTCACGAAAAGTCACGCACGGGGTTATACCTTCTTCCATCCGGGAGAATTCGCGGACCGTCTTTACATCCTCGAAGCGGGACAGGTCGTGCTGCTCGATCCCAACAAGCCGGAACGCCACCCTCTTCGCATCGATGCCTGCGACGAATTCGGAGCGCTCTCTTTCCTGACCGGTGCCAAGCACAGTGTCACCGCAGTGGCCTCCAGTGACGCCTCCGTCCGGGTGTTGTTGCGACGACACTTTGATGCCCTGCGGGAGAGATCTCCGGCTTTCGCCGCCGCCGTCGAAGAATTCATCCGGCAGGAAACCCTTTCGGAATATTTGCAGAAGAAACATCGTTTCGACACCGACAAGACGGCCCGCTGGGTTTCCCGGGCGCTGGGACGGCGCAGCCACGCCAAACTGCTTCCCTCTGCTGCTGCTATGACCCGGGAGATCCAGCAACACCAGGGCGCACCGATCGCCATTTGGCTGGGCATCCTGCTGGATGGCATCCCGGAATCTCTCGTCATTGGGGCCAGCGTCGGTAGTCATGGAACGGTCAGCATCTCGCTGCTGGCAGGCCTCTTTCTTTCCAACTATCCCGAGGCCCTGTCCAGCTCTGTAGGGATGCGTCAGCAGGGCATGCCGGCCGGCCGCATCCTCCTCATGTGGACCTCACTCATGGTGATCACCGGAATCGGTGCCGCACTCGGTGTGGTTTTCTTCGCCGGAGCACCCCCGGGACCCTTTGCGCTCGTTCAGGGTGTCGCTGCCGGTGCCATGCTCACCATGATCGCCCAGACGATGTTACCGGAGGCCTATTTAAAAGGCGGCTCTATCACCGGATTTGCGACTCTGCTCGGGTTCCTCGCCGCCATCTTTTTCAAGACCCTGAGTGGAGTTCCCGGCGCAGGGCACTGAGCGTCCCCCGTTTCGGGAGAATCACAGTGGAATCCCACCAGAATTCCGAAGAGCTGGAATCGAGGAGAACAGAATCAGCCCTTTTCGGCAGTAGCAGTAACAATCCTCTCCGAATCGGATACGGGACTCCGCAACTGAGTCCATTGCCAGAGCGTAGATAGATTTTACCCTGATCTTGAATTACCTGTTCAATCGACTGACAATGAGTCCTTTTCTAACCCATTCGGCATCCCGCCGTTCATTTCTGCGAACCGGCAGCACCGTGCTGGCACTTCCATTCCTGGAAACGTTTGCCAGTGCGAAAGCGACGGCTGTAAAACCGCCAAAGCGAGTGGTTTTCCTCGGTGGTGGATTCGGGTTTACCAAGGACAGCTTTTACCCGACCGAGGCAGGGAAGTTCACGGAGATCGGGCTGACCGAGGGACTCGCTCCGCTGGAGCGACATCAGGATGACCTCACCATGGTCACGAACCTCACCAACCTGGGCGCGAGCGACCCGCACGGAGGAAGCGTTTCCTATCTGACCGGTGCGAACGTCGCCGGAACTCCCGGGAAGCGCTTTCACAACTCGATTTCCTGTGATCAACTCCTCGCCAAAGAACTCGGCTCCGAGACCCGATATCCGACGCTCACCTTGTCTGCGAAGGAAGTGGATGGCGGCCAGAATTCCGGTCACGGCAAGGGACTCTCACTCGCGTGGGATGAAACCGGAAATCCGATCCCGGGTTTGAATCGACCGATCGATCTTTTTTACACCCTCTTTGCCAACCCAAAAGATTCCCGGGAGGAATTGAATCTGCGGCTCAAGAAGAAGCAGAGCATTCTCGATGTGGTCCGCGTCAACGGCAGCGGCATGAAGCGCAGCCTCAGCAAAAGCGACCAGGAGAAGTTGGACGAGTATTTCACCGGCGTTCGCCAGGTGGAAAAGGGACTGGAGCGGCAGGCCCAGTGGGCCGACGTCCCCAAACCGGATGCTCCCTTCGAGGCACCGTCGGATGGCCTGACCGGGGAAGAGGCGATTCACCTGATGTATGACATGATCATCATCGCGCTGCAGACCGACGCCACGCGGGTCGTATCCTACCGGCAGCCCGTCTGTGATTTGCTTCTCGGGATGGGAATGACCCTAAAAGCGCACTCGCTGAGTCACTATGGTTTCTCCCAGCCGCGTATCCTTGCCTCGCGGGAACGAGACAAAAAATGCTCCGCGCTTTTTGCCCACTTTCTGGACCGTCTCAAGGAAGCGAAGGACTCGGATGGCAGTCGTCTCTACGACAACTGCATTGTCAGCTACGGAACCAACCTTCGTTCGGGACATGAACTGAAGAATCTCCCCGCGATTCTTTCCGGCGGAGGTGCGGGGGGAATCCAGCATGGCCGCCACATCATTCTTCCCGAGGAAAACACGCCGCTCGCGAATTACTGGCTCACCCTGATGCAGCAGGCCGGGATGCAGATTGAGTCCTTCAGCCACAGCACCGGAACGGTTCCGGAGTTGCTCGCGTAACCTTAATTCGCACAGTCGTGAGAATTCCCTTCCTCTTTCTGATCGCCACCCTGCCCTGGCTCGGCTCTGCCGAGACGGCCGAAGCTCCGAAATCAGCACCGGCGGAGGCCCCGGCAAGAATCCGGGCGTCGGCGCTTCCGAATGCGAAAGAAAAACTCGAGCCCTTCCTTCGGGAATACTGCCTCGATTGCCACGGCCCTCGAAAGCAGAAAGGGCAGGTTCGTTTTGACGATGTCAGCTGGGAAATCACGGACAACGACACCGCCCAGCGCTGGCAGGATGTTCTGGACCAGTTGAACGGAGGCGACATGCCGCCCGAAGATGCCACCCAACCTTTGAACGAGGAACTGTCCGCAGCGCTGGATGTGCTCACCGCTGCAGTCCTGGAAGCGCAGAATCGTCTCACCGATCACGGCGGCGAAATCAAGATGCGGCGTCTCAACCAGCGGGAATACTCCGCGACGATCGAGGATCTTTTCGGGTTCCCGGTCGCCCTCGAAGAAATTCCCGAGGACGGCGAGATCGCAACCTTTGACACCGTCGGCGCCGAGCAGTTCTTCAATTCCTCCCACTTCGAGAGATACCTCGAGTTGGGTCGAAAGATCGCGACCGAGTCCTTTCGTTACAACTACAGCCCGCGACGGGAGGTGACGATCGACCGCACCGAGCCCGAGGAGCGGGTAACGCAGAAGACCCGGGAAAAGCTGGCTGACCTCGACCGGAAAATGGCCCTGAAAAACAAAGGGGCGACCTGGAAAGAGATGGGCTTCAAGGATGAGGGGGAAATGGAGATCATCTTCTCGCAGTGGGACTCCCGTGCGGAACTGCCCCGCAAGTATCTGGGGTATCCTCACATCAACCGGGGCGTCTATATTTCCGACATTGCCAAGTGGGCCAGTGCTTCGAAACACATCGACATTCGTGGCGAATACCTGTTCCGGATCAACGGAGGCATCGTCGGTGAGCCGGACGAACTCCGGAAGATTGTCCGTCTGTGGGATTCGAATCAGATTCGCGGCACCCTGAAAATGGCAGGCACTCCTGAGAAGACGGAGTCGATCGAGTTCCGGGCGCGCCAACCGATGGGGCGCTCCCATCTTTCGCTCAGTGTCAGGGAAAACGCGCCGCTGAATACCCAGAACACGCTGCGCGGCTACATCAGCAAAGTGGACGGCCCGGGAGATCGCACCGATCCGAGGGCCGCCGTATTTATCGACTGGATGGAAATCGAAGGCCCCTACTATCCGGAGAAACGTCCGCGCCTCGAGGAGATTCTCTATCCCGGCGTCCCCACGGGGAGTCAGAGCCCCTACATCTGGAACGATGCGAAAGTTCCGGAACTGATCGAGAAGTTTGCCACCGAAGCCTTTCGACGACGCCCGCCCGAACCGGAGTATCTCGCCGGATTGAACGAGCTCTTTGCAGGCTATCGGGCCGAAGGGATGAATCACCGCGACGCCTGGGCTGAAATCACCGCCATCATTCTTTCCTCGCCCGGCTTCCTTTTTCTCCAGGAGGAAGAGGTGGTTGAAGAAGGCAAACGCCCCCCCCTAACCAACCGCGAGTTGGCGATCCGGCTTTCCTATTTTCTCTGGAGCTCCCCGCCCGACGACGAACTCTACGCCGCCAACCTTTCGGAACCAGCCATTTACGACGCCCAGATCGATCGCCTCCTCGCCGACCCGAAGTCAGACCGGTTCCGGGACGGATTTGTGAGTCAGTGGGCCGAACTGGATCGCTACGATGCGATCACGGTGGACAACAAGGAGCATTTCCGTTTCAACGAAGGCGTTCAGCAGGATGCGAAGAAGGAAGTCAGGGAATTTTTCGGGCAGCTGGTGGAGGAGAATCTTCCCGCCGCCAACCTGATCGATTCGGACTTCGTTGTCGTCAATCCGGCCCTGGCCGTGCACTACGGCATGGAGATTCCGAATCCGAAAACCGCCGACTTTATCAAGGTGACGCTTCCCGCCGAATCCCCCCGCGGAGGACTGATGACTCAGGCCGCCTTTCTCACGACCGGTTCCAATGGCGAACGTTCCTCCCCCGTGATCCGGGGTGCCCTCGTCATGGAGAAATTGCTGCACGATGAGCCGGCTCCCCCACCCCCTAATGTTCCTGAACTCGGATCCGATGACAATCAGCCCCGAACCAATCGCGAGATGGTGCAAAGACACCAAGAGCAGGCCGTCTGTGCCTCCTGCCACAAGAAGATGGATGTGATCGGCTTCGGTTTGGAAAACTTCGACACAATCGGCCGCTGGCGCGAAACGGAGAAGGTGGGCAGAAAACAAGTCCCCATCGAGCCTGGCGGAACGCTCCCCGACGGCGCTGCCTTTTCCAACGTGCAGGAACTGAAGTCCGTTTTACTGGACCACGAGGAAGATTTGGCACGGGAATTGGTCGAGTCCATGATGACCTACGCCCTCGGCCGGACGATCGAGTTTTCCGACGCCGATGATGTGGACGCGGTTTTGGCGAAGCTGAGGGACGACGAGTTTCGGATTGGCTCGATGATTCGCGAAGTGGCGAGGAGTCCACTGTTTGGGCGGAAGTAGTGGGGATTGGTGAGCGGTTTGGGAACCAGACCCAACCCGGTTACGTCGATGAGGAAACCCTCACTCGCCTAACAGAGCCAGCCAACGCGTCAGGATCGTTTTGGCGATCGGACCGGCGACGCGGCTCCCGGACTCACCGTTTTCGACAAACACGCAGATGGCCAGCCTGGGATTTTCGTAGGGGGCAAACCCGATGAACCAGGCGCGAAATGGGCGGTCCACTTTCCCGGTTTGAGCCGTGCCGGTTTTCCCTGCGATCGCGACATCTTCGGAGCGCAGTTTTGAAGCGGGAGCATCGGGGTCGTTGATGGCGCGCCACATCGCTTCGCGAACGACTTCCAGGTGATCTGCGGAAATTCCGGACTGGGTCAGATCTTCGAGGAGGGTTGGCTTCTCCTCTTGAACTAGATGGGACTGGAAACGTTTTCCACCATTGGTGACGGTGGCGGTCATCGAGGCCAACTGCATCGGGGTGGCCTCGGCATGAATTCTCGCTCATTCCGCCCGCAGAGCATCCGCCTTGGCGTTAGTCTCCTCAGCGCGCAGGCAAATGAAAAGAGACCTGACGGAAGGGCAGAACCCGATCTGCCGCGCGAGGGGTTTGTTTCACAACTCGAGGCCGGCCGCTTCCTCTTCGGTATCAATGTCCTCTCCCAGGCTGAGAATATCGACAATGGGGTGTCTCACTCCTCTGCCCGCGACATTCAACTCGCTGTCGTGACGAAGGAAGATGCCGGCGATCGCCTGTTCCAGTTCGGAGATGAGAAGATCGCCCTTCCGGAGACGATCCGCGATTCGCACCCCGTTCGCGATCACCGACAGGGTGAGACGGGGCGCCCGGAGGGAGCAGAGAGCCCGGAGATCGTAGAGAAGCAACTTTCCGAACACGGATCGAACCATCACCCGCTTCCTCGTCTTCACGGAATGGTTCCTCGTCTTGTAGGCCAGATCGAACAGCTGGTAGAGAATCGACAGCCGCATCTCTTCGAGGCGGACGATCCCGATGTGGCCCGGCAGAATGGGAATCGGGGGCTCCCCTTTGGCCGGCAGGAGAGCGTAGGTGGGCTTCCATCCGAAAGCGCCGAGTTCCTCCTCCTCTTCCGGTTTCCGGACGAAAGGAATCCAGATGGCGCAGGGAGCGTCCTCTTCGTAGAGGTTCCGGATTTCGTCGAATTCCCCAGCTTCAAGTAGCACATCGTAGGCCAGTATGGCCATTGGCTTTTTCCCGTGGCGTTGCTGATGATGCTCGAACGCGGCCTTCATGTTGACGGCGATTCCCCCGTTCGTATCGACGATCTCGGCCTTCAACCCGAGTGGCTCATAGATCCCGGCCGGACCGGCGATCGTGACAGGGCCGAATCCAGCCGATTGTTCGATTCGCTCGACGAGGAGCTCGATCAGGGGCCTGCCTCCCACTTTTACCTCGGCGCCCTTGTAGGCCGTCGATAGAGAATGGAGCTCGGTCTCTGTTTTCGGCAAGTGCCCCGGAGCGTGATCGCTCCCCGCCAGAATCGTTATCGGGATCTGTTCCATTTCTGATCAGCCAATGAGTTCTTCCTCCTCAGCTACTTTCGGTCGTCACTTCGCAAATTACGAAGCATTTTTTTGCCGGCTTGCTTCAGGTCATCATTTTTGTATTGCACCGTTTTCAATCAGCACCCTTCGCGCCCGCCTCTGTTCCTGCCCCATTCCCGCGGAAAACGCTCGCCCCCCACCTCAAACCAACTCCGTCTCACCCGGAATCGCCACAGGCGGCACCTCCAAATCCCCAAACTCATACTTCTCCGGCCGGAGGTCTTCCTGGGAATTCCACGCCTGTTCCCACGTGACGGTCTTCCCAGTGTAACCCGCGAGGCGGCCCATGATCGCCATCATGGTGCTTTTGACCATGTAGTCCCCGTTGTTGATGGGCTTGCCCTCGCGAATGCTGCGAAAGAGGGCGTCGTGTTCGCGTTGGTAGGGAATGTCTTGGGCGCCATTGCGCGCCTGGCTGTAGCGCCAGACTTTTCCTCCGGTCATTGTCTTGCGCCGGAGGTCGGCGGTACCGTCGGCTCCAAAGACGAGGGGCGCGGTATCCTGATCGGTGCCGTTCTGTTGACGGCAGAAACTGAAGCAGCGCTCTCCGCCGGCGTATTCGTAGCAGACGGCGAAGTGGTCGTAGATGTGACCGAACCTCGGCTCGGTCCGCGCCTGGCGTCCGGCGAGCGCGAAACAGTTGATCGGGTATTGATCCTGCATCGCCCAGGCCATAAGGTCGAGACCGTGGACGTGTTGTTCGACGATGTGATCGCCGGAGAGCCAAGTGTAGTAGTACCAGTTGCGCATCTGGTATTCCATGTCGGACCAGCCGGGTTGGCGCTCATGACTCCAGAGGCCATTGATGTTGTAGTTGGCCTGCATCGTGATGATCTTGCCGATGGCGCCGTCGTGGATCTGTTGCATGGTTTCCTGCATCGCGAGGCTGTAGCGCAACATCAATCCGGACACGATCGACAGTCCCTTGGCCTCGGCTTTCCGGCAGGTTTCGAGCACATGACGCGCGCCCGTGGCATCGACCGCAACGGGTTTCTCGACAAATGCGTGTTTACCGGCAGCGACCGTTGCGGCGAGGTGTTCGGGACGGAAATGGGGCGGTGTTGCCAGGATCACGACGTCGACATCGCAGGCCAGCAATTGTTGATACGCGTCGAAGCCGATAAATCGCTGTTCGTCGGTCACGGCGAACTTGTCCGGGTGCAGTTTCTTGAGCCGGTCGGCGGACCCTTCGAGGCGGTCCGGAAAGGCATCCGCCATCGCGACGAGCTTCACGTTCGGGTCCGCCTTGAGCGCATTGTCGGTCGCGCCGGCGCCACGTCCACCGCAGCCGATGAGCCCGATTTTCAAGATGTCCGTTCCGGCGGCATGGACCGCGGGCAATTGCGAAAGGACTGCCGTGGAGGCGGCCGTGG
>JARGNG010000144.1 GCA_029213265.1 Verrucomicrobiales bacterium | reverse complement strand
CTGGGTTCCTCGTTTCTCCCCGGTTTTTCGCAGGCCGCCTCCACTCCGAAGGGCAGTCCCAAGCGCGTCATCTTTTTCCTGCAGAACCAGGGATTCGACCCCGCGACCTGCATTCCGGCGGGTTTGACCAACAGTGGTTCCCTTGCCAAAGCCAAGCTGCCGGAGCCCATTTCTGCACTGGAGCCCTACAAGGAGCGTTTGCACATCATCAACGGCCTGCACGGCATGCACACCAGCCCCTCGCACAGCGCCTTCTTCGGCGCTCTCGGCGGCTACCGTGGCAGCGACGGCGTGCCGCCCAGCGCCTCCACGATCGATTACGAACTGAGCAAGGTCCTGCCCGATACGCTTCTGCCGCACCTGTGCGTCGGTATGGACTCGATCGAGAACATGAAGGCCAAGCCGACAGTCGCGAATTTGTCGGCCAGCGGCGCGGGGCAGCCCATCTTCATGCACTCGAACCCGAATCACCTCTACCAGATGCTCTACGGGGGCATCTCCCAGGGGGATATCCGGAAGCAGCACGAGGCGCGGTCCAGCATGTTTGATCGTATCGAGCAGCTGGCAGCCGCCAAAGGGGAAACACTTCCTGCCGCCGATCGCCAGCGTTACAGCCAGTATGTCAGCGGCTTCGACGACATCAACGGCCTGAGAGAACGACTCGGCAACGTCTCCGACCATCTGCAGAAATTCGCGCCGGAAGTGGACGACCGCTACACCAATCCCGAGTTCGAGACCGACTGGCACGACACTCTCCTTGACCTGGGGATTTCGGCTCTCAAGTCAGGCATCACCAGCGTGCTGACAATTGGTTCGGGCCGAGGCGAGATTTTCGGTGCCTGGAAAGGACTTGGGGTTGACCAGCAGGGCCACAATCTCGGTCACATGGTCCAAAAAGACAATCCGATCTGGATCAAGATTCGCCAGTACAACAGTCGCATGTTGGTGAAGCTCATTGAAGAGCTGGAAAGCGTGCCTGAAGGCAGCGGTACGATGATGGACAACACCCTCATTGTCTACACCAGCAACAATGCCGACAAGCAGCACACGAACGGTGCCAACTGGCCCGTGATGCTTCTCGGTAACTACGATGGTGCCTTCAAGACCGGACAGTTCACCCAGCTGGACGGAAAACGCCCGATCAACGCACTCTACTCGACTATTCTGCGCGCCTCCGGTGTCTCCTGCGATCGTTTCAATATGACCGATCAAATGGCGGCGAAGTATGATTCCGGTGTTGGACCCCTCAAAGAATTGCTGGTGTGAGAATTCTTCTTTTCGCATCTGCTCTCGCGGTCCCGGCGCTACTCGGGACTTCCGCCGGAGCCGCCGACACCTATACTCCCGGCGAACCGGTCCACGGAACATTCGACAGCCTCGCGCTGGGATTTCTCGACAAGCATTGCATCGAGTGCCACGACGACGTCACGACCGAAGGGGATCTTTCGCTGCTCGATCTGGGGCCGGTGGATGAAACCAACGCGGCGATCTGGAAATCGGTCTGGGCCCAGGTCGCACTTCAGGAAATGCCTCCGAAGAAGGAAACCCAACCGGAAGTGATCGATCGACTTCGCTTCACCGACTGGATCGTGAACGAGTTGCAGCAAACGATGAAAGACAAGGGCGGCTTCCACGCCCATCAAGACCCGAAAAAGGGCAACTTCATCGACCATGATCTCCTCTTCGGCAACCTGCCCGATGGCATCCGGCTCGTGCCGACGTCATCACCGGCACGAATTTGGCGGGTGACACCTCAGGAACACATCACCCGACTCAATGAACTGATCAACAACGAGCCGGAATTTGATCCGGCCAAACCGGGTCTCCGCACCCGTGGCGATGTTGTCCCGACCAACCATGGCGGGGAACTGAAGCTCTACTTCGGCACTGATCGGATCCTCCGCTGGGAGGGGGGCACGGTGGCCTATGCTACCGCAGTGAAGAGCATACCCGTGGTTCTCTCTTCCAGCCGAAAACACGGGTTTGAAAACTATCCCGATTTCTACAGTGTCAACAGTGCCGAGGCGACCCAGATTCTCGACAAGGCGGAAAACATTCTGCGCTACATGGCCTACGGACCACTCAGCATTGTCGGCATGCCGGAGCAGATCACCGACGACCCCAAAACCTACGACAAGGTAAGACCACCGGGCGATCTCCGCGGATTACCGACAGCCATTGTCTACAGCACGAAAGTGGCCCGCCCGCTGACCCCGGTTTACGAACTGATGCAGGAGGGTTCCGAAATGACCGACGAGCGCCTGCGTGACGCTGTGAATTACCTCTTCGAGGCCCTCACCTTTCGCCCTCCGACGGAGGAGGAATCAAGCGGCTACCAGCAGATGGTCAGGGACTCCGTCGAAAAGGTGGGCCGGGAAGACGGCGTTTTCATGGGGCTTTCAGCGATCTTTCTTGATCGTGATGCCCTGTTTCGACCGGAGCTGGCCGAAACGGGCAAGCCGGACGAGCACGGTCGCGTCATGCTTCAGGACTGGGAGTTGGGAATGGCGGTGAATCACGCGCTTCGCTACATCAAGCCCGATGAGACGCTTCGCGAGGCGATCCTTGAAGGTCGCATGCGGACAAAGGGGGACGTGAAACGCGAGGTCACCCGCATGCTGGCCGACGACAGCATTCGCAAACCGCGGATCCTGCGCTTCTTTCGGGATTATTTCGACCACGATCTGGCCGGCTACATTTGCAAAGACAACAAGGCGCAGGCCACGACGGGTGCTCCCGCAGGGAATACCCACTTCCGTGCCATGTTCGATGCCGCCGCGAGTACCGATCGCCTCATTGAGCTGATCCTCGAAGAGGACAAGGACGTCCTCAATCAACTCTTAACGACCCAACAGGTCGTGGTCACAGGAAGCGATCGAATCTACTTCGGCCGGAAACTCACTCCCGAGGAGAGAAAAGTCGCCTCAGCCCGCAAGAAGGCGGAAGACGAAGAGATTGCGAAAAAGCTCGATGCAGATCTTGAGGTGGTAACGGCAGAACTTGACGAGGTGAAGGACCAACTCAAGGACGACACCTTGCCAAAGGGGACGAAAAATTCCCTCGAAAAGAAAATGAAGAGTCTGGAGGCGAAAAAGAAAAAGATCGCCCAGGACAAGAAGCGGAAACGAAGCAGTATCAATGTCAACGTCGCTGAGGCAAAACTGTCCGGTGAGCGGATCAATGCCCGTGTCAGCCGCCGCTCCTTCGGTGCCGGTTCCATGAAGCCGGAGCGAACTCTTGCCACAGCGCCCGAAGGCCAGCGCCTTGGAATTTTGACCCACCCGAGCTGGCTGGTCTCGCACTCCGATGCGATGGACAATCACGCCATTCATCGCGGAATCTGGGTCCGTGAACGACTGCTCGGAGGCGGCATCCCCGACGTCCCCATTACCGTCGATGCCCAGCTGCCCGACGAGCCGAAAAACACTCTGCGGGAGCGCATGCGTGTCACCCGCGAGAAATACTGCTGGACCTGCCACGAGAAGATGGATCCGCTCGGTCTGCCTTTCGAAATGTACAATCACGCGGGCATTTTCCGGACAACGGAGCTGGATAAGCCTGTCGACACCACCGGCGAAATCATTGATTCCGGTGACCCCGCCCTCGATGGTCCGGTGGAGAACGCCATCGACATGATCAACAGGCTGGCCGAAAGCGAACGCGTCGAGCAGGTCTTTGTCCGCCACGCTTTCCGCTTCTGGATGGGCCGGAACGAAACTCTCAACGACGCGCCCGTTCTCCAGGAAGCCTATCAGGCCTACAAGGAGAGCGGCGGCAGCATGAACGCTCTGCTGACCTCACTGCTCACGTCGGATGCATTTCTCTACCGGAAGCGCGAAGACTGAGGTCCACTCAAAGAGTCCCGATTTCGTTTGATGGACGGTTCTTTCCCGGCAAAGTGGAGGCTCCGGTAAATGAATCGTAAATCTTTCGCGCTCACGGCCCTGTCTATCCTCGGAATCTCGTTCTTGATCCCGGATTGCGCAGAAGCGCAGCAGGACTCGACAGCCCCCTCCCCTCTTCTTCCGTTCATGCCGAAAGCGCAGGACTACACCCATCAATGGTGGGCAGAGGGCTTTCCCGGGCACCGGGAGGGAACTCCCTGGTTGCGAGTGACTCAAACCGGAACCTTTGCCTTCGTATTGAACACGGAAACGCTGAAGATCCCCCACTTCGGCACGGTTGATACCGATGCGGACTACAGCACTGCGCTCCAATGGGAAAACGCCGAGTGGAGTTCCCTTCCCCCTGCGGAGTTGGACCTGCGATTGACAGTCGACGGAAAGGAATACCACCACTCCGGCGGCGGAGAGTGGACTCGTCACGGCGGCCCCCGTCTCATTGAATCGGGTCGTTTCTTTCAACGAAGTGATGTCACCG
>JARGNG010000143.1 GCA_029213265.1 Verrucomicrobiales bacterium | reverse complement strand
GAGAGGCGGAGAGGCGGAGACTTATCGGGGATCAGCCGATCGGTGTGAGTTAGGATGAAGGACGCGACCGAGTGTGCGAAAGGGAGGATCGGCATTCCTGCCGATCACAGAATCCGGGCGAACCACAGTCCTCACGGTGGCAGAGATATTGCGGGCGATCGTTCAGGGGCGTATTCCCGACGACTGCCAATTTTTAGAGCGTGATCGGCCTCCCAGTCCTCAAGTTCAAGATGCCCCATCGTTTGAACGGGAGGGCGTTGGATGGAAGCGAGGGCGTCGGATGGAAGCGAGGGCGTCGGCAGGTGAACCTCACGTTTTAGATCAATCCGATTCTCTCTCGCGTGGCCATCTAACGAATCACTTGCGTTCGGGAAGCGCGTATCAGATTGTTTTCCTTCTTCCCTGATCACCTATGAGAGTTCTTGTTACCGGCGGTGCCGGATACATTGGCAGTGTTGCTGTTGATTCGTTGCTTGCCGACGGTCACGAAGTGGCGGTTTTTGATAACCTCTACATGGGGCACAAAGTGGCGGTGAATGAGCAGGCCGCGTTCGTGGAAGGCGACCTGGCCAACAAGAGTGAGGTCGACGCGTTGATGAAGGAATTCCGACCGGATTCGATCATGCACTTTGCCGCTTATTCGTTGGTGGGGGAGTCCGTGGAAAACCCGTTCAAGTACCTCGGGGATAATGTTTCCAACGGACTCAACCTTCTCCAGTCGGCGGTAGAGCACGGGGTGGAGCGCTTCATTCTCTCGTCTACGGCCAACCTTTTCGACGACCCGGAGACGATTCCGATTTCCGAATCGGAGCGGTTGGTTCCCGGCAGTCCCTATGGCGAGTCGAAATATTTCATCGAGCGCATTCTGCACTGGATGCATCGAACAAAAGGTCTCCGCTACGCTGCGCTGCGCTATTTTAATGCCGCGGGGTGCTCCGAGGTTCGTGGCGAGGATCACGATCCCGAAACCCATCTGATTCCTCTCATCCTACAGGTGGCCCTCGGACAACGGGAGAAAATCATGATGTTCGGCGATGACTATGACACTCCGGATGGCACCTGCGTTCGCGACTACATTCATGTGGAGGACCTTGCCCAGGCTCATGTTCTCGCCCTGAATGCACTCACTGATCATGAGGTCCTGCACTACAATCTCGGAAACGGAAACGGGTTCAGTGTGAAGGAAGTCGTGGAAACGGTCCGGGAAGTGACGGGGCATCCTGTTCCCGCCGAAGTGGCTCCGCGCCGGGAAGGTGATCCCGGCGTTCTCATCGCCGACAGCACGCGCATCCGCGAGGAACTCGGTTGGGATCCGAAGTATCCCGATCTCAAGTCCATCATTGAGTCTGCCTGGAAGTGGCATTCCGCCCATCCACACGGATATGGCGATTCGGCGACCTGAGTTCGAGTGGCAGCGTTCATTCCGCTCATCACATAAGGCGATTTTTGTCTTTCCGCGCCGGTCTGCCTTCTGCGATTGTTTGTTGCTATGAAAACAGATCGTCGTTCGCTCCTCAAGGCCGGCCTCGGGTTGGGCCTGTTTCCCGCTGCCAATCTTCTTGCCGTTCCGGATCCCTATTCCCGCGCCGGAGGGCGGATCATGGTGGGATGCGCCGCTTATTCCTTTCGGAATCAATTCCGATACATGAAAGGAAAGGAGAACAGCCGGTTTTCTTCCGACAAGCCGGAAATGACGATGACCGGATTCATCGAGTATTGCGCCAAGCACGGTGTCGCAGGAGCGGAACTAACGAGCTACTTCTTTCCGCCCGGGGTGCAGGTAGCTGATTTAGCGGAATGCCGAAAGGTGGCTCACATCAATGGTGTCGCTGTTTCGGGTACTGCCGTGGGCAACAATTTTTCCCATCCGGCGGGTGCACCGGAGCGGGCCGAGCAGATGGAATATGTAAAAGAGTGGATTGATCATGCCGCGATCCTCGGTGCCCCGCACATCCGGGTCTTCGCGGGCAAACATCCCAAGGGAGTCAGCGAAGAAGACGCCGAAAGGAATGCGATCGGCGCTCTCGAAGAAGCAGGGGAATACGCAGCCTCGAAAGGCATTTTCCTCGGAATCGAAAATCACGACAGCATCACAACTGCGGATCGACTTTTACGCATTGTCAGAGCGGTGAAAAATCCCTTTGTCGGAGTCAATCTCGATAGCGGAAATTTCATGGCGGACGATGTCTATGCCGAGATAGAGGAATCCGCCCCCTATGCCGTGAACGTGCAACTCAAAACGGAAATCAAGGTCGGAAAGACGAAGGAACCGGCCGATATGGATCGGGTCATCGGCATACTCAAGGATTCCGGCTATGCGGGCTACGCTGTTCTCGAATACGAAGAGGAGGCAGATCCCTACGAGCATGTTCCGCCGCTGTTGGAAAAATTGCAGTCTCTCTGCAGCTGATCCCGGTTCGGAGGAAACAAAAACTCAACGAAAATTGTTTCGCGATTGACGAGGCAGGCAGTTTCCGTGTGTGATTCGGGGAAGTTTTTCTCTGAGTTTCGATATGTCATCTCCCCAACAGCTCCCGGCCATCGCTCTCCTGATGGCGGTCCTGTTGATCCATGGCCTCACTTTCGCTCAGGACGAGGAGGAAAAGAAAACGCCGGACGCCGTTGCGGAGGTGGAAGGTCCGGCCCAGTTGCTGGAGCGGGGCAGGACCGCCTTCGAGGCGAACAAGTTCGCGGAAGCTGAGGACGCGCTGGAAAAATTTATCGTCGACTATGGCGAGGCGGAGGAAGCGAAGGAGGCCGCCCGGATTCACACGCCCCTGGTGGCAATCTGCAAAGTGGCTCAAAAGAAGTTTGCCGAAGCCCTGACCTGGATCGAAAAATCGAGAGAGGATCCGGAACTTGATCCAGCACTCGCCGATGAGCTGAGTTTCTGGCGGGGAATCTGCCTGATGACGCAGTTGGAGTTGGTCGAGGCACAGCATGCTTTCGGCGAGTACTGGGCCGACGAGACGCATCAACCGTTCAAACGCTATGAAGCGCTCCTGTTGTTCGCAACGCTCTACATTCAGCAGGATTTTCCCACGGAGGCGGCCGATTTTCTGGCGGATCAAATTCCGAAATTTCGGGAGCTCGCTCCCGAGGCGGCCAGTCGTGCTGTCGTATTGCAGTTGTATGCCCGGTTGCAGGCCGGCGAAACAGACCTCGCGCTCGATCTGATTCGGGAGGAGTTTCCCAACCTTGGCGAAATGACGCAACTGATCAGCTTTCAGACGCTGGCTCTGAAACTTGGCTCTCAGTTTCTCGACGAGAAGCGCTACTATCAGGCGATCACCTGTCTTCAGCGAGTCTGGTCGTCTGAAAAACTGCTCGAGTATCAGAATGCGAAGATTCAGCAAATCGAAGACCGGATCAAGGTCCTCGAGGCGCGCCCGAATTCGCAGGGAACGGTCTTTCAGCTCCGATCGATCCTGAAGCGGGTGAATCGGGAGTTGGAAGGCTTTCAGCAGATTGAGAATTTTGATTCCGCCCTGCGTCTCCGGCTGGCGATGGCATTCCAGGGGCTGGAGCGGTATCGCGAAGCGGCACTGATCATGCAGGAGATGCTGGAGACAATGCCTCCCGATCCAGTCGTGGAGAGCGCCACCCTTGCCCAACTGCAATGTTGGATGGAAATAGGGCGCTGGCCGCAGGCGGTGGAAGTGGCGGAGCGTTACGAGAAGGTCTTCGGCCGGGAGGGAAAATTCTTTCCGACGGTTTTGTTTCTCAAATCCGAAGCCTTTCGCGAAGCGCAGGACTACAGTACTGCTCAACTGGCCTACGGGCGGGTGGTGGAACTCTTTCCCGAAAACGACTTCGCTCCGAAAGCGATGTTCATGCAGGGCTTCCTCTATTTGCAGCAGGATGACAATGAGGGCGCGCTCTACCAGTTCGCCCAGGTTCAGCGAAATTACCCGAAGTCCGTTCTTGTCGAAGACTCCGATTACTGGACTGGAATGGCCTACTCGTTTTCCGGTCTTTATGATGAAGCCCGTGAGCATTTGTCAGGATACCTGGAGCGGTATGACACGCCGAAGTATCGAAAGGAGTCCGTGTTCCGAATCGCGGTTTGCACATTTTCCCTGGCCGAATACGAAGCGGCTCTGACAAAGCTTCACGATTTTGTTGAAAGCCATTCCGGTGATCCCCTCACCGATGAGGCGTACCTCCTCATCGGGGACGCCTACCTTGCGGATGGAAATATGGACGAGGGGTTTGCCGCCTATGAAAAGGTCCGTCCCGAGTCCGGTCGATTCTTTGAGGAGGCCTGGTTCAAAAAGGGGAACGCCTACAAACTGCTGGAGGAGTATGACACGATGAGGAGTCACTTTGCCTCGTTTGTCGAAAACTACCCGCAGAGCAACCGCATGCCGGAGGCGGTGTACTGGGTCGG
>JARGNG010000142.1 GCA_029213265.1 Verrucomicrobiales bacterium | reverse complement strand
AGAACCTTTCGAACACCATCCTCCCGGAGGGTCCTCATTCCCAGTTCCCGCGCTCGCTTCCGCAGACCGCCCGTTGATTCATCCCCGTTGATGAGAAGGCGGACCTCCTCGATGATGTTAAAAATCTCAAAAAGCCCCATTCGGCCCTTGTAGCCAGTCATCCGGCAGGTTCGACATCCCTGCCCTTCTTTCAATTCCGCCTTGCCGATCTGCTCCTGAGTCAATTTGAGAGCCCGAATATCCTTTTCGGTCAAGGTACCCGCCGTCTCACAATCTCCACAGATCTTTCGAACGAGTCGCTGTGCCATAATGGATCGAACCGCACTGGCGATGAGGAATTTTTTCACACCGATATCGGCGAGACGAGCCACTGCTGAAGGAGCGTCGTTCGTGTGCAGCGTACTGAAAACGAGGTGACCCGTCAAACTGGCGTTGATCGCAATCGACGCTGTCTCAAGGTCACGAATCTCACCAATCATGATGATATTCGGTGCCTGTCGCAGAATGGCCCGGAGAGCTGCCGCGAACGTCATCCCAATATCCTCTTTCACCTGGACCTGATTGATACCGGAGAGAAGATACTCCACCGGATCCTCCACCGTAATAATCTTCCGGTCCGACTTGTTAATGGCATTCAAACAAGCGTAGAGAGTCGTCGTCTTACCCGATCCGGTAGGACCCGTGACGAGAATAATCCCATCAGGCAAGCGAATCAGTTCATCGAATTTCGCCTGGTCATCACTGAAAAAGCCAAGCTGGGGAAGCCCGATCGTAAGCGAGCTCTTATCAAGAATACGCATGACAATGCTCTCCCCGCAGGAAGTTGGAATGGTCGAAACACGAAGATCGAGGTCACCGCTTCCAAACTTCGCCTGAATCCGGCCGTCCTGCGGAACCCGCTTTTCCGAAATCGCCATCGTTCCGGTCATGATCTTGATCCGGCTGACAATCGAGGAAAGGAGACGGGACGGGTGACTCGCCACTTTGTGAAGTGCCCCATCAATCCGGTAGCGCACCCGCATTTCATTTTCGAGAGGCTCAATGTGAATATCAGAAGCCCGGTTCTGATAGGCTTCCTGAAGAATCTGATACACCATCCGAATGATGGGAGCATCTCCTTCACCGCCCTCTCCCTCCTCTGTCACGGCAATCGCATCCGCATCGAGCTTTTGGATCTGCTCGGCATCCAGTTCGGAAGAATAGAAATCCAGCTGACGCTGTTTGATTGCAGAATCCGCGCCAACGACAAACTCCGGCTCGACCGAGAGAACATGCCGGACTGAATCAAGTGCGTCGAAGTCGAGGGGGTCCGTAACGGCAACGACGAGCGTGCCATTTCCCTCTGCAATAGGGACGATCTTAAACCGAACCGCCGCATCCGCAGGCACATGAGCCGCCACCGACGGATCGATATCCATCTTTCGGATATCGACATATTCCATCCCTGCGTTCTGAGCGAGAACTTCAGCGACGTTGTCGTCGTTGATAATATTCAGGGAAAGAAGGGCGTCGAGCGTCGACTCCTGCGACTTCTTTTTGTGATTTACGTCTTCGAGGGCGGCGTCATCGAACAGAGACGCCTCCTGTAAGAGCTCAAGGAGGTAGGATTCGTTCGCGTACAAGGCTGAAAAGGTGTTTCCGGTGAATATTCGAAGTTACTTTTGTGAAGGAACAAAAAGGCGGCACCGCAAAGTGCCACCCCTCGGGAAGCGCAGACTAGAGGAATTGATTCGGCACGGGAAGCAAAAAAAGCGCCGAATTCTAACTTTTCCCCGGTTGCTCAGTGAAGCTGAAATTCGTATTCACCGGCGCCAACCGCAACGTCAGGCGGATAGTTCACATTTTCGAAAAAATCGTATCCCTCTTTGAGGTTGCTCCAAAACTGGATCCAACGCGCTTGACGCTTCCATTCCAGAGCCATTCGCTTGTCCGTCATGCGAAAAGGGAACGCATTTACACGGAAAAATTTCTGCCCGGCTTTCAGCGCTGCATCAGCAAGAGTATAGACTTCCGCCATGTCATCGCGGGAGAGGGCGAAGGCACCCGCTGCATGGCTTCCCCCGTGAATCATCATCGAACTGCCAGTGCGGTTGTGATAGCGATCCAATTCATTTGGAAAACCTAGATCCATTCCAAGAAAGTGCTTTGTGTCCGGTATCATTCTTGCGGCGCTCACATAGTAAAAACCTTCGGGAGCCTGGCGATCCCCCTCGCGCAGCTTCGGCCCGACCGAACCGGCGCAGTCTTCAATGCGATACACTTTAAAAAGAGAGTAGTCCGGCTTTCCACTTCCCTGGATCCACACTTCCAATTCGTTCTCCTCCTTAAAGAGGCGAATAAAGATCGGATTCCCGAGGCTCAACCCAATCCGGCTCAACTCCCCCCGCAGCAACGGGGAGGCATCCTCCACCACGGCTCGCGAACGCGAAGAGGAGGGTGGCGTCGAAGACATACCCATCATGGGAATTTTGCTCCCCGAAGTCATGGAAAAAGAATCCGGCAAGAATCCCTGCAACATTCTCATTGTGGACGAAGCGACAGGGTGGGATGCCTCACCTGACAGGGTCGTACCTTCCCCCTCCCCCTTCCACTTTTTGTTGACCGACTCCTTCACATTGCCGGGAATCGCAGAAACGGTCTCGTAGAGACGATTCGCAGCGCGCTCATCCGCGCCCCAGTCCAACCAATCGCGGACGAGCCAGGGAGAGAACACCCCGATTCCAATCAAAACAGCAGCTAAGGAAAATCGAAACATTTTATAAACTCCGCATAATAATTTTAAAATAACCGAAAGTCAACATTTCCATACTATTGCTCAATTTTTACCCTTCCCGTTGACCGTTCCGTCCCATCACCTACTCTTGATACATGACTGATTCATCCCTTCCTGACATGGAAACCGAACCCGCCATTGGAATCATCGGAGGCTCCGGCCTCTATGATATGGAAGGACTCTCCGATGTGGTCGAAGTCACCGTCGACACCCCGTTTGGGCCTCCCTCGGACGCGATCATCACCGGTGTCATGCAGGATCGAAAAGTCTGCTTTCTTCCGCGCCACGGAAAAGGGCATCGCATCCTTCCTTCCGAGCTGAATCACCGGGCCAACATCTGGGCGCTCCGATCCCTCAATGTTCGATGGATCATTGCCGTCACTGCCGTCGGCTCTCTCAAAGAGGAATACCGTCCCCGCGACATTGTTCTTTTCGACCAGTTTTTTGACCGGACCAGCCAGCGCGCCGACCACACCTTCTTCGGGCGGGGAATCGTTGCCCACATTGGCTTCAGCGATCCCATCTCCGAATCATTGCGACAGCTTTTACTCACTTCTGCAAAGGAACTTGGAAAGACAGTGCACGACCGCGGAACCTATGTGAACATGGATGGCCCCGCCTTTTCAACCCGGGCCGAGTCGGAAACCAATCGCAAACTCGGGTTCGATCTCATAGGGATGACCAACCTGCCCGAAGCCAAGCTCGCCCGTGAAGCAGAGATCTCTTTGGCGACTCTGGCCATGATCACCGACTACGACTGCTGGAAGATCGAAGAAGACGCCGTGAATGCCCATGCCGTCATCGAACACGTCCAGGCAAACGCCGCCTCTGCCAAGGCGATCCTTCAGGATGTGATCCCGAAAATACCGGTGACCCCGGACTGGCCGGAGCACTCCGCTTTGGACAGTGCATTGGTTACCGCCCCGGAAATCTGGCCGGAAAAAACAGCCCATGAGCTTCATCCAATTTTGCACCGATTTCTAAAAAGTTAGTACTTCTTTCATTTCTGAGTTGCAGTTTTTTAAAAACTTCTTAAATTTGAGGTTCGGGTGCTCTTTCGGGATTACTCGTTCCACCACGCCTTCAGACTTTGAAAAATCCCGCCTTCCCCCTCTTCGCGCTTGCGTTTCTCACGACGGCTCTCTTCACCGGATGTCAGACATCCGGCAAGAAGAAAGACACTGTCGACGAGCCGGCGGCAGTGGACACCCAGCGCCCGCCGGGGCCGTGGAACGCAGCCGGAAGCGCTTCCCATCCGACTTCGATTGGAACGAAGTCCTCCTACTCCAGCGTGCGAACCAATCTTCCTTTCCTGGCTCTTACCTTTGATGATGGACCTCATCCGGTGAACACGCCCCGCTTGCTCGACATTCTTCGTTCCAGGAATGTGAAAGCGACCTTCTATGTGGTAGGAACCAATGCCAAGCGGTATCCCGAAATCCTCAGGAGGATCGTCGCGGAAGGTCATGAGATCGGGAATCACACCGTCACTCACGGCAACCTGACGAAGATGAGTCCCGATCAAATACGGACAGAACTGAAGACTTCGCACGACACCATTGTCTCGGCAACCGGAGTCGCGCCGCGCACGATGCGCCCGCCTTACGGGGCGATTACCTCCAGTCAGAAATC
>JARGNG010000008.1:166913-168054 GCA_029213265.1 Verrucomicrobiales bacterium | reverse complement strand
CTGAAGGTCACCCTCGGCTTCTGGCTCGGGCACGAACGACACGGCTTTTCCTACGAGAGTTTTGAACAGGTGGCAAAGCAGGAGGATCTGCTTCGGGAAGCGGTGCGGAAATACCGCGATCATCCCGCTCTCCTGATGTGGGCGATTGGAAACGAGGCGGAGGGATTCGGGGACGGGGGAAGCCCCGCGATCTGGACCCAGATTGAGCATTTGGCCCGCGCCGTGAAATCGATCGATCCACTGCACCCTGTGATGACGATCACGGCGGGAATCGGTGGGGAGCGGATCAAGGCGATCAACCGCTTCTGTCCCTCCATTGATATCCACGGGATCAATTGCTATGGCGGCATTGAAACGCTTCCGGAGAGATATCGGGCCTCCGGCGGGACTCGACCCTATTTGGTGACGGAGTTTGGCCCTCGTGGCGTCTGGGAATCCGGGACCGGAAAGTGGGGAATGCCCATCGAGCTGTCGAGCACGGAGAAAGCGGAGAGCTATCGAAAGGCCTGGAAGACGATTGACGGGGATCCCCTCTGTCTCGGCGGATACGCGTTTTACTGGGGAGCGAAACAGGAAACGACCGCGACATGGTTCGGGTTGCTTCTGCCGGACGGCGAAGTCCTCGGGGGAGTGGACGCGTTGACCCGGGAGTGGACGGGTAAGGCACCGGTCAATACCTGTCCAAGAATTGCAGGGCTGCAGGTAGCAGGAGGAAATCGGGAGCTGGCTCCCGGGGAGGAGATTCAACTGCATCTGGATGTTTCCGATCCCGATGGCGATTCACTTGCGACGGAATGGGTTCTTACGGAGGACTGGAAGGAATTGACGCAAGGGGGTGACACACGCCCGTCGCCTCCGCGGTTTCCCGAAGCCATTCTCAAGGCGTCCCAGAAGGAAGCGACGGTTCTGATGCCGGAAAACGGAGGGACCTATCGACTGTATGTGTTTGTCAGGGATGGAAACGGAGCTGCCGCAACTGCGAGTGTTTCCCTGCAAGTGAAGGGCCCCTACCTGCCCGGTGGTAGTCGTGAAGCGACTCTTCCCTTCGAGGTTACCAGTCACTACGTCGCGAGCGGTTGGATGGGGGACACCGACAAGATGAAGCTGACGCACGATTGCCGGGAGAATCCGAAAGAGGGCG
>JARGNG010000008.1:0-166813 GCA_029213265.1 Verrucomicrobiales bacterium | reverse complement strand
GACACCGACAAGATGAAGCTGACGCACGATTGCCGGGAGAATCCGAAAGAGGGCGAGACCTGCCTCAAGCTCGCCTTTACGGAGCCAGCCGGCTGGGGAGGGATCGTTTGGCAAAGTCCAGCCGGAGACTGGGGCGACCAGCCCGGCGGGTTCGATCTGAGCGGGTCGTCAACCCTTCAATTCTGGGCCCGGGGTGAGAAGGGCGGAGAAAAGGCGACCTTCGGAATGGGGATCATCGAGGAAGACCGGACGTTTCACGACACGGCGCGAGTGTCCGTTGATCTGATTCTGTCGCATGACTGGAAACAATATACAATTGATTTGAGGGGGGAGGATCTCAGCCGGATTAAGTCGGGTTTTTTCATCGTGACCGAATCCCATGGCCTGCCGCTGGAGGTCTTCGTGGATGAAGTGATCATAAAATAGTGATTCAGGACGAAATGCTGATTCTGAAAAAGATCAGAAAAGTGGAATTGACCACCACGTCCGGAACGGCGGCCGATAAATTCAGTTCACCGAGGGGGCTGGTGTTCGATACGCAGGCCAATCTCTGGGTGGCTGATTCATCCAACCACCCCGGGTTTTTCTCTTTTATCTTCCTTCTTCCGAGGATGGAATGGCCGACAAGGTTCTCGGAAACTCGGTATTCACGCAGGCTGCCAGCGGAACGACTGCCAGCAGGCTTTACTTTCCCTCGGAAGTAAGTTCGCTGCGGATGAAACGCTCTGGGTGGCAGGCATGGCCAACAACCGGGTTGTACGTTTTGACAATGTGAATACCAAGATGAACGGAGCTTCTGCGGATGGTGCGCTGGGGCAGGCGTCGTTCGGGCCGGTGACGGCCGGGCTTTCCAATGCCAGTTTCAATATGCCGGAGAGTTTGTCGATCAATCCGGCCGGCCGGCTGTTTGTGGCAAACAGTGTGAATCGGCGGGCTCTGGTCTTTCGGGCGGCCGCTTCCAAGCCGGGCGGGGCTCCTGCGGACGGAGTTCTCGGCAAGAGTGTTTTCACAAGTAATGATGCGGCGCCGGCTTCCGCTACGTCTCTCCAGAAACCCGTTGGCGTTACCTGCGACGGCAACGGTCGTATCTGGGTAGCGGATGAGAGTTACAACCGGGTGACGCGATTTCAGGCCAATGACAATTCGGCTCGAATTGCCTCGATTAAGCGACAGATCAAGAAACAGAAAAAGGCGCTGAAGAAGGCAAAAAGGGCGAAAAGAAATCCGCACTAAAAAAGGCGAAACGAAAAATCAGCACTCTCAACAGGCAACTGAAGTCGCTTTGCCAGAACTGATTCGGGCTGCTTTGGCAGGAGGCTCAGCCTTGTGGAGTCAACCCGATGACGATATCGAAGCGGGCGGCGAGTTCGCCCGTCTCTGATCCGGCAAGGGGTTGGAAATCGACAATCAGAAGATCGCGTAGTTCTGCGGGTGCCCGGTTCAGAAGAAAATCATCTTTGTTTCCCTCGTAGCTGCTGTCATAGCACTGCGTCGTGAGGACGCGCTTTCCTTTCACCGAAACCGCGACGTGGATATGAGGTGCCCGCCGTGTGTAGGGTGTGGGTTTGAGACAACGAAAGTAGTATTCGCCGGTCGCACCGGTCAGGAATCGACCATAGCCCTGGAAGTTGTTGTCTTTTTCACCTCCCCCGCGGCTTTTGCTGTGAATGTAGTTTCCGTCTGTGTCTGCCTGCCAGATCTCGACGACTGCGTTTCCTACCGGGCTTCCGGCAGGAGTTTTCACCGAACCACTGAAGTGGGTCACCTCTCCGATTCCCGGAGTGAGTGAATCATTGATCAGGATCAGATCGTTGTCGGTATCGAGCGGGAGCTTATCGGGGTAGAAGGGCCCCTCCGCCTGCTTCGGCGTCTTCGTGAGCATTTCCGCGAAGAGTCCCGGTGTCGTCCAGATTGCCGGGGCTGCGAGAAGGCTGGTCCGGAGAAAGTTGCGGCGAAGGAAGGGATCTTGATGCTTCATTGGGAAGGTGGTGGGATTCCCTGATGGAACTCTCCTCTCCGTCAAAAGTTGCGGCGATCCACCATTCAATGGCTTCGTAGATCGTTTTCTCACCCTCCTCGTGGAAAATCCAGTGTCCGTTTTCAGGAAAGAGCTGGAATTCCGCCTGTGGATAGCGCTTTGTCAGGGCATAGGCGACGGAAGGATCGACCACTTTGTCTTTCCCGCTACAGACAATGAACAGAGGTGCCCTGGTTGCGTTTCGAATTCGGGTCGGTTCACGGAAATTGAGCCACCAGAAAACCATTTCAAAAAAGCATCGTCCCGATTCAGGAACGAGAGTTTTGTAGATTTCTGCTGCTTTGTCAGGATCGACATTGTGGAAAAGGCCTTCCATGGCCGCCTTGAAAGACGGTTTGGTCGGCAGACTCCAGAACCACGGGGTGAGAAGGGTTTTTCGAAAGAAATAAACAGGCCGGGGAAAGATATGATTGATGCCTGCCGGGGCCGCCGAATTCAACAGCGCTAACCCGCGAACAGGAACCCGCGCGGCAACGATCTGAGCGATCAATCCACCCATCGAATGACCAATGAGAATGGGAGGCTGTACGAAATTCTGCTTCGCAATGAAGGTTTCCAGAAAAGCGACATACTCATGAATGGAGCGTTTGCCGTGAGTCCTCCAGTCGGGACGGGATCGGGGATCGTGGCCGGGCAGGCTCGGGGAGAATACCCGGTGGCCTGCTCCTTCGAGGTGCTTGCGGAGCGGCTCCGCTACTCCCCGGTGACTCCATATTCCGTGGATAAGGACAATATCAGCCATACTGGACAGGTTCAGCCGCTTAGAGTTAGAAGCGACGAGTGTAGCTGATGGTAAGGATATCCCAGTCGTAGTCGTAGTTTCCGTTGAATGCCGGAACGACATTTCCGCGGATGTCAGATGAATCCATGGTCAGCATACTGTAGGCAATATCAATGGTGTTGAGACCCCAGGTATATCCTGCACCGACGCTGATGATATGCCGGTCGTCGGCAGGAACGGATGGATTGTAGGTAGCCTGCGACATCGGAGAGTCCGAGTAGAGATAGCCGGCCCGAAGGGTGAGATTCTCAGTGAGTTCATATTCGGCACCAACACCGATATTAATCGAGTCCTCCCAATTGAGAGGGATCGCGGTGGCTCCTCCCAAAAGGGGCTGATTGGCGCCAATGTTAAGCGGAACATCATCGTGAGTGGAGTTCTGGCTCCACTCAAAATCCACCCCGATCGAAAGCTTCTCAGTGACATCGAATCCGTAACCGACGGCTACGGAACCCGGGTGCTCGATTTCCGAGGTGAAAGGAGTGGATGCCGGGTCGAGGCCGGGAACGCTGGGATTGGAAGCGTCGAACTGTCCTTCGTATTTCACAGAAACGGGAAGGCGGGCGGTCACCGCGAAGTGGTGCCTCTCTCCGACGTCAAAGTTGACTCCGAAATAGCCTCCGATTCCCCATCCGTCGCCATCAAAAACGAGATCGCCGTCACGAAGTCCCGGAACTCCCGTCGCGATGGACCAGGGAAAGCGCTGCTCGAGCCTCAGTTTGGAACGGTAAATGTCGAGACCGGCACCGATCGAAACCTTATCATTGATTTTCAAACCCAGTGCCGGGTTGATGGCCACAGTCTGCAAAACGGCGTCGTAGGCTCCGGAGTAACGGAACGCGCCTTCCCTTGGCCAACTGATCGAAACGCCATAGGGGGCTGAAATGCCGAGACCGGCGCTCAGTGTGTCATTGATGGGAGTCGCGTAGTAGAGGCTCCCGGTGAGTTTCCAGGGATTGACCATGGAATCGGTCACTCCGGTCGGACTTGTGAAATCCGTCTTTCCATGCCAGGGCTGGAAAGTGACGGTCAGGGTGGATTGTTCAATGTCGGTAAGGGTCGCCGGATTGGTTCTGACAACGGAAGCATCGTCGAGTAGGATCAGTTTTCCCCCGGCCATTCCCATCGCTTCTGCCGTGTCGGGAAGGGTGCGAACGCCATCGGCAGCGAAGGAAAAAGTGGTGGCACAAAACACTAAAAATAATGGGACTATGAGGCGGTTCATAATTTCAATAAGACAAGGAAATTATGATAATAAACATTTCCGTAAGAATAATGCAACACTTTTCCTGTTCCTGCTTTCTGGAACAGGCAGCCTTCCGCAATTACCGAACCCGCGAAATTAGGAATCCGGGTGAACCGAGAAGAGGGTCACATTCAACTCAGCCGGCGAGCCTTCATCGATTTCCTCCCAGTGGAGGTGAAAGTCGCCGTTCTCATCGAATTTCTTGAAGGTATCGCTGAAGCTCACATGTTCGGTGATGAAAAGGGCACCTTCCTGCTCACTGATTTTTCCGTCTCCGTTTTTGTCGAGCTTATTGAAGTTCTCATCCTGTTCCCCTTCGCTGGGTCGGGCGGCTGCCCATTCGGCTGCCGAAATGTGAGTGTCGTTGTCGAGATCAAATTCTGCGAGAGCTTCCCGATGTTGGTAGAGCGCCAGCTCATGGTCAGTCAGCTTTCCGTTTCCGTCGGTATCGGCTTTGGAAAAAGCGGACTGATCGAAGGAAAAGCCATCTCCTTCTCCATCGATGGTTCGGCATCCGACCAGCATCAGGGAGGGAAGTGCGCTCAGGCAGAGGCAGGCGGAAAGGAAAGAGTGGAAGCAGGTTTTCATAAAGCGGATCCTGAAAAAACAGTACATGGAAACTTTAGTATTTTCAATGATACAGGTTGTCCCAACTCGATTCCGTCGGAGGGGTGCAATGTAACCGTACGTCCGGCCCCGGAAATTCGCAGACTCGTGAGCAACTTTGTTTCGTTTCAGTGGTTCTTTCCTTCATGAAAAAAAGCTGCCTTTTTCTCCTAGTCCTTGGAAGCGGACTTATCTCCTTTGCTCAGGAGCGTGCCTCCCGCTTTGAACAATGGGATCGCAACAAAGACGGCACATTGACAGTCGAAGAACTGCCGGAAATACTTCGCAAAAATTTCTCCCGGGTCGATCGCGACGGAGACGGAGTGATCTCCAGGGAAGAAGATGCGGCGATACGGGATCGTTCCGGGAAAGGGAAAGGGAAAGGGCCGGGCCTTCCCGATTCCGTTGAGAAACTGGCCGACCTTGACTATGCGGGGACAAAAAACCCGAGGCAGGCTCTGGATCTTTTTCTCCCGAAAGAGCGTTCTGCCGAGGCCGCTCCGCTTCCTCTCGTTGTTTTCATTCACGGAGGCGGCTGGCGGAATGGCGACAAGTCATCGGGATGGACGCGCCTTCGGGAACTGGTTGAGAGCGGCGATTACGCGGCCGCCTCAATCGGCTATCGACTGAGCGGGGAAGCGCAATGGCCGGCACAGATTCATGACTGCAAGGCGGCGGTTCGGTGGTTGCGGGCTCACGCCTCCGGGTATGGATATGATCCGGAGAAAATTGCGGTCTGGGGATCGTCTGCCGGAGGGCACCTTGTTGCAATGTTAGGAGTTTCCAGCGGTGTCGGGGAACTGGAGGGCTCGATCGGGACCCATGGCGAAGTTTCCTCCGGGGTGACCTGTGTGGTGAATTTTTTCGGGCCTTCCGAACTGCTGACGATGAACGACCATCCTTCGACGATTGATCACGATGCGACAACGTCACCGGAGAGTCTCCTCATTGGCGGGGCGATTCAGGAGAATCCTGACAAAGCAAAAAAAGCATCCCCGATTCACTGGGTTTCCCCGGATGACAAACCGTCTTTGATTGTCCACGGAACGGAAGATCAGCTTGTGCCGTATCCCCAGTCAGTCGAGTTTGAGAAGAAGTTGGAAGGTGCCGGAGTTCCGACAGTGCTTCTCACCGTAGAGGGCGGAGGACACGGCAAAGGTTTCGGACCTGCGGTAACGGAAGCGGTGAAAGTCTTTCTTGATCACCATCTCCGGGGGCAGGAAAAAACTGTCAACGATGCCACCATTGCCTCGGGAAGGTAGGCTAACCTTTATCGAAACGGTCGAGAATGTCTTTCGCGGTGGGTCGGACTCTCCAGTTATCCGTCAGGATATTGGCAATGATCTTTCCTTCCTCATCGATCAGAAAAACAGCGGGTCGGGAAATGTCGCCGCCAAACGGATTGCCTCCTTCGTGGCGGAGTCCGTAGGCATCGATCGCCCGGAGTTCCGGGTCGGCGAGTAGCGGGAAAGTGATCCCTTTCGAAAGCAACTTCTCCTTCAGGTCCTCCCCTGTGCTCGCACTGATCGCGATCACCTCTATTCCGTTGGCCCGAAATTCCTCTAGCTGCGACTGCAAACCTTGCAGTTCTGAAACGCAGAAAGGTCACCAGAATCCGCGAAAGAACGATAGAACTACCTTCTTCCCGCGAAACGAGGCGAGCGGTACGATCTGCCCGTTGGCATCGGTCAGGGAAAAGTCCGGAGCAGATTCCAGTGCGAGCGTTTCGGTGGTCGGTTCGGGCATTTGATAGGAAATGCCGAACACATAGAAAAACAGCATTGCCGCACAACCGAGTGATAAGAGGAGGCCGAGACTGTGAATGGCCTTGCGTTTCCAGTTCGCTCCCCGGACGGAACGCAGGCCCACAATCGCGAGCGCAACGGACACCAGGACGAGAAAAAAATTCAGCACCGGCAGGTCGCGGAAAGCCGGATACTTTGCGAAGATCAGAAAGTAACTCAGAAAGCCGAAAGAGCCGAGAAGCGGCGCGAGGCAAAAAGCGTATTTCTTAGCAAAGCTCATCTTCGAAGTGACTGAATCCAGACTCAACAGGGTTCGGTATTTGGCCCAACCCTGTTACGTCTGGAGACGGGTCAGTAGTCGAAGATTTCGCTTTCGTCGAAAAAGCGTTTTACTTCGATTTCACCGTTTTCGGGGGAATCGGAGGCGTGGCAGATGTTGATCATCATGTCTTCGCCGAGATCGCCGCGGATGGTTCCCTTTTCCGCTTCCTTGGAATTTGTGGGCCCGAGCATGTCGCGGACTTTTCCGACAACGTCATCGCCTTCGAGAATGATCGCAATCACAGGGGTGGACTGCATGAACTCAGCAATGTTGGGGAAGAAGGGCTTGTCGGCGATGTGGCTGTAGTGCTCGGCAAGAAGCTCGTCGCTGAGGCGCATCATCTTGATGCCGCGAATGGCGAAACCAGCCTGCTCATACCGATCAATCACGGATCCACAGTGTTTTTTGGAAACGCAGTCGGGTTTGAGGAGAATGAGAGATCGTTCAGTAGACATGGAGATTGTATGTAGGTGTTTTTGTCAGATCGCCTACCTGTAGGCAGTTTATGACGGATTGAAAGGGAAAATTCAGATGCCCTGCTTGTAGCCTTCGCAGCGGTTCATCCATCCGGCATTCCAGCGCGACTCCCCCCGGGACGGTGGGGAGTTGGCAATGCGGCGCTGCAGGGTGCGTTTCGCCGACTCACTGAATTCGTTTACGGCGGCCTGTCCGCCATCGGTGCGTTTCATATCGAGAAGAACGTCCCGAAGTCCCCAGCCCTGGCCATTGTATTTCTCCTCCTTTTTGACACCCTCTCCTTTAAAGTTCACGTAATCGATGAGGGCGTAGACACCGTTGCGGTGTGAGGCAACTTTATAAAAATTTTCCTGGAGCCGCTGGCGGTCTGCTTCCCCGGAAGTGGCGGCTTTCATCTTGGGCAGCGCCAGTTCGAGACGCCGGACTATGAATCCCGTTTGTACGGAAACCGTGCTCGCCAAAAAATTACGGAGTTCCTTCATTTTAGGAGAATTTTGCTGCGCGAGAAACTCCGAACGCGATTTCCAGGGGCTCCCATCTGCCTCTGCGACCCAGCGGGGCATGGCGACTCCCCGTTGTTTCATGTAGGCGATCAGGCTGGGAAAACTTTCGTCAAAGGGACCGGGGCGGCCCTTTACATACCAGATAAAGTGGCCGATCCCGAGCGAGGGGAAGTCTTCTCCGTTGTTCCAGGATGTAAGCCCCTCAACGGTTCCATTGCATTCATTCTTCCAGATCTTCCGGCCGATCGCGTTCGCATCGGCCTCGGAAAGAGAGATTCCGGCCGCCGGAGGAGTGGGACCGGGGGCCGAATCCACTGAGACACAGCCAACTAGCGGGAGAGAAAAGCTAAGGAAAAGCCAGCGGAGGGAGAAGTGCATCAGTCAAGTGTCGTTAAGAAATATAAAAAATCAAACTGACGGCGAAAAAGTTTTTGTAATTTCCATAATTAATATTATCGTAATAAAATAAATTTGATTCCTGGATCAAAATCACATGGAACCTGACACACACAATTCCTCATCTACTCCTGCCGGAAACGAAGCCGCACGCTCCCGCTTTCTTGAATCTATGGGACTTGGCAGCCTTTCTCCGGCTCCCGCCGATCCATCTCCCAACAGTCCGGAGCAGCCTCACCAAACCGGGCCGCAAGCCGGGATCGAAGAGGAGAACGGAGTCGTTTTGTCTTCGCTATCGGAAGAAATCAGTCTTCCCGGGGCGAATGCCAAGGCGCCAACAGGTGCCCGCGTGGTGGGAGTTCAATTAGGAGCGAACGCGGTTTTGAATCGTGTAGACTCGTTAAAGGGTTCCGCCACCAAGGAGAATGCCAGCCCGGAACCAAGTCCTTCGCCGAAGGAGGAAATTCAAGGGGAGCTTCCTTCGATCGTTTCCCTTGAAGAGCCGCCGCCACTCTCGAATAGTACCGCACCTGCTGGCGAGATCCCTCCTCCTCTTGAGCAGGTCCCTTCTGGGTCGGAGAAAATTGAACCTACGGTAGACGCATTACCCTCAGTCCCGGAAAACAAGGTAACCGATGTGGCGGAAAAAGTGGAAGAGACCGCTCTCGTTGAGGACGCGGTAGAAGAAGGTGTCGAAGAGGAGAGTGCCGAAAACGCAGGCGTCGATCCCAATGCCCCCCTGCATCTTTTTTGCCCGAAATGTGAGGGCGAACTCATTCTTCGCCGGGAGCACCTCGGAGTCGAAGGTGCCTGTGTTTGGTGCGAGACCAAGATCGTGGCTGCGGAGTCCGGTCTCGATCAGGAGATTCGCGTGTTTCCCGTTTTTCAGCCGGACATTCTGGTCGAGAAATCAAAGAGCGACGCTCCCTCCCCCGCAGAGGAAACGGTCGCTGATTCAAAAGAAGCGCCAGAGCTTACTGCTCCCGTTGAGCCTGCACTGCCCGCCGCTGAGGAAGAGTCTCCTTCTTCTGAAGGGCCAGCTCTCGATGCGGGCTTCGAAACGCAGGCCATCTGGCAAAGTTCTTTCAGCGCTCCGGAGGAAAGCGCACCGGCCCCGACATCAGAGCCACCTGCAGAAGAAGAGGCCGCCTTCAGCGCGGCGGATTCCTGGGCGAATTCGTTGCCGGAAGCAGCTTCGAAAGAACCGGAAGCGGAGCCGTCTGCTGTTGAAAGTGGATTTGCCGGGCAGGCGGCCGGATTTGAGAATCCTGTCTCTGCGCCATCCCGTGAAACGACAGAGGTCGAGACGAATGGTTTTGGAGCTGCCGCAGAATTGGAGACCCCGTCTTCAGCATCTGCTCCTTCTGCTGAAGTAGCTACTCCCGACGGCTCTGACAATCATCTGGCAGGATTTGGAAGTCCCGCACCCGCCGCGGAAGAGCCCCCGGCTCCCATCGCATCGGGGTTCCAGGATCAGGCCCCTTCAATGCCGGAGGCTGACGAGGCCGCCACGGCTTCACTTGAGCCCTCCGCGGGTTTCGGGAGCGATGCCGCCCCGACCAGTTTTTCCTCTCCTCCGACAGAATTGCCCGCCCCGGAAGGGTTTTCCGCAACGGGCGCTGCTTCCTTGGAGGATTCTGCTTCGGCTGACACTGTGGTTCCTGAAGCGGAAGAGCCTGCAGCGGCGCCTTTTGGATTCCAGGATGGATTCGGCGCTGTGCCATCGATGGATGCTATGCCGACTCCCGCGCCGGAGCCTTCGCCAGAGCCGACAGATCCCACCACGGCGTGGGGAGCCACTCCTCCTTTCGAAGCAAAGGAGCCGGGTGCAATGGAAGCGTTCCCTCAAATGGAAGGTGGACCTGAACTGGCGGCACCAACTGATTTCGGCACTCCACCAGCGACAGGAGAACCCCCGATTTTTTCCAACTCTGAACCCTCCGGGGCTTATCTGCCAGAGAGCCACGTAGATGTGGCAGCACCGGCAGCTTTCGAAGAAGCCGCCTCTGAGTCTGAAATGCCAACTCTGGGATCTTCCGAAGGAGGATTCTCCATCCCTTCTGCAAATCAGGCGGAGGCATTTGCTTTCGGGGCATCATTGCCTGCCCCTGCGGATGCCCCTGCGGAAATCGCTTCTGTGGAAATGCTCCCTTCGGAAGCGGCTCCATTGGTCGAGCCGGAATCTGATTCTATTTCTGCCGTCGCCAATGAGCTGGCCGGAGAGGTGCCGCTCAAGAATTCGAATAAGGCTCTGCCTGCTCCGTGGGGTGAATCAAAGCCCCTGGAAGCCCCGGCTTCTTCTCCACCTCCGGTTCCGATTGCCAAACCGGAAGCTGCAAAGGGAGGCTTGTTTGCTCCGATCAGCAGCTCTGCTGGTGATTCTGAAGCCGGTCCTGAAGGAGGCACTGTGGAGAAATCCCCAATCGGAAAACTCGGCTCGAAAAAAGAAAGGAAGGCTCAGCGCAAGCTTTTGAAATCTGGACGGAAACCACGAAAAGGGCTCGTTGTTTTTCTTGTGATCCTGGTCGGTTTCGTTTGCGGAGCTGCTGCGGCATCATTCCTGCTTCCCATCGAGGATTATATTGTGAAAGCACAAACCCTTATGCAGGAGAAATTCGATCCCGCTGCCTTCGCTCCGATTCTATCAGGCGGCGAGGCAGCCACTGACGCAGGCAATGGAGGATCTCAATTCCCTCTTCCCGCTCCCGTAGGGACCGAGCCTGTTTCCCCCGCGCCAGCCTCCCCTGCATCGACTATGCCGACTGCTCCGGAATCCTAAGCCCTATTTTCTCCTGCCATGTCATCCTCAACTCCCCCCATTGGTTCGGTTGCCCCTTCCCGGGATCCAGAAGAAGTTTTGAAGCTCTCCTGCCCTGTTTGTTCGGGCGGTCTGAATCTTCGCCGCAAGCACGTTGGAATCGAAGGAAAGTGTGTCCAGTGCAAGACGTCCGTCACCGCGCGGGATGTCGATGGAATCGTCACTCTCGTACGCACGGATTTGCCTGCCGCCCCTCCGCTGGCAGACAGAGCCCTGGCCTCCTCTGCCGCTGAGGCTTCCAGTTCTTCTCAGGTTGCTCCGGCGAGTCCTGTCGTAAATCCGGAGATTGCTGACATACCGCCGACCGGCGCTGCAAGCCCGGCTCCCGAGATGCGCGCGGAACCCTCTTTTTCGAGCGTTGCCCCTGTAATGGAGGCAGCCCCCCTTCCCGCGCTTGAGGTGCCCCAGGCGCCACCTACGTCTGATGCTCCGAAAGAGGAGAATGGTCCCTCCTGGGGGTTTCCGGGGCGGGAAGAGGATCCTGCTTCTCCCGTTGCGGCGGTCAATTCTCCGCCTGAGCTGGAGGAGGAGCCGTCCGATGCGTTGAGTTCGTTCATGGCGTCGATTCCTGCCGGCAAACTACCAGCTGGTCCGGCGCAGGATACTTCCCCGGGCGAGCCCGATTCGTCCAGTGGATTGTCTGCGCAGGTAGCGCCGGCAGACTCTCCGCCGAGTAAGGAGTTTGGAGGAGGTTCCAGCTTTTTTGATTCCTCTTCGGTCCCGAATCCAAATCTCCAACCTGACTCTGCTGCGAAGCCTCCGGTGGAGAAACCCGGAGAAGATGAGAAGGCCACAACTGAGCTTCCGTCCAAGGCAGAGGAAAGAGGCTCTGGATTCTCCAATAAACCGATTTCCTTGGAGAACGACGCACCGCTCTCCAACATCAGTTCAGCGCTTTTCGGACAAGCCGGTAGTTCCGTGGCCGACGAGCCATCCGGGGGAAGTGAAAATCGAGCGGAGATGAATCCTTCGTGGGGAACCAAAGTTCCGACGCAGAACCACGCCAGTATTTCCCCGTTCACGAATAACAAGCCGGAAAACTCCGCTGGATTCGCCGAAACACTGTTCCGCGAAAAGGCTTCCGATGTTCCCCCCGCTACGTTTGAGCCAAAATCGCCTTTTGGAGATTCCGCTGATTCGGCAGGGGGGGTAGGAGGAGGTCTCTTTGCCTCCGCAGTACAGGAAGCCTCTGCGAAACCCAGAGAGGAAGTCGTCCTTGATGGAGACGGTCGTCCTCTGAAGCCGATGTCCGATGAGGAAAAGGACGCATTTGCGAGAGAGTCAATGCAAGTGGGAGGCTGCCACAAGCGCCCTCCCTGGGTAACGCATATCACCCGCTTCGTTCTCACGATCGCGATCCTTTGCGGCGTGGGATACGGGGCCTACGTGTTCACGCCCGAGGAGAAGATCAAAGAGTGGAAGAACATGGCCCTCGACTGGCTTGAGCCCGGCACCGTTCTCCTGGACTTCCTTCCTTTTGAAATCAGGGACGTTGAAGGTGGTGAAGAAGGAGAGAAAGAGTTCAAGATCAAGGCGATCGATGGTCTCAATAATCTCACCGACGACATGGATGCGTATCTCGATGCTTCCGAGGCCAACTTGGAGGAGACCGGCGTAGCCATTCCGGATCGTGAAGAGCAGGAAAAAATGGATATGCCGAACATTCCCAAGCTCCCTTTCAGCCTGCCGGGCGTCAATCCGGGGGGAGCGGAGACAGAATCTGCAGCCCCTGAGGCCGAGTAGGCGGCCCGTCAATCAGCTTCCGATATAGGAGAGGCGGGAAACCGTCTCTTCAATCTCGGGGGTTCCTTCGAGGAGCTCGCCGATCGGATCCCACTTTGCGCTGAGAAACGCATCGCGTGCCGTGTCGGGAATTTCGACAGGAATGGAGTCGTCGCCAAAGCGAACGCATTTCTCCTTTACGTCGATCGTGAGTTCAAGAGAGGGATCGGCCTCCACTGCTGCGGCGAGTTTTTCGATGTCTGCGGCCGTGCCAATGGCGCAGGGAACCCCGAGTGTGGCGCAGTTACCAAAAAAGATTTCGGCAAAACTCTGGGCAATTACGGCGCGGAAACCAGCCCGGTAGATTGCCTGGGGTGCGTGCTCGCGGGAGCTGCCACAGCCGAAATTGATTCCCGAAATCAAAATGCTGGCATCGGAAAAACGCTCTTCGTTGAGAGGGTGGGCCTTCTTGCTTCCGTCGGCTTCGTGCCGGACATCGTAAAAAAGGTATTCGCCGAGACCGTCGAAAGTGACGCACTTCATAAAGCGCGCTGGAATGATGCGATCCGTGTCGATGTCCGAACCGGGGACGTAGACGCCTTTTCCTGAGACTGAGGTAATTGTTTCCAGTGCCATAGCAAATTTCAATTGTTGGCAATCATTCGATCCTGAGACAGGCAAACTCAAGTGGAAACTCTCGTCACGGATCCGCAGTTTCGTGACAAAAAGGGGGGGAGCTTTGCTCTGGAAGCCGAATCGAAACTACGGTAGGATTCTGAAATGAACTCAAAAGGGAAATATTGCATCGCCTGTTCCATCGGCGCTGTCTTGTTTCTCGCTGACGCCCGAGGGGACATTATCGAGCGGCAATTTGTGGAAAAAGGAACTGGTAAAGTGGCTTCCGGAACCGTGCTGCAGGGATCGAAAAACATGCGGAGCCTCGGGAAGCGAAGGTCCTCCCGCTCTTCCATCCGGATTCTTTCTCCGATTCATGCCGTCCCCGGCTTTTCCGTGGCAAAGACAACGGAACCTGAGCCGGAGCCAGTCCCGGCAGTCCCGCAGCCCCGCTTTGGCTACGGTGCGGACAAGCCCTCCGATGGGCGCACTCCGGTGGAAAGTCCGGCTCCCCGGCCGGAGGCAAACTTGAGCGTGCCTTACCAGCCAACCACTGTCTATCAGTTCCGCTATTCCTATCCGGTTCATCGCGAGTACTACTACCGCTCTCCCTTTTTAGGATATTCCCCGTTTTCCTACGGCTGTTCCGGTCATCGGTTTTCTTCCTGCGGGCCGCGAAATTTTTCGTTTCGGAGCCAGGGCCTGATTGGCGGATTGTCGCTCTTTTTTGGTTGGTAAGAAGCGGTGGAATGCTCCACCCTCTGTCCCCAACCCCGTATGAAAGTGCACCCAACCCTGTTTGCTTTCGTTGTTTCGACAGCGATATCTGCCCTCCTCTGCTCCGTCTCGATCGCTGCCGACGAAGACTACCGTCCCGGTCCCGATGCGATGCCGAAAGACGGCGTTCCCAGGGGCGAAGTGACTCAACACGAGTGGATGAGTGAGATTTTTCCCGGGACGGTTCGGGACTATTGGATTTATGTTCCGAAGCAATACGACGGAAAAACTTCCGCATCAGTATTGATCTGTCAGGATGGAGGCGGATTCGTCCGCGGGAACGGGGCCTTCCGTGCTCCTACTGTCCTCGACAACCTCATCCACGCGGGGGACATCCCGGTGACGATTGGAATTTTCATCAATCCCGGTGTCGTTCCCGCCGCGAAGGAAGGCCAGCAAGCCCGGAAAAACCGGAGTTTTGAATACGACACCCTGAGCGATCAATATGCGCGCTTTCTCCTTGAGGAAATTCTTCCGGAAGTGAGTTCGAAGCACAAACTCACCGACAACCCGGAACATCGCGTCATTTGTGGAAACAGCTCCGGTGGGATCTGCGCCTTTACCGCTGCCTGGGAACGTCCCGACGCGTTTCGAAAGGTGATCAGTCACATCGGCAGCTTCACCAATATCCGGGGCGGGCATGTGTATCCTGCCCTGATTCGGAAAACAGATCCCAAACCGCTTCGCGTATTTCTGCAGGAGGGGGAGAACGATCTCGATAATCTTCATGGAAACTGGCCGCTCGCTAATCAACAGATGGCGTCGGCTCTGAAATACGCCGGGTATGACTATCAATTTGTCATGGGAACGGGGCGTCACAGTGGCCGTCACGGCGGCGCAATTTTTCCCGATACTCTTCGCTGGATCTGGCGTGACTGGAAGAAAAACTGACCCTGACCGATTTCTATTCGATTTATGAAAATGCATTCACTTACTACCGTTCTCGCAACCGGACTTCTTTTTACCGCTGGATTGAAGGCGCAGGATATGCCCTTGAGCCAGGTTCTTATCGAGGGCGAAGACTGGGAGGTTGCCGTCGAGGGATTCGAGTTCACGGACGGGCTTTCCACGGACGCGGAAGGCAATCTTTACTTCTCCGATGTCAAAGGAGGTACTGCGGTTTACAAGGCTGACCTTGAGGGTGAAGTCACCGAGTTTGTCAAAGACGCTCCGGGCATCAGCGGACTGCAGTGGGGGGGCGACGGAAATCTGTATGCCTGTGTTGCCAGAGAGCAGCGTGTCGTTCGCTTTTCAAAAGACGGAGTCGAGACCGAACTCGTGAACGAGGTTCGCCCGAATGACCTCGTCGTGACGCATGAGGGAAATCTCTACTTCACGATGACGCCCACGAAAGAGATCCGGCGGATTGATCCGGAAGGTAAAATGACCGTCGTCAGTGAAGGGGTCGTGAACAAGCCGAATGGCATCACGCTGTCCCGGGATCAGGGAACGCTCGCTGTCTCGGATCACGGGGGGAAGTTCGTTTGGACGTTTCGGATCGAGAAAGACGGCAGCCTGGCTCATCCTGGAAACTACATGACGATGCGCACCCCGGTGGCAGATCCGGAGATCGCGAAGGGCGATGGAATGGCTACGGATGTGCATGGGCGCTACTACGTGACGAGTGCCGAGGGCTTGCAGATGTTTGACCCGACCGGTCGCATGGGAGGCGTCATCGCGAAGCCAGACCCGTCTTTGCCACTTGTCAGCGCTTGTTTCGCCGGCCCGGACCATGCCTGGCTCTACGTGGCGAACGGAGGAAAAATCTACCGTCGAAAGACAAAGACTTCCGGCGCACTTTTCTTCGAGGAGCCGAAGAACAATGAGGCGCCTCCGAAATAGAGGAGTCCTCAGCCTTCCGCTTTCACAACCCGGTCTGCGACTTTCTGCCCGCAGAGAATGACCATGGGCATGCCACCTCCGGGATTCACACTCCCGCCGGTGAAAAAGAGATTCTTGTAGCGGGAGGACTGCTTGGGAAATTTGAAGGCCTGGTTCTTTTTCCAGTCCGAAACGACGCCGTAGATAGACCCACGGTTTGAATTGTACATTCGCTCGATGTCGACCGGTGTAAGGACATCTTCCACGACGGTGTGCTTTCGTAGATCGGTCAGGCCCATTCTCTCCAGCTTGTCGATGACGCGGTCTTTCAAGGCCATGTAATCTTCGTGAGAGGGAGGGTTGTCAGGATCGATCGGCGGAATGTGAGGAAGGATCTTGATGTTGTCATGTCCCTCGGGCGCCTTGGAGGGATCGGTCCGGGTAGGGGCGACCAGATAGATGGTGGGATCTTCCGGAATCTTTCCCTGCTGGAAAACAGTATCGAAGTGCTTGTTCTGGTCCCTCGAGAAAAAGAAATTGTGGTGGGCAAGCTGGTCGTAAATCCGGTCGGTCCCGAGATGGACAACGAGTCCGGAGCAGGCCGGGGCGTATTTCTCGATCTTCTTCAGGAACTTCGGCGGCTCACTGAGCAACTTTGCGTAGGCGGGAATGACTTCCATGTTGCAGACGACATAGTCTGCAGTGAGAGACTCGCCGCTCTGCAGCTTTACGCCGCGGACGTGTTTTCCCTCTTTGGTAATCTCTACCACTTCAGAATTGTAACGAACCGGGATGGAGAGATCATCGAGGAGACGGGCGAGCCCGCGGGCGAGATTGTACATCCCGCCTTTCACATACCAGAGGCCGTAGTCGAACTGGATGATCGGCATCAAGTTCATGTATCCGGGCGCATCCTTGGCCGAGGAGCCGACATACTTGATGAAATATTCGAAGATCATCCGCAGATGCGGCTCGTCGAAACGCTGCTCGATGGATTCGGACATCGAGTTGGAGTGGTCCATCTTCAGTGCGAGTCGCAACTTGTAGTAGCGAATCATCTCCCAAAGAGTGTCGAGGCCTTCACGGAAGTATCCCTCGTCTACAAGTTCGTATTGTTCCCGCGCGTAGGTAAGAAAGTCCTCGAATTGCTTCCAGTGATGCTCCGGGTCGCCGGGGAGTTTCTTCAATTCTTCCCGCATGTCAGCCTGGTCTTCGATGAGGTCAAGAACCTGCCCGTCTTCGAAAAAATTTCGCCAGTGAGGATGAACCGATTCCAGCTCGACGTAGTCCGACATCTTTTTCCCGGCCCTTTCCCAGAGACTTTCGAAAAACTGGGGGAGGGTAAAAATGGACGGCCCGAGATCGAATCCGAATCCCTCGATCTCGACGAAATTCAGTTTTCCCCCGGGCTTCTCGTTTTTCTCGAGAATCTCGACATCGAATCCCTCGGCGCGCAGGGAAATCGCGGCAGAGAGTCCTCCGAGGCCGGCTCCGACGACGAGGACGGACTTGTTTCGCGAGGGCGTGCTCTGCGTCATAAGGAAATAGGATTTTTGGTATAGGAGACCCCGAAAGAGTCGGAGATCAGGTTGGATGAAATTCTCGCTGACTCGAAAATGGTGGGCAGTCCGCTTCCGGGATGGGTGCCTCCGCCGACGAGATAGCAGTTCTTGAATTCCTCAAAGCGGTTCCCGGGGCGCAGGAAGGCCAGTTGGCTGAGGCAATGGGAAAGATTGAAAGTTGCTCCCTTGAAAACGTCGAGCTCCTCGCTCCACGTCTTCGGGGTGTAGATCTTCTCCACTTCGATGTGGCTTTCGAGATCGTCGATGCCGAGTCGATTCTGGATCGCCTCCAAGGCGAGAGCCCGATAGCGGGATCGGGCTTCCTCCCAGTTGATGTCGCCATCCAGGTTGGGAGTGGGAACGAGAATGTAGAGGCTCGACTTTCCTTGAGGGGCGAGAGTTCGATCGGTCACGCTCGCATTGCGCACGTAGAAAGAAATGTCATCGGAGGCGCGTCCTGACGTGAAAATCTCATCCACATTTTTCCGGTAATCCCTCGCAAACACGATGGTGTGATGAGGAAGATCCAGTTCACAATCCACGCCGAGGTGCATCATGAAAGTGGAGCAACTGAATTTCATCGAATCGAGCTTCTTCTTCGTGTATTTGCGAAGGGAATCGGAGGGAACCAGATTCATCATCGCATTTCCGAAGTCAGCGTTGATCACGACGGTGTCCGCAAGAACCGTTTCGCCGTTCACCAACTCGACCCCGCAGACTTTTCGGTCGTCGAGGAGGAGTTGCTTGACTGCTTTTCCCGTGTGGATCTTTGCGCCGCATTCCGCAGCGGCTTTTCCAAGGGCCACTGGAATTTCAGCGAGTCCTCCCATCGTGTGCCAGACGCCGTGCGCATGTTCCATGTAGGAAAGCATCGCAAAGGCACCCGGGCACTCCCAGGCAGACATCCCGAGGTATTTGCTTTGGAAAGAGAAAAGCAGGGCGAGCTTTTCGTCGGTGAAATACTTTTTCAGATTGTCATACACCGTTGTCCCGAGTGAGAGATGCGGCAGGGCGGGGAGAAGGGACGGGGCGAGAGCCCGGGACGGTTTGGAAAAGTCGCGTTCGAAGGCGGGGAGAAGTTGCTTGAGCCTGGCCCTCTCCCGCTTGAGAAAGTCGTCCAGCTTCGGGCCCTGCCCGGGAAAAAGTCGCTCGATTTCGGCTTTCGTGTCCTCCGTGTTGTTCCCGGCGCGAAACACTTCGTCATCAAAACGAAGCTCATACATGGGATCGAGACGAACAAAGTCGAGGTAGTCCCCCGACCGCTTGCCGGATTCTTCGAAGATCCGGTCGAGCAGAGATTTCATCATCAGGAAGGTGGGCCCGATATCGAACTTGTAGCCTTCCATCTCCAACGCGCCGGTTCTGCCCCCGAGGCGGTCCTGCTTTTCAAAGAGTTCGACGTCGAAACCGCGGCTTGCGAGGAGAAGTGCGCTCGCCACGCCGCCCGGGCCACCGCCGATAACCACGATCTTTTTGCGATCACCCGGTGATCCGTTGTTGTCTGGGCCTCTCATATGAAATTACCTGTCACTTGTGGAAATGACTTACCGTTTCGAATACTGTTCTTATTTCGCTCAAATCGGGCTTTTCGTCCAGTCCGACCGTAACACTCTTGCAAATCAGCTCTCCTCATCTGATTCTGTCAATCATTGGAATGGCAAAAGCCCTACAAGACTGGGATCGATACGATCCCGCAGCACAACTGGAAGCGCAGAAAGAGTTCTTTCGTTCTGGCACTCCCCGTTCCGTTGCATTTCGGCTCAATCTACTTCGCAGACTACGGGAGGAAATCGAGCGACGCGAGAACGATCTCCTCGAAGCACTTTCCCGGGATCTGGGAAAACCGGGTGTCGAGGCTTATGTCTCGGAAATCTTTTTCACGCGATTGGAGATCAAACTCTTTGAGAAAAAGTTGAGGAAATGGGCAAAGCCGAAGCGGGTTGGAACTCCGTTTTTCTACTGGCCCGCCCGGAGCGAGATCCGTTATGAGCCCTACGGGTGTGCTCTCATTGTGGCTCCCTGGAATTATCCAGTTCAATTGTCTCTGGCACCGCTTCTTTCTGCGGTGGCGGCGGGAAATACTGTCATATTGAAACCTTCGGAACACGCACCCGCCAGCGCCGCGATTCTCGAAGAGATCATCGGCGCCGTGTTTCAACCGGAGCATGTCGCGGTCGTTACCGGAGGCGTCGAAGTGGCAGAAAAGTTGCTGGAGCTGCCTTTTGACGTCTGGTTTTACACAGGCAGTGAAAAAATCGGGAGGCTCTATGCCAAGGCTGCCGCTGAGCACCTTGCCCCGGCGATTTTGGAACTCGGAGGAAAATGTCCCTGTGTCGTTGATACCGAAATCGACATGGAAAGAACGGTCGAACGAATTGTCGCGACGAAGTTTTTCAACGCCGGCCAGGTTTGTCTCGCTCCCGATTTCGTCCTGATTCCGGATTCGCTCCACGATGAATTTATCGAGCGTGCCGTCGCCGAAATGAAATCTTCCTACGGGGTGGAAGCCGGGACCGACCTCGCCCGGATTGTGAATGCCTCCCACTACGACCGGCTCTGCGAACTGCTCCCGGAATCCGCGATTCAGGTTGGTGGGAATGATCCCGAAGATCGATTCTTTGCTCCCACTGTGATTCCCGATGTAGAGTGGGACGATCCAGTCATGGAAGAGGAAATTTTCGGCCCGATCCTCCCGGTCGTTCGCTACCGTGATCTCGATGAGGCGCTGGATATCCTCGCCCGACGACCTTCACCGCTCGCGCTCTATGCGTTTTCGAAAAATCGTGAGACCCTTGCCGGGATTTCAGCTTCGGTGCGATCCGGTTCGGTCTGCTTTAATGATGTCCTCAAGCAGGCGACCAATCTGAGTTTGCCCTTCGGTGGCGTCGGCCAAAGCGGTTCCGGCCGATACCGAGGTGAGTTTGGTTTTCGAGCGTTCACCTACGAGCGGGCGCTGACTCGGAGGTGGTTTTGCAAAGATCCGTTCTTTGTCAAACCACCTTACGGCGAGGAGCTGGAGCGGCTCAGGAAACTGCTGAAGTAGAACACACCCCGCGATCAGGCAATTGCCGGATGGCCCTTGCCCATGGCAAAATCTATCCATGAGAGTCCTGCTCCTTGCCCTTCTTTTTGCGTGCGCCGCTTCGGTCGGAGAGGATCGTCCTAACATTCTACTTATTACCTGCGACAATCTGGGCTACGGGGATCTTCCCTGCTATCGACCGGAATCCTCGATCCAGGCGCCGAATCTGGATCGTCTCGCCTCGGAGGGTGCCAGGCTCACGCAATTCTATACGGCATCGCCGACTTGCACGGTGTCGAGGGCCTGTCTTCTTACCGGCCGGATTCCGCAACGACACGGGCTCACGGAGCAGTTGGGCGGAATCGAAGGCAATTACGGCGTGGGACTCCACCAGAGAGAAATCCTGATTCCCGGAATTCTCAAGACCGCACAGACACCCTATGCGACCGGCTGCTTTGGAAAGTGGAATATTGGATTTGCTCCGGGATCCCGTCCGACGGAGCGGGGCTTCGACGAGTTTCTCGGGCATGCCTCTGGCAACATTGATTACTACCATCACCGTTACAATGGAGAGCGGGATCTCTTCCTGGGCATTAAACCGATCATTCGAGATGGCCTGTATGCGACGGATCTTTTTGCGGATGCGGCGATTGATTTTTTCATCCGGAAAAGCAAAGAGGAGGCTCCCTGGTTTTGTTATCTACCGTTTAACTCGCCCCATTTCCCCAACAAACGCAACAAGCTGCCCGGTCAGTCAGACGAGTGGCAGGCACCGGACTGGGCATTTGAGGTGATCGGGCATTCTCCGGGAGAGACGGATCCAAAGAAGAGATACGATGCGGTGGTCTTTGCTCTTGATCACGCGATCGGTCGGGTCCTTGATGCCCTCGAAGAAACCGGCGAAGCGGAAAACACGTTTCTCTTTTTCATGTCCGACAACGGAGGGTTTCGACTGAATCGAAAGGGTCTCGATATCGGGATCAATGAGCCGCTTCGTTCCGGCGGCGTGACCTGTTGGGAAGGGGGGCTCCGTGTTCCGGCGATCGTGAGGTGGCCCGGGGAAATCACTCCGGGGACCGTAGTCGATGCCCCGCTCTGGTCTCCGGATCTTCTCATTGCCTGCGCCAAACTTGCCGGAGCGGATCTGCCGGACGGCGTGGCCTATGACGGGAAAGATCCCCTTCCTGTATTGACGAGGGGAGCGGAGTCTCCGCACGATTCCTTCTACTTCCGGTATCGAACTCACGCAGCCTTGCGAAAAGGGGATTGGAAGATGGTCCGGGAGAAACCGGCCCATCCCTGGCAGCTCTTTGATCTCTCTTTGGATTCAGCGGAAAGCGAGGATCTCGCGGCCGCAAAGCCGGGGGTTTTGTCTGAACTGGAGTCCTGCTTTTCCGAATGGGAATCGCAGTGGAAGTAGAGCGAAACCGATTCGAAATCCCGGTGTTGGATCGGTCATGAAAGCCGGCCTGCTTACCGTTCTCCTTCTTTTTCTGGCTCATCCCTTGCTGGGGCAGGGCCCTGGAAAAGGAAAGTCAGGAGGTTCCCTTCCGCTTCAGGGGAAATCGCTTCCTGAAGTGACCGCAGTGGACGAAAAAGGAAACGAGGTCTCGCTGGGGCAACTACTCGAAGGAAAACACGGGGTCATTGTTTTCGGCTGTCTGACATGACCACCTTTTCTACGAAACGTCCCCGGTCTGGAGGCGGTCTATCAGGATTACCAAAGCAAAGAAGTCGTTTTTTTCTACGTCTACAAATCACTCGCTCATCCGGAGAAAAATGGCTTTGTGCAGCCTGTGGCGATTGAGGAACGTCTCGCTCACATCGAAATCGCAAAGAAGAAACTGAATACGAAGATCCCCTGGCTTGCGGATACGATGGCAAACGACCTCAAGCACGCTTTTGGCGATCGAAACAATTCCGAATTTGTCATTTCTCCGGAGGGGGAAGTTCTCATCGCACGGAGTTGGAGTGATCCGGAGACTTTGCGAACCGATCTGGAAGGGCTGGTTGGAAAGGCGGGCACACTGACCGAGGCGACGACCGGGCCTCCGGTCATCGAAAAGGAGTCGAAGATCGCCGAAGGAGTGGTCCCACGCGTGCCCCGTCCGGCTGACTCCCAGGCTCTTGAAGTCACGTCGACCAGGCCGGGCGACAATCCGCGTTACCTGAAGCTTAGGGCGGAAGCTCCGAAATCGCTTCTCCGGGAGGGAAACGGATCACTCCATCTTTCCTTCGCTCTTGATCCGATTCATCAGGTGCATTGGAACAACCTGGCTCCGCCGATGAAATTTGCGATCACAGCTCCAGAGGGCATTGCGGTTTCCCCTGCGACAGCAGAAGCGGAGGAAGTAGCGGAGCACGAAGCGGATCGGGATCCCCGCGATTTCCTGATCGAAGTCAATCGAGGTTCGTCAGAGGAAGCCCTTCTTGTGAGTGTTACCTACTTTGCCTGTGACGATGGTGATACCTGGTGCAAATCGATCACACAGGAGTTCCAGCTCCACTGGGATGTCGACCGGGACGCAGGAAGAATACAGGCCGCGGGTGCTAGAAGGGGCGGCGGTCCCGGAAGAGGCGCCGGGAAGGGAATGCCGGATGCCGCTTCCATTTTTACGCGGATGGACGCGAATTCAGACGGTTCCATTTCCAGAGACGAAGCCCGCGGTCCTATGACAGAGAGGTTCGACCAGATCGATACGAACGAAGACGGGATTCTGAAAAAGGAAGAACTGGAAGTCTTTTGGAAAAACCGGAGAAGTCCCTGATCTTTTCCGGAGGCCCGCCCTAATCGACGGGCAACACCAGTTCTTCGGCGGATCGAGCCAGAAAAAGGGGAACGTTCACGAGGCAGATTTTTCCGGAAACATGATGGAGTTTCCAGAGCTTCCCGTCGGTGCCTTCCGGGACGGCTGCACTGAAGAACCCTCCACTTTTGGTTTTCAGGTTCAGTGCGTCCGTTCCATCCGGAAGGCGCAGAGTTCCTCCTCTGGTAGCCGAGTAGAGCCCGATACGCCGGGTTCCTTTGGGAACGAAAAAGTAGAGATTCCAGCGGCCGGACATGCTGTCAGGGTGATCTTCGAGAGCCATCTTCCAGCTCATGCGCTGTCCTTCCGGCCAGGTCACCGAGGTTAGATCGCGGCCATCCCCAAGGTCGATCCGGTAGACGCCGGGCTCTGATACGGGAAGAGTGACCGTTTTCTCCTTTCCGTCCGGAGGCACGCTCGCATCATCCCGGATCAGTGTCTCCCGCTCGCTGGCGGCAGGTTCGTCCCCGGAAGAAATCCGAAGGTGGATCGCCTTTCCGGGCGCTCCCTCCATCATCGCAAATTCCGCTACTGAAATTCGCTGAAGTTAAGTTGCCAACTCCTTCGCGAGATTCGTTTCCTCTTCCCCCGAGTCGGGCGAAGTCGAGATGGGTACCGTCGCTTTGCCCTTTGCAACGAGGACCAACTCCTCCGCTTCGAGCGCGGGAAGTCCGATTCCTGCGGACAGAAAGACAGAGAGCAAAAGGTAATGGAAGATGGACATTAAGCTGGCGGGGCGGGTTTTTCGATTCTGCACAGGGTCCTTCCATTTCATAATGCTGGAGTTGCCCCGCCATTACGCATCTGGACGGTCGGTTTTTTTTCGGCATTGGTATCGGGTGCGCAGAATCGTCACATCCTTCGTTCTTCTGAATCTCGCCGTGGGAAGTCTTTCCCTCGGAACTGATTTCGATTCCGGAATTCGACCGATTCTCGAGCGGGTCTGCGTGGACTGCCACGGCCCGGAAAAGCAGAAGGCGGATCTTCGCCTTGATCAGTTGAATCCCGATTTTCTCCGGGGAGGCGACGTTGATACCTGGCACGATTCGCTGGATCAGATCCATCTTGGGGAAATGCCCCCGGAAAAGGCAGGGAAGCAGCTGACAAAGGAAGAGCGGCAGATTCTTACCTCGTGGATCAACGAGGGCCTTGAGGAAGTCGTTGCGGCGACTCGCCATTTGGGAGGCCGCGTCTCTTCGCGGCGCCTGACTCGATACGAATACGCCAATACGATGCGGGACCTGGTCGGGGTGAGCTTCGACTATGCCCGCGAATTGCCCCCCGAACCGACCTCGCCCGAAGGTTTTCTCAATAACGGCCGCACCCTGGAATTCTCGCCCACACAAATCGAAACCTACCTCGCGGTCGCCCGGAAGGCACTCAGTCTCGCGATCATCGAAGGGAAAAAACCGGAAGTTCATGTCGTCCAGCAGGACAAGACAGCGGTGGGGCGGCTCCCGCGGAAAAAGGACGGTGGAGCGATCCCGATCAACCCGGAGTTTGTGCTGGATGTGGACGAGTTCCCCCGAACGGGAGAGTTCGAGATCCGGGTCGAGGCGGGTGCCGTGATTCCCGAAGGAAATGATTTTCCCCGCATGGAAGTCTGGCTCGGCTGTGTTCCGGGCATCATCCACGTGCCCCGCAAGCTCGTGGGGAAGGTCGATATAAGGGCTCCGGCAGACAAGCCTGAAACCTTTGTCTTTCGAGGGCGAATGGAAGATTTCCCGCAGGCGGGTGAAACGAGATTTGGGGGAGGCGTCGACTTCAACGGGGTCATCGTAATGCTGGATTTCTTCGACGCAGATGGAAAGGAGCTTCGTTATCCGCATCGCCGCTATTCGGATCCACCTTCGAAGCCCAAAAAGAAGGGCGGTCCGGTTCCTGAACTTCCTCCCGCTCCGGAAGGGCCCCTCCTCGACATTGTTGTCCGATCCGTCCGCTACGAAGCTCCGGTTGTGACAACCTGGCCACCGCCCAGTCATGTTGCTTTATTGGGTTCCGCCGGTTCCGGAGCCGATGAAAAAGAAACCGCAAAAGCGGCCCTCGAATCGTTTCTTCCCCGCGCCTTTCGGCGGCCGGTGCAGCCTGCTGAAGTGGAGCCGTTCGTGAGCCTGTTCCAGGCAATCCGTCCCGGCTGCCAGTCTTTCCCCGAGGCGATCCGGGAAACCTTTGCTGCGGTTCTTGTCTCGCCTCACTTTCTCCATCTCGTCGACACACGCGATGACTACGCTATCGCGAACCGACTTTCCTATTTGCTCTGGAGCGCGGCTCCGGATGAAGAACTGATGAAGCTCGCGGAAAATGGAAAACTACGCCAGCCGGAAACGCTCGCAGAGGAAACGGCCCGTCTCATGAATGACCCCCGGGCCTCCGAATTTGTGAATTGTTTTACGGATCAGTGGTTCGATCTCGGTGGACTCGACCGGGTCGCAGTGAATCCGGAGTTTTTCCCTGACTTCGACAATGACCTCAAGGAGGCAATGCGACAGGAAACCCGGGAAGTCTTTGGTGAAATCCTGCGAGGTGATCTCAGTTGTCTCGAACTGATTGATTCCAACTGGACGATGGCAAATCGCGCCCTCGCGACACACTACGGCTTGAGAAACCGCCCACGTTCGGGAGCTTTTGAACGGATTGCTCTGACGAAGGACGATCAGCGTGGGGGACTGCTGGGTCAGGGGGCCTTTCTCCTCAGCAATTCGAACGGGGAAGCTTCTCACCCAATCAAACGCGCCTTCTGGATTCTCGATCGACTTCTCGATTCGCCTCCGGCTCCTCCTCCTCCCGATGTTCCCGAACTCAACCCGGAGAATCCCGACCTCGCCGGTCTCAGCGTGAAGCAGCAGCTCGCGGTTCATCGGGAAAAGGAATCCTGTCGAAGTTGCCATGAGGGCATCGATCCGTGGGGAATCGCCCTGGAAAACTTTGATGCAGTAGGTCTTTCGCGTTCCCATGCCGCGATGAGAATTCGAAAGAACGGATCGGTTCCCCGGGGCCCGGCTCTGGATCCCGCCACGACACTTCCCGACGGGACGAAAATCAATGGCATCGACGATTTGAAACAGTTTCTCCTCCGGGAGCGACGCACTCACTTTGCCCGCGCCGTGACGAAACGCCTTGCGACCTATGCGCTCGGGCGCTCCCTCGAGTTGGCGGACCGCGAGGCCATCGAATCTCTCACTGCGGATTTTGAACGCGACGGCTTTCGTCTGCGGGGCCTCATTGTGGATCTTGTCACGAGCGAACTTTTTACCGATTCTTAGCCCGACATGAAAAAGCCCTGGCATCTCGATCGACGTACCGCACTCAAAGGAGCGGGAGTGACCCTCGCTCTTCCCTGGATGGAAGGCATGACGGCCGGGTTGTCGGCTGCGCAAAAGGCCGCTAGCGCCGATCTTCCGAAACGTCTCTGCTGCGTCATGTTTCCCTATGGGGTCGCGGTTCCCGGGGACGATGATCCATCGCGGCAGTGGGGATGGTTTCCCACTGGCAAAGGCAAAGACTATCAGCTCACCAATGTTCTTCAGCCGCTTGCGCCCCTGATGGAGGACGTCTCCATCTTCCGTGGGCTCTCCCATCCGCGTTGTCGCACGATGAATGGTCACGATACGGGCGACACCTTTTTGACGGGAAACAATCTCGCGCAGGGAACCTACAAGAATACCGTCTCGCTCGATCAACTCGTGGCAGGTCACCTTGGGGAGCAAACCCGTCTCGCCTCGCTGACCGTTTCGACCGACGGCGGGATCGGCCCGCGTACTCGATCGACGACCCTTTCCTACACCGCAAAAGGCCAGCCGATTCCGGCCCTGGCCGATCCGAGGCTGATCTTTCAACGCCTCTTCGGGGAGGACCATGCGAGCAAACGCGACCGGGCTCGCCTGGAAAATTCCGGAAGCATCCTCGATCTAGTTCTCGAACAATCGAAGACCTTGAAGCATTCTCTCGGCAAAGGGGATCAGGAAAAACTGGACGAATACGAGACCTCGGTTCGGCAGGTCGAGCAACGCGTCGAGCGCGCCCGGGATTGGCTCGATGTGCCGCTGCCTGAGATCGATGCCTCAGCACTTGCCCTTGAATCCGACCCGGAGTCTCCAAAGGAATACATCGCTGCGATCTACGACCTGTTGTTTCTGGCCTATCAAACCGACCTCACCCGCGTTTCGGCGTTTCAGTTGGGGAGCTACGGGCCGACCCGTGCGCGAACCTTTCCCGGATGTCTTGGCTTGGAGGCGAACTGGCACAGCCTCGCTCACAAGGCCGGGAAAAAGGGTGGCCCGGAGGCGATTGGAAAATTTGATCAGTTTCTCGCGCAGAATCTGGCGCGCTTTCTCACGCGCATGAAAGAAACTCCGGAAGGGGAGAGTGGGAGCAGCCTGCTGGACCGCACGCTCGTCCTTTATGGATCGAGTAATTCCAAAACGCATCAGAACGTGAACTACCCGCTTCTGCTTGCGGGAGGCAAAGACTTCGGGCTGAAGCACAATCACTTCCTCCACTACGACGCCGGCACCCCGATGTCGAATCTGTTTGTTTCGATGCTGCGCTCGCTCGGGATCGAGCAGGAGAGCTTTGTCGATTCGACCGGACCGCTGGCGGGGATGTCGTGATCCAACCCTGTTGGCTCTCCGGCTCAACAGGGTTGAATTTCATGTGCCCGCCTTCGCAACGAAGGTGATCGCCGCAAGTCAGTCCTCAATGCGGTGCGTGCGAAGTCTTGACGGAATCTTTCGGGCATCGGTAGGATACAAACAATGAATCGCTTTCTGCTTGCCCTGCTTTTCCTTCTCCCGCTCGCTTCCTGCGAGACTTCCGGTCCGCCTCCTCCTCCGCTCCCCCACAAAGCGTCGCAGCTGCCGCACAAAGATACTGCCTATCTCGGAATGGGCTTGTATGAGGCGGAGGCGCTCGCCCGGTCGCGCGGGTTGGAGCCTCGTGTCGTCCGGGTCGATGGGCAGTTGCAGCCCGCAACGAAGGATCTCCGCCCGAACCGCGTGAACTTTGATATCAGAAATGGCGTGGTATCTCATGCCGTCCGCGGGTGATGCGCTCTCCGGCTCTCTCTGTCTTGGTCATCCTCGCTGTGACGCTCACTGTCGCGGCGGGGGAACTGGTCTGGACTGCCTTACCGGATCTCCCTTCCGAGCTCGGTGTGGCCGGCCCGTATGTGGGGATTCACAACGGAACTCTTCTCGTAGCGGGAGGGGCGAATTTTCCCAGGCCGGTTTGGGAGAATGAAAAGATTTGGCACGATACCGTCTATGCTCTCCCACTCGGGGAGGGGAGCCCGGAATGGAGTGCTGTCGGAGTATTGCCTCGTCCGCTTGGATATGGAACCACGGTTTCCGTCCCGGAGGGCTTGATCTGTATCGGAGGAAATGATGCGGAAAAGGTCTATGCCGATGTGTTTCTGCTCTCGCTTAGGGAGGGGAAAGTCGAAACGGTTACTCTTCCCTCCCTGCCGACGGCGCTTTGCTACGCCTCTTCGACCATGATTGGTGATTCGATCTATGTTGCCGGTGGGCAGACCGGCTCCGGTCTGGAGACGGCTACGACGACGTGTTTGCGGCTCGACTGGTCCAAAAAAGACCGGCCCGAAGAATTAGTTTGGGAACCTGTTTCCTCGTGGCCCGGTGGCCCGATTGCTTTTGGATCGCTGGTTTCCGATTCGGAATCTCTCTATTTGCTGGGAGGTAGAAATCTCGACGCCTCGGGCGAGGTCGAATTTTTGGCAGGTATGTATCGTTTCCTACCCGATTCGGGGTGGGAGAAAAAAGCGAATCTTCCGAAACCGATGGCTGCGGGAACGGCGAGTTGGCTGGGAAACGGGAAGATCGTGGTTCCCGCCGGGGCCGATGGCTCGTTGTTCGCACGCTCCGATGAACTGAAGGATGATCACCCCGGCTTTCCGAAGACCGTGTTGTGGTATGATCCGGGAACGGATTCGTGGAGTGAAGGGGGGGAGGCTCCGCAAAATCAAGTCACGACCGAGGCGAAGGCCTGGAATGATGGCTTCCTCATTGCAAGCGGGGAAGTCCGGCCGCGTGTGCGCACACCGAAGGTGTGGATGGTATCTCCGAAAAAGTAACCGGCTTACTTTTTGCTTCCGACTGCCGTGCGAAATTTCACGACCGCGTTTGAGATGGAATCAGCGATGCGTTGGCGGTGAGCCGGATCATCGATCAATTTGCCTTCGGATTTGTTCGTGACGAAGCCGCCTTCGAAAAGGATGGCGGGCTTGTTGATACCACGGAGGACGTTAAAACGGGCCCGTTTGATTCCGCGATCGACCGAACGGAGGTCGGTAATGACATGTGCGTGAACGGCGGTGGCGAGGGCAATGTTCTCGGCATCGCGGAGGTTTCCGCTGAGAAGGGAGCTCCAGGGGCTGCCTCCATTGGTGGAGCGGGTTCCCTGAGGGGCGAGCGCATAGGTCTCGATCCCGTTCGCATCGCGGGAACCGGAAGAGTTGAAATGCATGCTGATGAAAATCGCATTGCGTTGCCCGTTGGCGATGGCGACCCGCTGCCCCAGCGTGAGAAAGGTATCGGTCCGGCGGGTGAGAAGTGTTTTGAAGCCTTTTGATTGAAGGGACTTCTCCAGGCGCAGCGCCATATCGAGAGCGTAGTCCTTTTCGCGCCCGTAAGGGCCGATTGCCCCGGAATCGTGGGCACCGTGACCGGCATCGATCACGACGGTGTCAAAGTTGATTGGCTTCTTGATGTAGCTGGGCCGCACGACGGGATCGACGAGCTTGGCGAGGTCGACCGTCGAAAGCATTGCCTTTCCTCCATTGTCGACGACAGGGAAGCTCAGGTTGAACTTGATGTTGTTCACATAAATCGACTGCGAGCCGATTTTCCACGTCATCACCAGGTGGGGATGCTTGAAAATCCGATTGTCACCTTCCTTCGCGAAACGCTGAAAACCGTAAAACTTGGCGACATTGTCGTCGGAAACATATTCCCGCCCACCGAGAGAGTAGACCTGCCAGTCTTTGGCCTGAGCCGTGCCTGAAATCAGGACGAGCGCAGTCGTAACAACAAAAAGAAGCCCCGATGTCAGGGCGTCTTTCACCTGTGTGGTGGGACAATATTTTCGTGCGAGGGATCGCATGGGTGGTGTTGCCGGAGGAGAATCGACGGATTCAGAGCAGGAAAAGTAGTCGATCCCGCAGATAAACGCAATCGTCGAAATCGGGATTTCAGTTTTACAAAGGCACTCAGGCAACAAATAGTTTCGGCCCTCCTGCTAACGGGGGAAACATCATGACAACAGAACTATCGAAAGGCTATCAACCCGGCGAAGTGGAAACTCAGTGGTACGACCGCTGGGTCGAGGCAGGGTGCTTCCGCGGCGACGAAAACGGGGAGAGCGAGTCCTATTCGATCGTCATCCCTCCTCCCAATGTGACAGGGATTCTGCATCTCGGGCACGTCTTGAACAACACGATTCAGGACATTCTCGCCCGCCGCGCCCGCATGGAGGGCAAAGACGTGCTCTGGCTTCCGGGGACTGATCATGCCGGAATCGCCACCCAGTCGAAAGTGGAGCAGAAGCTTCGCAGGGAGGAAAAGAAGACCCGTCGCGATCTGGGACGGGAACCTTTTCTGGAAAAGGTCTGGGAATGGAAAGAAAAGCACGGCGGAATTATTATCGAGCAGTTAAAGCGTCTCGGCTGTTCCTGTGACTGGGAGCGTGAGCGCTTCACGATGGACGAAGAGTATTCCAAATGGATCTCGAAAATCTTCGTCGACCTTTTTGAGGAAGGCCTGATCTACCGCGGCAAGCGGATGGTGAACTGGTGCCCGAAATCGCTCACGGCTCTGAGCGACGAGGAGGTCATCATGAAGCCTCAGAAGTCCAAGCTTTACTACATGCGCTATAAAGTGGCGGGTGAAAAAGATCGCTGGGTTGAAATCGCAACGACCCGCCCCGAAACGCTCATGGGCGATACAGGGGTTGCCGTGAATCCAAAAGACGAACGTTACGCGGACCTTGTCGGCAAGAAGGTGATTCGTCCTTTCCCCGAGCAGGAAATTCCCGTGGTGGCTGACGAACACATCGATCCGGAATTCGGAACCGGCGTGCTCAAGGTAACTCCGGCACACGACAAAGCCGACTTTGATATCGGAATGAAAAACGACCTCGAGATTATCGACGTTTTTCACCCGGACGGAACGCTGAATGAGCATGCCGGCCCCGAGTTCGAGGGAATGGATCGCTTTGAAGCTCGCAAGAAAGCTGCCGAAAAGCTGGAGGAAATGGGCCAGCTTGTGAAAGTGGAGGACTACGAAAACAACGTGGGCTTCAGCGAGCGTGCTGATGTCCCGATTGAGCCACGTATTTCGATGCAGTGGTTTTTGAAATACCCTTGCGTGAAGGAGGCCGCCGCTGCCGTGGCCAACGATGAAATTCGTTTCCGCCCGGAGCGTTGGAAGAAAACCTACGCTCACTGGATGGGTGGCATTCAGGACTGGTGCATCAGTCGTCAACTCTGGTGGGGACACCAGATTCCGGTTTGGTACCGGAAGGAGAAAGCGGACGAATTGCAGGCGATGGAGAGCCTCGATGCCGACGGCGCGGGGGACAATCTCTATGTAGGCATCGAGCCGCCTTCCGACGAGGAAAACTGGGTGCGCGATGAAGACGTACTCGACACCTGGTTTTCGAGCTGGCTTTGGCCTTTCGCAACGATGACGAATTGTGATGAGGAACCCTCTGCGACGGAGAAAAAGTTCTATCCGACGACGGACCTCGTGACCGCACCGGAGATTCTTTTCTTCTGGGTCGCGCGGATGATCATGGCCGGTTACCGCTGGCGCGGGGAACTGCCGTTCAAGAATGTCTACTTCACCGGAATCGTGCGTGACGGCCGGGGACGCAAGATGTCCAAGAGCCTCGGAAATTCTCCGGATCCTCTTCACATCGTTGCTGAGTATGGAGCGGATGCTCTCCGTTTTGCGGTCATGAGAACGGCTCCGCTCGGTGCGGATATTCGCTTTGAAATCGCGAACGAAGGCGGCAAGGAGATCTACCCGCAAGTGGTCGAAGGCCGGAACTTTGCCAACAAACTCTGGAATGCGGCGCGCTATCGCCAGATGCAGGAGGGGAGCGGAGAATTTGATCCCGCCGCGCTGTCGATCTATTCCATCGATATTCTGGCGAAACTCGATCAGCTGGAAAAGGAAATGGCGGCAGCCTACGAGGACTACCGTTTTAACGAACTGTCCCAGCTGCTTTACGACTTCTTTTGGAGTAACTACTGCTCATGGTATCTGGAGTCCTCCAAAGGGGCTTTTGCGGAAGATGCCGATCCCGCTCTGAGAGCGTCTACCGTGGCAACGATGGATCTTGTTCTGAAACGGGTTCTGCTCCAGTTGCATCCCTTTATGCCTCACATTACGGAGCAGCTCTGGGAAAATCTCCGGTTCCGTGAAGAAGGGGATCCGGAATTTTTGATGCAGACTCCGGTTCCGACGGAGGCCACTCTCGCGGACCTGGATGATGCTGTGGTGGAGAAGGCGCAGGCAAAAGTGAAAGCGATTTACGAAGCTGTCAGCCGGGCCCGAAATCTGAAGGCTGAATATGGTCTGTCCGCCAACAAGGAGGTTGCTTTCATCATTGATCCCGAAGAGGGCTTCGAGGAGACTGACGTGTTCCAGCAACTCGTCGGAGCCGGCGGCATAACTCTGGAGTCGGGATTCGAAGCGGAAAAGGGTATTCCGACAGCCCTGACCGGGATCGGGAAAATTTATCTCCCCCTGGATGGTCTGATCGACCTCGATGCGGAGCGGGATCGCCTCGGGAAAGAGCTCGCGAAAGCAGAAGACGAAATCAAGAAGGTGAATTCCAAGCTCACGAATGAAAATTTTGTGACTCGTGCGCCGGTAGAAGTCGTCAGCGAAATGAAAGAGCGCCAGAAGCATTGGCAGGAGCGCGTCGATGAACTCGGTCGCATGATCGAGAACCTAGGGAGCTAGTTTCAAATCCAAAATTTTTCATGCGTCGGGAGCCACCCGGGCACGGCTGTTTCCGCGAGGATGCCGGGCCAACGACTCACCCCCGAAGAACTCGCGCTCCCCGGCGAGTCGTTTGGCGGGGAATGATTGTTCGAACTCTATGAAGCGTATACTCCTGTCGACTCTCCTGGTGCTACCGGCGTTCCTGCTGTGAAACTGGAGGTGACCAACTTGGCCAACAGTCGCAGTGCGATTGTGCGAATCAATGATCGAGGCCCGTTCGTCGGAGGCCGCATCATCGGTGTTTCGATTGGCGTTGCCGGCAAGCTGGACTTTGTCGGGCGCGGTGTTGTTCCACTGTCGAATCGCGAGTTACTGGAGCCCTCTCTCCGCAGGGATCAATAGCCGCGGAACCGGGTCATAGCCTTCACCTTATCCCCGGCATCGTAGTGATCGCCGTGAAAGGCAGTGAAGAGGAGGTTCGCTTTCAACCGGCGATAGTAGTGTGGATTGCGAACTCGAACGCGGCTCTGAATTTGAAGGATTTCGCCGGGATCGAGATCCTTGTAGAACTGTCCTGAAACAATTTGTGCGGAGATGTTCTCTCTCCCGTAGTCGTGAAGTGCAATGTAGCGGCTTTGGAATTTCTTACGGGACAGCCGGTTCGTCTGGAGCCGTGTTGTTCCGTGGGCGTTTCCATCGTTTTCCACGGAGACGTGGATGATCCCGGCTCCGTGGAGGGGCGCCCGGTTGCGGACGGTTTGTCCTGCGGCGGACAGATTGTAGATGTCATTGCCTTTGTGAAGATAAGGTGCCTTGTCTGTGCCGATACGAAGATCCGTTTGATGGAAATCGGAGCCGGCTCCCGGAATGTAGAAGGCATACCCATTGAGCTCGTGATCGTTGATAGTTGTGTTTCTGCGAATGATATCGGTCAGGGTGGTATCGAAGATCAATTGGACGAAATGTGATGGATAGATGTCAGAGTTTTCGAAGTAGAAACGGTCTCCGTCCCGCAGCCGCGTAAATTGATCGACAAAGATGCGGCTGAAGGTTTCCCCCAGATTGGAGCCGGGCAGGTGAGGCTCACTGAGGCCGCCCGTCCAGAGGTCGAGCTCATCGATCGCTCCGGCACCGTAGGCTTGTTCGAGGGCATCAAAGGCGGAGTCGTAGTCCCCTGTGACTTCTTCAAATCCGTTCCTTTCTCCCAATCCGAAGGCCGCCCGAACGGCATTATAGGAGGGGATTCCATGGTCGCGGCCGCGCTGGATATTCAGCGCAGCGAGATCAAGCCCGCCGAAGCCGGGGCCGAAAAGAAAGTTTCTCACATCGTCGACGACAAACCGATCCAGTTCCTGCTGCCGATAGAGAGCCTGGCCGCGAATGATCCCGCTGACTCCATACGCCGAAAGAAAATCCGGATTGAAGAAAGCGTTCTGAAGTGCGACCGGAGTGGCGGTCCCGAAGTCGTCGAGGACTTGGTATTCGGATGGCAGCATGGTGTGGCCGATTCGAAAGGCAGCGGTCGAGAACTCGTTGGAGATCGAGGGGTCGACATTGGGATCGTAGCCTCCGTAGTGGTTGAGGGCATGCTTTCCAAGAAGGGCGGGAAGCCATTCGTGGTAAGTGATTTTCTGGAGGAGCGCGCCGACGATGGCCCGGGCGCGTTGGTAGATCTCTTCGTCGATCGCAGGGTCGGAAAGATTGTCGTAGGGAAATTGATAGGCTGCGATTTCGTCGGCGAGTCGATTGTGCTCACGAAGAAAGAGGGTGTGAAATGCGGTCAATCCAATCTGTTCGTTAGCACGGACGTCCCCCGCCGCGAAAAGCGAAGTCTCGGGTAGGCCGAGATTGTTGGCGTTGGTGAGCCCGAAGGTATTGAAAGGAGGCAGGTCCCCGTCCGGACCTGCCTGCACCTTCATTTTTCCGCCGAAGAAAGAGCGGAGGAGATTAGCTCGCGTCAAATCGGAACCATAGATGTTCGATCCGTCGATGAAGCTGGTAATCGTGTTGATTTGCTCGCGGTATCCACTGGCCGAACTCGCCGCGGATTTGGAAATCGTACGGGTCAGTCCGATTTCGGGAAAGAGGAAGTCAGGATCGCCTGCTTCCACTTCGACTGGAAAAAATTCATTTCCCGATAGCCCGGTTCCTGCGCCGGTCGTGAGGCTCCCGTTCGGTTCGCTGAGGCCGGTGTCGTGGCTTAAGAACTGTCCGAACTGAAAGAACAGCTGATTGAGGTCATTCTTGCTGGGGATATCCTGAGAACCCTGATCGTGTACGAAATTGCTGATCCGACGGGCACTCGGCAGGGACTGCTCGTCGACTTCGACGTCTCCGTTCCCTTCATCTTCCACTGCGACTCCCCGGGGAAGATCGATCGCGTCTCCGTATCCTGGAGTCGCGATCCGGATCAAAGGGGAGTCCGTGATACCGAGATTCGGAGCTCCCGGATTGTTTCCACTGCCATCCGCAGTCCGGTAGTCATTGATCCCGTCGGTATCAAGGCTGAGCACGGGTAGAGCCGGGAAAGCCAATGCGGCGATTGGTAGAAGTCTATGGGCAGATAGCCGGAGAGCGGTTTGGAATGGGCTGGGAATCATGTCAAATGTGTGGTAATTGGACCAATTTTATCGCGATAATTATCATAATCAATACTTTTTTACAAATTAGTCGCATAATTGAGAAAATGTGAGCCGCGATTCTGTGAAGCTGGTTTCGAATCTTGTGGGATTCCCGAAGATTGAGCGAAATCCTGTTTGTCGACGGGAAACCCGCCGCTATCCTTCGACATGGATCTTGGGCTTCAGCAGAAAGGTGTTCTCGTGATGGCCTCCAGTGGAGGAATCGGGAAAGGAGTAGCGATGGAATTTGCACGTGAGGGCGCTCGCGTCATGCTCTTTGCCCGTTCGGAGGAAAAGCTGAAAAAGGCTGCAGGTGCCATCGAGGCGGAGACCGGGAACCGCCCCCTCTTCAGCGCGGGCGATATTACGGATGCCCGGGACGTGGAAAACGTGGTTGCCCGGACGGCAGAGGAATTCGGCGGTCTCTGGGCTCTCTTCAATAACACCGGAGGACCTCCCGCAGGGGGATTTACTCAATTCGATGATGCGGCTTGGCAGTCCGCTTTTGAGCTCACGATGCTGGGATATGTCCGGGCGATCAGGGCAGCGATTCCTCACATGAAAGCGGGCGGAGGCGGCCGTATCGTCAACAACACTTCTGTTTCGACAAAGCAGGCCATTGATGGGCTTCTCCTTTCCAACGTCTTCCGTTCAGGGCTGGTGGGGCTGGGAAAGTCGCTGGCCCGCGAGTTCGGCCCGGAAGGAATTCTCGTCAATACGGTGGGGCCGGGTCGAATTGACACCGAACGGATTGAGCAACTCGATACGATCTGGGCGGAGCGGGACGGCCTCACCTACGACGAGCAGCGCGAGAAATCTCAAGCCTCCATTCCACTTTGCAAATATGGCGAACCCGCCGAATTCGGACGCATCGTGACCTTTCTCTGCTCCGGGGCAAATGCCTATGTGAGTGGGCAGAATGTGCTCATCGATGGAGCGATGGTGGAGGCCTACTAGCGCCTGAGACCTTCCGCTTGGTCAACGAAAGGAAAGCTGCCGGAAGCTGAATCTATCCAGATTCGGCTACTTCGTTTCTGCAGCGCCCTTGATGATCACCTCTTCCACGGACTCCGCCCAGAGCGAGGGGAGGCCGTAGTAGACATTCGAACCGCCGCCTTCATAGCCTCCTTCTTTCAGCACTCGAAGCGAAGGAATGTAGGCCATGACATCATTGGAATAGGCGGCAACCCAGGTATGGGTCCCTTTCCGCTCCTGCTTCAAGCGAAGAGCATAATCGATCACGACCTCTCCGCCGAGAAAGACGAAGTCAACGGTGCCTCCGAGGTTCCAGACCCCGATCGGAAACGGGTAGGTGTCATGGATCGCTCCCTGATCCTTCAACTTTCTCTGAAGGTATTTGGATCGGGCCACTTCAAAGCGGTTCGTCGACTTCGCGGTCGTCGCGAGTTCTTTTGCTGTTGGCACTTTTTGCAAAGGTAACGCAATCTCGCGGAAGGAGGTCGAGAGCCCTGGTTTCAGCTCCTCCATGGGCGCCTTGATGATATCACTGACGCGGAGGGCAAGTTCGGCCCCGTATTGCTCCGCAAGCGGCACTTCACTTCTCGGCAGGGGATTCTGGTCACCTCCACATCCGGCCCAGAAGAGAGCAACAGCTCCCGGATACCGCTCTTCGAGTTCCGCCTGCGCGTAGCCGGGATAGTCACCGTTCCATTCGCTCGCTTGCAGCACCGTTGCGTGACAGGCATAGCCAAAGAGAATTGCCGTCAAATTTCCTTCACTGTCGCGAACACTGAGAACGGGGACGTCGTGGTCAACGGGTCCTTTCAGCAGCCCCTTTTCCCGGTTCGCAGGAACTTCGGTGTAGGGTTTGTTCTCGCGCCGGTTCACGGCAAAGGTGCATTTCCCGCTCCCATGTTGCAGGCGGGACGGAGTAAGTCTGCCAAGCGCCTCTCCCGCAAGCGCGACGAGTTTTTCCCGGAGCGTGACCACGTAGGCATCGATCCGTTTCTGCTGCTCCGGTTCAACGGACCAGTAGTGGAGCGGGCCGAGGTTCTTTCCGACGACCGGTCCGCTGTGCGTGTGCGATGTTGAGAGAGCAATCCGGGAACGATCCAGCCCGTGTTTCTCCTTTAGTTCCTGGGTGAGTGTCAGGGCGAAATCCCGGCCGATTCCGACGAGATCCATGGTCAGAATGACACCCCGGTTTCCTTCCGCGTCTTCGAGGGCCAGTGCCTTTGCGTAGAGATCGGTTCGTTTGCCCGCGGCAGGGGCGTCCCGTCCGCCGTAGCCGGCCATCCACATGGGCTGTTCCGGCGTGATGACGACAGAGGCGGAGCCGGCCTTCCAGGTATCATCGGCATGGGCGGGAGAAACCAGCCAGAGCAAGGCGGTCAGAATGAGGAGGAGTCGAAAGGGGGGAGTGAGGTTCATGGGTGTCTGGGAAAGGATGGTGTAGAGGGCGGTCGGCTTCTATTCCAGTTCGGGAGGAACACTTCCGTATTGCCAACCGTCGGTGAAAGCAGGGGCCGGGTCGGGTTCCGGTGGGGCATCCGGGGTGAGCTCGTTGGCCAGGGCGATTCCCTTGTCCCGGATTTGATCGCCTGCCTCGGGAATCAGATTGCTGTAGGCGGTGAGTCGAGTCTCGTAGCCGCCGCCTTTGGGCCCCAACGCTTCCGTGGTGGGAACGTATCCAACGCAGCCGTTGGCAAGACTGACCGGCCAGGTGAAGGGAAACTTCGACCCTTCTTTTTGCTGGAGTCCGAATTCGCAGAAATACTCCGCCGGATTGCTGATGAAAACGGCCGGCCCCACCTGGATTGCCTGTACTTCTACCTGTCGGACGGGCTCTTTTTGAATCAATGCATCCAGCAGGACGATTTCTTTCGCCCAGATCCAGTCATTGATCGCTTTCGCTTCGGTTGGCTTTTCTTTCACCAGGTCGAGACAGGCCGCAAGGCGCTGCGGGGACGGTTTGCGGCGGGGGATAGAGAGAAATTCCCGGCGATGATCGAGTGTCAGTTCTGTCGTTCGGGCCGTCGGGCTCAGTCCGACCAGCACCTTGACTACTTCGGCTCCGACGCTGCCTCCTACTCGGAGGGCATCCGAATCGCCACCGATGCGACGAAAGGGGGAGGCATTGTCGACCTGGGTCACGTCACCGGAATTGCCATTCAGAAACACGACCACGACATCATCACCGAAAGCGCCGCGAATCACTTTTTCCATGGCCCAGGGCCAATTTGCAGAAATTCCAGGAGGGCTTGCCGTGGCATGGCAGGCAAAGTTCACGACGCATCCGGTCAATTTCCCTTCTTCGTTCCAGGCACCAATCACCCCGACTTCCGGGTCGATGGGGCCTGCGGTTTCGATGGCCTCCGGATTTCCGTACCGCGGGTGGGTGAAAGTGAGGCCGTTTTTCATGCGCCATCTCCGGTTGAAGCTGACATCTCCTTCCTCGCCCCGCCCAAAGCCGATCTCCTGTTCGGCCCTTGTTTCCCAGGCATGAATAATAGCGTAACAAATCCCGTCGATCATTCGGGCGACGTAAACAGGATCGGCGGAGGACGACTGTTCGTAGGCCAGGTCCTGCACCAACTCATCGGCATGATCGAAATCTCCCGGCACCACCATACCGGTCGGACCGGACGAGTGAGAGTGAGAGGCTCCGATCAGAATGGCTTCCGGTGGGATGTCCGTTTTTTCGGCAACGCGCTTTCTAACTTCGGCGACGTGCTGTTCGATGATGAGCAAGGCATCGAGGCCTACGAGAGCGACAGGCTTTTCCCCATCATCAAAGACGACGGCGCGAGCTTTGCAGGGATCGTGAAACTTCTGGTGGTAGCCTTTCCCGTAACCTCCGGGTCTTTCCATCCCGATATCGGGGGAGATGTCCGCCTCGGCGAAGCCGGTTTTGAGGGGGGCTCCCCAAACAGGTAGAGAGAGAAAAACGAGCAGGCCCCCAAGATAGATCATGAGCTTCATGCTCACTACCCTGAAGGAGAAGGCAGGCCTTTGACCAGATCAGGATGGGACGTAAACGAGGGGAGTGATTCCCTTTGGATGGGGAACCCTTCGATGACAAAAAGAACAGCGCCTTGTGAATACTCACCAAACAACCTCGGGCTTCCCGAAAGCGAGGAAAAAACTAGGCAAAAAGTTTCTGCCGCGTCAAGATCCTGCCTTCATTTATGACATTTGATATCGCCGCTGTTCTCCTGATTCTCGCCGTTTCCCTGGTGCTCTTCATCACCGAGAAGCTGCGAATGGATGTGGTGGCTTTGTTAGTCCTCAGTGCGCTGGCGGTGGGAGAATTTGTGTCTCTGGAGGGAGCGCTTTCCGGGTTCAGTAATCCGGCGGTGGTGACGGTCTGGTCGATGTTTATTCTCAGTGCCGGATTGAGTGCTACGGGCGTGGCCGACATCATCGGGAAGCAGGTCCTGAAAATGGCCGGAACAAACGAGTCGCGAATGATCATTGTGATCATGATGACGGGAGGCATCCTCTCGGCATTCATGAACAACATCGGAGTGGCGGCCCTGATGCTCCCCGTCGTTATGGACATTGCGCGCCGAACCGAAACTTCCCCTTCACGCCTACTTATGCCGATGGCCTATGGCACTTTGTTAGGTGGATTGACAACGATGGTGGGAACGCCTCCCAACCTGGTCGCGGCGCAAGCACTGGAGCAGGCCGGGCACGAACCGTTTTCGCTCTTTACGTTTACCCCGATCGGTCTGCCGGCCTTGGTTCTTGGTTCGCTTTTTGTCGCCTTTATTGGAAAGCACATATTACCAAAAGAAATGCCGGAGGGATTTCAGCTGCCGACGGATGATGTCGGCGATGCGTTCCGCTTTTCCCATGATCTGGATCAGTATCGTTTTCGTCTCAAGCTTTCGAAAGATTCTCCTCTCGATGGGCAGGAGCTCAGCCAGTCCGGTCTCGGCGTGATCCTGGGATTGGGAGTGCAGTCGGTTGATCGGGATGGACAGTCCATTATCGGAGTGGATGGAGAGTTTGTCCTCGCTTCCGGTGATGTGTTGGCAGTACAGGGACGGGTAGAGGATTTTCGTGACTTCATTCAGTGGCAGGCCTTTGAAATGGCTTCCGGTTCGGAGATTGTGGAGCTGCTTTCTCTCAATCGTCTTGTTCTGCTCTCAGCGACGATCAAGGAAGGGGCCGAGATTGAGGGGCTCACGGTCGCCGAAGCCGATTTCGGGAGGCGATATCGTGGACATATCATCACGATTCGCCGGGACGGGAAAATCTCCCGGGGACCCTTTGCTGACTACGTTCTTCGTGCGGGTGATTCGATTCAGATCGAGATGAAGAAGGAATCCATGGAATACGTGACCGGTTCGACTGATTTCGCGACCGTTACCGTCATCAGTGAGGAAAGTATTGATCAGATTTATCGCGAATCTGATTCGCTGCTTGAGCTGAAAATTCCTGCGGAATCCCATCTCGTGGGGCTTACAATTGCCGAAAGCGGAATCGGCGATGCCCTTCATATGCGGATCATTGGAATCGGCAGAAAGTCAGGATCGATCTTTTTTCCAGATGCTGAAGAGAAATTCGAAGTGGGCGACAAGTTGCTGGTCCACGGTGGCAGGAAAGCAATCAAACTCATGCAGGGTTTGCAGTCCTTGGAACTTCTTGAGTCCGAAAGGGGCAAAGGTCTCTCCGCGATTCCTAATGAAGGCTACACCGAAATCACCTTGTCGCCGCAGAGTTCTCTGGTGGGAAATACGCTGCGCGAACTCGATTTCCGAAATCGCTATGGCCTTACCGTGCTTTCGATCTGGAGGCGGGGAAAGTCGTACGGATCCCACTTGAGAAATTTCCGCCTGAAGTTCGGCGATGCGATGTTGCTCTCGGGACCGTATGAAAAGCTGGAGGAATTGTCCTCCGATCGTGATTTTCTCGTTCTTTCCCGGGCTGCGTATGAGGCTTCGGAAAAGGTATCGCCAGTTCGGGCCGCTCTCTCCGCAACAATCATGCTTGCTGTCGTGATTACGGTTCTGCTTGGTTGGCTGCCAATTGCGATTGCGGCGATCGCGGGATCTACTTTGATGATCATTACGAAGTGCCTCGATATTGAGGAGGCATATCGGGCGATCGAATGGAAGTCGGTGTTCCTGATTGCCTGTATGATTCCGCTGGGTGCCGCGATGAAAGACACCGGGGCGGCAGCCTGGCTGGCAGAGGGTGTCGCGACTGTGGCAAGGCCATTCGGCATGTGGGGGATTATCATCGGTCTTTATCTGATGACCGCGCTGGCGACGACGATTGTTCCCACAGCGGCCCTGGTTCTCATTATGGCTCATATCGGCATGGATGCCGCGGCTGCACTCGACATGCCGCCGCAGATGGTGGTGATGGCGGTGGCAATGGCTGCTTCCGCGAGTTTCACCAGTCCGATTTCCCATCCCGCCAATGTCCTCGTGATGGGCCCGGGTGGATACCGCTTCATCGACTACGTCAAGATGGGGCTGCTTCTCGCTCTGGTGGTGATGGTGACCGTCCTTCCGTTGATCGCGTGGAAGTATGGCTGAACGTTCAGGTAAGCCGAAAGATTCCGTTCCGCCGCATCTGTACGAAGCTCTTGGCATTGGATTTGCTCAACGTAAGGTGAGTTCCCCGGTATTCCCCCCCACGAGGGACCTCTTTTCCTATGTCCATCCAAGTTGCCCTCTGTCACCGAACCACTTACGAATACGATCAGGAGATCACTGTGCACCCGCAGGTGATTCGTCTGAGGCCCGCACCCCACTGCCGCACTCCCATCCTTTCCTTTGCGCTGCGCGTTGAGCCGGGGGAGCAATTCTTCAACTGGCAGCAGGATCCGTTTGGCAACTATCTCGCCCGACTCGTTTTCCCTGAAAAGACAAAGAAGTTTGAAGTCGTCGTCGATCTGATCGCTCAAATGACGACGATCAATCCGTTTGATTTTTTCCTGGAAGAGCACGCCGAGACATTTCCCTTTTTCTATGATGAGGCTCTCAAAACGGAGCTGAGCCCCTACCTTCGAATCTCCGATGAGGCGGAAGGGTTGGATCATCTTGCGAACGAGCTGAAGCCGGAAGGCAACCCCAGGACGATTGATTACCTGGTGCGAATCAATCAGAAAGTGCAGTCGATGGTCGAATACAAACTACGTCTCGAAGTCGGGGTGCAGACCTGCGAGGAGACCATGCGTCTTGGTTCAGGGTCCTGCCGTGATTCCGCCTTTCTGTTGGTCCAGCTCCTTCGTAGAATCGGTTTGGCAGCCCGCTTCGTTTCCGGCTATCTCGTGCAGTTGGTGGAGGATGAAAAACCGATCGAGGGACCGTCGGGCCCAGAGGCTGATTTCACAGATCTTCATGCCTGGGCGGAAGTGTATCTTCCCGGAGCCGGCTGGGTTGGGATGGATCCGACCTCCGGCCTGATGGCGACCGAGGGGCACATCCCGCTGGCCTGTACTCCGGAACCGAGTAGCGCCGCCCCCATCTCCGGAGGAGTCGAGGACTGTGAGTGTGAGTTCTCCTTTGAGAATTCGGTACGGCGTTTTCACGAGGATCCCAGAGTTACGAAACCTTATTCTACCGAAACCTGGAGTGCCATTCATGGGGTGGGGAAGTGGGTCGACGTCAAACTCGAATCCAATGACGTTCGTCTCACGATGGGAGGGGAACCCACTTTTGTTTCCATAGATGATATGGAAGGGGCGGAATGGAACACGACCGCTGACAGCCCTCGAAAGCGGGAGCTCGCGATGGAGTTGGCATTTCGACTCCGGGACCAGTTTGGCCCCGGCGGCCTGATCTGGGTCGGGGAGGGAAAATGGTATCCGGGAGAGCTGGTTCCCCGTTGGGCCTACGGGATTTTCTGGAGGAAAGACGGGGAGCCCCTTTGGAAGAAGCCGGAACTGCAGGCCGATCCTGCAATCGCCGGTGAGTACGGATACGATGAGCCGGGCAAGCTTCTGGAAGCTATCGCGGAAGCTCTCCGGATTCCGTCCGATCTCGTGTCTCCTGCTCTCGAAGATGCCTATTACTATCAGTGGAAGGCAATGGCATTGCCGACCTTCGAGGATCCGGTAGTTGCCAGCGAAGAAGACTCCCTCGAGCGGAGGACCCTGGCTGAGTTGGAGGAGCGGGGACTGAATGTGCCGACCGGAAGCCTGCTTCCGATCTTTATGGACGATGCGACTGGTCTCTGGACCGGTGCGAAATGGAAGCTGCGCCGGGAAAGCCTTTTCCTGATTCCGGGAGCTTCCTCCATTGGATTGCGGCTTCCGCTGGATTCCATTCGGGAAGCGACCGAAGAAGATATCGTGGAAATTCGTTCCCCGATGGAGACGGACATTCCGGATCTTGCCGCGGATCCGCTCGCCCCCTATCGAACCCGTGAGTCCGGAAACAGCTATGATGGGAAGTGGATCCCCCGAACCGCTCTCTGTGCGGAGAACCGGGACGGTCGCGTTCATGTATTTATGCCTCCGACGAGCTGCCTCGAACACTACCTCGTGTTGCTGGCGGCTGTGGAAGAGGCCGCGGAAAAGACCGGGATCAAAGTCGTGATCGAAGGGTATGAGCCGCCCGCAGATTCGCGCGTCGAGAATTTAAAAGTGACTCCCGACCCCGGAGTGATTGAGGTGAACATTCACCCGTCTTCGAACTGGGAGGAACTGGTAAAAAATACATCTACGCTCTACCAGGCTGCCCGCGAGTCCCGATTGGGAACCGAAAAATTCATGCTCGACGGAAAGCATACCGGAACGGGCGGGGGGAATCACGTGGTGATTGGCGGTGCGACTCCGTCGGACAGCCCCTTTCTGCGCCGGCCGGATCTTCTCGCGAGTTTGGTCGGGTTCTGGCAGCATCACCCGGGACTTTCCTACCTGTTCTCGAGCGCTTTTATCGGCCCTACGAGCCAGGCTCCACGTGTCGACGAGGGGCGGGACGATCGAATGTTTGAACTGGAAATCGCTCTGGATGCCTTGCACAAAGGAGTCGATCCACCGTTTTTGATCGATCGGATCATGCGTCATTTGTTGACTGATTTGACCGGTAATACCCACCGTGCCGAGATCTGTATTGATAAGCTTTGTTCTCCCGATTCATCCTCCGGCCAACTTGGGCTGGTCGAACTGCGCGGGTTTGAAATGCCGCCGCATCGCGAGATGGCGCTGGTTCAGAGCCTGCTCGTTCGTTCTCTTCTGGCCTATTTCTGGGAGAATCCATATCGGGAGAAGCCGGTGCGTTGGGGGACGACGCTCCACGACAAATTTCTCCTCCCGTATTTTGTCTGGGATGATATCACTGATGTCTGTGAAAAATTGCAGTCCGGAAATATTCCTTTTGAGACTGAATGGCTGCGCCCCTTCCTCGAGTTTCGATTTCCACGTTTGGGAGCGGTCGTTCGGGGAGGCGCCGAGATCGAACTCCGCACCGCCTTAGAGCCCTGGCATGTTCTCGGTGAGGAAGCGAGCAATCAGGGCACGGCCCGTTTTGTCGATTCCTCTCTCGAGAGGCTTCAAGTCCGCTTGAGAGGAGCGGTGGAGGAACGACATATTCTCACCTGCAACGGGAGACGAGTTCCTCTGTATCCGACTGACAATGAAGGGGAGCGAGTTGGTGGCGTCCGCTTCAAGGCCTGGGATCCTCCTTCCGCTCTTCATCCGATGATTCCGGCACAGCCTTCGTTGACCTTCGATTTGGTGGATATCTGGAATCGGAAATCACTCGGGGGATGCGTATACCACGTCAGCCATCCGGGTGGTCGAAGCTATGACACCTTCCCTGTGAATGCGAGGGAGGCGGAATCGCGCAGGATTGCGCGCTTCTGGGAAGAGGGGCATACGCCGGGTGTCGTGGAAGCTGCGGCGGTTGCCTCAGGCAGTCTCGTGAGATTTGAACCGTTTACCGGCGGCTCGGCGGCTTCGATTATTCCGGCTGAAAACAAGTTTGGGGAATTCCCACACACGCTTGATTTGAGAACACCTTCGGGCTTGCAAGTGCCCTGGATAGAGTAGATTCCAGCCTATGGATACGGCTCTCGTCGAACCTGCCCCGGCATCTTCCGGAGGCAACCCCGCCGTCACCTATCAGCCCTTTGCGACTCGTCGCGATGAAGCAATCGGGGACGATGGGTTACTGCGTCCAGGCTGGTCGGACCTCTTCGATTCGATTCAGAGGCACGGGCCGGACGGGCTGACCACCTGGCAGTCGGAAATCCATCGTCTCTCGCGAGAGCGTGGACTGGCCTATCGCCCTGATCGCATCGAAGCCGGGGAAACAAGCGGAAACTGGTCCCTCGGCCCTGTTCCATGGGTTTTTGCCAAGGAGGACTGGAAAGCCATTGAGCGGGGTGTCTCCCAACGTCTGCGATTGTTTGACGCCATTCTTGGCGATCTCTACGGAGGGCAGCAGCGGTTATTCAAAGAAAAGCTGATCCCCCCTCAGATCATTCTTTCGCATCCAGGATTTCTCCGGGCTCTCCATGACATTCCTCCCAGAGAGAGTTGCGTCGGTCTCGGTATGGCTGCGACTGACCTCGGGAGAGATCACTCGGGGAGGGTCTTTGCGCTTAACGATCGATTCGACCAGCCCTTCGGTCCCGGGCTGGCCCTCGAGAACCGGACCATCGTGAATACCGTTCTTCCTAACTTGTTCCGACGGAACAAAGTGCGGCGAATCGGTCATTTTTTTGTCGAGTGGTTCGATCATCTTGCCGAGTGTGCACCGAAGCATTCCAGCTCGGCCCGGGTAGCGATTCTCGATGCGACTCAGGAAGATACGGATTCCGAGATCAGCTTTCTCGCCAACTACTGCGGGATTCTCCGCGTCATTCCATCTGATCTCACCGTTCGAAACGGTCAGGTTTGGTTGAAGACGATCGGGGGCCTTGAGAAAATCGACGTGCTTTGGAAATACACGGCGGGAAGGGAACTGGACCCTCTCGAAACCAGTCGGGGATTCGGACGGGGTATCCCGGGGATGTTCGAGGCGCTTCGCCGGGGAAATGTGGCCATTGCGAGTCACCCCGGATGTGAAGTCCTGCAAAGCCCCGGATTATTCCCCTACCTTTCCAAAATTTGTCAGTTCCTTCTTGGGGAACCTCTTCTCATTCCTTCGGTTGCAACGTGGTGGTGCGGTGATGCTGCTCCGCGACAGCATGTTCTCGCCAATCTGTCGTCCATGGTTGTGAAAGGTGTCGGTCCTCATGGCGATTTTACGACTCTCTATGGCAGCCGCCTCGCAGAAGCGGAACTGGCTGAGATTCGGTCGCGGATCGAAGCGCAGCCCGAGAGATTTGTAGCGCAGGAGGAATTGGCCCTCTCGACGGTTCCCGTTTCGACTTCTTCCGGACTCGTGCCGCGAGGTGCGGTCTTGCGGGCGTTTTCCTTTCGTGGTCGGGAAGGGGTTCCCAATGTCATGCCCGGAGGATTGGCCCGGGTAACCACCGAGGATGGAATTGTGGTTTCGACCCGCGAAGCCGGAGAGTCCAAAGACGTTTGGGTTCTCGATGAGAACTACGACGCAAAAGTTCGCATTTCCAAGCAGGTGCGACGATCCCGATTGACCAGTCCGGAGACGGTAACAAGTCACGCGGCAGAGAATCTCTACTGGGTCGGACGGAATGCGGAGCGGATTGATTTTATCTCCCGCTTCATGACTCGAATCCTGCAGGGGCGAACCCTTGGTTTTGCTCATGCCACTCCGGATGAAATTGAGCATGAGTCCATTCTCTTGGAGGCCCTTTTCTCGCTCCATGAATGCACCGGTCTGCTCGATGCTGGAAATCAGGCGGACGAAAAGCTGCTCATGGTTTTGCGGGAGTCGGACTGTCCCGCCGGAATTGGCTACCATCTCCGGAATTTTCGCCGAAATACGAATCTGACGAGGGAGCAGTGGTCAACGGCCAGTATTCTGGCGATTGAATCCATCTGCAAAGGTTGGTCCGACAACACGGAGAATGCCCGGAGCGTCTTTGGTTATGCCTCCCCCCTGGAATCTCTACAACTCAATCTGGCCGCTTTCCTTGGAATGAATCTCGACAGTATGACGAGAGATCACGGGTGGATCATGCTGGATGCAGGACGGCGGATTGAGCGGGCTGTCAATACGGTCAAACTCCTTTCGTTTCATGTGAGCAACGCTTCCCCAGAGTCCATTGAATCTCTTTTAAACGAATCAATCCTGTTCATCTCGGACAGTCTCGGAACCTACCAGAGCTCTTATCGCAAGGAACCGAGAACGGGACCGATGGCGAGGCTTCTTCTCGGAGAGAGTGATTATCCGCGCTCGCTCCTGTTTCTTCTGGAACGGCTTCAGTTGGTATTTGCCAAGCTTCCCGAGCCGGTGGGCTTTACTCATCCCGGGGAATTGATTGAGCCGGCCCGCGAACACCTGCTTTCCTTTTGCGAGAGGCTGGAGCGTGATGGGGACGATACCGGGGCGATCAGAACTTATGCGGAGGAGGATCTTGAGACGCTCGGTGCGCAGTTGAATGCGCTCAGCGACCACCTGACAAAATCCTATTTCAGCCATGCTAACCGGACTATCTTATGAGTAATGCTGATCGTCGATACCGAATTCGACATCGCACAGTGTACGAGTATTCCGGAAGGATTGATCTCTGTCACAGTTATGCTCACCTGGCGGCGAGGCAGGATGAAAATCAGAAAACCGAAAGCCATTCTTTAACGGTTCTTCCGGAGCCCGATTTCAGATCGGAGCGAAAGGACTATTTCGGAAATAAAGTGCATTACTTTTCCATCGAGAGTTCCCACGAATCACTCGACGTGATCTCGGATATGGTCGTGCGCAAGGAGGAGGCATCGCCGGCCCTTCCGTCCGGGGAGATTGGTTGGGAAGATCTCAAAGAATTTCACCGGGCGACCGACCAGACCGGAATCCTTCTCGGGAACTATATTCTCCCGACCCGTGCCTGCCCTTTTCTGGGCAGTGTTCGTGAGTTCATGGAGCCTTCTCTTTCCCCGGGGAAGGATGTCATGGAGGTGGTGCATGACTTGATGAGCCGGGTCTACAGGGAATTTGACTACACCCCGGGAGCGACGGGGACCAGCACCGCTCTCTCTGAGGTGATGGAAAAGAGAAAGGGCGTTTGTCAGGATTTCTCCCACGTGATGCTGGCCGCTTTGCGCGGCGTTGGCATTCCTTCGCGATATGTCAGCGGGTATCTCGAGACACTGCCGCCTCCGGGGAAGGAAAAGTTACAAGGTGCTGATGCGTCGCATGCCTGGATCGAAGCCTGGGCCCCTGCCTGTGGCTGGGTCGGATTCGATCCTACCAACGACACGATTCCCGGAGACCAGCATATCAAGATTTGCCACGGGCGGGACTACTTCGACGTTCAGCCGATTCGAGGGATCTTTTTGGGAAGTGGGAAGCAAGCTCTTTTTGTGGAGGTGGATGTGGAACGAGTTGAAGCTTTGGAGAAAGAATGAAACTGGCGCTTCGAAGTGACCTCTACTACCAGGTTTACGGTCCGACGACATTCTTTTTTTCGATTGCCTGCAGCCGGTTGGGTGGTCAGAAAATTCTCTCTGAATCAATCTGGACGCAGCCGCAGGAAAGGCTTCGGGAATTGGAGGTAGGAACGGTTGGAAGCCGCATCTTAAAATGGCACGTGGAAGACTCCTCCGAGGTGTCCGTCACCTATGAGGCTGAGATTGAGCCTGTTTTCAACACCGTTGAGATTTCGAAGATTCCGTTTCAGTCGATCGAAGCGATGGACGAAGCGGGAATCCCCTATTTGTTTCCCAGCCGTTATGTGCCGTCAGATCGAATGAGGACCGCTGCCTTTGATTTGTTCGGAAGTATAAAAGGGCCTTTTGACGTGGCCATGGCCATAGAAGAGTGGTTGTTTCAGAATATTTCCTATCAGATAGGCACTTCCATTGAACAGTCCTCAGCGGCTGACACATTCATTGATCGAGTCGGCGTTTGTCGTGACTTCGCCCATTTGGGAATCGCCTTTTGCAGGGCCCTGAATATTCCGGCAAGATATGTGACCGTTTATGCCTATCGGTTGCAGCCACAGGACTTTCACGCGGTTTTCGAAGTATTTATCGATAGGCAGTGGTATCTGGTCGACGGCACGAAAATTGCGCCCTTGAACGGTATGGTGAGAATCGCGAGTGGGCGGGATGCGGGAGATGTGGCGGCAGCCATGCTGTTCGGAAATGTTTCCGGGAACGGGATTCAAGTGAGCGTTGAGCAGGCCGGGAACTCAGATGAGTTTGTACATTTGACGAGATCGGATTTGATGAATCGGGGGGAGGCCATCCGCATGGGTGTTTTGGACGCGCCTGAATTTGGACGCGCCTGAATTTGGACGCGCCTGAATAGTAGGAAAGTGCAGGTTTCGCTCATGGAACAGGAGAGGCATTTCTGTACTTGATGAACGGTCCTACCTGCTTGAACATGACCTGTACCAGATCGGAATGAAAAAGAAACACAGCATTCTCCTTCCGGGCAGCTTCAGGCTCTACGTTTCCATTCTCGCCCTGACCGGCGCGATGATTGGCAGTTCCTGCTCGACTGTCAAAGTATCCACGAACCGCGGAGCTGTAACGAAGGGGGGGATTGAATCCGCGAAGGAACTTCGCGAGCTTTCTCTACTGGAGGAACATTCCGATGATCTTCATAAAATAGGGGAAGAATGCGAACTGCTGCTTAAGCAGGGCCGTCGCTACGAAACCTTCGGGCGTAAGGGGGATGCCGCAGGCTGTTATCTGGCGTCAGCGGTCATTGCGAGAGAGCATGTTGCCTCAAGCCATTCCGGCGTGAACGAACATTGCCGGAACATCCTCGTTGATCTGCACAATCGCTCCCTTGCCCGTTTCGCCGATCTTTGGTCCAGAGATCCAAGGCGACTTGGTGGCGCACCCTATAGCTTCGCCTGCAACGGGGAGGCCTATCATATCGTTCTGGGGAAAGATTCCGATTTCGAAGCTGATTTCTTTGATCGGGCCATTTCAGCAGATTCACTCAGAGGAAAAGGAATCGAGAAGCGAAGCCGGAAAGGATACGGCGCCGCCCTTGTCGGCATTCGCGAGCAAACTGAAGAGCGAGCCGAAGAATTGGAGTTTTTCCCCCTCAAAGGAATGCATGTTCCTGTCACCCTGGCGGTTTCCAATGTTCGTGAGGCGGACTACGGAAAGACGGTTGAGTTGTCGATTTACGATTCGGTCCGGACTGAAACAGTACAGGTAGGTTCCACCCGGTTGCCCCTCGCTGCTGATTTTTCGGCTCCTTTGGAAATTCTGCTCGCTGGGAGCAATGAAGTGATTGCCGGTTTGGCGGGGTTTCTGAATGCGCGAGAGCGCGCAGAGAACTCCGGCATTTATTTGCTTGAGCCGTACGATGAAGACCGGATTCCGGTCATATTGACTCACGGATTGATTTCCGTTCCCATTATCTGGCGGGATATCATTCCTGATTTTCTGTCTGAACCCGATATTGCGGAAAAATATCAGTTCCTGGTGTTCACCTATCCCAGTTCTTATCCAATCGCTGAGTCAGCGGAATTGTTTCGGAATCAGCTTTCCGAACTACGGGGAAAATATGATCCGGACGGGAATGACCCGCTTTCTACCAACATGGTTGCGATGGGGCACAGCATGGGGGGAGTTCTAACAAGGTTGCTTGTTACTGATGTCGACAATCGCCTCTGGGACCAGGTTGCAACCGTTCCGATTGACCAGCTCAAGGTGGATGAGGAGAATCGGGAAATCTTGCGGAACCTGGCGTATTTTGACCCGGATCCGGCCGTTCATCGGGCCGTATTTCTGTCCACTCCTCACGGTGGCGCCGAAATGGCAACCCTGTCGATTGCCGGCGCGGTTTCCCGTCTCGCCAAGTTGCCTCAGCAGGCGCTGGAAGCAACAACTGCCCTTGCAAAAGGGCCGAAGGTGAAAGGAATGAAAATAGATGTCCGTAAAAAGATGACAAGCGTTCAGTCCCTTCGCCCTGATTCCCCTATTGTACTGGCTCTGAAGGATTCTCCTTATCGCTCCGGAGTGGTGTATCACACCATCATCGGAGACCAGGGGATCGAGGGTCCTCTGGAGGAGAGTTCAGACGGGATTGTTGACTACTGGAGTTCACACCAGCAGGGGGCCTCTTCCGAGGTTGTGGTGCCGACGGGGCATTCGACCTATGTGCATGAAAATGCCAAGAACGAGATGAAACGGGTCTTGCGGGTCCACGCAAACCGATAGCGGATTACAGCTCAAAGGATGGTGGAACATTCCTCTTCAACCGGCTCTTTCAGAAAAATCCTATAGGAAAACGGATCAAAGGCTACGAGGGTGCCGGCGACAGTGACGGACTGACCTTCCCTTTGTTTCCACTTCGAGGGCGATTCGTCGCCAGGTGTGTCCGCAACAAGAAAAAGTTCGTTCCCGTCGTTCAGTTTTCCCAGCGAAAAAGTTCGCAATATTCCCGGGCCTCTTCCGAGAATCCGGTCCATCGAGAAAGGTTCCGCCCGGAGGAGGATCGCACTCTCTTCGATTCTATTTCCCTTCACTTCGGTAGTAAACACTTTTGACATTTCGTATCGACTCCGACAATCCGAAAATAATTCGCGGCAGTGCATCGCGAAGATGGTGTCCTCATTCGGAAGCGTCGACAGAGGTTGGTCGGGTGAAAAGGCGGGATCCGTGAAAGTCGATGGTTCAATCTGGATCTTTGGAACCGGCACTTCGAAAATCTCTTCTTCGAGCAGAGGTGTTTCAGTTTCTGTGGACGGTACGATTCCCTCTTCGTCGGGCAACTCCGGAGCCGGCTCTTCGGTTTTCTTTCGCGGGGGCAGGGGAGGAGGAACCCTTGCCGGTTCGACCGGGGGCCGGGCAGATTCCAGTAATTTCCGGGCGGAAGCTTCCAGCAGTTGAACGTCCTCAACAAGCTTCGTGGTACTGGAACTGACTCGTTTCTGTGTCGCAATAATCCCGCGTTCTGTCATTTCAAAGAGGTCAAAGCGGGACAGTAACTTCATGATTGCGGTTCGGGCGCGTTGATCAAGAAAGCCCCGCACGTCTTCCGCACGCTTGCTCTCGATGACGAGTTGCGAATCGAAGGCGGCATCTCCCGTCTCGATATCAATCCGGTCGAGAAACGCATTGCGGACTTCGGAGAAAATTCCCTGCGGCTGCAGTCGAATGGGAAAAGGCAGCGGCTCGGCAAATTGTACCATGTACTTCGTCCAGGTAGCTTTCGAAACCGATTCTGTTCTGATCTCAAGGGAAAGATCGACTCGCTTCCCGTGCATTTTCCGGATACTCAATCCCTCTTCGAAATCAAGCCGCAACCGGGAGGCTGCTTGAGCCCAGGCTTCGTTTGTCGCCTTCGAATGACGAAAAACGAAGAACGCGACTCCGACGATAATCAGAGCGAAGAAAAAGAATACCTCCATGATTCGTGATGGTGCCGAAAGATTTCGGGGAATGCCATGGAAAAAAGGGAGTCGGTTTGTAATGGTAATGATCTGCGGCGAATTCATCGGAGAGCGAAGAAAGCTTTCGGTGCCGTTGCCGTCCCACCCACCATGAAGTTGATCACGACTCTGCTATTCTCTCTGATTGCATTTTCCGTATCGGGTCAGGATTTCAATCCACGACAGGTGGTGAAGCCCTTTCCCTCGATTCAGAACCCTGAGATCGCGACCTCTGATGAGGCCGGGAAATGGGTCATCGCAAAGGAACTTGTTCTTGGAGTCGTCGTAGCGGACGAGGCGAGGGCGTATCCCATCAATCAGCTGACCAATCCGACGAGGGAGATCATCAACGATACCCTGGGGGATCGATCTATCGCGGCGACCTGGTGACACCTTTGCTTCAATGGCATCGTGTATGTCAGGTCCGTCGGAGAAAAAGAACTGAACTTTCAGGTTTCGGGAATGCTGTGGCAGCGCAGCCTTGTTATGCGCGATGTCGAGACGGAGACGCTCTGGAGTCACCTCCTCGGGAAAGGAATGCGCGGCGAATTGGAAGGGACGGAATTGGAGCGCATCCCTTCAGTCATTACGACCTGGGAGGATTGGAAAGCCCGCTATCCCCAATCTTCCGTCCTCGCGATGAAACGGACGACGGGGGGATATGACGAAGGGAAATGGGAGAAAGCTCGTCGATTCGTTTTCGGAATTTCCGGAAATACAAAAGGGGAATCTCCTGCAGTCGGTTTGAGAAAGCTGCAGCGGGAGGGCGTTGTCATGGTTAAAACGGGCCGCGCCTCTTATGTGTTCACTCATCGATCCAGAGGCGGAAGCGTGCAGGCGTTTCGAGCCGAGGCGGACGGCCGTCCGCTGGCTTTTTCGGCGGAAGAGAATGGATACATGGAGAATGAGGAGAACGGGTCCCGCTGGAGCCGCGAAACCGGGATTGCCATTTCCGGCCCGGACAAGGGCCTCCATTTGGAAGCGGTTCCCGGAACGCTTTCTTTTGTTCAAGCTTGGGAGGCCTTTTATCCGAAGAGCGAAATCATCCAGTGAGGCTCGAATCCGAGCGCAAAATATCTGGATTTTCGCCGAGAGAACCAGTACTGCATGGGGGATGAAGATTCTCTTTCCCATTTTCCTGCTTTTCAGCGCGGTCGCTGTTTCCCAGGCAGAGACCCCGCGCCCGAATATTATTTACATTATGGCCGACGACCTCGGCTGGGCGGAGTTGGGGAGTTACGGGCAGACGAAGATCAAGACGCCGAACCTTGATAAGCTCGCGAAGGAGGGGATGCGTTTCACGCAGCACTACACGTCCGCTCCGGTCTGCGCGCCTGCCCGATTCTCTCTTATGACGGGGAAGCACGGAGGTCACTCGCTTGTCCGCAGCAACTATGAAATTGGCGATTGGGATTCCCACCAGGGACAACTTCCCATGCCGAAGGACGAAGTGACAATTGCGGAGATCCTCAAAGAAAACGGCTACGCAACAGGTGCTTTCGGGAAATGGGGCATCGGCCGCCCCGGTTCGGAAGGGGACCCCCTGAAGCAGGGCTTTGATCGTTTCTACGGCTACAACTGTCAGCGGCACGCGCACAATCTCTTTCCCGAATACATCATCGATCAGGATGAGAGAGTTCCGCTGGAAGGAAACACTGCCACTGTCTACGGAAAGACCTATGCCCCGGAGAAAATCGCCGATGCCGCCATTCAGTTTGTAGAGGACCACCGGGACGATCCTTTCTTCCTCTACTATCCGACGGTCATTCCCCACCTCGCGCTTCAAGTGCCCTACGATGAATTGGGCCAATACATCAACGAGTGGGACGAAACCCCGTATGTGGGCAAGAGCTACCAGCCGCACCCGACTCCGCGATCCGCCTATGCCGCGATGATTTCCTACATGGACCAACAGATCGGTCGACTCCTCGACAAGCTCGATGAACTGGGACTGGCTGAAAACACGGTTGTCTTTTTTACGTCTGACAATGGAACCACCTTCCTGAAAGAGCAGGTCGACTACGAGTTTTTTGAAAGCGTTGCCAATCTCCGGGGCCTCAAAGGGGAGGTATACGAAGGTGGGATACGCGTTCCCATGATCGTACGCTGGCCGGAACGAATTGATCCGGGGCAGGTGACGGATCATCAAAGCGTCCACTACGATGCTCTCACCACGATTGCAGACATTGCCGGAGTCGAGGTGGAAAAAGAGCACGACGGGATCAGCTACCTGCCGACTTTGTTGGGCGAAAGACAACCGCAGCATGACTTTCTTTTCTGGGACTTCGCCGGATACGGAGGACAGGTAGCACTTCGGCAGGGGGACTGGAAAGCCGTTCTGCGAAACCTCATCAAAGATCCCAAGGCAAAAATGGAGCTCTATCATCTCGGAGAAGATCCGTCCGAAAAGGTCAATCTCGCGAAGAAACACCCGGAGAAAGTGGCTGAGTTTACCAATGCTATGATCGAGGCCCGCGATGAGCCGGAGATCGAGAGATTCCGATATTGGAAATACGAATCGGAGTAGCGGCTCGGTGGCTTGAACGACGTGGAATCGGCGTCCTGCTGATCTCCCGTTCAAAATCGGTCCTCCCGCAGTTTTCCAGCGTATCCTCATCATGCCTGAACTCGCTGAAGTCGAATATTTCCGGAAGCAATGGGATCCCGGACTGGGCGGGAAAGTGGAGACTGTTCTCACGCATCCGAAGGCGCGCATTTTCCGTGATATCCCCGCCGCCGCGGTTCGGAAAGGGCTGCAGGGTCGCACCCTCGAGCGCAGTTCCACCCACGGAAAGCAGATGATGTTCGAGTTTTCTGATGGAGCCTGGCTTGGGTTGCATCTCGGCATGACCGGAAAGCTCTTCACGGCGGATGCCGGGTACGAACCGGTGAAAAGCGATCATCTCGTTCTTGTGTCGGGAAAACGGCAACTGGTGTTCAGCGACTACCGGATGTTTGGCAAATTGACCCTGGACGTATCGGAGGACGGATCTTCACCGGACTGGTGGGCCAACCTTCCACCTCGAACCCTGGATCGGGGTTTCACGAAAAAGTACCATGCCGTTTTCGTTCGAAGGTTTCCCAGGACACCGATCAAAACTCTACTCCTCGATCAACGTGGATTTCCCGGGATCGGCAACTGGATGGCGGATGAAATTTGCTGGCGCTTGCAGATTCCACCACAGACTCCCTCCGGGAAACTTAGCAACGAACAGGTCGATGCGATCTGGAAAATGACCCGACAGGTCTCGCGGGATGCTATCAGAGTGATCGCAGATGACTGGAGCAAGCCTCCCAATTCCTGGCTCTTTAATCACCGCTGGAAAGATGGCGGCACCTGCCCGAGGCGGGGGTGCAAAACCGACCTCCAGCGCGCCGACCTGCGCGGTCGGACGACCTGCTGGTGTCCGATCTGTCAGAGATAAGGCTGGCCGCGCCACCGCCTTGCGACGGTGGCGACAGATACCTTAGATCATCGAGGCAATCACGAGAGCCACGACGCTCATCAGCTTGAGGAGAATGTTCAGCGACGGACCGGAAGTATCCTTGAAAGGATCTCCGACGGTGTCACCGACTACGGCTGCCTTGTGAGCTTCGGATCCTTTGCCAAGTTTCACTCCGTTCACTTCGTAGCCTTCCTCGATCATCTTCTTGGCATTGTCCCACGCACCACCGGCGTTAGATTGGAAGAGGGCGAGAAGGACTCCTGTCACGGTGACTCCGGCGAGAAGTCCGCCGAGCATCTCAGCGCCCCCGATAAATCCAACGGCAACCGGGGCAGCCACAGCAAGCAGACCGGGTTTGATCATTTCGCGAATGGCGGCCTTGGTCGAAATCTCGACGCACTTGCCGTATTCGGCCTCGGAAATCGCCTGATCGAAAATGCCGCGATCTTCTTCGGACCATTCCGTCATCGATTTGTCCCCGTTGCGGTTCATCGCGTCGAGTCCGGCTTTGAGTCCGGGGATTTCGCGGAACTGACGGCGCACTTCCTCGATCATGGACATGGCGGCCCGCCCGACGGCTTCCATCGAGAAAGCGGAGAAGAGGAACGGCAGCATACCTCCCAGAAAGAGTGCTGCGACGACCTTGGGATCGGTGACTTCGATGACGAGTTTCGCGTCGTGGGTCGCCTCCCAGGTTGTTTTGAATGCAGCAAACAGGGCGAGCGCAGTGAGCGCGGCGGAGCCGATCGCGAATCCTTTACCAATCGCGGCGGTGGTGTTTCCAACGGCATCGAGTTTATCGGTGCGCTGACGAACTTCCGGCTCGAGTTCGGCCATTTCCGCGATTCCACCCGCATTGTCCGAGATCGGGCCGTAGGCATCAACAGCGAGTTGAATACCAGTGTTGCTCAGCATGCCGACAGCGGCGATGGCGATTCCATAGAGACCGGCGAGATGATGAGAAGCGAGAATGGTCGAGGCAAGAACGATGATGGGAAGGGCGGTCGAGACCATGCCTACTCCGAGTCCCGCAATGATGTTCGTGGCGGATCCGGTAACAGACTGACGGACGATTCCGATGACGGGCTTGGTTCCGGTTCCGGTATAGTGCTCGGTGATGTATCCGATCGCGATTCCCGAGACGAGACCCAGAGCAATCGATCCAAACACTCCCATCGAGGAAAATTCTTTTCCATCAAAGGTCCATTTTTCCGGGAGGACCTGACCGATGATGATGAAAGCGCCGATCAGGAGGATCGCTCCGGCAGCAATCTCTCCGATATTCAAGGCGCGGTGGGGACTTCCTCCTTCTTTCACTCGAACGAGGAAGGTTCCGATAATGGAGGAAACGATACCAAGGCTCGCGAGCAGCAGAGGAAGCAGGACGGCGCCAAGAGGCATGTCAGAAAACTCGGGAAGCACCATGAAGACACCTCCAAGAACCATCGTTGCGATGATGGAACCAACATAGGACTCAAACAGGTCGGCTCCCATACCGGCGACGTCGCCAACATTGTCACCGACGTTGTCAGCAATTGTGGCGGGGTTGAGAGGGTGATCCTCAGGAATTCCGGCTTCAACCTTGCCGACGAGGTCGGCTCCGACATCAGCTGCTTTGGTGTAGATGCCGCCACCGACACGGGCGAAGAGGGCGATGGAAGAAGCACCAAAGGAGAAGCCGGTAATAATCGTCATCACCTTCCCGATGGAAGCCGCATCCGTTCCGATGGCATTTCCAAAGATCAGGAGCAAAAGACCGAGTCCAAGAAGACCGAGGCCAACCACGCCGAGTCCCATGACAGAGCCGCCGGCAAAGGCGACCTTGAGTCCCTCACCGAGACTGGTGCGGGCTCCGTGGGTGGTGCGGACGTTGGCTTTGGTTGCAACTCGCATTCCGATGAAGCCGGCCAGTGCGGAACATACCGCTCCGACAATGAAGGAAATGGCGACCATGGGGGAGCTGTTTTCCGGATCGCGGAACCCCATGAAGGCGAGAAGCACAGCGATACAGAGAACGAAAATAGCGAGGACTTTGTATTCGGCCCGAAGGAAGGCCATGGCACCGACTGCAATATTGTCGGCGATCTTTTTCATGGTGTCCGTTCCCGCGTCCTGTTTGGCAACCCAGGCGGATTTCCAGAAGGTGAATGCGAGAGCGATAATTCCGAAAATCGGAACGAGTACCAAAAGGGTATTCATAAAAACAAGGGGGTTGCGGTGGGGTTGTTAGATAGACACTGACATTTGATTCCGAAATTGTATGCAATGCAAGACCACTCTCGGCAAAAAGCGTACCGGAATGCTGTACTGCGGAGGGACCTCTGCTATCTCACCCGCCTCGTGTTTTTGAAACGAAGTTGCTGGATGCCTTCCGGAACCTCGTTGGCGCAGGCAATTGGTCGAAATATTTTTTCGGTGCCACGTAGGGAGTGTGCGGGCGGAACAATCCGACAGCGAGAAAGAAGGACCGGTTTTCGTCCCCGTAGCGTTGCAGTTCCTTCACGGCGGCTTCGGCGATCATCCCGTCGGTCTGCTCCTCGTCTGTGCCGTCGGCGGCGAGCCAGCTCATCGTGCCCCCGAAACTTCCGGATACGAGAGAAAAGATCTTCGGCTCGTCTTCGACGTCACGACCCCGTGGATTGATCGTGTAGTTCCAGGAATAGGGATCGTCATGTCCCGCTGTTCCGATGTGCTTCGGGACATTGTAATGATAGAGTTTCCCGATGCGGGTAGCGAAGTAGCCGTTGTTGCGAAACATCTGCGGCAGAGTGACCGCATTCGGAACGTGCTCGCGGATGTAGATGGCATTCTTGTGGATGAGTGTCTGGTCAGGGTACATTCCTGTCAGAAAGGAGGCACGACTCGGACCGCAGAGGGCATACTGATAATAGGCCCGGTCGAAGCGAACGCCCTGCGCGGCGAGCCGGTCGATATTCGGAGTCTTCACCTGTGGATGGCCGTAGCTGCCAATGTCGCAGTTCAGATCGTCGCAAAAGAGGCGCGTCCGCGAAGCATGCGGGTATCGCAGCCGGGATAGCGGCGACAGGCCCTCTCAGAACAGCACCATCTGAGGATCGTCTTCCTCCTCTTCGGGATCGGCTTCGCGGCTCTTCGCCTGCTTCCTCTTCGGGGGGGGCGAGGACTCTTCTGTCGGAGACTCACCTTCCAGGCCTGCAAGGATTTCCTTAGCCCGGTTGATGATTGAATCGGGAAGACCGGCGAGGCGGGCGACTTGAATGCCATAGCTCTTGTCGGCGGCCCCCGGAACAATCTGGCGGAGAAAGATGATCTGGTCGTTCCACTCGCGGACAGCAATGTTGAAATTGTTCACGGCCTGCCGCGACGCAGCCAACTGTGTCAGCTCGTGGTAGTGCGTCGCGAAAAGGGTGCGGCAGCCGACTCGATCATGAAGGTGCTCGACGACACTCCACGCGATCGAAAGTCCGTCGTAGGTCGCGGTGCCGCGACCGATTTCATCGAGAATGACGAGGCTGCGCTCGGTCGCGTTGTTGGCGATCAGGGCCGTTTCTGTCATTTCGACCATGAAAGTGGACTGGCCCTTGGCGATGTCATCACTGGCACCGACACGGGTGAAGATGCGGTCCACCAAGCCGATCTCGGCACTCTCTGCGGGAACAAAACTGCCGATCTGGCTGAGCAGGGTAATCAAAGCCACCTGCCGGATGTAGGTCGATTTACCAGCCATGTTCGGGCCGGTAATGAGCATGAAGCGATTCCCCTCCGGATTCATCCGGGTTTCATTGGGGACGAACTTTTCTTCTCCGATGTTTTGATCGAGAACCGGATGGCGGCCCTTTTCGATGACAAGATTGTGTGAATCGTTGAGAAAGGGGCGGCAGTAGTCAAAGAGACGGGCGGTTTCCGCGAAGGAGGCCATCACATCGATTTCGGCGAGCGCAGCCGCGGTGGTTTGAATTTCGTCGAGATGTTCCAGCACCGTTTCCCGGAGATTGAGAAATTCCTCGTACTCGAGTGTCCTGAGACGTTCATCCGCCCCGAGAATTTTGTTCTCCACCTCTTTCAGCTCGGGAGTGATGAAGCGCTCGGCGTTCGCCATGGTCTGCTTCCGGGTGTACTCCGGCGGGACCTTTTCGAGGTGGGTTTTCGTGATCTCAATGAAGTAGCCGAAGACCGCGTTGTATTTGATCTTCAGCGAGGGAATTCCGGTTCGATCCTGCTCCGAATTCTGCAACTCGGCGACCCATTGCTTCCCTTCGCTGGTGGCGCGTCGCAGTTCGTCAATCGCCCCGCTATAGCCATCGGCAAAGATCCCGCCTTCCTTGAGTGGGGCGGGCGGCTCCTCGCAAATGGCGCGACCGAGCATGTCGACGAGTTCTTCAAAGTTGCCGAGGCGCCGTCCGAGATCCTCCCCGAGCGAGCCACCCTGAATCGCCGCGAGGTGCACCCGGACGTCGGGAACTTTGCGGAGCGACATTTCGAGAGCTTTTAGATCGCGGGCGTTTCCAGATCCCTGGCTCAGTCGGCTGATGGTGCGTTCGACGTCCCGCACCTCGGAAAACGAAGTCCGCAGCTCGTTGAGAAGAAAGGACTCCTTGATGAGTGCTTCGACGAGATCCTGGCGACCAACGAGAACTTCGAGATCACGAATCGGATGCAAGACCCAGTTGCGGAGTTTTCTCGCTCCCATCGGTGTCGAGGTCCGGTCAATCGCGCCGAGCAGGGAGGCTTTTGCGCCGCCCGATCGACTCGTCACGAGGTCGAGGTTCGCCTGGCTCGAGGCATCAATGAGAACGTAATTGTCGGTTTGGTAGGCCTGAAGAGATCGCAGGTGCGCTACGCTGCGGCGGAGTTGAGTTTCCACGTAGTGAAGGATCGCGCCGGCAGCTCCGATCGCAGGGACCATTCCGATGCAGCCGAATCCGTCGAGCGACTGAACTTTGAAATGCTGCTTGAGAGTGTATTCCGCCTGATCAATCAGGAAGGTGTAGCCATCGTAGTCCTGCGCATTGCGAAGAAGATCAAAGTCGGCCGCCTGCTCCTCCGAAAAGAGTAGCTCGCTCGGACGGAGTCGATTGAGCTCGTCTTCGAAGGATTCCCGATCAGTGAATTCAGTGACGCGAAATTCCCCGGTCGTGTGCTCTATGTAAGCGAGGCCGATTTTGCCTTTCACCTGATAGGCTGCCGCGAGATAATTGGAGCGTGCCGAGTCGAGTAGATTGAGATCGTCAATCGTTCCGGCACTGATGATCTGTGCGATCTCCCGCTCCACGATTTTTCCGGGCTGCGGTTCGGTCGTTTGCTCGGCAATGGCGACGCGCTTCCCTGCCTTGATCAATTTGGCGAGGTAGCCCTCTGCCGCATGGTAGGGCACTCCGCACATCGGCATTCCGTTCCGTTTCGTCAGCGCAACATTGAGAATCGGAGACGCGACCTGAGCATCTTCAAAAAAGAGCTCGTAGAAGTCACCAAGGCGATAGAACAGCAATACGTCGTCAGGCAGCTCCCGCCGCATCGACTGGTACTGCTGCATCATGGGAGTCAGTTTGCTCCCCGATTTTCCATTTTCTCCGGCCATCGTTCGTGGGGGATACTCTTAGGGAATGGATTACGAATTGCCAGCGGGTTTCCTTCCTTTTCGAGTGATTTCATTTGCTGACCCCGTGGCGCAGTCGTAACTGCGAATATCGACCCTACTTTCGAGAATGCCCTGCATCCCAAGGTTGCAGCCTGGTTTCGCAAGGCCTTCGGCAAACCGACGGAGGCGCAGGAGCTTTGCATTCCCGATATCGCGGCGAAGCGATCCGTCCTTCTTTCCTCGCCCACCGGATCGGGCAAAACGCTGGCCGGCTTTCTTGGAATCATCGACCGGCTTGCGAGAGAACACTACGAAGGAACCCTTTCGCCGAAGGGGATTCGCTGTGTCTATGTTTCTCCGCTGCGCGCCCTCGCCTACGACATTGAGAAAAACCTCCAGCAACCGCTCGCCGGTTTAGGGCTGGAAGAGGTGATTACGGTCGGGCTTCGGACGGGCGATACGAAGACTTCAGAGCGACAGAAGCAGCGCCGAAAACCGCCTCATATTCTCATTACGACGCCGGAGAGCCTCGCCATTATTTTGCCACAGAAAGGCTACCGGGAAGCGTTGGAACGCTGTGAGTTTGTGATTGTCGACGAGTTGCATGCTTTCGCCGAAAACAAGCGTGGCGTCCATTTGACCGTTTCGCTGGAGAGGCTGGAACGGCTTCGAAAAGAGCAGGATCCTCTTTGCCGAATCGGGCTTTCGGCGACGGTGGCGCCGCTCGATCGGGTCGCCGATTTTTTGACCGGCTCCGGCCCAAAGGCGTCGATCCGGGAAACAAGTTGCGGGCGGCGGGCTCTCATCGAGGTAATGACGCCGATTCGAAAGCATGCCTATCCACCCGCCGGCTACACCGCGACCCGGGTGATCACCGATATGGCCCGGATCGTAGACAGCAAGCGGTCCACCCTGATTTTCACCAACACTCGTTCCGGCGCGGAACGGATTGCGCACCGGCTCAAGCTCGCGCTGCCGAAGCTGAATGCCTTCATCGAGTGCCATCACTCGTCCCTGGATCGGGATATTCGCCAGGAGGTTGAGGACCGACTGAAGGACGGAGAGCTTCGTGCGGTCGTTTGCTCGACCAGTCTCGAACTCGGGATCGATATCGGGCACATCGACACGGTTATCATGGTAAGCACTCCCAAGGGGATTTCCAGGGCGCTGCAGCGGGTCGGGCGTTCGGGGCATTCGATCCACACGCAAAGTCATGGAGTTCTCGTTGCGACCAATATCAATGATCTCATCGAATGCATCGTTTGTTCCAAATTGACGCATCTGCGACAACTCGATCCGATTGAAACACTCGACTATGCGCCGGACGTCGCTGTACAGCATATCATGGGAATGGCGATGGATGAGGGCGTGTCGGGCGATGACGCCTACGACGTTGTCCGCTCCGCCTATCCGTTTCGGGGTCTGGCGCGGGAAACCTTCGATCGCATCGTCGAATACCTGGAGGGCGGCGGTCGATCTCTCCAAAAGCAATATCGGGAAACCTTCGGCAAGATCGAAGAAAAGGACGGGCTATACCATACCGTTTCGAAGAAGGTGGAGCGGGAGTATCTCGTAAACGTCGGGACGATTCATGCCGACGGAATGGTCGGCGTCCTCCTGAACCGCCGTCGGCTCGGATCGGTGGAGGAGCGTTTTGTGAAAGGGCTCAAGCCGGGTGACATCTTTGTGCTCGCGGGGAAAACGGTGAAATTGATCGACAGCTCACCAAGCGAAGTCACGGTTGAAAATGCAGCGGGCCGGCTCCCGACGGTCCCGAGTTGGAATGCGAACAAGATGCCGCTCGCTTCCGGGATGGCGCGTGAGGTGGCGAGGCTGCGGACCGAAATCGATCGCCGGATGAATGACGAGAAAAAGCCGCACGAGGAGATTGCCGACTGGCTCGTCGAAGAATTCTCAATTTCTCAAATCAACGCCGCGGCGATTCTGGAACACTTCGAAAACCAGTCTCTCATTTCCAAAGTTCCGACGGAAGGACGTTTCCTCATCGAGCGATTTGTGGACGAGCAAGATGACGACGAGCGAGTCCATTTCTTTTTCCACAGCCTTATCGGACGGAGTGCGAACGATGCGCTTTCACGGGTCATCAGTCATCGTGTGAGAGAGGCGGTGGGTGGAAACACGCTCGTGACGATCGATGACTACGGGTTTTTGCTCAGCGTGAAACAGTTTCAGGCGATGGACGTGGAGGAGTGGAAAAAACTGTTTGTGCCGGACGCCGCCGCGCAGGAACTCCGGAGTGCTTTGGAAGGATCACAGTTGGTGAAGTGGCAGTTTTCCGGAATTGCCCAGACCGGCCTGATGATTCCCAGAAACCTGCCGGGAGGGGAGCGGAAGATGCGGCAGCTTCGGTGGAGTGCGGACATTTTGTTCAAGGTTCTTGCCGAACGGGAGCCGGATCATCCGCTCCTGGAGCAGGCCATTCACGAGGCGACCCACACCTTTCTCGATAGCGATCGCGCCGTCGCCTTTCTCGAATCCGCGCAGAAGATGGAGTGGCAACTCGTGGAAGTCCCCGCGGTTTCGCCCTTCGCCTTCGGGCTCTACGCCAGCAAGATAAAGGAAAGCATGATGATGGAGTCTCCCGAAGAAGCGATCGAGCGTCTCTATCGCGAAATGCAGCGAAAGTTAGGCCGGGAAGTGGAGTAGGGGGAAGTGAATCTGTTCCCTTCCTACTTCCGGCCCGCTTCAATCATAGCCTCGGCAATCTTCCGTGACTGCTCGACTAGTTGCGTATCCCCCAGAAACTCCGAAAAACGGAGATCAGGCAAACCTGCCTGCTGAGTTCCAAGAACCTCACCGGGGCCGCGCAGTCTGAGATCCTCATCGGCGATGCGGAATCCATCGCGGGTTTCTTCGAGAATTTTGAGACGTTCTCGTGCTTCCCCGGCGTCTGGATCAATCATGAGAACGCAGAAGCTCTTGTGCTGACCGCGGCCGATTCGGCCGCGGAGTTGGTGCAACTGAGCGAGGCCGAAGCGCTCTGCATTGTAGATCAGCATGACGTTTGCATTGGGAACATCCACCCCCACTTCGATCACGGTGGTGGAAACGAGCACCTGGGCTTCGCCGGAGCGAAACTGGCTCATGACCGCATCTTTTTCTTCCCCGGTCATTCGGCCGTGCATGAGAACCATGGAGACATCCGGCAAGAGCTTTCTCCACGTCTCGAATTCGACGGTGGCGGCTCCGGCTTTGAGCTTTTCGGATTCTTCGATCAGCGGATAGACTACGTAGATCTGGCGGCCCTCTTTCAGCTGGTCGAGGAGAAAGGAAGCGGCCTGTTTGCTCTGAGAGGTCAGCCGAATACCGGTGATGATTTTTCCCCGACCGGGAGGAAGTTCATCAAGAATCGAAACATCGAGGTCGCCATAGAAGGCGAGCGCAAGCGTCCGGGGGATCGGAGTCGCCGTCATCACAAGAACATCGGGGGAGTCTCCTCGATTGATGAGGGCCTGCCGCTGGTCGACACCGAATTTGTGCTGCTCATCGATTACGGCGAGGCCCAGTCCGTTTTCGAATTCGCTCTGATCATGAATGAGCGCGTGCGTTCCGACGGTGAGCGTTCCGGTTCTTTTTCCTTCGCCTTTTGCGCTGGAGAATAAAGGGAGGTCGCCTCCGGATTCGCGGGTTCCCGTCTTCAGTTTTACCTCGATCCCGAGAGGTTCGAACCAGTCCTGAAAGGTAAGAAAATGTTGTTCTGACAGGATCTGCGTTGGCGCCATAAGCGCGGCATCAAATCCCGCTTCGACAACAAGGAGAATGGCGGAGGCGGCTACGAGCGTTTTTCCTGCTCCGACATCTCCTTGAAGAAGTCGAACCATCGGAATGTCCGAGGAAAGATCCGCCCGGATTTCGGATATCGTTCGGGACTGGGCACCGGTGGGGGAAAAGGGAAGCTGCGCAAGATAGCGTTCGAGAAGTTCTCCGCTGCCGGCGTGGACGACACCACCTTGCGCCCGGTGATCGGCCCGGCGGGTTTGGAGAATGAGCTGAAGTTGCGAAAACTCTTCGAGCGCTAGATAACGCCGGGCCGCTTGCAGGCTCTCCATGGTATCCGGGTAGTGAATCTGCCGGATTGCCGCTGCCCGGGTAAGCCCCGTCTCGCTGGCGCCGGCCGGGAGCCAGTCGGGCAGTTGTTCGTCTGTGATATCGTGGAGGGCACGGTGAGCAAGTCCGCGGAGCGGCTTTTGCGACACGCCGCTGACGAGGGGGTAGATCGGGACAATTCGTCCCATGTGGGCATCGGCGGTGGTCGTGTCACCGTCGACGATTTCGAAATCCGGGTGATCGATGACGAGTTTGCTGCCGCTGAGCTTGGGCTGGCCAAAGAGAACGAGCTCATGACCTACCGTGATGATTTTCTGGATGTAGGCGAGGTTAAACCAGCGAAGTACGATTCGGTTTCCGAGCATATTGCCACCGCTGACCGGTTCGACCGTCGCCTCGAACCATCGTCTTCCGCGACCTCTTCCGAAGCGGCTCTGGCAATCGATCACTTCAACGTGAAGACAGACGGGATGGGCGGTCGGGTTTTCGGGAAACTGATCGAAGTGGCTCCGGTCCTCATAGCGACGTGGATAGTGTTCTAGCAGATCGCAAACACGGTGCAGTCCCATCTTTTCGAGACCCTCCCGGAATTTTTTATCGAAGCGGGTTCCTTCGATTTCGGTGGGAGGGGTTTCCGGTGTCAGCATCAGAATGGAGTGCGCGGACGGGATCAGTATTTCTTCCAGAGGGAAGGAACGAAGAGAACCAGCAGGGCGAAGAATTCGAGGCGACCCAGGATCATGAGAAAGCTGAGGACGACTTTCGTTGCGGAACTGAGGAAGCCGAAGTTCTGGCTCGGGCCGACGGCATCGAATCCGGGACCGATGTTAAAGAGCGTTGCCAATACACAACCGATCGTCGAAATCATATTCAGCTCCGGCTCCAGAAGTGAAACGACCACACAGGCGGCCCCGGTAATCACGAATCCCATCGCGATGAAAAACGAAGTGGTCGCGAAAACGCGTTCGTCCGGGGCAACTCCGTTGAGTCGGGTCCGGAAGACCTGGTTGGGTCGAAACGATTGGATCAGCTCTCGTCGAGCCGTCTTCAAAAAGAGAATGACGCGATTCATTTTAACCCCGCCTGCGGTCGATCCGGCGCAGCCGCCAATGAGCATCACGAGCATGAGCAGCATTTTGGAAAAGAGCGGCCAAGTGGCATAATCGGAGTTTCCGTATCCAGTGGTCGAGGCCAGGGAAACTACGTTGAAAAATCCATCATGCAGGGCACGCCGGAATCCGAAGTGAGTCGAAGCGAACATCAAATCGAGGGCGATGGCAAGAATGGCAACGACAAGGAGAATGAGATAGTAGCGGGCTTCTTCCTCCGCCCGGAGCCGTGTCCAGTTCCGGTTGATCAGAAAGACATAGAGCATGAATCCGATGGAGGAAAGGAACATGAAGACAGCAATCCAGAGTTCGATGCCAAGATCGTCGTAGTGACCGATGCTCAAATTTTTCGGGCTGAATCCACCCGTCGCAATCGTGCACATTGCGTGGCAGACGGATTCGAAAACAGGCATACCCAGGGCAATCAGTCCGACCAGGCAGATCGCAGTGAGGGTCAAATAGACTTTCAGAAGAGTGAACGCGACGTCGCGAATTCGGGAAGCGCCGACATCCGAAATGTTCAGGCTCGATTCCTGCTGCACCAGTGATTTACTGCCAACTCCGAGAAAGGAAAGAACCGCGACAAATACGACCAGAATTCCAATGCCCCCGAGCCACTGGGAGAGCGAACGCCAGAGTAAAATCGAGAGCGGAAAGCTCTCGATATCGTTCATCACTGTGGAACCGGTAGTGGTGAATCCGGAGACCGACTCGAAGACGGCGTCAAAGAAGCCAAGGCCGGGATCGCATAGAATATAAGGAATCGCGCCGAGCAGGCTGACTTCGATCCAGCAAAGGCCGACGATCAGCATCGCCTCGCGGCGGAGCACTTCAGGGCTGCACCGTACCCCGGGGGCAAAGAGAAGCAGGCCGATACCGATGGTGAGAATGGTCGAAATGCCAAGGGCCCTCCGGGCACTTTCGGTATCGGCGGCCGGCTCGGCTTTCCACTCAAAAAAGGCAAAACCCCAGCAACTAGCCATAGCGAGACCAATGAGGATGGCGAGCAGTCCGAGGGTTTTGGCGACGATGCGAAAATTCATCAGGGCGAAACCAGTTTCAGAAATTCACGTTTCGCCTTGGGTTTGACCAGTGCGTAGATGCTGTCTCCGGAGCTGATCTCGTCCTCCGCAGCCGGGACCTGCCCGCGAACTCCGTGGAGCAGGGCCACAAGAACGCAATCATCAGGCCAGGTGATTTCGCGAACGAGTTTGCCAATAATGGTCGAGTTCTCGCAAACGGAGGATTCGATGAGTTCCACCCCGGCCAGCTTCTGGAGAAGATGAAAGCGGTCGGATGTAATGAAGCGGGACAAGTCTTTGCGGGTCGCCTCGCGTGGGCTGACCGCAGCGAGGATCCCCATTTTTTCACCAAATCCGGTCATCGCATCGGCGTAGTCCGCGCGGTGGATCAGGGGGAGGCAGTACTTCGTTCCGAGACTGTGAGCCTGCAGACAGGTCATCACGTTGTCCTCGTCAACACCTGTCACTGCGATGAAGAAATCGGCTTCTCCGATGCGTTCCTCTTTCATCTCTGCGATCGACGTGGCATCCGCATGAAGGATGGTAACATTGGTCAGGAGATCACTGAGTTCCTGGCAGCGTTCGGGGTTAGATTCAAAGATCCGGATTCGGCAATTCCAGCTTTCGAGAGACTGGGCGAGGGAAAACCCATACTCACTGCCACCGAAAATGACGATGTTGCTCTTGTGGTCTTTCCCGCTTCGATTCTGAATCCGCAGAACCGTGTCGTGCAGTTTTGACGGCTCACCGAAAAGGGTGACGTCGTCACCCGGCATCAAAATTTCCTCCGCCGAAGGAACGATGGTTTCACTGCCCCGCGTAATCGCTCCGACCCGGATACGGGGGGGGAAATCGACGTCCTTCAATTGAGAGCCGCAGTACTTGCTCTCGGCAGAAACCGTGACCTGTTGTACCTCGACGTATCCACGGGCGATTTCCTCCACCATGAATGACTTCGGATTGCGGACATGTTTGGCCAATTCAACTGCTGCGAGTCGTTCCGAACTGAAGAGGTAATCGATTCCAAAATGCTCGCTGAAATCGAGGAAGAGGGCTTCCCGCTGGATTCCCGGGTGAACCCGGCAGATTGTCTTTTTTGCTCCGAGTCGTTTTGCGACAGAGGACGAGACCAGGTTGATGTTGTTGTCACTGGTGAGGGAGAGGAAGAGATCGCAGTCCGAAACTCCCGCATCAATAAGAACACTGATCGATGTTCCGTCCGCCACCACGACGCGTGCGTCGATGCGATTTTTCAACTCCGCCGCAACACCTTCGTCCGCTTCGATCACGACGATGGCGTGATTTTCGGCAGCCAGGCTGAGAGCGATGTGAGTGCCGATCTCGCCGGCGCCAACAATGATGATATTCATGAAGATCGAATCGCGGAAACCCTAAACGAGGCATTCGGGCGATTCAATGAGGGATGGGGTGGGATTTTGTAGCGGAAAAGGTTCGCGATATGTTCTGAGCCCTAATTGGACACGGCAGATTTCCGTAGATTGCTATCGGGTGCCGGAAGGGGAAGCTTCTCCCCATGAATGACATCAGTCTGACCTTGGAATCCCGCAGAGACGCTCTCTGCAAACTTGGCATGGGAAGCCTCGCGACTCTTCTCAGTGGTTTCGGGGCTCGCGGCGAAAAGGCTCCCCGGAGAATCCTGCTGCGCTCCTCCTGGCAGACGGTGAATATTGGAGATATCGCCCACACTCCCGGAGTGCTTCGGATTTTGAAAACCCACCTTCCCGAGGTCGAAGTGACCCTCTGGCCCAGCAATCTCGACAACGGGGTCGATGAGCTTCTCACCACGGAATTTCCGGGCCTGAAGATCGCCAAAAAAGGGAGCAAAGAGCTGAAGCAGGCATTTGAAGAATGTGAATTCCTGCTCCATGGCTCCGGAGCTTCTCTCGTGGCACAAAAGGACGTGAAGCGCTGGCATGAAGAAACGGGCAAGCCCTACGGTGTCTATGGGATCACCTTTCCTCTCAAAAAGTCCTCCTCGACGACGGTTACTTCCGGGGAAGCGATGAACGAGGCGATTGAGATTCTGAGCGGAGCCCGATTTGTCTACTTCCGGGACTCCAAATCACTCGCCCTCGCCAAAGAACTGGGATGCACCGCTTCTGTGATGGAATTCGGACCCGACGGAGCCTTTGCGTGCGATCTTCGTGACGAAGAAAAGGCGTCCAAATTCCTCGATATAAACGGCCTCGAGGACGGCAAGTTTCTTTGTGTGATCCCGAGGCTGCGCTACACGCCGTATTGGGCGATCAAGGAGGGACGCTCTTTTGACGAGGTCAAGCATCGCCGGAATGAGGAGATGAAAGAGCACGATCATGCTCAGCTTCGGAAGGCGATTATCGAAATCGTGAAGCAGACCGATCACAAGGTTCTCGTCTGCCCGGAGGACCGGACCCAGATGTCGGTAGGGAGAGAAATGCTTTACGATCCTCTTCCGGATGAGATCAAGAAGCGCGTTGTCTGGCGTCCTGATTATTGGCTCCCGGGTGAGGCAGTCAGTGTTTACCTGAAAAGCGCCGGGCTTTTCGGGAACGAAATGCATTCTCCCATCATGTGCATTGGACATGGAATCCCGGCGGTGGTGTGCCGCTGGGCCGAGCAGACCAGCAAGGGATACATGTGGGAGGATATTGGTCTCGGCGACTGGCTCTTTGATCTCGACGATGAATCCCAACTTCCCGGAATCGTTCCGACCGTTCTCGAAATTGCGAAGGATTCCGGGGGAGCGAAACAGAAAGCGGACAAAGCGAAAACCTTTGTCGAGAAACGCCAGCGCGAAACGATGGATGTACTGCGTGGGGAGTTGGGTTGATTGCGCGATTGCTCTTGAAAAAAGGATGCAAGGAATGACAATTATGTCGTGTATTTTATGACGTGAACGTATTTTCACTAGTGTCTCGGATGCCGAATTTTGATACTGTATCTTTCCGAACTATCCCCATCCATGATCAAACGAGTTTTAGTTTCCGTTTCACAAACTCCTTCCCGCTCTCCGGAGACTGGTTTGGCCCTTCATTTGGCAAAAGCGCACGGCGCGCGAATCACGGGGTTTACGGCAGTGGATGCGGATCAGATTGAGCAGGCCACGCCGACTTCCGTAGGGGTTTTCAGTTATCAGGTTAAACTCAGAGAGAACAACCTGCAGGCGGCAAAAGATGAAGCCAGCCGGGCGATTGCGGATTTTTCCCGGGCCGTGGAAGAGACGGGCATCGAATTCCGGACAGCTTCCGCCTCCGGGGGAAGTGCTGCCACACTGGCGGATGTCTGGAGGTTTCAGGATTTATGCCTGATGTCGGCGAAGCCATGGGGGCCGGGCAGCGAAGGTTCGGGCGATGCTTCTTCCGTGCTGCATCTCGTTGCGATGGGGTTGCGGCCATTGATTGCGGTTCCAGATCAAGCGTCTTCGGAGGTGCCGAAGAAAGTAATGATTGCGCTGTCCGGCTCACTGGACAGTGCCAAGGCGATGAAGCATTTCATTCAGTTGAACCTGTTTGGCGATATTTCAGCCCATGTCGTTGTCGCCGGGAAGCCAAAATCGGGGGAGTCTGCTGAGATTCTTCTCAAGGACGCATCCGATTATCTGGAGGCGCATGGATGCACGGCAACCACGGCAGCACTGGACGACTCAAGTGATAGAACTGCCCTCCTTCTGGAAGAGGCGGAACGGGTTGGAGCCGGGCTTCTTGTGATTGGTTCCTCTTACAAGAGAATTCTCACCATTGAGCGCTTCGGGAAGCACGCCGCGGGAGTGTTGAAAAACAGCTCCATTCCAATCTTCATCTCGCATTAACGAATCGACTCCCGCTTTGCGAATCTCCCCGCAGATTCTCCTACGCCCGGGGTTCCGTAAGGATGTTCAGCTTTTTCGGCAGAGGCGTCGGGTCCAACTGAGCAACTCGGCGGCTTTGTTCTTTCGCCTCCGCTGCGGCGAGACCCGCGATTTGCCCGGTCGTCATCCAGACGGGCTCCATCCGGAGGACGCTCATGGCGATGTGGGTCGAGGACATCGCCACGGGGACAAGAAGATTGTCGATCGTCCCTGGAAGTAACGCTCCCCACGGGATTTGTCCCGGCTGGGCGGGGCCTTCGGCTTTTTTCGGAAACCAGAGGACGCCTTCCATCCACTTGTCGATCGCGAAGCGGCGGTCGTGACACGGGTGAATGTCGAAAGAATGCTCTCCGAGGGCAATAGGCAACTCGACGCGCGGGGTTTTCCCCGTCTTCGGATCGGTAATAAAGGAATGCTGAGTGACCCTGGCGCGCCCTTCGATTCTTCGGCCTTGACGCACATAGATCTGCCAGGGCCAGTGATCGTTTCCGGCAAATTCGTCTCGGTGCAGTCCCGCTGTCTTCCATAGCGCACGGACATGATCCGGAACCCCCGGCTCGTTTTGCAGAAACCAGGTGTAGCTCGCGGCGTGATTGACATGAAATTTCTCGAGGCGCGCCCGGTGATAGCGTTCTGCTTCGGGCCAGGTCCAGCTTACTCCGGGACAGTTCAAGCTCGTCATCTGGACGATGGAACCGTTGAGCTGAAACTTCTTTCGGGGCAGTGCCGTGCCGAGGGTGCGGCGTTTGACCCGGCCTGTTGCAAACTCTTCGATCATCGGAAGTAGATCGGGGAGGTGCTGCTCGTAGGTGTCCGGTTTGCGCAGCGGCACCCGTTTCTCCGGGTCCGTCGTGAAGATGCTCCGGGCGCAGTAGGCCTGAATCGCAGGAGAGGCTGCCCCCGTATCCGGAGTCATGATTTGTTCCCCCCTTTTCCAGTCCATGTAGTGAATCCCGGCAAGCGATTCGCCGAATTCTTCGGAGCTTTCCCGTCCAACCCGGTAGGCGACGCCCGCCTTCGCCGCGAGATCCCCTTCGTAGGTTCCGTCAATGTAGGTTCTCGCCTGAATGGGATGAGTCGCTCCTTTCGGATCTTCGCAGCAGACTTCTGTAATGATGCTGCTTTCCGTGGAGACTTCGGTGAGGTGGTGTCCCCGGAGAAAGGTGAGGCGATCAACCTGCTCTCCTAACATGTCCTCCAATCACTTTTTCAGCGACCGAGGGCTCGTAGAACCACCCGTCACGCGTCAGCGGATAGTCCGCTGAATTTGCTCCGAGAGTGGCGAGGTAGTGAGTCCGGACGCGCGTGATGAATTCCTCGACCAGTGCTCCGAAGAGTTCCCGGCGCACGGCATCAGTTGTGCAAAGTCCGCTCGCCGTCATGCCCCCCGGATTCACTTTTGGACAGGCGAGGATTACGCGGCAACCCCGACGGGCTGCTTCGAGGGCGGCCGCGATCCCGCCGGGAGTGGAGCCGTAGACAAAGACGTCGGTCGATTGGGTTGCCTGAGCTTGAGCCGATCCGATCAGGGCGAGCGATGAGGATGCGAGCGTGGTTCCCAGGAAGTGTCGGCGGGAGAGGGGGAGTTCGTTCATGGGAAAGTTCAGGTCTCTCAGTCTGAATTGGATTGCCTTTGTTAGCAATTCCTCACACTCCGGCCCTCTCACGCACTTCATCGAACTTCTCATTTCGATGCGCGTAGGAAGGATACCGCTCCTCCTCGCCTTCGGGGAGATAGCGCCAGTGTTTGTACATCCACAGCCACGGGGCCGGGTTTTCGCGGATCACAGGCTCAAAGACATCCCAGCAGGCCTGGGCAATGGTCTGGTCGGTGTCGTCCGGGCCGAAGGTGAGAGCCGGGAAACCGCGGACGAGGTAGGTGCCGTCCGCTTTGGGAATGCAGATCCCGGGGATGACACGCAGGCCGGTCCGCATCATCAGTTGCGCGTGAATCGCAGTGACGCAGGTTTTTCTGCCAAAGCATTCGATGATGGTGGCCGGTTTTGATGGTTTGATCGTGAGATCGGGGAGAAAGGCCGCGTGACCGCCGCGTTTCAGATTCTTGAGCAGACGCATGATCGCCCCCCGTTGCGGAATCACCTCATGGCCGGATACCTCACGGTTCTTCCGGTAGATTTGGGTCAGGCTCTTGTTTTTGAAATCCTGAGCGACGATGGTGAACTTGTAGTCCCGAAAGCCCATCATCAGTGCGATCCACTCGAAATTGCTGTAGTGCGGAGTTACCCAGATCGCGCCGGTCTCCTTCGCGCTTTCGACGGCTTCGGCATCCTCGAGTTGAACGTCGCAATACTGTTCGTAATTTTCGCGGTTGAGTCTCCGGCTCCAGAATTGATCAATCACGGTCTGGGCAAAGCTGCGGTAGGACTCCCTCGCCAGTTCGCGAATTTCAGCTTCGTCCTTTTCTTCTCCGAATACCAAAGTCAGGTTTTCAATCGCAGTATTTCGCCCCCGCTTGTCGACCGCAAAGGCAAGATTCCCGAGTTTGAGGCTAAGACCATGGGCGGCTTTTCTCGAAAGCAGAGGAATCGAAACGTAGAGCCAGGTAAGTCCAAGCCACTCCATTTGATACCGGATCTTTTTCCAGATGGACATGGGGAACGATACACAGCGGGTTCAAGAACGAAAGACCTTCGAGGAAGTTTTGCGTTGGCGGGTTCGGTTCGCGTAGAGGAAAGCGTGGGTTTTTCTTCGTGGCCACAGGGCGCCGACTGCTCCGCTGTGGTGGTAGGGAACCGCCATTGCCTTTTTGCCGATCTTCTGTCTTTCTATTGGAGCCATGCATCACCAATCTTTTGTCTCCCTGTTCCGGAAGGTTCTCTCGACCCCGACCGCGCCGTTTCACGAATACCACGTTGCAAAACTGATCCGTGAATTGATCGAAGACATGCCCGGCGTGACTGTGACGGAGGATTCATTCGGAAACCTGATCGCCAAGTACCAGCGCGGTCGAAAGAAGCCGAAGCTGGCGTTTGCGGCCCACATGGACCATCCGGGCTGGGTGAAGTTTCAGGGAAAAGACACCTTTCTGGGCTGGGTTCCGGAGGAGCGATGGGATACGCATCCGGTGGAGTGGTTTGGCAATTTTGGAATGTGGAAACTTGATCCGTTCCGCCTGGAAAAAGGGATCATCCATTCGAGGGTCTGCGATGATCTCGTCGGCTGTGCCGCCATCCTTGCGATGTTCCATGAACTGGAGGCCCGCGAGGTGGAAACGACCGTCTACGGTCTATTTACGCGGGCGGAGGAAGTGGGGTTCCACGGTGCCGTAAAGATGGCAAAGGACTGGCCGCTTCCGGATGGAGTTTGTTTTGTTTCCCTGGAAACCAGCGCGGCCCGGGGCGGAGCGGAGCAGGGCAGGGGGCCCGTCATCCGCGCGGGAGACCGGATCAGCCTGTTTGATGACGGCGTCACCGCCGAGTTGGTCGATGCCGGCACGGAGGAAAAGATCCTCCATCAGCGCGCGCTCCTCGATGGCGGGGCATGCGAGGCGACCGCGATGAATCTCTATGGGATTCCCGCTGCGGGCATTTCGGTGATTCTCGGCAACTACCACAACTGCCCGCCGGAGAAAGGGATCGCCGAAGAGAATATCTCGCTCGACGATGCCAAGAACCTCGTGAAGCTGATTACAGCCACGACTGTTCGAATGGCGACGAATAAGGCGTCCGACTCATCCAAGGCAAAGTTGCGGAAACGTTTGGAGAAGCGGGGTCGGGAGCATGCCAGGTATGACCGCGCGGCGCGGAAGGACTGGGAGACGGGCTCTTAATCGAAATTCCCACCTTCCCTACACCACCTGCCCGCCTTCGGGCACGAACTCGTCGCCGTAGTAGAGACGATAGCGACCCAGGCGCGAGCGAAGCTTCAGTTCGCTGTTAAACGCACGGGACAGGCTCAGCGAGTTGAGGGCGCGTCGCTTCTCCCCCTGGGCGATCACTCCTCCTTCTTTCAAGACGAGGGCGTGGGTGATCGACGGTATGATTTCTTCCACATGGTGAGTAACCATGAGAAGACAACGGAACGTTCCCTTTTCGGTGAGTTCCTCGACGAAGCCGAGAAAATGCTCCCGCGCCACCGGATCGAGGCCCGCGCAGGGTTCGTCGAGGATGAGCATGTCCATGTTGGGCGCCATGAGGGCCCGCCCAATGAGAACCCGCTGACGCTCACCTTGCGACATTGTGGCCCAGGACTGATCCCGAAGTTCTCCGCAGTTCACTTTTGCGAGCGTCTTCTCGGCAAGTTTGATTTCTTTCGGGTCCTCTTCCTGTTGCCAGTAGTTGACCATGGCGTGGCGCCCGGCCAGAACGATATCCAGCCCCGTTTCAGCGGGATCGATGAGTTGGGAAATGCTGCTGCTGACAAAACCGATCCGTTTTCTCCAGTCATCCCACTCCTGGGTGGCTGAATTGACGGCATCTTCGCGACCGCGCATTTCGACCTCGCCTTCGGTGGGCGTGAGATAGCCCATGAGCACGTTGAGGATCGAGGTTTTCCCGGAACCATTCCCCCCGAGAATGACCCAGTGTTGTCCTTTTTCCACGCTCCAAGTCACGTCGTTGAGAATTTCTTTCCCGTTGCGACGGACGGTCACATTCTCCATTTCGAAAACCGGTGCTGCCATAGGAGAAAACGCTATCGCGATGATTGGCTCATTTCCACCAAAATTCTCCGGGTGTATTTTTTTGGGGCTACCCTCTCATTTTTGGGGCTACCATCTCAAAAAGTCGGGTGAATTTCCGTTCGATTTGTCTTTTTGCCACCTTCTTGCGAAGGCGGCTACAGGGTTGAGTCCGCTTTCGACTGCCAAATCCGGTACAGAACCATCCCGGAAGGCCGCGAATTCGCAAAAAACCGCCTTTCCGTCTTGTCGCGACTGTCTATATTAGCGCGCTATGTCGGACGCTGAAACACAAGACCCTGCGAAGAAGGAAAAATTGATGGTCGTGAACCGGGGCGAAATCGCCATCCGGATCTTTCGGGCCGCTACGGAACTCGGTCTCCGGACCGTTGCCATATACGCGGAGGAGGATCGGTTTTCCCGGCACCGCTTCAAGGCGGACGAGGCTTATCTGCTTCGGAAAGAAAAAGGGCCGGTCGGGGCGTATCTCGATATTGAGGGAATCATTCGGATTGCCAGGGAAAAGGGCATCACTTTGATTCATCCCGGCTACGGATTTCTCTCCGAAAATGCAGATTTTGCCCGTGCCTGTCGTGATGCTGGCCTGAAATTTATCGGCCCGGATCCGGAAATGCTCGATGCAATGGGCGACAAGGTTTCCGCCCGTGCTCTTGCGAAGAAAGCAAACGTGGCCACTCTGCCGGGAACGGAAGAACCGGTCTCAGATCGCGGGGAAGCTCTCAAAGTTGCCCGCGAAATCGGATTTCCACTCATTATCAAGGCGGCTTTCGGCGGTGGAGGTCGCGGAATGCGCGTTGTGCAGAAAGAGGAAGAGCTGGATTCTCTGCTTGATCAGGCGCAGGCCGAGGCGGCAAACGCTTTCGGAAACCCGGCTGTTTTCCTCGAGCGATTCGTGGGCCGGGCCAAGCACATCGAGGTTCAGATCCTCGGCGATACGCATGGAAACATTCTTCACCTTCACGAGCGGGACTGCTCGGTGCAGCGACGTCACCAGAAAGTGATCGAGATCGCCCCGTCGGTGGATCTGGATGAAAAGATCCGCCATGAGCTTTGCGAGGCAGCGGTTCAGGTTGCCAAAGCGACGAATTACAACAACGCGGGAACGGTCGAATTTCTCTACGACGTCGACACGAAGGAGTGGTTTTTCATCGAGATGAATCCCCGGATTCAGGTGGAACATACCGTGACGGAGATCATTACCGGGATCGATCTGGTTCGCTCCCAGATTCTCATCGCCCAGGGCTACGACCTTTTCGGAAAAGAAATCGATATTCCTTCTCAGGAAGAGATTCCAAGAAACGGCTACGCGGTTCAGGCCCGGATCACGACGGAGGACCCGGCGAACAACTTCTCTCCCGACTACGGAAAGATTCTCAACTACCGCTCCGCAGCGGGTTTCGGTATCCGCCTCGATGCGGGAGCGGGCGATGCCGGTTCGGTGATTACGCCCTACTACGACTCGATGCTGGTCAAGCTGACGGCGTTCGGTCCGCGTTTTGATATCGCGCTGCAGCGGATGGATCGCGCTCTTCGCGAGTTCCGGATTCGGGGAGTGAAGACCAACATTCCGTTCATCGAAAATGTAATCCTCGATGAAACCTTTCGTACTGGCCAGGCCACGACCCGCCTGATCGATACGAATCCCGACCTTTTCAAATTCAAGCCCCGTCGCGACCGTGCTACGAAGCTGCTGAATTATCTCAGTGACGTGACGGTGAACGGAAACGACACCGCAAAAGGATTCCGACCAAAAGCGATCCTCCCACCGGCGCGTTTGCCCGATTTCAATCTGCGTGCGGACATTGAGCCGGGTTCCCGGGACAAGCTTCTTGAATTGGGGCCGGCAAAGTTTGCCGAATGGATTCGCGAGCAGAAGCCGCTCCTGATCACGGATACGACAATGCGGGACGCGCACCAATCGCTCATCGCGACGAGGATGCGCTCGGTAGACATGATGAATGTCGCCCCGGCGATCGCCCGGTTGACTCCGGGTCTGTTCAGCCTCGAAATGTGGGGGGGAGCGACCTTCGACACCGCGATGCGTTTCCTCAAGGAGAGCCCCTGGGATCGCCTCCGGGAACTTCGGGAGCTAATTCCGAATATCTGTTTCCAGATGCTCTTCCGTGGCTCCAATGCGGTGGGATACTCTAACTATCCGGACAATGTCGTCGCCGGTTTTGTGAAGCACGCGGCGGAGTCCGGGATGGATATTTTCCGGGTCTTTGATTCGCTCAACTACCTTCCCAACATGAAAGTCGCGATGGAGGCGGTTTGCGATCAGCCTCACGCAATTTGCGAAGCGGCGATCTGTTACACCGGAGACATCGACGATCCGAAGCGGGACAAATACTCCCTCAAATACTACGTCGCCAAGGCGAAAGAGTTGGAACAGATGGGTGCGCACATTCTTGCGATCAAGGACATGGCCGGTCTTTGCCGCCCCTACGCCGCGCCGAAGCTGGTCAAGGCTCTCCGCGAAGAAATCGGGATGCCGATTCACTTTCACACCCACGACAGTTCGGGCATCAATGCCTCTTCGGTTCTCTATGCGGCTGAGGCCGGGGTCGACATCGCCGACCTTGCGATTGCGTCGATGTCAGGATCGACAAGTCAGCCCAACCTGAACTCCGTTTGCGCCACCCTTGGGGGGCAGGAGCGGAATCCGGGAATTGATCTCGATGCGCTCAATGAAATGTCCGATTACTGGGAGGAAGTGCTCGCTTACTATGAGCCTTTCAATACCGCGCCCCGCGCTGGCTCGGCTGAAGTTTACATTCACGAGATGCCCGGCGGGCAGTTTACCAACTTGAAAGAGCAGGCCAATGCCATGGGGCTTGGTCACCGTTGGCCCGAGATCGCCCGGACCTACGCCGAAGTGAATCAGCTCTTCGGGGACATCATCAAAGTGACTCCGAGTTCCAAAGTGGTTGGCGACATGTGCATGTTTCTCATCACGCGGGGGATTACGCCGGAGGAAGTAAAATCGCTCGAGCCCGGGTCGATCGACTTCCCTGAGTCTGTGATCGATATGCTTTGGGGCGGTCTTGGTCAGCCCGATGGCGGCTGGCCCGCGGACATTCAGAGGGTTGTTCTCGGAGAGAGAGAACCGACTACGAAGCGTCCCGGTGAACTTGCCGACCCCATTGATCTGGAGGCGACGAGGGAGAAGCTCGCGGCCGAGCTGGGTCGTCCCTGTACCGAGGATGATCTCTACAGTCACCTCATGTATCCACAGGTATTCACTGATTTCGATCAGTTCGTTCGTGAATACGACAAAGTGTCTGCGCTGCCGACGACTTCCTTTTTCTATGGGCTCACGATTGGAGAGGAAATCTCTGTCGAGATTGACCACGGGAAGATTCTTTTCATCAAGCTCATCGGGATCGGGGAGGCCAACGACGAGGGCTACCGCAATGTGTTTTACGAGCTGAACGGGATGCCTCGCGAAGCGCAGGTTCTGGATCACGCTGAAGCTCCGAAAGATGTGAAGGCGCGGGTTAAGGGCGATAACAGCGATCCGATGCACGCAGTCGCTCCTATGCCCGGCATGGTGACCGAGGTGAATACCGCAGTCGGAAGCAAGGTGAAGGAAGGCGATCCCATCGTCACTCTGGAGGCGATGAAGATGCTCACTACGATCTCCGCCGGAATGGACGGAACAGTGACCGAGATTCTCTTTCAGAAAGGCGAGTCTGTGGAAACGGACGATCTTCTTGCGACCATTGAAGAGTGAGTGGGTTCCCGGGGAAAAGTCAGCCATCAACGGTCGAGCGCCTCCCGCCATTCCCAGAAGGCATCTTCGCGAGGTGCCATGTAGTCGGCGAGTTCCGCGAAGCTCAGGGGAAGGTAGTTGGTTGCATCGACACCGACATCGCGGGCGAGAAGACGCGGATTCTCCGTGTCTTCCTGCATGAGCCGCCCATGGACATGCCCGTAGAGATGCCACGCTCCGTGAAACGCTTTGTCCCAACTGCGCATCGGATAGTGATTCAACCAGATTTTCTGTTTCGCGTGTTTGATCATCCCCTGATCCATCACCCGTATGAAGAGATCGTCATAGCTGGGGAGATCGTGATTTCCGCGAACGAAATTTACATTTCGGCAGGCAATCCTCTCGCGATAGGCGGCTGCTTTTTCATGCGGACCGAGACAGAAGTCACCGAGGATCCAGAGCGTGTCCTGCTCTCCGACCCGTTCATTGATGGTTTCGATGAGAGCATTGTCATGCCGTTCGACTGTCTCATTCGAGACTTTCCAGTTTCCTCGTGGATCCTCTTTTGCGAGTTCTTTTTCCCGGGTCGAGAGAAAGGGCCGCTTGCAATAGGGGATGATGTTGGCGTGACCCAGGTGCAAATCGGCGGTGAACCAAAGTTCGGACATGATCAAAAATTTGTGCAAGGGAAAAACGAATCAGAAAAATCAATGAAGCGATTCGTGGAGATCGAAAAACGAAGCCCGAGATAAGAAGGAATTGCAAGAAGGGAACGAGTGGATTTTCATGAGGGTCCCGATGCCCCGTTCCGCACAATCGGACATCCCCGTTGATGTCTTCGCTGAGGGCGCTTTGCGCCTTTTTCGCGACACGACCGAGATGCGTCTTACCGCCTGGCCCGTTCCGCAGGCGGAAAGACGCCTCGGTCGTGAATCGGCGTGGGCGCCGTTTCTCCCGGAATTTCGAGTCGTTCACCCGTATCGTCCGAAGCGGAAATCGATCAGTGGAAAAGGGAGTGGTTCTCAGCTCGCCTTCGATTTTTTCGATGACACTTTCGAGCCGAATCCCCCGGTCCGGCTGACACCCACTCAGCTGGCACGCAAGGCGTTTGAGCAGTTTCGATTCTCGATGCCAAAACCGGTCGCTCATGTTCTCGAGCCGTTCCGCACCAATCAGTGGCCCTTGCTCGTTATGCTGCGCTATGACGAAAGCGCATTGGACCTGGCTCAGAGCAATCCCGTCCTCGCCTTTTCTCTTGCTCAGAAGCTGCGGGGGGATCGCGAGATGATCGCCGCTTTGAAATGCAGCCACATGCGACAGCGGGACTTACTGGAGATTCTCGAATTGCCGTCCACGCCCGGGGCCGTAAATCTGTTCCGGAAGATTTCCCCTGCTTCGATCAATGGCGACAACTGGTGGTCGATGGTTCAGGTGATCCGCCGGGAGCTGGCCGAAAAGAAGTCACCGCTGTATCACCTCCCGACGATCAATTCGGGGGTGATTGAAATCCTTCAAAATCCCGACGCTTCGAGAGCTGCCTCTCCGACCTTGCTGAAAGAGGTGTCCTGTGATCAGGCAGAGAAGCACCGCGGGCGAATCGTGCATATCATCACCAGCACGCTGCAGATGCAGGATGAATTGCGCGTGCATACCGGCAATCGAAAATTCCAAAACATCGAGTTGCTTAAGCGAACGCACGCGGAAGTGACAGAGCAATACCGCCGCCGCATTCGGCAGCTGATCGACGCAAACCGCCATGAGACCGATCATTTCCGCAGTCCGCCCTTTCCGGGGATTCCGGGTCAGATCGAGCCGATTACCAGTGCCGAAGATCTCGTCAACGAAGGGGAGGAGCAGGGAAACTGCGTTGCCAGTTATGCGGTGCGTGTGAGGCAGGGAACGACATTTATCTACCGCGTCATTCAGCCGGAGCGCGCCACGCTTTCCATCGTTCGACCGTCTCCGTTTGCTGACTGGCAGATCGGGGAGCTGGAGGGGAAATACAACACGGACGTCCAGGCGGAAACCGATGAATTCATTCGCAACTGGCTTGATCGGCACCGGAATCTGATCTGAGAAATTCCGGGAAAATCGCGTTTTCAAACAATTGTTTGAAATATTATCCGCTCTCAAGCGTCTACTTGGTAACACCAAAGATCTCCTATGAATAAAAGTCTCCTTCTTCTCCTCGCCGTTCCGGTTCTCGCAATCGGAGTTCTCTTTCAAAGCTCCTCCCTGCAAGCGGATGACTCCAAGCTTCAGATTCTCAAGTTCGAAGCCGACTGGTGCGGTCCCTGCCAGCAGATGAAGCCCGTCTTTGACAAGTTCGCCAAGAAAAATTCGGATATAGCGACTTTCAAATCCATCAATGTCGATGATCAGCCGAGCATCGCGGATTCCTACAATGTTCGCGGACTGCCGACCGTGGTCGCAGTGAAAGATGGTAAAGTAGTCGGTCGCAAGACGGGCTACATGAACGCTTTTTCTCTCAAGTCCTTCGTGAACAAATACAAGTAAGCGAAAGGCAAGGCTCCATCCCTGTTTTCAGAAAACCCGCAGGTTAGCGCCTGCGGGTTTTTTATGCGCCTGCCTCGACCCTTACCCGATCATAAGGCGATCAATCATCCCGTTCAGCTTGTCAGGTCCGAGGCCGGGGACATTTTCGAGATCGTCAAAGGTTTCGAACGGACGGTGATCGATGATCGCCTGAGCGAGTACCGGGCCGACTCCGGGGAGGGATTTGAGTTCCTCCTCGGTAGCATGGTTCACGTCCACGATAGGGCCGGAGGGTTCGCAGGCTTCATTGTCATGGAAGATATTTTCCTCCGGGAGCGTCTCCTCTTCCGGCTTTACCTCCTCCACTGACTCCCCGGACTCTTTCGAATCTTCGGGTGCTTCGTCCGCTACTTCATCCGTTGATTCACCGGGTGTGAGATCTTCGGGCTCAGCGTGATCGCTTTCGATTAGATTGCCATGCTCGTCGTGGGCATGGAAATTGGGATCATCGGGATGACCATCTTTCCAATGATGCTCGTCGTCGTGCCAGCTCTCGTCGTGATGAGGGTCGTAGTCGTGATACGGGTCCGAGTGCTCGCCACCGTGAAGACTGTCGCGGGCGACGGATCCGTCATGGCCGTGATCACTTTCGGCGTCGTAGAGATCCGCGTGCTCTTTCTCGTACTGCTCGATTTCGGCACGGTGAATTTCTTCCTTCTCCTCCTCGGTCAGCTCGTCCGCGGGCTTGGAATAGAGACGCTCCATTCGGGTGCGACGCGACTCCTCTTCCGCCAGCTTCTTTTTCTCGCGGGATCTTTCGAGCACCGACGCGATGAGAATACAGATCTCGTAAAGAATGATCATCGGTCCGCCGAGCAGGCCGAGGGTCATAAGGTCAGGCGGGGTCAGAATGGCAGCCGCCACAAGAATAATGATCCAGGCGTAGGTTCGGGTCGCCCGCATGACGCGGGCGGTGAGAAGTTCCAGTTTGACGAGAATGGTTACGACAACCGGTAGTTGGAAGCTGATTCCGAAAACAAGAACAAGCCGGGCGATGAAGTTCACATACTCCCCGATTCGATAGACGCTTTTCCCGCCCTTGGCTTCGACGAGCACCAGCTTGTCGCGGGTGTCGTCGTAGCGGAATGCGAAATTGGAGGCTTCGATGGTGGCAAAGCTGTCCCGGATCGTATTGCGAATCTCCTGCTTCATTTCCGGAGTCAAAACTGACTTTGGTGCTTCCGCTTCGCCTTCCGGGATTTCTGCTTCGTCATCGTTCGCGGGCCGGATCACTTCACCGTCCATTCCGAGGAGCGGCATCTCCGCGATTCGCTTCTCCAGGGCCTGTTCGGTGGGGTCGATGTTGGAAATACGTTCGTTTTCAAACACATAGAAGAATTTCAGCGCTACCGGGGCGGCAAGATAGAAAGCAAAGCAGGCACCCACGAGGAAGAGAAGAAATCCAATCGCGGCGCCGGGAATGACCGCTCTTTTCTCCACCTGGCGAAGACCGGGTAGGATAAATTGAAAGAGGAAAAAGAGCAGGAAAGGGAACGTGATGATCACTCCGCTGAAGAACGAGAGCTTCAACATCAGGACGATGAACTCGGGCGGGCTCAGGGTAATCAGATCGAGGCGTTCCCAGAGCGTGACGCCTTCGGACACCCGGGCCAGAGGCATTTTGGCCGGCATCTGGATCAGTTCGAAGATCTGGCGGTGGAAGGCGAAGCAGGCTATGGTGGCAACCGAGAGTGTTGCTCCGATCTTCATCAGGGTATGCCGCAGGTCCTCGAGGTGGTCGAGAAAAGGCTTCTCGTGGGCGTCAAAGCCATCATCCGCGCCCGGACGGGCCCGGGAGGCGTTTTCACGCAATTGGAACAATTTTTCGAATGCAGTCTTCAGCATAACAGTTTTCCGCTTTTTCCACGGGTGGGAATAGTAGCCTGAAAATTCCAAACGGCAAAGACCGTGAGCGATGGACTGTGAATACGTACCTTTTACCGGTAACGAAAGCTTGCGGCACTGTTACAGAAAAAGTCGCACTTTTGCGTGATTCTGGTAACTTGCAATGAAGCGCGCAGGTGATACGTAGACCTGCTCGTGATACGTAGACCTGCTCGGATGCGAGTGGTGCCTCCCGAAGCGGGGTGGCAGAAAAGGAAAAAACTGGAGGATAGACTAGATTGATGATCGATTACGACGAGGACAAGCGTGGATCGAACCGTTCGGATAATCATCCGATTCACACGGAGAAGATTGTTTCGGACCGGAAGATATTCTTTCTCGACCTGAAAGAGAATGACCGCGGTCAGTTCGTGAAAATCACGGAAGATGTGCGGGGGCGGCGGGATACCATCATGGTGCCGGCGGAACTACTGGACGACTTTATCGACGCGCTCCATGATGTGAGAGAAGCCTCTGATCTGGAGGACGAAGACGAGTAGTCTTCGGACTACCTGTTTCACTATTTATGCGCAGCATGACCGGCTTCGGTCGTGGGGAATCCACGGCCGACCATTGGAAAATTGAAGTCGAGCTGTCCGGTGTGAACCGGAAGCAGGTCGATATCTCGGTGAATCTTCCCAACTCGATTCAGGAGTTGGAGGGGGATGTCCGTCGAGCTGTGAACGAATGCATCTCCCGCGGGCGGGTCGGCTTGCGGGTGACGCTCCAGCACATCGGTAATTGCGAAACCGAGCTCGTCTTTGATGAGAGCCTCGCGCAGCAATACATCAGCGCCGCCAGGCAACTCGCCGCTTCCGGCGAAATTGAGGCACGAATCACGGCGGCCGATCTTTTTCGCGCCCCCGGGCTTTTCAAGCTCGAAGAAACGGATGTCGATGCAGGAGATCTTCGCGATGCGGTTCTTGAGGCGGTGAAAGAGGCGCTTTCCCAGCTCATCGAAATGCAAACGCAGGAAGGAGAACATCTCCGGGCTGACCTCCTCTTCCGAATCGATGCGATTGTCGCCGAAGTGGGGAGAATTCGTGAACTGGCGCCGCGAGTTCCGGAAGCGCATCGGGGACACCTTTTTAAGCGGCTTCGCGAATCCGGACTCGAAATCGATTTGAACGACGATCGTGTTCTCCGCGAGATCGGTCTGTTCGCAGAGCGCAGCGATATCAGCGAAGAACTTACGAGGCTCGACAGCCATGTAGGTCAGTTTCAAACCTATTTAAAGAGTGACGAGCCCGTGGGGCGTTCGCTCGATTTTCTTTGCCAGGAGTTCAATCGCGAGCTCAACACAATCGGGAGCAAGGCCAACGACGCCGATATTGCCCAGGGAATTGTTCTTTCAAAAACGGAACTCGAAAAGATCCGCGAGCAGGTCCAGAATGTGCAGTGATGCATTCTCATTCGGAACTAGACAACTCCAAGCATGAGTGATTTGCAGTTACAGCGTCGTGGACTTCTCTGTGTGGTATCCGGTCCTTCAGGATCGGGTAAGACCACCCTGTGTCGGCGGTATTCGAACGCGGATCCGGCAGCGGTCTATGCGATATCGGCGACGACCCGAACTCCACGCGAGGGGGAGAAAGACGGAATCGACTATTTCTTTCTCAGCCGGGAGGAATTCGAAAGCCGGGCCACCCGGGGGGAATTTCTTGAGTATGCGGAGGTGCACGGGAATTTGTATGGAACGCTCAAGTCAGAGGTTCTCGCTCACATCAACGAAGGTCGCGACGTTCTCATGGATATCGATGTGCAGGGCGCTTCCCTGATTCGGGAGCAGTCCGATCCCGCGATTCGCGAAGCATTCGTCGATATTTTCATCATGCTGCCGAGTGAGGAGGAATTGCTTCGTCGTCTCGACTACCGGGGAACGGAATCAAGAGACCAGGTTGAGCTCCGCCTCGGGAATGCCCGGGAAGAGATGCGTCACTGGGCTGACTATCGCTACACCGTCGTGAGTCAGGACAAGGAAACGGACTTCACTACCTTTTCGGCAATCATGGCGGGAGAACGCTGCCGATCGAGCCGTTTGACGCCCTGCGAAGACGCGATAAATCAGCATCCCGAGCTAGGATTGTAAGAATTTCCTTTTCCTGCGCCTTTTCGTTTTCTGAAGGAGTGGAGAGAGGGAAATCGCTTCGGAAATCCCATCCGCACTTCGAGTTGCCAAGCCTGCCCTTCGCCGCGATCTTTTCCCGTGTCAGAATCTTCCCCAGCTAAGAACATCGTCCTCGGCGTGACCGGTTCGATTGCCGCCTACAAGGCAGCCGATCTCGTGAGCCGACTTGCCAAGGCCGGCCACAAAGTTCATGTCGTCATGACGAAGGACGCGCAGGAGTTCATCACTCCGCTCACCTTGCAGACGCTCTCCCGCCAGCCGGTGACGACGGATCTCTACGACGAAAAAGCGGACTGGCATCCCGGTCATATAGAACTCGCCGACAACGCGGACCTGCTTGTTGTCGCGCCGGCGACTGCAAATACGATTGCCAAGTTTGCAAACGGCATCGCTGATGACACGCTTGGGGCGATCCATCTGGCGACTCTCGCCCCGGTTCTGATGGCTCCGGCGATGAATGGCAAAATGTGGAAGCACCCCGCGACGCGGGAAAATGTGAAAAAGCTCATGGATCGAGGCGTCTCTTTCATTGGTCCGGAAGAAGGCCTTCTCGCGTGCGGCTATGAAGGCATCGGGAGACTCTGGCCGGTCGACGGAATTGAGGAGGAAATCGGCCGACTTCTCGCAGGGTCTGACTGATGCGGATTCTGATTACAGCCGGCCCGACCCGCGAGCCGATTGATCCGGTTCGTTACCTGACAAATCGCTCGTCGGGAAAAATGGGATACGCTCTCGCCGGGGCTGCCTTGGAGGCGGGGCACGAAGTCGATTTGATATCGGGCCCGGTGAACCTGGCTGCGCCGGAGGGAGTTCATTTTCGCTCCATCGAAACGGCGCAGGAAATGTTTGATGCCGTAGCCGAAACGATTCCAGGTGCGGACGTCGCCATCTTTTGTGCAGCTGTGGCCGACTATTGCGTCAAGGAGGTGGCCGGAGAGAAAATCAAGAAAGCAGACGGGGAACTGACCCTGACATTGGTAAAAAATCCCGATGTCCTCGGCAGTGTCAGGAGTGTCTTTGGATTCGAAGGGTTTCTGGTCGGTTTCGCGGCTGAAACGGAAAACCTGGAAGAGAATGCGAAGGGGAAGCTGCGACGCAAAAGCTGCGATCTTCTCGTTGCCAATGACGTGAGCCGCTCTGACATCGGATTTGATCAGGATGAGAACGAAGTGCTCTTCTTCTTTGCCGACGGCCGGGAGGAGCGTCTCGCAAAAGCGGGCAAGCGGGAGATTGCACGAGAGATCATTGCCCGGGTGGAAAAGGCTCTCCAGGACTAGCGCGGTTTGTCTTCCGCAGCGTCCGGAACGTAGTCCCGAAGGAAACGCAGAACTTTTTCCTCCGGCATTTCGCAGGGCTTCAATGATTCACCGGATGAAGTTTCATAGAAATTCAGACTGACAAAATCGTCTCCACCCAGTTCTTCCGCGTAGATTTTGAAGGATCTGCCCCCATTGTGAACCGATTTCGTTACGACGTATCGTTTTCCTTCCGCGCTTCCCTTGGAAACTCCTTCGAAGATGGAATCGATGAGGGCACGTATCATGTAGGAAATAAAAGCGAGTTCGCTACCGCAGCATGAACTCGTACCATCCATACCGCCAGGATTTGAAACCATGAAACTTTTCCCCTTCCAGAACACCTACGTCAACTTACCGGAACATTTTTATGAGCGGGTTGAACCGGCAAAGGTTCCAGCTCCTTCGTTGATTCGATTCAATGAGGATTTGGCCGGGCTGCTGGGCCTCGATCGCAGCACCGCTTCCGACGAAGAAATCGCGGCGCAACTGGGTGGCAATGTGATTCCGGAAGGTTCCGAGCCGCTGGCCCAGGCCTATGGGGGACATCAGTTCGGGGGATGGGTGCCGCGCCTGGGCGATGGGCGGGCCATTCTTCTGGGAGAAGTGGTGGGAACGGATGGCGTTCGTCGCGATATTCAGCTGAAGGGTTCGGGACGGACTCCGTTCTCGCGCGGAGGCGACGGAAAGTCCCCTCTGGGCCCGGTCCTGCGCGAGTATCTGGTAAGCGAGGCCATGTTCGCCCTGGGCGTGCCAACGACCCGTTCGCTCGCTGCCGTCGCAACAGGGGAGCCGGTGTATCGCGAAGAGAAGCTGCCGGGCGCGGTATTGACGCGGGTCGCTTCGAGTCATCTCCGGATCGGGACGTTTCAGTATTTCCTCGCGCAGGAGGATCACGAAGCCATTCGTATCCTTGCCGACTTCGCAATCGAACGGCACTACCCCGGGTGTGGGTCGGAAGGGAACCCCTACACCGCGTTTCTCGGCCAGGTGATCGAAAGACAAGCCGCGCTCGTGGCACAGTGGATGTCCTTGGGATTTATCCACGGCGTGATGAATACGGACAACATGACCATCTCCGGTGAAACGATCGATTTCGGGCCTTGTGCGTTTATGGATGAATTTCATCCGGAGAAAGTCTTTAGTTCGATTGATCGCAACGGCCGCTACGCCTGGGGAAACCAACCTGCCATTGCTCACTGGAATCTGACCCGTCTTGCCGAAGCACTGCTCCCCCTCTTCGACGAAGACCGGGAAAAGGCGATCGGGATGGCGGAAGAGCGCCTCGGAGAGTTCGAGGAGCAGTTCAAGGAGGCCTTTTATGGGCGGTTCCGGGCCAAGTTGGGCTGGAGGGACAAAAAGGAGAAGAGCGGGGAATTTGTCGATTCGACCCTGGAGTTTCTTTCCGGGGGGAAAGTCGACTTCACCCGGTTCTTTCGCGAATTGACCCGAGTGGCAGCAGGTGAACCGGAAGGGGGGCTGATCGCTCTTTCGAAAGATGGCGTTGCGTCCGCGAAGTGGCTGCAATCGTGGCGGGATTCGGGCGAGCCTGATGTAGACCTCATGCAATCTTCCAACCCGATTCTGATTCCGCGGAATCATCGCATCGAACAGGCGATCGTGGCCGCGAATGGAGGAGATGCTTCTCTGTTCCACCGTCTCGCGGATGCCTATCGGACTCCCTTCGAGATCGGGTCTGATCTTGCCGACCTGGAGCAGGCGCCGGACCCTGAGGAAGTTGTCTGCGCAACCTTCTGTGGAACGTAGCCTACCGTTGAAATCCATGGCGAACACCGTTGCGTGGGGTCGCGTTTCGTGGCACAACATTCGTATGCGAAGCAGTTCTGCGTATCTACTTTTTACTTTCTGTCTCACCTTTGCCCAGTGGTCCTCGGGCCTTGAAATCGCCGTCGTCGACATGACGAAGGTATTTGAAACTCATCCCCTGACGGATGCGATTACCAAGGAACTGACCAATGACCGGGAGGCATCGCGCGAGGAGTTCAAAGAGAAATCGAATGCGCTGAAAGAGATTTTGCAGAAGCACCAGGAACTGATCCGGGCTGGAAAAAAGACCGAAGCGGCTGAGGTATTGAAAAAGGCAAACGAGGCTGAGAAAGAAATCGCCACCCTGCGAACAACCGGCTTGCGGGACCTGGAGGAAAACTTTCGCAAGGCCAAGCACCGGATCATGGAGAGCATCGTGGCAGCGGTCACTGCGTTCAACGAAGACGGCAAATATTCGATGATTTTCGACAAGTCATCAGCTTCGTCGAACGGTCTGCCGCAAGTTGTTCATTCCCCCGGAGCTACCGACGTCACCGACGAGGTGATTGCCTTTATCAAAGAGCAGTCGAAGAAAAAGTCAGCGGAGAAGAAGCCGTGAGTCGTGTCGTTCTTCCGGTGGATCGCCTCGCCGAGGTATGGCCCGGGTCTCTGAGCGGGAAACGCGTTGGAGCGGTGCTGCACGCAGCTTCCGTGACGGGCGATTTGCGAACGACCCTGTCCGTCCTGGAGAAAATGGCGGCAGACGGCGTGATCAAGTTGTCCGCCCTGTTCGGTCCACAGCATGGGTTCGAGACGACGACGCAGGACAACATGATCGAATGGCGGGGCTATCGTCATCCGCGTCTCGACGTGCCGGTTCACAGTCTCTACGGGCAACATCGCGAGCCGACGGGGGAAATGTTGGAGGGCGTCGAGGTCCTCTTCCTCGATTTGATGGATGTGGGCGCCCGCTACTACACCTTCATCTGGACGATGTTGCTTTGTATGAAGGCGGCATCGGAACGGGGACTTTCCGTGGTCGTGGCGGACCGGCCCAATCCGATCAACGGAGTGACCCGGGAGGGAACGGCACAGGACCCCGACTACTTGTCGTTTGTAGGTCTGCACCCGATTCCAATCCGCCACGGCATGACGATCGGGGAACTGGCGCTGCTGTTCCGGAAAGAGCGGTTTCCGGAGGTCGATCTCACTGTTCTGCCCATGGATGGATGGCAGCGAGGTGATTTCTACGACGAAACCGGTCTTCCCTGGGTGCTGCCGTCACCGAATATGCCGACGCTCGAAACAGCGATCGTCTATCCGGGGATGTGCCTTTTTGAGGGAACCAACCTCTCGGAGGGAAGAGGGACAACGCGTCCGTTCGAACTTTTTGGCGCGCCGTGGATCGACGGGTACGACCTGGCCGGACAGTTGAATGAGATGGCGCTGCCGGGAGTGACGTTCCGGGAGGCCTCCTTCGAGCCCGGATTTCAGAAGTTTGCCGGCGAAGTCTGCTGCGGTTGTCAGTTTCATGTCACGGATCGGCAAGCATTTGAGCCGGTCCGAACGGCATTGTTGATCCTGCGTCTTCTCAAAGAAGGATATTCGGACCGATTTTTCTGGAAGGAACCACCCTACGAATACGAGTATAAGAAACTGCCGATCGAAATTCTGTGCGGTCGACCTGAAGATGAAATTTTTTCCAAAACAGTGTAGTGCGGTCTCCGGACTCGCAGTGGCCCTTTTCGCCATGACCGGAGGGAGTCCGCTCATGGCCGCCGGACCCAATGTGACTTGGCAGGAGATTCTCGCGACTCCGGTTGAGCAGGAAGGAATGTTGCAGAGTCCCGAGACATTCGGAGATGTGATACCGCCGCGCGCGGTCGCGCTGGAGGGAATCCGGCCTTTCACCGAAGTTCTCAAATCGATCTACGAGACGTTCGATTCCGCGCCGGAAACCCACTACTTCTTCTGCACGGTCTACTACACGCCCCGCGAGTCGGGGTTCACCAAGGAGCGGGGGTTTGACGTCAGGCCGGATTCTCTCCGGGCATTGCATTCGAAAAAGTACGCAGCGGATTTTGTCAAAGCGACCTATGTCGAAGGGTTTGGCCGCCTCGCCGAGCCGGTCAACGGGCGCCCCTATCTTTCCTACGACGGGAAATTTCATACCCGTATTCTAGGCAACCGGAACAACACGCTGCTCGACCGCGAGTCGATTGCGGTGCATCGCGGTAATCCGCTTTTCAGCAAAACGACGCGAACCTGGATCCTCGATCCTGAACTCTACAATCAGTTTGGCGCGGTCCGGTTTCAGGTCGGCGACACCGGTGGGGGGCTCTATCGAAGTCAGATTGATTTGTATTGGGGGGAAGACGATCCGCTCGGGCCCGGCGCAGATATCTGGCGGCCGGCCTCCTGCGATGTGGCGGTGCGGTGGATTGTGCCTGTGTTAGTGTGGAAGTGAGTTTGCATGGAGGAAAAAGGCCCGTCGTTTATTCAATCACCGATGAGCCGCATTCTTTCCGTTCCTTTCCTGTCTTGCTTCGCGTCGGCTCTTTCCGCCCAGGAGCACTGGCAGGAGTTTCGTGTGCCGCTGAGCATGGAGTTCCCGAACGGCCACAAAGTGGTGAAAACGCCGCGTGCCGATGCGGAAGTTGTGAAGCCAGTGCCTGGCCCCACCGTCGCTACCGTGAAATGGCACTACCGGAATGAATTCGGGATTCTCTTTTATCTTTCGGACTGGAGCGCGGAGCGAAGATTTCGCGGCGAAGGCCATTTCTTGATTTTGCCGAATAGTGCCAATATGGCTACGCCGGTGAACCGTTCGCAGGACACCGTTTTTGATCCACCGATATCGAAGATGTTCGAATTCGGTTTCGAGATTGTCGAGTCAGCTTCACCCAATGGGAAAATCGCTTCCAAAGTCGAAGGGCCAGCCCGGACCAATGTGAAAGCGAAGCGACGCCTTGGGAATGAGATCTATTACATCTCGGATTGGAACTGGAATCGAATCCAGCGGGGGAAACCGGGCAACTGGATGAGAGCCGTTCAGGGGAGGAAGGCTCCCGAAATACCCAAAACAAATCCCCTGCCCGGGACGGGAGAGGAAATCGCCGGTCTTGCGCCGATGCTCCAATCAGCGGGATTTCAGGTCGAGAGCATTTCGGGAGTGCCCGCCACGGAGGCGAGGTTTCTCGATTCGATCCGGTCTTCGGATGTGCTCCATCTTGCACACACGGATTCTTTTTGAAGTCCCTCCCCGTTTCGAATCAAGGAGCGAGTGAAAGGAAGAATCGATCCGCCATTTTGTTGAGCGGACTCGCCCTGACAGGCGCACAGAAGACGCTGGAATCCTGGAGCCGGGGACAGATTCCCGATCCCGGAAACGACGTCCCGATCCCGGAAACGACGGAATTCTCTTTGCTTCGGAAGTGGCCCGTCTCGACCTGTCGGGCACGGGGACGGTTGTCCTGAGCACGTATAACACCGCCGTCGGGCTAGCTCTCAGTGGGGAAGAGGGGTCGAAGGGCTGCGTAGCGGGTTGACGCTGGCCGGAGCGCAGAATGTGGTCGTGACATTGTGGCCGGTCGACGATCTCGCGACTGTGGAGGTCATGAAGCGGTTTTATGAAAAGCTCCTCGTCGGCGTAACAGCACCGGTGGCCGGTGGCCATGGCGGACGCGAAGAAAGAGCTGCTTGTCGAAATGACCGATGAGTTCGACGTCTTTCGTGCCCATCGTTTCATCGGACCCTTTCTTCTGGCGAGGACCGGAACTCTTACGTGAACTACTCCCGCCGAATCCAGTCCCGATACGGACCCGGCTCGGAACCCTCAATCGGGATGGCACCGACCGTCTTGCCATAGTAGTCATCGGCACCCGAGTAACCAATGATGGCATAGGCATAGCCGGATTCGCGAAGGGCTTCAAGAGAGCGGATCAGGAGTACAGTTCCGATCCCTTTTCCGCGGAAACTCTCATCGACCCCCGTGGGGCCGAAAAACCCTTTGAAGCTGGTGTCGTAGCAGGCAAATCCGATCAGGTTTGAGGAGTCGTCGAGCGCGACGAAGCAGGTAAGGGGATGTCGCGAAAAAGCCAACTCCGTTTCACTGGCCCAACGATCTCCGAATCGTTCTTCGACCCACGATACGACGGTTCGTTTTTCAGGAGCGAGAGGCCGTTTGATTCGAAATCCGGAGGGGAGTGGTTCCGCCTTCGGGAGATCGTAGAGTTTGACCAGAAGATCGCCCATGGGAAAAGAGATCCTTGAAAGCGGCTACTGCGTGCGTGCTACCGGCGTAGCGCGGACAGGAACCTCACCCTGCGTTGCGGTGGACCCATCGGACGGCTTCCGCCGGGCCGGTTCCTCTCGTTTCGTCGGATCGGTCCCTGCCGGTCGCAGGACGGCGGCGGGTTCATCGAGCACTTTGCGAACTGCGGGCAGGTCAGCGGATTGAATCGGGGGAGGGGTGAAGTCCGGTTCGATCTTGAATCTCGGCGTCTTGCGTACTGCCGGCACTGCATTGCCGGGGGAAGTTACGGGTTTTGCGAGCGGCTTGGGTTTTGCTGTATCAATGCCCCAGTTGACGTTGGGCTTCCTGATGCCATCGCTGGATGACGAGGAAGCCAGAGGCATGGGAGGCCCGGGCGGAACTGCGTGCGGGGTGGTCGGTGTTACGACGGGGGAAGAAGGTGGTTCGGGAGTGGTTTCACCAGTCCGGGAAAGGTCCACCTGCTTCAAAGTCGCTCGTTGGGGCGTTTCCGCGGCTGGTTTTTCCTTCAGGGGATTCTCCGGGAGATTGAGACCATCGTCGATCGTTGTCTGGATGGACCCATTCGTTCCCGCCACCGTTCCCGCATCGACCGGACCCTCTTCGGAGAACGGAATCGCTTTCTGTAGACCCCTCGTGATTTCCGATTTGGCTTCCTCGGGAGTGCTGGCGCTAAAGCCCAGAAAATAGAACACAGCAAGCGCTGCAATGAGAGCTACGAGAATGAAGTTTAGAAAAAGCGGGGCACCTCCCGGCTTCTCCAGCTTTCGGCGGACCGACTTGGGGCGCCGTTCGAGACGGAAGCGACGATCTTTCTTGATCGTTTGCTTCATCTCGTCCATCAGCTCGTTTTCCCCGAGGCGAACTGTGAAGCCGCTGTTGAGCGCCTGCATCGCCGAACTCAAATCGACGGAGAGAAAGTCTGCGTATTTGGAAATAAAGCTTCTTGCGTAGGTGACGCTTGGAAACATGGAGAGGTCATCCAACTCGATGTTCTGAATCGTAGTCGGATGGATGTGGGTCTTGTGGGCCACGTCCTCGATGGACAGGCCTGCTTCAAGGCGAGCTTCCGCCAGTTTTTCTCCGATCGTGACCATGTTCGCACCCTCGTTCGGAGGGCAGGTAGATTGTGAGGAAAGACGTTCCGAATTCTGCACAATTCACCTTTACGACGATGGGAAGGGCAGAAAATGTCAGAAAATCATTCGTCGGGGAGAGACGCTACGCGAAGTCATCCGTTAAATCGACTAGAATTTCGCGGGGCTTTGCGCCATCTCCCGGGCCGATGATTCCTCTGCTTTCGAGGATATCAATCATTCTCGCAGCCCGGGTGTAGCCTAGGCGTAAGCGCCTCTGTAGCAGGGATGTAGACGCTTTTTTCTCGCCGTAAATGACTTCGAGGCACTTCTCCAGAATCTCTTCATCGGCGTCGGAAATCTCGTCGTCGCCGTCATCGTCGAAAGAGCCTGATTCGATCGCTTCGTGCGCATCGGGCTCAAATTTCGGAGTTCCCTGGGAAGCGCAGGCTTCGACGAGATCCTGCGCTTCTTCGTCGGTAATGAGGGCGCCCTGGGCGCGAATGTGCTGAGCGCTCCCGGGGGGGAGATACAGCATATCTCCTTTTCCAACAAGGTTCTCGGCTCCGTTGGCATCGAGAATGATCCGGCTGTCTGTCTTCGAGGAAACCTGGAAAGCAATCCGGCAGGGGATGTTCGCTTTGATGACCCCGGTAACAACATCAGCTCGCGGAGTCTGCGTTGCGACGATGAGGTGAATGCCAGCGGCTCGCGCCTTTTGTGCGATCCGGGCGATCCCGGATTCGACGTCGGCCGGGGCGGTCTGCATGAGGTCGGCAAGCTCGTCAATGATGACGACGATGTAGGGAAGGCTGTCGGGAATGTCGTCCTCTACCGCAGTTGGCTGTGTGCCGCGCAGCGGAATTTCGTCGGCCGGTTCTTCCGGGAAACCGCCTTCCGCCTCGAGCTCGTCGCTGAGTTTGACGTGATGGGCCATCTCGAGTTCCGGCTCCTCCATGACGATTTCGGCCTCCTCCTCTTCGGCGAGATCTTTCGCCCGCATTGCATTGAAGCCTTCGAAATTTCGAGTCCCCATTTTGGCGAAGAGAGCGTAACGGCGCTCCATTTCATTGATGACCCAGCGGAGGGCGAGAAGTACTTTCTTCGGGTCGGTCACTACGGGGACGACCATGTGAGGAAGGTCATTGTAGAGCTGCATTTCGACCACTTTCGGATCGACCATGATGAAGCGAAGTTCGTCCGGAGTGAAGCGATAGAGTAGGCTGGCGATGATGCTGTTGATGCAGACACTTTTTCCGCTACCTGTCGCGCCGGCGACGAGGAGGTGAGGCATACGGGCAAGGTCACCGATGACGGTTTTTCCGTAGACATCTTTTCCGAGAGCGAGGGGAAGCTTTGCTTTGGAATCGCGGAACGCTTCGTCTTCAAAAAGCTCGCGAAGGGCAACGGCAATCTTGTCGGAGTTTGCAATTTCGATTCCGACGGTGTCCTTTCCGGGAACCGGAGCAAGGATGTTGATCCTTTCTGCGCGGGTCGCACGGGCAATGTCGGCCTGCAGCGAAGTGATCCGGTTCACGCGAAGTCCCGGCATCGGATAGAGTTCGTATCGCGTGATCGTCGGGCCCCTCGTAATATCGCCCGGCTCCACATCGACCCCAAAGGTCCCCAGGGTGCTGACAATATTATTTTGCTGCTTGATCAGCTCAGCCTGATCTGCGGGTTCGGTATCTTCATCGTCGGCATACTGTAGGATACTGAGCGGAGGAAGTTCGTAGTCCTGAAATTGACCGCCGGAGAGTAGTGCCGGAGTCTCTTTTTCCGCTTTGGAGAAAAGTGATCCCGCAGCCTCTTCCGGAGAAAGCTTCTTTCGAGCGGACTGGGACGAATCGATGATCTTTGGTTCTGGATTCGGCTCGACCGGGTTGGTGAACAGATCGGGTTGCTTCTCCTCTTCCTTTTTCTCCGACTTCGTTCTGGCGGGACTCTTTTTCGCTGCTTCCGGTTTGGTCGCCTTCTTTTGCGGTAGCTGAGGTAATTGCGGAAGCGAGGGAAGTCGAACACTTTGGAAGGGAAGACCGTTTTCGCGAATGTCGGCCATCATTTCGCCAGTTTTTTGCCGTACCATCATGACGAAGTAGAAGGGATGGATGCCGGTGATCACAATGAGGGCGATCGCATAGACGATGGACATGAGAATGACCGAGCCGACCGATCCCATCAGGTTTTCAATTACCTTGTGACCGAGGCCATAGCCAACGAATCCGCCGGAACTTCGGGGCAGGTTGATGCGGCTCGACCACTCTTCAAAGAACATCGATTGAAATTCAATCAGGCAGGCGGCAGAACCAACGAGGGAGAGGCCGGAGATAAAATTTCGTGGGTGAAACGGTCTCGCGCCGGTCATAACTTGAAATCCCCACCAGGCAAGGACGGCAGGAATCAAAAAACTCGCCACACCGAAGAAAAAGTAGGCATAACCCGCCGTCACGGCTCCGACTGGACCAATGAAATTGTTCACTACATCGCTTTGTCCGGACTGGCTGCTGAAAGGAACCCACGAGGGAAGATCGCTCGGTGAATAGGAGATGAGAGCAAGGAGAAGCATCGCGGAAACTCCGAACAGCACGATGGCGACAATCTCGTGGAGAGCGTAGGGGCCATCTGCCGGGACGCGACGTGGCTTGGGAGCTCTTTTCTTTACGGGAGCCTTACTTGCGCGTGCCGCCGTCTTCCGTTTCGGGCTCTTCGATGAGGTGGGGCTGGATTTTCGGGCGGCCATGGATGCGGTTCAGGTGAGGAAACAGCCTCAAGTTCTCAAAATTATAGAAAAATCTAAAAAGCAGTGGTTTTGATCGCTAGTATGACTCACTTGGCGTTTTGGATCAACGTATATCTTAGAAATCTTGAATAAAATCCGCCACTTCGGAAATGACCTCCCGCGTTGACAGCGAAGCCGGGTGCACGATAGCATCAAGATGTGAAATCCATGGCCTTTCTTCCCCGCTTTGCTCTGCTCCTATTGATGTCTGTCTTTCTCACCGGATGCGGCGGGAACTGGCTCATAGGAAAATGGACGATCGATCAGGATCGGACTTTGGAGGCGATGACAGCGGATCAAAATCCGACACCCGACGAACCCGGTAAAGGCCTTCTCAAGGATATTGTCGGAGGCCTCCAGAAAGGGCTTTCCCGGGTCCTCCTGGCCCAGTTCGAAGGAGTGGAGGTCGAGTTTACGTCCAGTGAGATGCGACGCGTCCAGGGTGGAGTTGGCGAAGCGCAGCTTTATGAAATCATCGACCGTCCCGATGCCTCCAGCTATGTCGTCAAATACGCTGATGGAGAGATCGTAACCTGGAGCAAGGTCGAATCCGGAATCCGGCTCAAGCTGACGGGAGACGGGGGCATGTGGGTCTATTTCCGGACGGTGGAGTAGACGAAGCAAATGGAACTTCGATTCTCCTTGGGTCGCCCGGCTTTGTTCCGCTGCTTTTTGAGGCGCTTCAGCTTCGCGACAAGAGCTCTCTTCCGGGCGACCAGCCCCGCATATTCCGGGGGTAAGAGCGGCGTTGCCGTCCCCAGAAATACATCGTGCTCCCCGTTCGGATCGACTGGAATGAGGTTCGTTGCAGCGGATTGAAAGGCGAGAGAACCGTTGAGGGCGACCTCGGCACCGGGGAAAGCTGCGAGGAAACAAGGGCACTAATGTCAGTCCCTCCTCCTGTATGACTTCGAAACCCCATCTCTGAGGGGTCGAAACCGACCGCTCCGCCCAAGGTTGCATCGAGTTGATAAATAAATTCGACTCTCACCTCGGAGTATCCAGCGGGGGCCTCGATCTGAATACGCTGCCCTGTCGGTGCCTACCAGGAAATTGGCAGTTCGGTATCGCCTTTCGTTCCAAAATTAACGCCGAAGGTTTCAAAATCTCCCTGGGGAACCAGCAGGTTCGATTCGCTGAGCGCTCCAAATGCCTTATCGAAGACCGAGTTGGGCATTTCGGAAGCTTCCCCAACTACGGTGTACTGGGCTTGAACTTGACTGGAGGAGATCCCAATGCCAACGCAAAGGGCGAAAAGCAGCCGGAAACACATAGGAATCAGTGCACCTGTTTCAAAGCTCGTGACCAGTGAAAACCGGGTCTGTTTCGAGAAGGAACTGCCAGAATACTGCAGTAAACCGGGGGGGGGGCACGGAATGACCTGACCCTGTAGGTGCTTTTAGGAAACGGTGCGGATGAAAAGAGGGGTTACGCTTCACTGGCGAATCCCTGCCATTCCGGATGGTTGAGGATCGCTCCGAGAATGTCGTGGGTCACTTTGATGGGAGCCTGGTTGGCATTGATGTCAGTTCGTCGATCTGAATAGTGATCGAGCAGTTCCTTCGTTTCGATTTCGTAGGTGCGAATTCGCTTTTTGATCACTGGCTCGCTGGCATCGTCCATGCGTCCCTCTTTCAGGGCGCGTTTTCGGATTCGGGTAATCAACTCGTCCCGGTCCGGACAGGAGAGATGGAAGAGCTGCAGTACTTCAATGTGTTTCTCGAGAAGGACAGCCTGTTCGACGCTCCGCGGGATTCCATCGAGAAGGAGAATATCGATGTCCGGCTTGAACATGTGGAGATCGGCGCGGGCGTCGACCTGCTTTTTGAAATAGCGGACGGTCAGTTCGTCCGGGACCAGTTCTCCCTTGCGGGAAAAGGAGACAAACTCCTGACCGATCGGAGTTCTTGTGTCCATCGAGCGGAAAGCGTCCCCCATGGAGAAATGATAGAACCTCGGAATCGCAGCAAGAATCTGACCTTGCGTGCCTTTCCCACAACCGGGAGCGCCAATGAAAATGACGGCTTTGTACTTATCGGGACGGGCACCAATCATAGGAAAGACTAAGAAATGAAATCAACTATCGTAAACAGGATAAGCGGGTAACGTAGCGAAATCCCGTTCCCCCTGCCATGCTTTTTAGCCCTTTTATCGCGGCCCGCTATCTCAAGCCGAAGCGTCTCTACCTCTCCATCATTTCCGTGATTTCCGTTGTCGGAGTCTCGCTGGCGGTTTGGTTGTTGACGGTGGTGATTGCTGTTTTCACCGGGTATGGAGAAAGAATTCGCGACAGCATCCTCGGATTTGAACCCCACATGGTCGTTGATGCGGGAGGAATCATTGGGGACTACGCCGAGCCGATTGATAAAATCATCGATCAACCGGGAATCACATCGATCACTCCGTTCGTGACCGGTCAGGTGATCATGGAGGTGACAAATGAGCGGGGCACCTACCGCAAGGCTCCCATGATTCGCGGGATCATGCCGCCGGAAGGTGAGGAGTTGGCGCGAATGGAGAGCAAGCTGGCGCTGGTTCAGGATCCGCAGTTCCCCGGGGAGAAAGACAAGTTTGTGACGCGGGGGGAATTTGATATCAACGGTTTCTATTCGGCCGTGATCGGGGACGGTCTTGCCGACGGGATGGGAGTCGATATCGGCGACACAATCCTTCTCTTCTCTCCAACCGATGTCGACACGATGATGAATATCGTGAACAAGTTGGAGAAGGAAACCGGTGAAGAGGAGAGAAAGAATCTGATCGATGACGTTCGCGAGCGAACCGCTCCGCAGGAGTTGACGATCACGGGGATCTTTGACTCCGGGCACTTTGATTTCGATAACAATGTGGTTTTCGCCCACCTTGAGACCGCGCAGGTATTGTACAACTTTGATCTCGAGGAATGCCACGGGATCGCGATCCGGACGGATGATGGATTCAAGGCGGGTGAATACCAGTCGGAGTTGTATAGTTTGCTGCCGGATCAATACAGGATTCTGACCTGGGGGCAGATACACAAGGCTCTTTTCGACGCCGTCGCGGGTGAAAGGCAGATGATGTATCTGATTCTGTTCATGGTCGTAATCGTCGCCAGCTTCTGCACCATGAACACAATGATCACGGTTACCTTCCAAAAGCGGGCCGAGATCGGCCTGATGAAAGCGCTTGGTGCGAGAGAGGAGCAGGTCGCTTCCGTGTTTCTCTTTCAGGGAATTATCGTTGGTTTGTTAGGCGTGGCGCTGGGCCTGCTGATTGGATATTTCACGGTCCACTTCCGAAATGAAATGGCGGGTTGGCTCGGTCAGCAGTTCGGGATCAATTTCTTTTCCGAGGAAGTCTACAAAGTCGATGGGGGCCTACCTGCACAGATCCGGATGAAAGACATTCTCATCATTTCCATCGGTTCCTTTATTCTTTGCGTAATTGCCGCATTGATTCCCGCTTCGGTTGCTGCTTCGATGCAACCCGCGAAAGCGTTGCGCAGCGAGTAGTTCGCGACGTTCGTAGAAAAACTTTATGGAATTTTATTTATCCATCGACGGCGAAAAGACCGGACCGGTCAGCATCTTTCGCGTCTCCGAAATGCTCGAAGCAAAGGAGATCTCGGGCGACACCCTGGGATGGCACCGCGACCTGGATGGATGGAAGCCGCTCCGCGAAATCCCTTCGCTCGACACCTTCCTGAAACAGGAACTTCCGAAGCCGGAGCCGCCTTCCCTGCCTGAAGAGAACGCGGAGGAGGTCGAAGGGATGCCCCCGCTTCCGGATGCCTCCCCCGATGCACCACCTTCGCCGGCACTGGACCTGCCCCGGGAAGTGCGTCCCTTTGTCCGTTTCTGGGCCCGGATGTTTGACTACAGCCTTGTCTCGGTCGTCGTTTTACTGCTTTCCGATTATTCGATTCCCCAGCTTGTGGAGGGAGAGTCGACAGCAGATCTCTTCGCCCGGTATATGGAGTCGATGCGATCCCCTGAGGCGCTGGCTTTGGCAAAAGCACAGATTGTCGCGCTGATTGGCTGGCATGTCCTCGAAGCGTTCCTGATTCACTTTCTCGGAACCACTCCGGGAAAAGCCCTGCTCGGGATTCGGGTCGTTTCGGTGGAAGGTCACAAACTCTCGGTGATGCAGTCGCTGACCCGCAGTTTCTTTGTCTATGTGTTCGGGATGGGGCTGCACATCAGTGTTTTGCCAATCATTGCGATGACATTCAGTTTTTTTCGCTTGATGGCGACCGGCAATTGTTTATGGGATCAGCAGCTGAAAGTTAGGGTGGAAAGCTGTCGTTTGGGGCCTCTCAGGATAGTGCTGGCCATTTTTGTATTTTTCGGCTTACTACTCTTGCAGTCCCTTAAATTTTCATGAGCCGGAATTGTTCAATTGTCCTGAATGCCCACGTCCCTTGGGTGCGCCACCCTGAAGTGCCGCACTGCCTGGAGGAGGACTGGCTTCACAGTGCGGTCTTGGAGACCCATCTTCCTTTGCTGGAAATGATGTTTCGTCTTCGGAGCGAAGAGGTGCCGTTTCGTCTGACCCTGAATTTGTCGCCCACCTTCCTTGCGATGCTGCAGGATCGGATTCTGCGTCGGCGAACGCTGGCTTACATTGACCGGACCCTGCGACTCTGTCGTGAAGAAGTGGAGAGAGGGGATGTCACCGGTTTCGGTGAACTCGCCAAAATGTATGAAGATCGCTTTTTCCGGTTTCGGACCCTGTTCGTGGAAGAGTGGCAGGGCGACTTGGTCAAAGCCTATGCGGACCTTCGTGACAGCGGTCATTTGGAAATTACCGCGAGCGCAGCCACCCACGGGATTCTGCCTTTGCTCATGCGGGTGCCAGAGGCGGCACAGGCGCAGGTTCGAGTGGGAATTCGGCAGTATGTGCAGTGTTTTGGCAGAATGCCCCGCGGGTTCTGGCTGCCGGAGTGCGCGTATGCTCCCGCACTTTCTCAACTCCTGAAACAGGAGGGGATCGACTGGACAATCGTCGAAGAGCATGGAATGACGAGCGCACCCAATGCGGATCCGCTGTTTCCCTATCTCCCCGGTGCAGCGAAAAGCGGCTTGCGTGTTTTTGGCAGAGATCAGGGAAGTAGCAGTGAAATCTGGAGCGCCGATGAGGGGTTTCCCGGTGACGGACGCTATCGGAATTTTATGCGCGACATCGGGCTGGAAGCACCGGTGGAGTACTTGCGGGATTATCTGGGCGAATCGGAGCAGCGCCAGTTTACGGGGCTGAAATACTACCGGCTCGAGCGAAATGAGGATGATAATTTGCCCTATGATATGGATCTTGCTTCGCGGGCTCTGGAAGAGCATTCGCTGCGATTCGTGAGCAACCGGGGTGCGCAACTGGCTTCGCTTGAAGCCGAAGGGGTCGAAGATCCTCTCGTAGTCTGTGCTTTCGATATGGATCTTTTCGGTCACTGGTGGTTCGAAGGAACCGAATTTCTTGAGCGCGTTTTCCGGAACACGGCGCAACGGGGCGATTTTCAGTTTGTGAATCCCGGTGAGTTTCTGAGTACTCATGAGAAGCGCGAGTGGCCCGAAGCCTCGCCCGTTTCCTCTTCCTGGAGCGAAGGCGGCTACTTTGAAAGTTGGACCAGTCCGGAAAATACCTGGGCACTCACCGAGTTGCAATCCCGCGCTGAAATGCTCGCCCGGTTTGTTTGTTTGTTTGATGAAAACCGCGCCGAGTTTGACGAGGACGGAACGAACCACCGACAGCGTTGCATCCAGTTGATGACCCGGGAATTACTTCTCGCGCAATCGAGCGACTGGGGCTTCCTGATGCGGAACGAGCCGTCCCGCGAGTATGCCGAGGGGCGCACTCGTGAGCACCTCGCGGACTTCGATCGCATTTGGGCGGTCACCACCGAAACGAGCGACGACGGGGTGCTGGAGGAAATTGAGAAAAAGAATCCGATTTTCCCCGATCTGCCCTGGAACTTGTTTGAGGCATACGAATAGAGGAGGACGGAACGCCGCGGATTATGGCCGAGAACTACGTCTACTTTGATTTGGAAACGCAACGGTCCGCCAACGATGTGGGCGGATGGGACCGGAAGGCGGACATGAAAATGTCAGTCGGCGTCACCTTCAGTTCCGCGAAGAATGCCTATACGATTTATGACGAATCGATGGTGCAGGAACTGATCGACGAATTGTGCGCGGCTGACGTCGTCGTTGGATTCAATCACATTTGGTTCGATTATGAGGTGCTGATGGGATACACGATACTCGATCTGAAAGAACACACGACGAATCTCGATCTGATGCTCGACCTGGAAAAAGAGTTGGAGCACAAGCCGAAGCTCGATGCGGTGGCTTCCGAATCATTGGGGGAAAGCAAAACCGCCGTCGGAACCGATGCGATCAAGTGGTGGCAGGAAGGGCGGATCATGGATATCGCCGAATATTGCTGCTTTGACGTCAAAGTGACGAAGCTGGTTCATGAATACGGGGCGAAGAATGGAATCGTAAAGTACAAGAACCGCTACAATCAGTCCTTTGAAGTGCCGGTATTATGGACGCTTCCAAAGTGAGCTTCCAAACGAGCGCAAGATCGAACCCTGTCAGGGCAATGGCCTACCCCTGTTGCGTCACGTAGCGGCAGGCCAGCACCGCCCAGGGAGCGAGCATGGCTGTATCACTCGCGGCCTGTACCCATTGCGGCCGATTCCTGAATCCGTGAAATACGCCCAGCAATGCGGCAACCGAGAGCAGTGCCGCTGGTGAGAAAAGGGTGCCTTTGCTGGCGGTTGTCGTAAGAGCCGGAATCGTTATGATGGCAAGGAGGCCGTAGATCCATGGTGCCGCCCGGTGGGTTCCATGGGCGAAAAAGGCTTCCGGATCGGCTGCTTGATCATGCTTCGATTCCGCGTGCGAGATGAGAAGGCAATTCACGAGAACCAGTCCCACGAGCATCGCTGCGCCGGTGCCGGTCAGGGTGATCCATTCTGGACCGACGGCCGAGAGTGAAACCCCGGAGGCATAGCAGAAGGCGATGAGGCTTTCTTTCCAGGGAAGCCGGGGAGGGAGCCGGTGTTTTCGTTTCAGGACGCGGAAAAGGATGAAGTAGAAAACCGTTGCCACTGCGATCGGGGCGACCGCCAGGGCCAATTCCCAACTTCGGGCAGCCAGGGTAAAATAAATGGCGAGGCCTGCATTGAGGGCAAGAAGAGCAGTCAGGAGGTCCGTGTTTTGCCGGGCAAATTGATGTCGTAGCGGCAAATCAGAGAGTCTTCCCTCCTTTTTCGCATCGGAAAGGCGGTCCGCCAGATAAATCGCCCAGACGCCGAAAAACAGGGGCAGGATCAGAGCCGGCGGACTGCTTTCCCTGCTCTCTCTAAGGATCAATGCCCAGCCCGCTGCCACCAGTGGGGCATCCAGGCAAAGAAACGAGGGAAGAAGCAGGAATGGGCGGATGGCGGAGCGAAAGACCAAAGAATCGGAGAGGGTCGGTGATTTCGCTTTATTAGGCAGCCAATTGGGTGCTCATTCAACGGGAATTGAACATGACATCCAACGACAATTTATACGCCTTGATTCTGGCAGGTGGAAGTGGAACCCGTTTCTGGCCCCTGAGCCGGAATGTGCGCCCCAAGCAGCTCCTCAACCTGTTCGATGACGAAACCTTGATTGAAAAGGCCGTGAATCGTCTCGAGGGCCTCATTCCTCCCGAGCGAATTCTCGTTTTGACGAATGCAGTGCAATTGGAGGGGATTCGGAAAGTTCTGCCGCAGTTGCCGGAGGAAAATGTCGTGGCTGAACCTGCCCGCCGGGATACCGCCCCGGCGATTGCCCTGGCGGCAGGGTGGATTGCGGCTCGGGACCCCGAGGCTGTCATGATCGCGCTGCCTGCGGATCAACTCGTGATTAAGGATGCGGAATTTCGATCGGTTCTCTCCGCCGCGGCGACGGCGGCTTCGGAAGAGGATGCGATCGTTACGCTGGGGATCCGTCCTGACTGGGCCTGCCCGAGTTATGGATACATCGAGCGGGGCGAGCCTCTGGATGATTTGGAACTGAATGACGGAATCGTGGCCCACGAGGTCGTTCGTTTTCGCGAAAAGCCAACGGTGGAGACGGCGGAAGAGTATCTCGCCGCCGGAACCTTCTCCTGGAACGCAGGAATTTTTATCTGGTCCATCCCGACCGTTCTTGCGGAGTTGGAAAAGCACTGTCCTCAGTTGTTTGATTTTATCGGTGAGCTTCGGGACTCCGATGACTTCGATGCCGTGGTTGCGGAGAAATTTGAGGCCCTCGAAAAAATCTCGATCGATTTTGCGCTGATGGAGAATGCTGGACGAATTCTCAATATTGAAGCCGATGTGGGCTGGGACGATGTGGGAGGCTGGCCTTCGGTGGCCAAGTACCTGGAGCAGGACGACTCCGGGAATTCGAGTCGGGGTCCGATTCTAGCGATCGATTCCTCCAATAATATTGTGTTTTCGGAGACAGGGCAGCCGATTGTAGCGCTTCTCGGAGTACGCGATTTGATCATTGTCCAGACGTCCGATGCGACACTCGTTGCGGACCGGAACGATGCGGATCAGATCAAAAAGCTGGTCGATGCACTACCGGCCTCGCTTTTATAATCAGGTGCCATCGATGAGCGACTGGATCAGAGCACTGGGAATCGATTTTGGTCGTGCCAGGATCGGTCTTGCTGCGAGTGATGAAATCGGCCTGCTGGCCCATCCGGTTGAAACTGTCCCTGCGGCCGACGAAGCAGCCGCGATAGGCCGAATTGTCGAGGTCGTTCGCGAACGAAATATCGAAGACGTTGTAATCGGATTGCCGCTGCACGCCAACGGAGAGGAGGGAGATGCCGTGGCCGGAGTTCGCAAATTTGGAAAAGTTCTGCGTTCTGCTCTTTCCGATGAAATCCGCTGGCATGAAGTGGACGAGCGATATACCACCAGCGTGGCGATGGAGAAGCTTCACGAGGCGGGGAGAAACGAAAAGAATTCGCGCTCGATCATTGATCAGGTAGCGGCGGTCGAAATTCTGCAGCGCTGGCTGGATGAAAGGCAGCCTCCCGGAGAGTCCATCGATTGGGAATAGGGGAATCTATCCCGTTGCGCAAAGCCCGAATCTACCCTGTGTTATTCCATGCAGAAGGACGATCAGGAAAGAGTGGGCGTTATCGGCCTGGGTATCATCGGATCGCGTGTCGCGGGTCTTCTCCGGGAAACCGATCGTCATGTTTATGTTTGGAACCGCACGCCCAAGCCGGTCCCCAATTTTCTGAGTTCCCCGGCCGAGGTGGCAAAGCTGGCCGATGTCATTCATATTTTTGTCGTAGACGGGAAAGCCCTGGTCGAAGTGGTGGATCAGATGAAGGACGAGCTTTCGAAGCGCCACACCATTCTATGCAACAGCACGGCGGATCCCCAGTCGGTTGTCGAGGCCTACCAGATCGCGAAGGATGCAGGAGCTTCCTTTCTCGACCTTCCTTTCACCGGAAGTAAACTCGCAGCGGAGAAGGGGGCTCTCACCTACTACGCCGGGGGAGACCCCGCAGTAGTGGATCGTGTGCGCACCATCCTGGAGATCTCAGCCCGCCAGATCCTGTATTGCGGACGTGTCGGCGAGGCCAGTATTTTGAAGATCGCCACCAATATGATTTCGGCTACGACAATGGAGATTCTCGCCGAGGCCTACGGTCTCGTTTCCGCGGCGGGCATTGATCCCCACAAACTTTCCGAAGCACTGGAGCTGAATGCCGGCCATTCCCCTTTGATCGCAGCAAAGCTCGCTTCGGTCATGGAAGGAGACTACGCCCCGCATTTTTCTCTGAAGAATATGTTTAAAGACGCGCAATACGGCCTCGGTCTCGGGAAGAGCCTCGGGCTGGAGTTGCCGGCCCTGTCGACTACGGCCAGCCTGATGTTTCGGGCGATGCAAAAAGGGAAAGGCGAACAGGATTTCTCTGTGCTTGCCGAACGATTTCAAAAGAACGGAAACAAAGAAGAGGACGAAAAGAAATGAAGGTGACAGAAGAGGAAGTAAAAGGGCGGTGGATTGAGTTAAAGGATCGCGCCGTTTTTCGGCTCACAGGGCCTGACCGGGTGCGCTACCTGAATGGGCAAGTCACGAACGATGTCAGCAAGCCGCTCCGGGAAGTGGCATTACCTGCCTGCGTCTGCAGCCGGAAAGGCAAAGTCGAATTTCTCGTGTGGATTACCGAGCAGGAGGATTCGTTGCTGATCGACGGCCAGTTGGATCAGCGCGAAGAGTTGTTCGAGCGGCTGGACCGGTATCTCATCGCAGATGACTGCGAGCTTCTCGATGAAACAGGAGCGCATCGGCTGGTTCACCATTTTCATGAAATCAAGACTGGCATCACTTCGCGTCGGCTTTCCATTCAAGGGCAGGACCTCTGGTTGGAGCCGGGGGCGGAGGTCCCGTTCGATTCGAAGGATGAGGTGGAAACGGAGGAATGGGAATTGCTGAAAATTCGTTCCCTCGTGCCGGAAGCTCCCTGGGAAATTACCGGCTCGGAATTACCCGCTGAGTTACGGTTGGACGAGTGGGCAGTGGACTTCCACAAAGGCTGCTACCTGGGCCAGGAGGTGGTTTCCCGCATTGAAAGCGTAGGAAAGGTAAAGAGAAAGCTCTCTCTCATCTCTGCGGAAATACCTTTTAGACAAAACTCAGCCTTGCGAAACAGCTCAGGAACTGAAATTCAGTCAACGAGGGATGCGAAAGAAAATTCGAAGGGAGATTTCCTTAGTTTGGCGCTGTTATCGACGCAGGGAAATCAGGTCCATTCCGATGATTTTCAACGAGTTGTGAGATACTAACCGCTTTGTGCCCACCATTTGGAACGCCCCTTAGACGATTCTATTAGAAAAAAATGAGGATTTTTTCTGTTGCATGAGGACGACAACTAATCAATGGTCCCCTCAGAACTGCGACCAAGCACATTGCTGGCTTATCAAGCTGGCATGGAAAGTGTGAGGACAAAGTTCGGATTTAACAATCCACGAAAACAGGTTATTACGACCACATCTCAAACCAAGGGAGTTAATCAAATTATGAAAAAAGCAATCCTAGTTGCAATTATCGGTGCATTTACGCTTGGCGTTAATGCAGGAGATTGGGGCAAAGCGCCGGTTCCGGCTAAAGCCCCTATTGAAGAGTGCCTCGACATCGGTGGTGAAATCAGTGCTGGCTACATGTCAGATTACGTTTTCTACGGTGTTCGCTTCGCTCGTGACAGTGTATGGACTGACGTCAACTACACATTCGACAACTTCATCATCCCGATCAACATCGGCGCATGGTACCTCAACGGAATTAACCCAGCGGGTTATGACGAGTTGGACCTGTATGCAAGTGTTGAGCTCGGTTCCTTCGCAGGATTCGATGCAGGTCTCGGATACACTCACTACTTCTTCCCAGAGTCTAACGGCGTTGCTAACAGCTACGGTGAGATCGGACTCGACCTCAGCCGCAGCCTCGGATTCGTCGACCTCGCTCTTGAGACCAACTATGCTATCAACTTCGGTTGGTACCACCAGGCTGGAATCGAGAAGTCGTTTGGACTTACTGACAACATGAGCCTCGTGCTTGGAACTGGTGTTGGTTACTCTGACGGTTACTTCGGTGGAAGCGGATGGAATCACTACTACGTGACTGCATCCCTCCCAATCGAGCTTAACTGCCGTGCGACACTCACTCCTTATATCAGCTACAACGGTGGTCCATCCACTTGGATTGTAGACGGTATCAACGGTGGAACAGGCCCCCAGTCTGACATCCTCTCCGCTGGAGTAAGTCTCTCCGTTTCCTTCTAAGGAACTCAGCGAAGGTAAAGATTTTTTCTTCAAACCTTGGTGTAGATCGCCCTCCGTTCGCGGAGGGCGATTTCTTTTTGTACACACGGCTCTCTGAATTTGCTGTGAAATGATCCGCGTAGTAAAAGTCCTTGTCGATGGCGCGACCAATGACCTTACCTTTTCCTACTCCATTCCGGATGGGTTGAACGTGGTTGCCGGTCAACGGGTTCGTATTCCGCTTCGAAACCGAAAAGCGATCGGGACGGTTACGGCGGTGGAGGAGATTGATCCGTCGAGCTTGAAGTATTCTCTCAAGCCGATTGCCGGAGTCGTGGCAGCGGATCCCTTTTTGACGAAGGGATTGATCGATCTGGCACACTGGATTGCCGATTTTTATGTGGCATCCGTCGAAGCCGTATTCCGGACGATGTTGCCAAAGCCTTCCCGCGGGGATGATGAAAAGCGAAAGACCGAGAAGCACGTTCTCCTCGCAGTTCCCGCAGAAGAGTGCAATCCCGGAGATTTTTCCGGACGACTCGAAAAGCAGGGTAAGGTGCTCGAGTTTTTAATGGAGGAAGAGGAAAGTGTTTCCCTCGGGAGGCTAACCGGAGAGTTAGGCTTCTCCCGATCTTCGATCAAGGCCCTCGAAGACAAGGGTCTCGTTAAGACTACCGATAAGATTGTAACGCGGGATCCACTCGGTGAGATGGAATACGTCGAGTCGGCGGCACTCACTTTGAATGACGAGCAGTCGGTCTGCCTGCAGCAGGTTCTTCGCTCCAGCCGGGAGATTCAAGTGGGGGGAAAGGTAAAACCGATTCTGTTGTTTGGAGTAACGGGCAGTGGAAAGACCGAAGTCTATCTCCAGGCGATTCAACAAACGGTCGAAGAGGGGAAGGGAGCGATCGTCCTCGTTCCCGAAATTGCCCTGACTCCTCAAACCGCGGACCGCTTTAAGCAGCGATTTGCAAAGATTCAGGATGAGGTAGCCATTCTGCACAGCAATTTGTCGGAGGGCGAGCGACATGATGAGTGGCGTAAGGTGCTGGATCAGAAGGCGAGAATAGTAATTGGTGCTCGCAGTGCCATTTTTTCTCCCGTCGCGAATCTGGGGCTGATCGTCGTGGATGAGGAGCACGAAAACTCCTACAAGCAGGATGTCGTTCCCCGGTACCAGGCGCGCGATATCGCGGTTGTTCGCGCGCATCTCGAAAAATGTCCGGTTTTGTTGGGGAGCGCGACGCCTTCGCTGGAATCCTGGCAAAATGTGACTTCGGGAAAATATGAACTGACCACGATGGCACAGAGGATTGATGACCGGAAGCTACCGCTCATTCGAATCATTGATATGAAGCAGGAGGCCAGGAGACAGACCTCAGGCCCGGCGATTCTATCGCTGAAATTGCGCCAAGCCATTGAGAAGCGCCTCGAAGACGGTGAGCAAACGATTCTGTTTTTGAACCGGAGAGGGTTTGCGAAAAACATTCTCTGCCCGGAGTGCGGCTACGTGGCGAATTGCCGGCATTGCACGACGACAATGACGCTCCACCGCGGTGATGACCGATTGATTTGCCACATTTGTGGCTTTTCTCAGCTCCCCCCGAGGAAATGTCCTGATTGCAGCAGCCGGGCTATTGTGAATGCCGGTTTCGGAACCGAACGTGTCGAGGAGGTGCTCCGAAAAGTGTTCGAAACGGCGCGGATCTCCCGCGTCGATACGGACAGCATGCGGCGAAAGAATCAACTGAGGGATACGCTGTCGCAGTTTCGAGCCAAGAAGATCGATATCTTGATCGGCACTCAAATGATCGCGAAGGGGCTCCATTTTCCGAACGTAACGCTCGTCGGGATTCTCAATGCGGATGTCGGACTTCATATTCCCGACTTCCGGGCGGGGGAAAGAACCTTTCAGCTCCTCACCCAGGTGGCGGGACGGGCAGGGAGGGGCGAATTGGAAGGAGAGGTGATTGTGCAGACCTACACTCCTCACCATCCTTCCATTCAGTTTGCCCGACATCACGATTTCGAAGGGTTTGCAGAGCAGGAGTTGGCGATGCGGCGCCAGTTTGGACATCCTCCGTTTGTTCACATTGTTCTGATCACGGTGCGTTCGGTTCATCAGGAGCGGGCCGAGTTTTCCCTGAAGACCTTGCATGCAAGAATGAAGCGTGACCTTCCTGAGGATATGGTTTTGACTGAACCGCTTCCCTCGCCGCTGGTGAAGTCGCATGACCAGTGGCGCTACCAGATTCTGCTAAAAGCGGTGAATGCACGTCGCATTGCCCGCCACGTTCGTGAAGTGATGAAGTCACTGACGTTTCCCGCTGATGTGATCGTTACCATCGATGTGGATCCGTATTCACTTGGGTAATTTGTTATTTTGAACAGTGAAAAGCGTGATTTTCGTTTGCCAAAGTGCTTTCTCCTGGCAAATGATGGGGCATGTCACTTTCCTGCGTTCATTCCGGAGCACTCGCTGGCGTCGAAGCTCTCTCTGTTGAGGTGGAGGTGAATGCGGGGGAAGGTGGAAATCCGGATATCAAACTGGTCGGTCTACCGGATGCTGCGGTCAGGGAGAGCGTGGATCGGGTCACTACTTCCATCAAAAACAGCGGATTGGGATGGCCGAAAAAACCGATCACGATCAATCTTGCGCCGGCCGATCTTCGCAAAGAGGGCCCGAGCTTCGATCTCCCCATCGCTGTGGGAATGGTTTCACTCGATGCCGAGAGGAACGGTTCCCTGAAAGAGGGGGCGCTCGAAAAGTGTTCGGTTGCCGGGGAGCTGGCATTGGATGGGAGGGTCCGGCCCATAAAGGGGATTCTACCGCTGACGCTTCAAGCCAAGGCTGAAGGGAAAAAAGCGATCCTCGTTCCGGTCGAAAACGCGGTTGAAGCGTCCATTGTTGAAGGAATCTATGTCTACGGGGTCGATTCACTGCGGTCCGCGTTTGAGCTTCTTCGCGGGGAGGGGAATATTTCTCCCCAAAAACTGGATCGGGACGCCTTTTTCCAAACGAAGCGAAACTATCCGGTCGACTTTGATGAGGTGAAGGGCCAGGCCCACGCAAAGCGGGCCCTCGAAGTTGCCATGGCAGGTGGGCACAATATGCTGATGCTGGGGAGCCCGGGCACAGGCAAGTCGATGTTGGCAAAGCGGCTCACGACGATTCTTCCGGCGATGACGGAAAAGGAAGCCATTGAGACCACCAAGATTCACAGCGTGGCCGGTCTCGTCGATGGAAAGAACAGCTTTCTGGCGACCCGTCCTTTTCGGTCGCCCCACCACACAATATCAGACGCCGGTTTACTCGGGGGGAGTAGTCATCCCACGCCGGGAGAGGTCAGCCTGGCCCACAACGGAATCCTGTTTCTGGATGAGCTTCCGGAGTTTCGGCGCTCCACGCTTGAGGTTCTCCGGCAACCGCTTGAAGACGGGCATGTCACGATTTCCCGGGCCGCTGGTAAATTCACTTTTCCAAGCCGATTTTCGCTGGTCGCGGCGATGAATCCCTGTCCCTGCGGCTATCTGGGTGACCCGGCGAGGGAGTGCCGGTGTTCCCCCAACCAGATCGAGAAATACCGCCAGCGAATCAGTGGGCCCTTGCTCGACCGGATTGATCTTCATGTGGATGTCCCGGCGGTGAACTACAAGGAACTGCGGGCGGAATCGGGGGGCGAATCGTCCGAAGTGATTCGCGAGCGGGTCGAAGAGGCCCGTCAGATTCAGTTGCAGCGTTTTGTTTCTGATCTGGATGTCACCTGCAACGCGGACATGGGTAGTCGTCAGGTCGCAAAATACTGCTGGCTCGATAGGCGCAGCGAAAGAACTCTGGAGCAGGCGATGGACAGCCTGAACTTCAGTGCCCGCGCTCACGACCGGATTCTCAAGGTTTCCCGCACCCTTGCCGATCTGGAGGGGGAAATTGACATCAAGGAGATCCATGTCATGGAGGCGATCCAATACAGAACCCTGGACCGGAATCTTTGGGTGTGATAGAAACTCCGCATAGGTGGACTATGTAGACCGTCTATCCAATGTTGCCCGCAGGAGACATTGTGTTCGTGCAGGTTACTCCCCCCCAACCTCCCCTGAACATGAAAAAACTACTGACCATTATCCTGACTGTCTCTGCAGCGCTCTTTCTGGCTCCGATTGGGGCGGAAGCGGGCGGCAATTCCAAGAAGCACAAGAAACATTCTGTTCACAAACATCACAATCACAGCTACTCCGTGCGATCCCACAGCTACCGGAATTACAACAACCGGGTGTATCGTTCGCCGTCTCACGGGCACTATCGGATACCCTACGTCAGAGTGCCGAGAGTCCAAACCTACCGGAGTTATGGATACAGCGGCCCAGTCGTGCCGTTCTTTGTGCCAAGGGTTTCCCCGGGATTTTCATTCCACTTTGGTAGCGGAGGATACTGCCGATAAAGTTTCATTTTACCTGCCCCTCCTCCGAAAAAGCGCCTTGCGGGAGATTCTCCCGGGGGGCGCTTTCTTTTTTCCTGAAATTTCGAAGCAAAGATTGCTTGCGCAGGAGGGAAATTGAATCTATGAATCTGCCCTCCGCGCTGATGCTTCCCCGCATCGGCCTCGTTGCTCGGGTGGCGGAATTGGTAGACGCGCAGGATTAAGGATCCTGTGGGGCGACCCGTGGGGGTTCGATTCCCCCCTCGAGCACTTCTTTTTTACGATTGGTGGACCGTGAGCTCACTCTCTCAAGATTCTTCGACCGCCATTCTTCTGGTGTCCTGCCGGGACCAACCCGGGATTGTCGCGGCGGTATCAGAGTTTCTCTTCCAGAATCAGGGGAACATTGTCGATATCGATCAACATGTGGATCAGGAGAACGGCATTTTCTTTATGCGGGTCGAATGGGAGATTGATGGATTTTCTGTTTCCCGTGATCAGTTGGAAAGGGCAATAGCCCCCCTTGCGGGGCGCTTTTCGATGACCTGGTCGCTGTATTTTTCCGATGTCATCCCGCGAGTGGCTCTGTTCATTACAAAAGACAATCACTGTGTCTACGATCTTCTCTCCCGCCAGGAAAGTGGTGAGCTGAGAATGGAGATTCCGCTGATCGTGAGCAACCGGGAGGATTTGAGATCGATCGCGGACCGGTTCGGGATTCACTTTCACTATTTTCCGATCACGAAGGAAACCAAGCCCGAACAGGAATCGCGTGAAATTGCGCTTCTGAAAGAACACGGGGTTGATCTTGTCGTTCTGGCCCGCTACATGCAGATCCTGAGTCCATTGATGACGGAAGCGTTTCCCAATCGCATCATCAATATACATCACTCCTTTCTTCCGGCTTTCCCCGGGGCGCGGCCTTATCACTCTGCGCACAAGCGCGGTGTGAAACTGGTGGGGGCAACGAGCCACTACGTGACGGAAGATCTCGATGAAGGACCGATCATCGCGCAGGGTGTGACTCCCGTTTCCCACAGCGATGCGGTGCATGATTTTGTGAGAAAAGGCCGCGCGCTGGAGCAGAGCGTTCTTTCCCGTGCGGTCTGGCTTCATTTGAACCGCCGGACGCTCGTGCATACCAATCGCACGGTGGTCTTCGGGTGAGCTGTCTCGCCTGGAGCCGTCGAGAAAAGGTGCTCAGGGCCCGTCCACACACCTGCGAGCGCAGCCATAGATCCATCGAACAGAATTCGCATTCTTCGTATTTCAATCTACAATCGAATCATGGCGCAACGATTTCAGACCCTTCCCGGATTTCGTGATTTCTATCCCGCAGAATGCGCAGCTAGAAATTACGTATTCGACGCCTGGCGTCGTGTTGCCCGCCGGTATGGATTCGTGGAATATGAGGGCCCCATTCTCGAGCCGACGGATCTCTATCGCCGTAAGAGTGGCGCAGAAATCGTGAATCAGCTGTTCTGCTTTGAAGATAAGGGGGAGCGGGATGTGTCGATGCGCCCCGAGCTTACGCCGACTCTTGCCCGCATGGCAGCCGCCCGGCAGCGTGATTTCAAGAAGCCGCTTCGCTGGTTCTCGATTGGCCAGTTCTTTCGCTACGAGAAACACCAGAAAGGACGGGGGCGGGAGTTCTACCAGTTCAACTGTGACATACTCGGAGAGGAATCCAATGCAGCCGATGCGGAGCTCATGGCTCTCTCGATTGATTTGATGAAGGAATTCGGATTTGGGGTCGAAGACTTTCGGATTCGTGTCAGCGATCGGAATGCCTGGGTCTGTTTTGCCGAACAGAATGGTGTGGATGAGGAAGGGGTAACGACCTTTTTGCAGATCATCGACAAGATGGAACGGACTCCGGAGGAAAAGACGGAAGCGGCGCTGGGGGAATGGAACCTTTCCCTCGAAAGTGTGAAGTCATTTATCGAATCCGGGGCAGGCGCCTCCGGGGAATTGCAGGAAGTCCTGACCAACCTGTCCAACCGTGGTCTCGCGGAATTTGTGGAGGTGGATCTCAGTATTGTGCGCGGCCTCGCCTACTACACCGGCCCGGTTTTCGAAGTCTTCGATATCGGAAAGGGAATGAGAGCGGTGGCCGGTGGAGGTCGCTACGACCAGTTGGTGGGCCTGATCGGCGGGGTGGATATGCCGGCCTGTGGATTTGCGATGGGAGATATGGTCATCATGGATCTGATTCGTGAAACGGAAGCGCCTGCGGAGATTCTGGAGAAGGAGGTCGCCCGGGAGCAATCCATCGAGGTGTTTGTGGTTCAGGCGGATCCGGAGAAAAATGCGGAGGTTCTCCAGGTGGTTCAGAGCCTTCGCTCGTCGGGGCGTCGGGTGCATTTTTCTTTTGTCGATGCCAAGGTCGGGAAACAGTTTCAAGCAGCGGAGCAGGCCGGAGCGGATTTTACCGTGGTGGTCGGGTCGGAATATCCAGAGGTCGGCGTCAAGAATCTTGCCGAGCGAAGCGAAGTTCGGGTGTCTGTGGATGCGCTTGTTGAGGAATTAGACCGTCTCGCGGAAGGGTGATTGGATGGCTCTTTCGGGAGAGTAAATTTACGTTCTTCGAGAAAGAATTTCTGTTTCGATCACAGGCCAGTCTGCTACATTAGAAGGGTTCCTCCTTGTACCATTCTGCCATGACAAAACAAACGGCTTTCATTTTCTTCGGAATCATTCTGACAGGACTGGTCGGATCACTCGTTTACTTTAATACCCGCGGAGAGGTGGTCGAAGTTACGGAAGTGCAGCCTTTGGCCAATCTTCCGGATGGTGAGATGGAAAAGACTCCTCCTGCCAAGCCGAAAGGGGGGGCGTCCGCCAAATCTGAATCCGAAAAGGCCAAGGTGGCGGTAGAGGAGAAACGTGCTCCCGAGCCGGGCAAAGTCTATGCTTCTCCCGAGGCTGCGATGAAAGCACTCAGTGAAGCAATTGGAGCCAAGGATTTTGAGGCCTTTGTGAATTTTGTCGGTGAAGAGTCCATTGCCGGGCCCGCCCGTCCCGAAGTAAAAGCGATTGTGGAGGCTCCGGAACTTTCTCTGAAAGCCGACAAGCCGATGACCGAAATTTCCAAGTCGGCCACGGCCGTTCGCTGGGCCTTGAATTTCGAGCCTGATACCGGCGATGCCGGAAAGCAGCTCTATGCCGATCTGAATGTAAAGGGGAAGACCGGCTTCTCGATCGGGAAAATCAGCCTCCCGCTGGAAGTCGGCAAGGCCGCTTCAAAAGAGGGAGCGGGTACGTCCCCGACTCCGGGCGGACCCGCAGCTCCTGCAATTGCTGCGGCCGAAGGGGCGGATGCGGTGACTATTGCCCATGCTTTTTCCAAAGCGGTGGTAGGCAGGAATTTCAAAGCGGCCCGCTCTCTTGCTGATCCGACTACGGTTACCGACGAGCGTGTCGCAGCGCTCATGATCGCGATTGAGGAAGGTTCCTTTGATCTGAAGGAGGATCGGCCTCTCGTCGTGACCCTATCGCGGGACGATATTACCTGGGTGCTGACCCGGGTTCAGTCCGGAGGTGCTTCCTCGGAGTTCGCTCTCGAGCTCGGGCGGGTGGGAGACGATTGGAAAGTGAACGGTCTCACCTTTTCCAAGGTCCTTGCCGCCCTGTCAGAGCAGGCCGGTGGCGGGAATGTTGCCTACAGCCCTATTGTGGAGGATCCGATGGGGGGCGACTCGCTGGTATTGTATTTCGAATTTGATCAGGCCACTCTTTCCCCGCGCGGAAATCGTCAGCTCGCGATTATCGCGGATATTCTGAGCCAGGGGGCCGAGCGGGTCATTCGGATCAATGGCCACGCCGATGCACTGGGTACCGACGATTACAATTCCACCCTCAGTGACAAACGTGCAGCGGCCATCCGTGAGGGTTTGATTTCCATGGGGGTTGCTCCCAGCCAGGTTCTCACGGAGGCATTTGGCGAAACCAAGCCCCGCCGTCCCAACTTTAATCCGGATGGGACGGACAACCCTACCGGCCGCTCTCAGAACCGCCGTGCCGAAGTCTATTTGGACTTCTAATCCTTTCCCCCCCGAAGATAAGCCCAGCTGCTTTGAAGCAGAAAGGAGACTGGCTTTATGACGTCTCCAATCAGGCGGGGAAAACTGAGGTTCCATCTTGACCTGACAAGTGGTCACCGTAAGTTGGCGCGCTCCACGAAGAGCCTCCGTTTGCTTTATGAATATCCACGAGTACCAGGCCAAAGAACTGTTTGAAAAATTTGGCGTCGCCACACCAAAAGGAAAGGTCGCTGAGACCCTGGGAGAGGCCGCTACAGCCGCTTCGGAATTGGGATCAGAAATCGTGGTCAAAGCCCAGGTCCATGCCGGCGGGCGGGGAAAGGGAACTTTCAAAAACGGTTTTCAGGGTGGTGTCCATCTCGTGAAGACTGCTGAGGAAGCGGGAGAGATCGCCGGGAAGATGATTGGCGAGACTCTCGTTACCCACCAAACCGGTGAGGAAGGAAAGCTTGTCAGCAAAGTGATGGTCGCCGATGCAGTCGACATCGAAAAGGAATACTACCTCGCCATCCTCATGGATCGCGAGAGCCGTTCGCCTGTGATCGTTGCCAGCACCGAGGGCGGCGTCAATATTGAGGAGGTTGCCGAGCAGACTCCGGAGAAGATTTTTCGCGAGGTGATTCATCCGCTTCTTGGCCTCCAGCCTTACGAGATTCGCAATCTGGCTGCCGGACTCGGACTCAGTGGTGATGTAGCGAAGCAGTTTGGCAAACTCCTCAAAGGGCTCTATTCGCTCTTTATTTCCTGTGACTGCTCGATGGTGGAGGTCAATCCGCTTGTGACGACCCCGGACGGCCAGGTTCTCGCCCTGGATGCCAAATTCGATTTTGACGACAATGCGCTCTACCGCCATCCGGACATCGAGGCGTTGCACGATCCTACAGAAGAGGATCCCCGCGAAGTCGAGGCTGCCAAATACGATCTTAACTACATCGGTCTGGACGGCAACATCGCCTGTCTCGTGAATGGTGCCGGACTCGCCATGGCGACGATGGATATCATCAAGCAAAGTGGAGGAGAACCGGCCAACTTCCTCGACGTAGGGGGCGGCGCTACGCAGGAGCAGGTTCGCAATGCCTTCAAAATCATCCTCAGCGATCCGAATGTGAAGGGGATTCTCGTGAATATCTTCGGTGGCATTATGGATTGTGATGTGATTGCCAAAGGTATTGTTGCAGCCTGTGGCGAGGTAGACTTGAACATTCCTCTCGTCGTCCGGCTGGAAGGAAACAATGTCGTCGCCGGAAAGGAAACGCTCGCCAATTCCGATGTTGATCTTATCCCGGCCGACACACTGGCCGATGCAGCCAAGAAAGCCGTCGCTGCCATCTCCGCGTAATCAGAAATTCTACTTTATCCCATCATGGCAATTTTAGTCGACGAGAACACAAAGATTCTGATTCAGGGTATCACCGGCTCCTTTGGAGGTCGTCACGCTCAGCTCAGTCTGGACTATGGAACAAAACTGGTAGCCGGAGTGACTCCCGGAAAAGGTGGGCAGACCTTTTCGGATACAGTTCCGATTTTTGACACCGTGAAGCAGGCTGTCGCGGAAACCGGTGCGACCGTTAGTACCATTTTTGTTCCACCTCCCTTTGCGGGTGACGCGATTCTTGAGGCGGTGGACGCCGGAGTGGATCTGGTTGTCGCCATTACCGAGGGAATTCCGGTCATGGACATGATGAAAGTCCGCGCAGCGATGAAGGATTCGGGTACTCGCCTGATCGGGCCGAACTGCCCCGGCGTGGTGACTCCCGGGACCGGAGAAAATTCTCACGGAGGTTGCCGTATCGGTATTGCTCCCGGTTATATCCACAAGCGCGGAAAAGTGGGAGTTGTTTCCCGAAGCGGAACTCTGACCTATGAAGCTGTCTACCAGCTCACCAGTCTCGGACTCGGGCAGAGCACTTGTGTGGGAATCGGCGGCGACCCCATCAACGGGACTTCTCACCTCGACATCCTCAAGATGTTCAATGAGGACCCCGAAACCGAAGCAATCATCATGATTGGTGAGATCGGTGGAACGGCAGAAGAGGAGGCCGCTGCCTGGGCAAACGAAAATTGTGATAAGCCAATTGCCGGATTCATCGCCGGTGCGACCGCTCCTCCGGGACGTCGAATGGGACATGCCGGTGCGATTGTGTCGGGTGGTAAAGGAACCGCAGAGGCCAAAATCACGGCCATGAGAGAGGCTGGAATCGAAGTTGCAGACAATCCATCGGATATGGGCGAGGCTCTTGTCCGGGCCATGGGTTAGGGAAAAGTTAGAAATTGTTGCGAAAAGGTCAGTCCCGCATTGCCTTTGCAGCCTGTATTTGTGTAGAAAAGAATAACTATGTCGGAGAAACCGGAATACGCTAAAGGGCTCGCAGGAGTCATCGCAAACGAATCATGCCTCAGCGATGTGCAAGGGGAGGCGGGAGTCCTTCGTTATCTCGGCTTCAACATCAATGATCTCGTAGAGAACTGTTCTTTTGAGGAAGTCATGTATCTCCTTCACCGTCGGAAACTTCCGACCCAGGCAGAACTCGACCTGTTCACTCACAATCTTCGTGCCCAGCGTTCTCTTCCGGATGGTGTGATCGATTTTCTCAAAGCGGCTCCGAAAGACGCTGGACCAATGGAAGTGGTTCGGACCGGTGTCAGTATGCTCGGGCTCTACGACAATCGCGATGACGATCAGAACCGCGAGCTGAACGAGGAGCGGGCCATTTCGATTTGTGCGAAAATTCCGCTGATCGTAGCCTACTACCATCGCGCGCGTCAGGGGCTCGACCTCCCTCCGGTTCGTGACGATCTTTCTGAGGCGGGGCATTTCCTGTATCTCATCAGTGGCGAAGAGCCGGGTGCCGAGGCAACTAAAACCCTCGATGTGGCCTACATTTTGCACGCCGACCACGGGATGAATGCCTCCACCTTCAGTTCCCGCGTAACGATTGCGACTCTCTCCGATCTCTATTCCGCGATCACCTCTGCCATTGGAACGCTCAAAGGGCCTCTCCACGGGGGAGCGAACGAGGGTGTCATCCACATGCTTCAGGAAATTGGATCGCTCGACAAGGTGGACGCCTACGTGGAAGACTGCCTTGCGAACAAGAAGAAGATCATGGGCATCGGTCACCGCGTCTATCGCGTGCTTGATCCGCGTGCGCCCCATCTTCGCACCATGGCGATCAAGCTGACGGAAGAGCTGGGAGAGTCGAAGTGGATTCAAATGTCCGAGCGGATCGCCGAATTGATGCGGGAGAAAAAGGGCCTCAATGCGAACGTCGATTTCTATTCGGCTACGGTCTACTACTCGCTCGGAATTCCGACCGATCTCTTCACTCCAATCTTTGCGATTTCCCGTGCGGCCGGCTGGACAGCTCAGGTGCTGGAGCAACTGGATGACAATCGCCTTTACCGTCCGCTGACTCTCTACACCGGTCCGACCGAAGACCAGCCCATCACGCCGATCAGCGAACGAGGCTAAACTTCCCCACCTCCCGGGTTGCGAAGCGGGAAAGTTTCGCGTCCAGTTTGGACGATGACGAATGCCTATCTTGCGACCTGGGTGCACCACCTCGATCCCTTTGCGATCCAGTTTACGGAAAGTTTCGGGATCCGTTGGTATGGTCTCGCCTACGTCGCGGGTTTTCTCGCCGCGTTTTTCCTGATTCGCTGGTTTGTGCGCCTCGGCGCGTCCGAGTTGAAGGAAGACCAGGTCGCGGATCACATCACAATTTGTGCGCTCTTCGGCACAATGATCGGGGGGCGTCTCGGCTACATGCTGCTCTACAACTGGGAGGGCTTCGCCAACAACCCGCTCAGTTTCTTCGACTTTCTCGGAGGCGGAATGTCGAGCCACGGAGGGATTGCGGGAATCACAATTGCCGCCGGACTCTATGCCTGGTATACGAAGAAATCGTGGATTGGATTGGGAGACAATCTCGTCGTGGTCGCTCCAATTGGCGTATTTTTCGGTCGTCTCGCAAACTTTGTGAATGGGGAACTGTTCGGTCGGAAAACCGAAAGCTCACTGGCGATGAAATTTCCCGAAGAGCTTCATGAGTGGGTTCAGGTCCCCGGCGGTGGTGGCTGGATGTTCCCAACCGATCAGTTGCGCGCGCTCGCTTCCCGGGCGTCTGATGTCGCGCCCGGTTTACTGGACCAAATCAATGCGGCTGTCTCCCACGCCGCGGCCAGCGGATTGAATGCTCATGCGGCAGCGGTGAATGTCATAGTCGAGGCGTCACGGGAAAATGCAGCCTTTCGTGCACTGCTTGGAGAAATCCTGACGCCCCGTCACCCGTCCCAGTTGTATGAAGCCCTGGTCGAAGGACTCATTCCATTTCTTGTTCTCCTCGTGATTCGGCTCCGGTGGAAGAATCTCTATCATGGCATTCTCACAGGAACGTTTTTCATTCTCTATGCGATCAGCCGGATCCTGGTGGAAAACTTCCGGGAGCCGGATGCGGAACGGATCATGGGACTCACGCGGGGGCAGTTCTACTCGACATTCATGATTGTCGCCGGAATCGCTTTCCTGATGTATGCATTTCTCAGGAAGCGTCGCAATCAATTGCCCGGCTGATAACAAATTCCATGCGTCGGTGCCTGATCGGGAGCGTCCCCTTCCGCTTTGACCGCTCCGCTGGTGAGTGCTACGTTCGGCGCCCTTTGACCCCGGAATTTTTATGAGCAACAACGACGGCTCCATCAGCTACAAAGAGACCCTGAATCTGCCCGATACCGAGTTTCCCATGCGGGGCGATTTGGTGAAGCGCGAACCCTTTCGCCTGGAAGAGTGGGAGAAAAACGACCTCTATCGCAACATCATCGCGCGGAGAAAAGAGGCCGGCGCCGATCGCTATATTCTTCACGACGGTCCTCCTTTCGCGAACGGTGATGTTCACATGGGGACGGCCCTGAACAAAGTACTCAAAGATCTCGTCCTGAAGAGCAAGTCGATGGCGGGATTCGAATGTCCTTACATCCCGGGATGGGATTGCCATGGTCTTCCAATCGAGTTCAAGGTCGTGAAAGAGTCGAAAGGCCTCGAGCCGGCAGAAATCCGGCGCCGTTCCGAAGAGTTTGCACGTGGATTCATCGACGTGCAGCGGAAGTCGTTTCGGCGCCTCGGAGTGCTCGGTGACTGGGAGAACCCCTATCTCACCCTGGCGCCCGAATACGAAGCTGACATCATCCGGGTGTTTGGAAAACTGGTCGATCGTGGTCTTGTTTACCAGAGTAAGAAGCCTGTGCAGTGGAGTTACGGGGCACAGACTGCGCTGGCGGAGGCGGAAGTCGAATACGAGGACGTCAAGGATCCGGCGGTGTTCGTGAAGTTTCCTCTCACGACGGGAGAGCTCGCCGGTGATGCTTCTATGGTCATCTGGACGACGACCCCATGGACGCTGCCCGCTAACCTCGGCATTGCGGTTCATCCGCGCTTCACCTACATGGTCGGCGAGTTCACCAACGAGGAAAAGGGAATCACCGATACCTTTGTTATCGTCAAAGAACTCACCGGGAAGTTCGGAGAGAAGACCGGATTTGTTCCTTCGGGAGAGATGAAGGAAATCAAAGGCGAAGTTCTCGAAGGTGCCGAAGCGCAACACCCATTTCTCGATCGAACGTCGCGTCTCATTCTCGCTGAGTTTGTGACCACCGAAACGGGAACGGGTGCGGTGCACGTGGCTCCCGGTCATGGTGCCGATGACTACATGGCCGGACAGCAGAATGATCTCGGGCTGCTTTCTCCTGTGGATGATGAAGGAAATTTCAACGACGAAGTGGGCGTCGATTTTCTGATCGGAAAACACGTTCTCGAATCGAATGTTCCCATCATCAAATTGCTGGCCGAAAAAGGTGTGCTCGTTGGCAAGGAGAACTACCGCCACAGCTATCCACATTGCTGGCGCTCCAAGACGCCGATCATTTTCCGTTCGGTGCCGCAGTTTTTCATCCGGATCGACGATCTCCGTGAGACGGCCCTCAAGGAAATCGATGAGGTGAACTGGATGCCTCACTGGGGGCGCAACCGTATCTACGGAACGGTCGAGTCCCGTCCTGACTGGTGTATCTCGCGTCAGAGAACCTGGGGAGTGCCCCTTCCGGTTTTCTATCTGGGTGGCGCCGAAGAGCCGACGATCGACGCAGATCTCGCCCGCAAGGTGGCCGACCTCACCGAGGAGGAAGGAACGAATCTCTGGTTCGAAAAAGATGACGCCTGGTGGGCGGAAAAACTGGGACTTCCCGAGGGAACGAAACGCTGTACGGATACCCTCGATGTCTGGATCGATTCCGGTTCGAGCCACGTAGCGGTGATGGATCGCCATCCCGAACTGAGCACTCCTGCCGATCTCTATCTGGAAGCGACAGACCAACACCGTGGCTGGTTCCAGAGTTCGCTCATGCTGAGCACGGCAGTGCGGGGCAAAGCCCCCTACAGGACGGTGATGACGCATGGGTTCGTCGTCGACAAGGACAAGAAGAAAATCTCCAAATCGGATGCGGCCAAATCGGGCAAGCCGACGGACGCGGCCTATTTCTACAACAAGTACGGAGCCGACATTCTCCGGCTCTGGGTCAGCAGTGTGGACTGGCAGAATGAGGTTCCTTTCAGTGAAGACATTTTCAAACAAACGGCCGAGCCGTATCGGCGTTTCCGGAATATCCTGCGGATCCTCCTTGCGAATTTGAGCGACTTCGATCCTGAGAAAGATGCGGTTTCGAACGAGGAGCTCCCTCTGATTGATCGATGGGTTCTGGAGAGACTGAATCGCGTCGTCGCAGAGTGCCACGATGCTTATGCTGCCTTTGAATTCCGAAAGGTATTCAACACGCTGAACCAGTTCTGTGCTGTCGACTTGAGTGCGCTCTACGTCGATATCACGAAGGATCGAATGTACTGCGACGCGACGGATTCGACCCGTCGTCGGGCGACGCAGACGACGATGCATCGGGTATTTGATTCGATGGTAAAACTGATCGCACCCATCCTCGCCTTTACTGCAGATGAAGCCTGGGAGTTTGCGGGAAATCAGGAATCCGTTCACCTGGAAACGTTTCCGGAAGCGGATGACGCCTTCTCCGGCGAAGAGGCCTCGCTCGCCATCGAGCAACTCAGCCGCCTCCGCGACCTGGGACAAATTGTTGTCGATGCCGCCGTGAAGCGGGAAGAGTTTAAGAAGCGGGAGCACGCTGCCGTTGTCTTTCATCTTCCGGCAGATGATCCGGCCCGGGCCGTTCTCGAAAGTAAGTCTGACGAAGCGCTTGAGTTCCTGCTGGTATCGAAGTTTTCCATCGAAAACGCGGAAGGCGAGGCCTCCGCCTCGGTTTCCGCGACAGATGAATCGGAATGTCCCCGCTGCCGTCGCTCGATTGCACTGGAGTCGGCGTCCGGGCTTTGCTTCCGTTGCGACGAAGTGGTCGGACAGTTGGAACCTGCTGCTTCATGAGGCTGTTTCTCTATCTGAGTCTGCCGCTCTTCCTGCTCGACCAGGTATCAAAGCTCTGGATTGTGCGGGCGTTTCCGGATCCCCGCGAAGCCGGCCCTCAGAGAATGATCGAAGTCATTCCTGACTTCTTCAACATCGTTCGGGTTCACAACACCGGAATGGCCTTTGGAATGTTCAACGGCAATCCCTACGCCAACTGGATCTTCGGGACGATCGGTATTGTCGCAGTGACGGCGATTATCCTCTTCTGGAAAAAGGGCGCCTTTCCCGATCGAATTTCCAAAGTCGCGGCGTCTCTGCTGGTGAGTGGGATCGCAGGAAATCTTTTCGACCGGGCTCTCCCAGGGCGTGGCTACGTCGTCGATTTTCTCGACTTTCTTCCCCCGTTCTATGGAAAGCTGTTTCCCTCCTCAGGCGGTCACTTTCCCTCCTTTAACGTCGCTGACTCGTGTATTTGCATCGCAGCGGGCCTGCTCATTATCTCCGCCTTTCGCCAGCCGACGGAACAGGCGGAGTAAGTCTTTGAAACGATGAGCACGCGCGGGATTCTCTTGTTGGCCGGGTTGTTTGCCCTGGCGTTTGTTCTCCTTGCGGCCGGAAAGTGCGGCTACGCCAAGATTGAATCGATCCAGACGATGGAGAATGCGATCGCCCAGGTGAGGCGGGACTTCCCCAGGGTGAAACCGGCGTCGACCAAGACTGTGGAACTCTACCAGGCGTCGAGCATGACCCTGTTGATTGTCGATGCGAGGACCGAGGCGGAATTTGCCGTGAGCCATTTGCCGGGCGCTCTTCATTTCACAAAAGTGGCTGAGGTCGCGGAGGCTGTTGATTCGATGGACAAAAAGCCGGACACCGTCCTGGTCTACGGGGCGCTCGGATTTCGCTCAGCGGAATTTGCCGAGAAATTGCAGCGTGGCAAGGTCGCCAACGTGGAGCATCTCGAAGGTGGAATTTTTCAGTGGGCCAATGAAGGACTGCCTTTGGTGGAGCCCGCCGGAGAACCCACGAAGGTGGTTCATCCCTATAACAAATTGTGGGGACGCCTGTTGAACGAGAACCTGCGCTATGAGCCGGAAGAGTGACGCCATATTTTCCGCTTTCGCTCATGCCTGTTGTCTGCCATTTTGCGGCCCTCCCATGAAACACTTTTCCCATGTAGCCATTTGCTCTCTTGCCCTCGCGTCCCTCGCGATGACCGGGTGCAAAACGAAAGAACCGGATTACGAATCGCCGACGGTTACACCCGCCGACCCGGCGAGTCTGTCCTCGGCGAATACAAATGCTCCGACACCGTATCCAACCCAGGGGGCTCCCGCCGCTCCCGCCGCTCCTGCGGCGTCTGCCGGGATGAAGAAAACCTACTCGGGTCTGCAGTATCAGGTGATTCGCGAGGGCACAGGTCGCCGCCCTTCTGTCTACCAGCGCGTCAAAGTCCACTATCATGGGACGCTCCCGAACGGAACGGTTTTTGACAGCTCGGTTCAGCGCGGGCAGCCCGCTACGTTTGGTCTCAATCAGGTCATCGCCGGGTGGCGGGAGGGGATCCCGCTGATGCGGGAGGGCGCCAAGTATCGCTTCATCGTTCCGCCGAACCTGGCCTATGGCTCCCGTGGAATGCCGCCGAAAATCGGTCCGAACCAGACGCTGATTTTTGATGTGGAATTGATTCAGGTGCTTTATTGAGACCCGTTCCTCCGCAGATAAAGGGTTGCCAAGAACGCTCAATTATCTTATTTCGATAGGAACTGCTTCAATTCACCGATGACGAAACACTGGACCATTCTTTTGCTGACCGCTGTCGCCCTGCAAGCTTTCGCTACAACGGCGGAAGCAGGACTCTTCGGCCCCTGCCGTGCGAACAAGTGCGAAACCCTCGGCGACTACAAGCCGAACAAGGGAGTGATTAAATATTACACCTGCAAAATCAAGAAGGAGTGGGAAACGCGTCAGCATTGCCTCCCCTGCGGTCGGAAGATTCCCTACAAGGTGAAAGTCATCACCTATCGCGATCGTTATTCCGACGGAACGCAGCGCACCTGGAAGTGTGTTGTCGCCGGTAGCGAGGTCACACTCGGGAAGTAGGGCGACGCTTCCACTTCCTCAACGGTCGTCGGATCCGGGAGACCAAAGTCGTTTTCGAAACGACGACGAAGGCACCCGCTAGGCGTTCGAAGTCGCGGAGAACTCCGGTTCGAAATCTGTGGTTCCTGCCTCATTTGCCGCGGAAGCGGGGATCGTAGCTTCCGACCCGGATCGGAAATTCCATCCTCCGGGTTTATGGTCACAGCCCATTTGGACTATCGGAGACGGACATGTATTCGGTTGGGACGACAGGTAGGCGATCTGATAGGGTTGGGTCGATAATTGAACCCTGTTGGGTTCTGCTCTACGCATGAGACCTTGCCTTTTTTCCATCTTTCCTGCCCTTTTTCTTGCTGCGGTATCGCTGGCAGAGGAAGTTCCGAAACCAATCCTGTTTCCGAACGATGCAGGAGTCCTCAAGGTTACCGATTTCGGGGCGATCCCGGATGACAACAAAGACGATACCGGTGCGATTCAGGAAGCTCTCGATCAATACCCGAGCGGGAATCGAATCATCTATCTGCCGCCGGGAAAGTATCTGGTCCGTAACACGCTCAAGTGGCCCGGGACTTCAAGTGCGAACAACCAGAAGCGCACCATTCTCCAGGGAGCGGGGGAAGGTCTCTCGACGCTGCACCTGCCGGAAAACACGCGCGGGTTCTCGGATGAAAAACCGAAAGCCCTCATCTGGACAGGAAGTAAACCGGCGCAGCGGTTTCGAAATGCAGTTCGTGATCTGACAATCGAGATCGGAAAAAACAATCGCAATGCGATTGGCCTGCAATTCAATGCCAGCAATCAGGGGTGCATTCGCAATGTCACGATTCGGGCGGAAAAGGACGCCGGGAAGATCGGGCTGGATCTTGGTCACGCTGATGAAATTGGCCCTTTGCTGGTCCGCAATCTGACCGTCGAAGGTTTTGAGATCGGGATCAGCACCAAGTGGCCGGTAAACTCGAATACCTTCGAGCATGTCCGCTTGATCAACCAGCGTCGTTTTGGTTGGTGGAATTACCACCAGATGATTTTTGTGCGAGGGCTCGTCAGCGAGAACGGGTGCACAACTCTCTACAACGAAAAGAATTCCTGGGGTACGGTCACCTTGCTCGATTCGCATATTCACGCGCCGCATCCGAATCACAATCAGACGGCGATTCTGAATGAGCGGCAATTGTATCTTCGGAACATCGAAATTTTCAGCTATCGCAAGCCGGTCGATAATTCGGACAAAGGCAGGGACAAAGGGGATATTGAAAAAGAAGGGGTTGTCGCCATGGATACCTCCCACAAGAACGTGGCGGGGATGTTTCGAAAGAAAAACGACGGAACCTTCCCCTCCATCGGTGAAGTAGCGCTGTTACCGGTCAAGGAAACACCGGAAGTCCCCCGGGGCGACCTTGCGAAAGACTGGGCGAATCTCGTAACTTTCGGAGCTGACCCGACGGGAAAGGTCGATGCGTCGTCGGCTCTGCAGAAGGCGATCGACTCCGGTAAGAAAACGATCTACCTGCCTGCCGACGCAAATTTCCGGTTCGACGGCGAGGTCTTGATCCGCGGTCCGGTGCAACGCCTCATCGGGTTGGAGGGCCGCTTTACGGCCGAGGGAACTCCGGTTTGGAAACTCGTCGACGGCAAGCATCCGGGAGGGCTACCCGATGCGCCTGTCGTCGTGATCGAGCGAATGACGCATCGATACGGGGGACTGCCTCTGTTGATCCGTCAGGAAAGTAAACGCACGCTCGTGGTCAGCTCAACCGTCGGATTCAACGTCGAAGGGCACGGTACGGGGGACCTGTTTCTCGACGATTTTTGTGGACACCTCGACCGGGTCGCGCCGGGCCAGAGCGCCTGGTGTCGCCAACTGAACAGTGAGCGCAAAGGAGTGAAGTGCCGGAACGCGGGAGGCAAACTCTGGATTCTCGGATTGAAAACGGAGAGTCTCGGAACTCTCATCGAAACGACCGGGGGCGGGCACACTGAGGTGAACGGCGTCTTTCTCTATTCCAACAGCGGATGGGAGGAATCGGTGCCGGCCTTCGTGATCAAAGACAGCACCGCCGCGATCTTTGGCATCAATGAACGCAATTTCAATCGGAGCCCGGTGTCCTTCTGGGTTTCCGAAACGCAGGCCGGGGAAACGAAAGAACTGCGGGAACGGCCCTGGGTCTATTTGAGCAAGTGACCTCTTACTTCTTCTTTTTGCCCTTTCCGGCTTTTTGTTCACTTTTCCAAAGCACGATCCCGTCGACGTCATTGTCTGACTCCGGTCCTTCGGTGCTTCGTCCTCTCGCGACGTCTTCTTCCAGCAAAGTGAGCAGCTCAGCGACCTTCTCCGGATTCGATTCATAGAGGTTGTTGGTTTCCCCGATGTCCTTTCCGAGATGATAGAGCTGGCCCTTGGGCGAGTCCTTTGGCACTTCATTCTCCTTGGGGGAGGTCCATCCTCCGGATCCGCGGGCAAGAAGCAGTTTCCAGGGGCCCTGGCGATAGGCAAAGTGCCCGGTAAAGGAATGATGAATGACTCCGTTCCGCGTCGACACAATTTTTTCGCCGGAGAGCGCGGGGAGAAAGCTCACACTGTCCTCGCTACTGCCTTCGGGAGTGGGTGCTCCGGTAATTTCGGAAAGCGTCGCGAAAAGGTCGGTCAAACAAATGAGCTGATCGCTCGTTGAGCCGGGTGTTACTTTGCCGGGCCAACGGACGAGAAAAGGAATGCGATGTCCGCCGTCCCAGATGTCGGCCTTGGAACCCCGCAGGTGAGCGCTTACAATGTGCCCCTGTTCGGCGAGCCCTTTGATATCGGCTGCCTTGGAACAGCCATTGTCGCTCGTGAAAATGACGAGCGTGTTTTCCGCAAAGCCGTTGCGTTCGAGCGCGGTGGAAATCTCCCCGACGACGTGGTCGGTTTGCATCACAAAATCTCCGTAGGCTCCCAGTCCACTTTTGCCCTGCCATTCCTTAGAGGGAACAATCGGGGTGTGGGGAGAGCCGAGCGGAACATAGAGGAAAAAAGGCTTCTTCTGCCCGGCACGTGAGTCGATGTACTCGACTGATTTTTCGGTGAGGCGCGGGAGCATGTTGATCACTTCATCATGAGCGATGACCCGGTCGTTTTCGATGACCGCTTCCATATTCCGCGCGTGGTGAAAGCCGTGGTAGTAATCAAAGCCGCGATGAACGGGGCCGTCCGGAATTGTCGCTCCCACCGGTGGGGTCTTGTGGTCCTTCTGTTTGTACGCTTTGCCGGATTCCGGGTCGAGATATTCAAAATCGAGATGCCATTTTCCGACCGCTGCGGTGTCGTAGCCGTGGTCCTTCAGGAAGGAGGCGACGGTGGGCCGTTCCTTCACAATGAGGCTGGGTGCGAATCCGGTGACGACGCCTTTCTGAAGGCGGGTTCTCCAGGAATAACGCCCCGTCATGATTCCGTAGCGCGTCGGGGAGCAAACGGAAGACCCCGAGTGGGCATCCGTGAAAATCATGCCTTCCGAGGCGAGTTTGTCGGCGTGAGGAGTCGGGATCTTACTGGTTTCAGGGGCGAGGCACTGAATGTCTCCATAACCGAGGTCATCGCAGATGATGTAGACAATGTTGGGAGATGTCTTCTCTTCTGCCTGGAGGGAGAGCACAGAGAGGAGAAACAGGGGTAGGAGAAATCGTTTCATGGCGTGAGCGAAAAACCTATCATCGAAGCGCGGGTGCGCGAAAGCCGCAATCCCGATTTTTCCATGGGTGGGACGCCTACCTCTCGACGATCCCGACGAAGTTCCGAACAGTCTTGAACGGTTCCACGTGGATGGGCTCGGTGCGCCCTCCGCGGTTGAGGTAGAGTCCGCTGGAAGTGCCCCCATCGAGGTTCAGAGCCCGATGAATGGTGCGGTTCGGGGAAATCTTTTTGGTCGCGAGAACCTGCCCGAGTTCTGCGAGGGTAAAGGAATCGCTGAGACCGAGGGCAAACCACTTTCCGCCGTCGTGCATCACGAAGGTGCGGCGCCTCGAGTTTTCCGGTGAAAGTCCGCGAACGGTAACTCCCTGGTCCACCAGAAACGGTCCTGCCTGGATCAGGTCGGTTGGCTTGTACTTGGGACCGTATTCGGCCCGGCGCAAAACATAGGGATTCCGGTTTCCGCTGGAAAGGAGGATGCCGCTAAGCAGGCTGCCCTGGCCAAAGGTTCCGATCGAGGTTCCCTGCGCCACCATGAGTCCGGAGGGGGCGTGGTTTTTGAGAAAGAATCCCCCGTTTACGCCGGCGAGACAGTTGTTTTCCTGCATTGCCGCGGCCAGAGTGGGATAGATCGGGCTGGCGATGGCGCCGTTGTCGATCACCCGGAAGGTGTGTTTGTCGGCATGAAACCAGATCAGATCGATCCGTTTGGAGGCAAAAAATCCACTGGTGCCTTCTTTCGACACCAGCTTCCGCTCGTAGACGAGGGGAGAATCGGGACTCTGCGCAGGGCTGTCGTCGATCACTTTCCATTGGGCTTCCGCAGTGAAGGGGAGAAGGAAGAGCAGTGCGGAAAGGGGAGAGAGTCTCATGGAGGAATCGGTATGATGGATTCGCCGCGAGTACTTCGCAGCACTACTTCGTAGCGACAGCCATCAATGTCTGAAAGTGGGGCGGATCTGCCTCGCGATCAACCACAGAGATGTCGATATCGCGAAACTTTTGGCCTTCCAGAAAGCGGGAGATGTCGAGTTCGGAGAATCCCAGCCAGATGTCAGCATAGAGTTCCCGGGCATCTTCGAACTGATGCTTGAGCAGATCGAGAATCACAATCCGGCCGCCGGGTTTGAGAATGCGATGGGCGGCAGCAATGGCTTCGGCGGGTCTTTCCGCGTGGTGGAGAGCCTGGCTCAGAAAAACAAGATCAATCGATTCATCGTCGATGGGCGGGGCTTCAATTTCTCCGAGTCGGTATTCGAGATTCTTGTATCCGTTTTCTTTGGCAACGCCGGCGCCGAACTCGACCATCTTTTCGGAGTTATCGATCGCGATGACTTTTTCAGCGCGCTGCGCCAGGAGCTGGGAAAAGGTTCCTTCTCCGGCTCCAAGATCCGCGATGACCATAGGTGGCATCAGTTTCAGAAGGGTTTCCGCGAGAGCTTTCCAGGAGCGGCCGGGGCAATAGGTCTTCCCGAATTTCCCGGCGAGGGCATCGAAATAAGCCCGTGCTTTGTCCCGCCGCTTTTTCAAGGCCAGTTCGAGCGCGGCGGTGTCGTCTTCGATTTCGTCGATGTCCGACTCTGCGAGATCGAGAGTCTGCAAAAGGCGCTCGTCAAGATCGCCGTCTTCCGTTCCGAAAGCATAAATGATGTGCTTTCCGGAGCGCCTGTCGGAGACCAATCCGGCCTGGCGAAGCTGGGAAAGGTGAGTCGAAATGCGCGACTGACCCATCCCGAGAACTTCCTGCAACTCCACCACAGAAAGCTCCTCGGACCTCAGTAGGTGGAGGATTCTCACTCGTGTGGGGTCCGAAATGATTCGGAGTGTTTTCAGCGTTGACGACATAAAGAAGCGAATTAATGTATCAACCTATCAAGATTTGTAAATACGACATGGCAAACTCATTTATTTTCTCGTCTGAATCCGTCACTGAAGGACATCCCGATAAGGTGTGTGATACCATTTCCGACTCAATTGTCGATGCTTGCTTTGAGCAGGACCCCGGCTCCCGCGTCGCCTGTGAAACGATGGTAAAAGACAATATCGTCGCTCTCGGTGGAGAGATCACAACCAATTCAAAGTTCGACTATCGCGAAGTCGTGAAGGCCGCGATCGAAGGAATTGGCTACACCAATGACGATTGCAAGTTCAATGCGAACGACTTCTTTTTCCTGAATGCAATCGGACAGCAATCAGCCAACATCGCCCAGGGAGTGGATGCGGCGGAGGCAGACCACAAGGAAACTGCGGAGCAGGGAGCAGGGGACCAAGGCATCATGTTCGGTTACGCCGTGAAAGAGACTCCGCAACTCATGCCGGCCCCGATTGCCTATTCCCACCAGCTTGGAAAAGCGATCACCGACCTTCGAAAGGGAAGCGGCTATGAGTGGCTTCGTCCCGACAACAAGACTCAGGTTTCGATCGAGTATGTCGACGGAAAGCCGAATCGCATTACGGCGGTGGTGGTTTCGACTCAGCATGCCGCAAGCATCACGACCCGGGAAATTCGTGAAATTCTCAAGAAGGATCTCATTCAGGCCCAGCTTCCCGGTGAGCTTCTCACGGAGGATACCGAGTATCACATCAACCCGACCGGATTGTTCATCATTGGTGGGCCGGAAGGTGACTGTGGATTGACCGGACGGAAAATTATTGTCGATACCTACGGAGGCGCCGGACGGCACGGCGGGGGAGCATTTTCCGGAAAAGACCCGAGCAAAGTGGATCGCTCGGCTGCCTACATGGCACGCTATGTGGCCAAGAACGTCGTTGCTGCCGACCTCGCTGACCGCTGCGAACTTCAGCTTGCCTACGCAATCGGCTATCCCGATCCCGTGAGTGTTCACATCGATACCTTCGGCACCAATCACGTTGACGAGGACAACATCATCGCTGCGGTGAAGGAGATTTTCTCCTTCAAGCCTGCTGCTTTCATCCGCGATCTCGATCTGCTTCGTCCGATTTATCGCAAGACGACCAACTATGGTCACTTTGGCCGCGAAGACGATCTCGATGCCCTTACCTGGGAAAAAACCGATAAAGTCGACGCCCTCAAGAGCGCCTGTTCGTAAGCAGTCGACAACCAACTTTACCAAACGAAAAAAGAATGAGCGTAGAAACAGCGATCAAAGAAGACTACAAAGTCGCCGACATCAGCCTGGCTGACTTCGGACGATTGGAAATTGAAGTGGCCCAGGAGGAAATGCCGGGTCTCATGGAAACACGAGCCAAGTATGCTGCCGAGAAACCTCTCGCCGGTGTGCGTGTCATGGGATCCCTCCACATGACGATTCAGACCGCCGTGCTGATTGAGACTCTGGTTGAGCTCGGTGCCGACGTCCGTTGGTGCAGTTGCAACATCTTCTCGACCCAGGACCACGCTGCGGCTGCCATTGCCGCCGCCGGTATTCCCGTCTTTGCCTGGAAGGGCGAGACACTCGAAGAATACTGGGATTGCACCGAGGCCGCCTTGACCTGGCCGGATGGCAGCGGACCACAGCTCATCGTCGACGATGGTGGTGACGCGACTCTGCTGATTCACAAGGGCGCCGAACTCGAAGAAGGAGACCCTTCCTTTGTCGACAGCGATTCTGAAAGCGAAGAAGAAGAGGTGATCAAGAACCTGCTTCGCCGCATCAACGCACAGGATCCGCTGAAGTTCACCAACTTCCTGAAGGACTGGAAAGGTGTTTCCGAGGAAACCACCACCGGTGTCCATCGTCTTTACCAGATGGCCGAAGCCGAGAAGCTTCGCATTCCTGCCATCAATGTGAACGATTCCGTGACCAAGTCCAAATTCGACAATCTCTATGGATGTCGTGAGTCCCTCGTCGACGGTATCAAGCGTGCCACCGACGTGATGATCGCTGGAAAAGTCGCCGTGGTCTGCGGATACGGCGATGTCGGAAAAGGCTGCGCCCAGACCTTTCGCGGATTTGGTGCTCAGGTTGTCGTGACCGAGATCGATCCGATCTGTGCTCTTCAGGCCGCCATGGAAGGTTTCCGTGTCCTCCCGATCGAGGATACCCTCGGCTGGGGCGACATCTACGTCACCACCACGGGCAACAAGGACATCATTTGTCTCGATCACATGCTCGCGATGAAAGATCAGGCCATCATTTGTAACATCGGTCACTTCGACAACGAAATCCAGGTTGCCAAATTGAACGACTACGAAGGCGTTTCCAAGACGACGATCAAGCCTCAGGTGGATCGCTATGATCTTCCGGGAGGAAATCAGATTTTCATGCTGGCGGAAGGCCGTCTCGTGAATCTCGGTTGTGCCACCGGTCACCCGAGCTTCGTGATGTCGAACAGCTTCACGAACCAGACCCTCGCTCAGATTGATCTCTGGAAGAACAAGGACGTCTACGCTCCCGGCGTTTACGTTCTCCCGAAGCATCTTGACGAAGAGGTCGCAAGACTTCACCTCGAAAAGATCGGCGCCAAGCTCACTGTTCTCACTGCAGAGCAGGCTGACTACATCGGGGTTCCTCAGGAAGGCCCTTACAAGCCGGAGTTGTATCGCTATTGATACGCTCTTTTACATCTTCAATTCAGAAGAAGAAAAAGCCGACGGGAGACCGTCGGTTTTTTTGTGCCGAATCCGATTATTCGAGGTAGACCTTCCGGTTCGTCTTTGTTCCATCCGCCCATTGAATCAGGATCAAAGCCGTTCCGGCGAAGTCCTTCGGTGTCGCGAAAAAGAGTTCCGGGGGTGATTGGCTGAGGTATCCGCCGCCCGCGTAGTATTCTCCCGTTTGGGTGGGAAAACCTTCGATGGTAACGGTGACGCGAGCTCCGGACGGATGCTTGTCGCTTCCGTCGAGGCGCACCTTCAAAGGGGAGGTCATCGAAGCAGCGGATTGATTGAGAAATACGGCTGGATCGTTGTTCCGGATCGAAGCGACAAAGTCGACCCGGTCATCATTGTTCAAATCGGTTCCGATGACAGCCCTCGTGGCTCCGTAGGCGATGAGCCCACTTGCTTCGGGACTGATCGGAAGAAATCGCTGCTCCGTTTTGCCGGTATTCATGAGTAACTGGGAAACTCCGGCATTTTCCGGATCGGGCTGCCGGATCGTTGCCGAGGCACGGTTTTGCACGATCCACACATCGCAAAAACCATCCGCATTCACATCGGTGAGAACACATCCGTAGGAGGTCGAAACCTGAGCGATTCGCGGAAGGGGTTCGAAAGTGAAGGCTCCGGTTCCGTCGTTTATCAAAAGGCCGGTTTCCAGTGTGTTGGCTTCGTAGCGCTGCGAGTTTTTAAAGATGGAATCGGAAAAGTATTTGGGGAGCCCGTTTTCCACGAAATCCTTTGAAGAGGAATATTCTGTGAGCAGGTCAGGTTTCAACTCCGCAAGATCGAGCCAGCCCGCCTGGGGAAGGAGTTGGCCATTTTCCCGAACCGTTTCGATTAGTTGAGGGCTGCCGAGCTTAAGGAAATCGCCCCGGAAGATTTCTGCCGGGAGCGATTTTCCGGAATTGAGCCCTTCGTTGGTCACGAGAAAGTCGATGTCCCCATCGTTGTCGATATCCCCTCCGGTGATTCCATTCCAAAGGCCGGTGAGATGGCCGAGTCCTGCCGCTTCGGTATCATTCTCCAATACGCCGTCCCGGTTCCTCCACAGTTGAATCGGTCCCCACTGAGTAGCGAGAAGAAGGTCCCGCCATCCGTCGTTATCGACGTCGGACCAGATCGCGGAGGAAATCGCCGCCGCTGAGGCCAGGCCCCTTGCTTTTTGCGAGATGACGTTGGCAAATTTCCCGCTTCCGTCATTCTGCAAAAGCTGGCTCTTCCCGGGCTCAGGATATCGTCCTACGGCGAATCGGGCCGCTACGAAAACATCGACATCACCGTCCCGATCAAAATCGCAGGCAGCGAGAGCGCCGGTGTTGGTGGGCGTGTCAGGAAGTGTTCCGGAAGGGGCCGGGAGGAATCCTTTTCCTCCGCCGAAGTAGAGTCGGTCCTGAGATGGCGCCCCTTCGGGTCCCGACTCGACCGCGCTGCTGCCAACGAAGAGGTCGGGGTTGCCGTTGTTGTCAGCATCAAAAAAGAGAAGGCCGGTATCTGCGTGAGCCGTATCTTTTTCCAACTCGATTGCAATGCCGGCGAGACGTTCCGATCGGGCAATGATCCGGGTCGGAATCGATTTTGATCCTCCGATCGCCAGCTCGGAATATCCATCCTGATCGATGTCGGAGGCTGCGAGGGCCGGGCCGGTTCTGGAAACTCCCCGGGGAAGAAGTGGCTGCACAGAATAGTCGTCGAAAGCGGGCTCCAGATGTCCGGCCCCCGCGAGAGCATTGGTTCCTGCAAAGAACGGTCTCGCCGGAACCTTTCTGCCCATCGAAGGCGCCACGCTGTAGGCCTCCCGGATCGTGTAGCGATTTCCCGCTTTGAGGTTGGTCAGGGTGGTGAGCGCTCCGGAGACGGGCCAGCGCACCGTGAGCCGGTCGATCGTCTCCGCTTCTCCCATTCCGAGAAAGAAGGAGGGTTCATTCGAAAGTTTGAATCCACCCGTCGGGTAGAGTTGGCGAAGAACGGTTTTGCCCCGGTATCCTGCGATCAATTCCGCGCCGATTCCAAACCGGTTTGTCTGCTCGCCCCGGAGATCGATGATGACCCGGTTCGTCTGGCTTTGGTTTCGGTAGAGAATCACATCTTCCCCGAGAGGGCAGACGATCAGGTCGAGGTCTCCGTCACCATCAAGGTCGCCCTGTCCTGCCGAGTAGCTCATTCCCCGGAAGTCGAGTCCCCATGGCTTCGAAGTTTCCTGAAACTGCCAGTCTCCGAGGTTTTGAAAAGCGAGATCCTGTTCCCGGCGCTCGGGCTGACTGGCGAGGATGTCCCAGCGGGTTTTCCCCCGAAGCGAATCTCCGATCAATTCGCCGGAAGAAAGACTTGTCCAGTCTCTTGCCGAGCCGGTCGTCAGGAAGAGATCCATGAGTCCATCCCCGTCGTAGTCGCCGCCTAGCGAAGCCCAAGTCGCTCCGGTATGGGAAACCCCGGCCATCTGCGCTACTTCGCGGAAGCGGTGGGCTCCGGTATTCTCAATGAGAGTGTTTCGCGGAACCTGCATCGCCCCACCGGTATTGCTCACCCGATAGATATCCTGGCGAAAGGGTTCGCCGTAGGCAAGACGATCCCGATGGGTGAGGGGATCGGAGCCGGTTGCAAAATAGTCGACAAGAAGGTCGTTATTCCAGTCTGCGGAAATCCCGCCGCGGGACATCCAGGGAGTGTAGGGCAGGACAAGGGAACTCGTTCCAAGAAAAGCCTTTCCGTCCCGGTTCCGGAGCATCAGGTCCGGCATGTGGCTGTCATTCGCGAGGTAGAGATCAGGCCGCAGGTTATGATCGAAGTCCCACCAGGTGTGAGCGACGGAGTAGGACCGCCGTTGTCCGAGGTTGGACTTTGGTTCCGGAAAAAACTGGCCCTTTCCGTTGTTTCGAAAAAAGCGGTCTGCAAGGGGTGCTTCGACCCACCGGGGACTGCCTTCGGAATCGAGGTATCCGAGATAGGAGTTTTTCCATTTTTCCTCGACCTCCACGAGGTCCCCCGCCACTTTCGTCTCGATCTTTTCAGGACGGCCTTCCTCCGGCTCCAGGTGGTAGGTCTGAAGGTAGAGGTCGAGATATCCGTCGTTGTCGAAATCCACGAAACTTGCGCTGAGCGCTCCTGTCTTGAGATCGACGCGGTAGTCTTTCGCCATATCGGTGAAACGAACCACGCCCCCCCTGGAAATGTTCATGAGAAGCTGGTTCGGGCTGTCGTAATTCACCACGTAGATATCGAGATCACCGTCGTTTTCGATATCGACAAAAACCGCGCAGCTGCCCCAGGCGTCCTCTCCTCCGATTTGAGCGATCGAGGAAACATCTTCAAAGCGGAAGTCGTCTCGCTGGAGAAAAAGCCGGTGCGGCCCGACCGTTCCCGGAAAGAACAAATCGGCGCGTCCGTCACCATCGATATCACCGATGGCAACATTTCCGGTGGCCCATCCATAGGCGTAGAGCCGCTTCATGGGATGATCCGGGTCGAACTCGTACCGCATTTCGACTCCGCTTTCCTTGGGTCCAATTTTCTCGAAGAGCGGGCCCTCCTTTGCGGGTGATTTCGACTGGAGTGGAGCGGTTGTCAAAACATCCTCGTCCGGAGCCGGGCAAATCCGTCCTGACAGCAAAAGGATGAGAAGGACGGGGAGGTATTTCATACAATGTGCAGTCTGGCCAACAAGGGTTGTCCGCTGAGTCGGGGTGTGTGACTTTACCGAGCGTAACCGAGCCGGGGCTTTTTGTCTCGAACAGAGCAGGTAATTTCCAGGTTTTTAAAAAAGTTGGGTGAACAGATTCTATGATTCGTCTCATTGAAACGTAGTGGAAAGAACAAACCCTTTCTCCCTGAATTGTTATGTGTAAGAAACTATCCCTTCTATTGGCCGCCCTCGGCCTGAGCTTCACTTTCGTATCCTGCACACCCGGCGAGCGGGGTGCCCTGGTTGGCGGCGCGATTGGTGCCGGAACTGGTGCCCTCATCGGCGATTCGACCGGCGCTCTGGTTGGAGGGGCTGTTGGTGCGGTTGTCGGATCGGAAATCTCGAAGAATCGTGCCCATCGGAACTATGGGTATAGCGACTACGATGATCGAGACAATCAGAACCAGAGTCATCAGCGCGGTCGGGGATCCGGATATCCTCCTCCGAGCCACGGGAACAATCGTCCCGGGTACGGTTATTGAACATTTTTAGCGGGCGCAACTCCCGCTGACTCCCAACACCTGTTTTCAAGAAAACGGAGAGCATTCGCTCTCCGTTTTTTTATCCGGCGATCGGCTCAACAGGCCGATTAGACCGCTCTTCGCTTAAAAAGAACCGTTCCGAGTGGCGGAATATTGACTGCAATCGACTGATTCCTCCCGTGCGCAGGAACGTCCTGTGTGGGAATGCCGCCGGCTGATCCTGTATTGGATCCCCCGTAGAGTTCCGAGTCAGAATTCATGATTTCCTCGTAGAATCCGCTCTCCGGAACTCCGAGATGGTATTCCTCTCTCGGAACGGGTGTCGCGTTGACAACGGTCACAATGATTTCGCCATCGCGGCTTCGACGGATGAAAGAAAAGAGGCTGTGCTGGGCATCGTCATGGTCGATCCACTCGAACCCGCCCGGCTCGTGGTCCAACTCATTGAGAGCCGGCTCGGAGACATAGAGCTTGTTTAAATCACGAACGATCTTCTGGATTCCGGCGTGTTCCCCGTATTCGAGAAGATGCCAGGGGACACTCTGGTCGTGATCCCACTCTTCGGACTGGCCGATATCGAGACCTTGGAAAAGAAGCTTTTTGCCGGGGTGGGCGAACATCCAGGCGTAGAACATGCGAAGGTTCGCCATCTGCTGCCAGCGATCACCCGGCATCTTCTGAACGATGGATCCTTTTCCATGAACCACTTCATCATGACTGAGGACAAGAATGTAATTCTCATGATAGGCGTAGATCATCGAGAAAGTCGCCATCCCGTGGTGATGCTGTCGATGAATCGGATCGTGGGCCATGTAGGAGAGCGAGTCGTTCATCCACCCCATGTTCCACTTGAAACCGAATCCGAGACCACCCGTGTCGACGGGGCGGGAAACACCGGGGAAAGCGGTCGACTCTTCTGCGATCGTCATGACGCCGGGATTCTCCTCGTAGCAGACCTGATTGAGTTGCTTGAGAAACTCGATCGCTTCAAGGTTTTCCCGACCACCGAACTGATTTGGAATCCATTCTCCTTCCTCCCGGGAGTAATCCAGGTAGAGAAGCGAAGCGACCGCGTCAACCCGGAGGCCGTCGATGTGGAATTCCTTCAGCCAATACATCGCGTTGCTGATCAGGAAGTTGCGAACTTCGTTTCTGCCGAAGTTGAAAATGAGCGTGCCCCAGTCGGTATGCTCGCCCTGTCTCGGGTCGGCGTGCTCGTAGAGAGCGGTGCCGTCAAATCGAGCCAGTCCGTGCGCGTCTTTGGGAAAGTGCGCCGGTACCCAGTCCACGATGACTCCGATCCCTCGTTGGTGACAGCGATCCACAAACTGCCGGAAGTCATCCGGATTTCCGAATCGGCTTGTCGGCGCAAAGTAGCCACAGACCTGATAGCCCCATGACCCATCAAAAGGAAACTCCGAGACCGGCATCAACTCGATGTGGGTATATCCCATATCGACGACGTAGTCGACGAGTTCATCGGCCAGTTCGGCATAGGTGAGAAAGCGGTTTTCCTCTTCAAAACGACGTCGCCAGGAACCGAGATGGACCTCGTAGATGGACATAGGGCCATGGTAGGGGTCCACCTGCGCCCGTTGCTTCATCCAGTCACCGTCGTGCCACTCGTATTGCTCGAGGTCGAAGGTGATGCTCGCGGTTCGCGTGTCGTGCTGAGAGAAGAAGGCAAAAGGATCACTCTTGGTGAAGAGATTTCCCTCGGCACCGACAAGTTCGTATTTGTAATGCTCCCCTGTGGAGATTCCCGGAATGAAGATTTCCCAGACGCCGTGTTGATTTCTCATCGGGTGGACCCGGCCATCCCACGCGTTGAAATCTCCGACGACGCTGACGCGATGGGCATTGGGTGCCCAAACCGCGAAGGTGATTCCGTTCACCCCGTCAACCTCTGCCACGTGAGCTCCCATGCATTTCCAGAGGTGGCGATGATTTCCCTCTCCGAAGAAATGGAGATCCTGCTCTCCAAGAATCGGTCCAAAGGAGTAGGGGTCTTTCTGAGGCTCGGTAAGAAGATCTCCGAACTCGTAGAAAAGCTGATAATCGAATCTCCCTTTGGCCGCCGGAAAAAGAATTTCGTAGAATCCGGCGGGATCCAGTTTGGTCATTTTCACTTCCTCACCACCGTCGAGAACGACGACCACATTCCTGGTTTCCGGGCGGAAAACCCGCAAAACCATACCGTTGCCGGCAGGATTGGTGTGGAGTCCGAGGAATCCAAAAGGATCCGGGTGGGACGCCCCGAGAATCGAGACGATCGCGTTCGGATCCGAGGTGGAGAGTTTAGGTTCAGTGGCCATGTGATCGCAGTGTAGCCTGTTTTTTGAAATTTCCAAAGCAGGGTTGCTGAGATTGACTACGTTACCCCGCAGCTTCTATGCCATGTCCCGAAAACCGAAACGATTCCATCCCGAACCTTTTGAGTATCACGAGGAACTGGAACTCACGATTGAGTCACTGACCAATCTGGGACAGGGCGTCGCCCGGGTTGATGACTGGGTTGTTTTTGTCACTTTCGCCCTTCCCGGTGAGAAAGTGCGTGCGCGGGTGTTTCGCAATTCTTCCAGTTTTTCCGAAGCGGATCTCATCGAGGTGATTGAGCCCTCACCCGACCGGGTCGAACCGGAATGCCCCTTGTTCACTCAGTGTGGCGGGTGTCAGTACCAGAATTTTTCCTACGAGGCGCAGCTTCAATGGAAACAGCAGCAGGTCGCCGAACTTCTTCAGCGAATGGCGGGGATCGAATTTCCAGTCGATCCGGTGCATGCCTCGCCGGTGACCTATGGCTATCGCTCCAAAATCACTCCGCATTTCCAGAAACCCAGAGAGGGGGAAATGGGCGCGATCGGATTCCTGCTTTTCGGAAGGAGGCAACAGATCCTCGATGTTGCGAATTGCCCGATCGCTTCGGATACCATCAATGCGAAGCTACCCGAAGTCCGCCGCGAGGTTACCGGCCGCGCGTCCACCTACAAAAAGGGGGCTACTCTTCTCCTGCGCGATTCTCTCAATGGGTATGTCTGCACCGACCCGACCGAGATGTGCGAGCAAATGGTCGGGGATCTTCGTTTCTCCTTTCACGCAGGAGAATTCTTTCAGAACAATCCGCACATTCTTCCGGCCTTTGCGGACCATGTGAAGACGGAGGCTCTCTCCGGCGGCGGCGTGGAATATCTCGTCGATGCTTATTGCGGCTCCGGTCTCTTTTGCCTTTCTTCCGCGGGAGCGTTTCGCGAAGCCGTGGGAATCGAGATCAGTGAATCGTCGATCGACTGGGCGCGTCGCAATGCGGAGCAGAACGACATCTCGAACTGCCGGTTCGTTCAGGGGGATGCGAGCGATATTTTTGCGGAAGTCGAGTTCAACCCGGACAAGACCGCGGTGGTAATCGATCCACCTCGAAAGGGAAGCAGCCCGGAGTTTCTCAAGCAACTCATCGACTATCGCCCCCGCCGGGTGGTTTACGTGAGCTGTAATCCGGCCACTCAGATTCGGGATCTGGAATTGCTCAAGGAGCACTACGAAATCACGCGAATCCAGCCCTTCGATCTCTTTCCCCAGACCCGCCATCTGGAGTGCGTCGTGACTTTGCAAAGGAAGTAGCCTTGCTATTTTCCGGCCACTGAATCGTTCGGTAAGGCGTATTCAACAGGGTTGGGTCAGGCACTCAACCCTGTTAATAATGCCCATGCATCAAAAACTCCAGCTTCCCTCCAAAGACTGCCTTGTATGCGGCCGTTCCTATTCGTGGAGGAAAAAGTGGGAAAAGTGTTGGGACGAAGTGAAATACTGCTCGGAACGCTGTCGCCGGAGACGCCGCGAGACTCGTTACCACCGGACCGATGGCGTCTGACGACCTTTCCTTCCCTCCTTCCCGTCGACATTCCGCGTTCCAACAGTTGGAGGCGTTTCTCTCTTCTGTTGAATCCTACGCCGAACGAAGAAACTACCTTGAGCCAGGGCATGGCAACGTCTCGCGGCTTTCCCCGGCGATTCGAACGAGACTGGTGCTGGAGACAGAAATCATCGAGGCCACTCGAAAACGCTTTCCGGCTCATCGGGTCGAAAAATTCGAGCAGGAAGTCTGGTGGCGGCTTTACTGGAAGGGCTGGCTGGAAATGCGTCCTTCGGTCTGGTCGGAGTATCGCGAAGATTTGAGCGGATTGGAGTGGAGCGAGCGGGCACTTGAAATTACTTCCGGGAAAAGCGGGGTATCGATCATGGATCATTTTGCGGGGGAGTTGATCGAAACCGGTTACCTGCACAATCATGCGCGGATGTGGTGGGCTGCGTTTTGGGTGCATGTCGAAAAGCTTCCCTGGCAACTGGGCGCTGATTTTTTCCTGAGATATCTTCACGACGGTGATGCCGCCTCCAACACGCTCTCGTGGCGCTGGGTCGCCGGGCTCCATACAAAGGGAAAGTGTTACCTGGTTCGCCGTTCGAATCTCGAGGAATTCGTCGACCGGGAGATTCTCGATGCCAATTCCGAAGGGCTGGAGCGGCTGGAGGGCGTCTCGCCACTTCCGGTGATCCCGGTCGACCCTCCCGTGCCGGTTCCATTGCCGGGGGGAGCGTTACCACCGTTGAAGGGGCGATTCGGCTGCTGGATACACGATGAAGATCTGTTCCTCGAGAGTTCCCCTCTCAGCAGTCTGCAGCCTTCGGCAGTGGCTGCGTTCTGTCCAACCGGCCTTTGGGAGCGGGAATGCTACTCGAAAGAGAAACAGATCTTCTTGAGCAAGGCGCTCGAAGATGGTGCTGGTCGGGGCGGCGGGCATTTCGGAATCTTGTCAGCCTTTCTGACTGTCGACGTCCTATCGGATGCGATAGCAGAGTGGGCGGTGGAAAAAAAACTCACAGCGGTCGTTGCGATGCGGCCTTTTGTCGGGCCCCTCGCAGACGAACTGCCTGCGATCGAGACCCGGTTGAGAAAATCCGGAATCGAGCTGATCCTTGTGCGCCGTTCCGATGATGTCGCCATTATGAACAAGGCGACCGCTGGATTTTTTGGATTCTGGAAGAAAACGAAGGAAGATCGGGCCTTCCTCACCTGATCTGATGTTTTCACGACACTTTACGATTGATTCAAAACTGAAACCAACCCACATTCCGCGCCATGGAGAACGTTATTATCATCGGAACCGGCTGTGCCGGCTGGACCTCAGCAATTTACACTGCCCGCGCCAACCTGAGTCCGCTCGTTCTCGCAGGAGAGCAGCTCGGTGGTCAGCTCACAACGACGACCGAAGTGGAAAACTTCCCGGGATTCCCGGAAGGCGTCATGGGGCCGGAGTTGATGATGCGGATGCAACAGCAGGCGGAGAAATTCGGTGCCCGCGTTGAATACGAAATGGTTTCGTCGGTGGAAAAGCAGGACGATGGCAATTTTTCTGTGAAAACGACGGGTGGAAACGATTACATCGCCCAGTCGGTAATCATCGCAACGGGAGCAAGTCCACGCTACCTAGGCCTTTCCAATGAGATGGATCTCGTCGGTCACGGGGTCACTTCCTGTGCAACTTGCGACGGTGCCTTTTATCCCGATGTTCCTGTGGCTGTGATTGGCGGCGGCGATTCTGCCTGCGAAGAGGCTACCTTTCTCACCAAGTTCGCGAGCAAAGTTTATCTCATTCACCGCCGCGATGAGCTTCGCGCGTCCAAGATTATGGCGGATCGTGCTCTCGGAAACGATAAGGTCGAGCCGGTTTGGGATTCCGAGGTGAAAGAATATCTTACCGATGAAAAAGGGGACGTTCGCGCCGTGACTCTCTACAACAAGAAGACGGACTCAGACTCCGAGCTGGAAGTGAAATGCGTTTTCGTAGCGATCGGCCACGATCCCAATACGGGTTTTCTGGAGGGTTCGGGAGTCGAGCTCGATGACGAGGGCTACGTAGTGCAAAACGGTCACGATACCAAGTCCAACATCGAAGGCCTCTACTCGGCGGGAGACGTTTCGGATCATGTCTATCGCCAGGCAATTACGGCTGCCGGCAACGGATGTCAGGCCGCTCTCGACGCCGAACGCTACCTTGCCGCGAAAGAGGGGTGAGCAAGGGATTTGCTTGCGGGAAACGCTCCCATCACCTATCTTCCGAGATCCGAGGCTCCCGTTCGTTCCCTGAGCCGAGGGATTCTGAGGGTTCGTGATCATGAGGATTTTTGTAGCAGCATTGATAATGGCTTTGGGCGGTCTCACCGCGCAGGCCCAGTTCCATTCTCAGGACAAGAAGACCGGCCAGGTGGGCGTGAATCAGGCGGCCGTGAATTCGGCCCAGCAGCAGGCAGAGGGATTGATGTCATCGCAGGGTGGATCAGCCCAGCTGGGAACCAACGAAAACTCCACGATTTACATCTCCGAGGCTCACAAGCAAAACTATGGTGCTCGTATGGGGCGGCAGGATTCGAAGATTGTTCACGTCTGGGCGCGTTCCATTCATCACTCTGACGGCAGCTACACCGAGTCGAAGCAGGATGAGCTGACCAACACGCTGGAGCAGATCACGAAGAGCAAGAACGGAACCAAGCTTCAGCGCCGCATGGTCATGCTCGACGAAAATGGCCGTCCCACAGAAGTCATGATCTACGATGGGCGTGACCAGTTCAAGTATCGCGGAAAGCAGCTGTACGACGAAATCGGGCGGTTCTCCGAAGAGCATCTCTATGACGCAAAGGGAACCCTGATTCGTCGGAAAGTTCAGGAATATGATCCTCAGGGTGGAAAACTACCGGCCCGAAGCTGGGACTACGTCGCCAATGTTCCGGAGGATCTGAAGCTGGTCATCACTCGCGAAAGCGAAGACCAGACCAATGATCGAAATGAGGCGGCAAGTGCCCAGAAGAAGACTCTTTTCGGGAACAAGAAAAATCGTCAGGAGCCGGCCACCCAGGCAGCCGTAGGCAATGCGCCTGCAGCGGAGAATGCGGCCGCTCCGGTAAAGCGGAAAGGTCTCAACCTGGGACGTCTCTTCAGCGGGAAGAAGCAGGCCAAGTAGGTTTTCATCCTCCTATGCAGCTGACGCCAGTCCAGTCGCTTGTTTTCCTCGTCCTGATCGGACTATCCATCTCCGGGTGGATGTATGGCATTCACTGGAAGCGTATCGCGAGTGGCTCGACCTTCACGAAAGAGGAACGCGTCATGATCAGCCTTCAGGATCAGATCTCTGTGCTCACGGAGAAAAACGAGGAGCTGAACAAAGCGCTGAAAGAGGCTCAGGGAAACGAGTCTTCGGAAGACCCCGGGGTGCAATACTCCCCCCGGAGCAGCGAGACTGTGGAACTTCCGGAAAAGTGAAGGCACTTAGAATTTCACTTCTTTGAATCCGTTCAGGGGGGGAGCGAAAAGTGGCTCCGGCATGGGAATATTGGGGCGCACCTGGTTAAAAACCGTATCGAGCTTCGAGCCGTCTTCGAGAGCGATTTCGATTCCCACCAGTCGATAGTGTGTCGCTTCGATGACAAAGGTGAAAGAACTGACTCCACGTCCCGCCTGACCGAGCGGTTGAGCAACGATGCGGTGGGTGTTGTCCCGACGTTCGATGTTCAGGACGCGATACTTTCGTTTGAAGTCGCTCATCGTCCGGGGGAATCCTCCGGCTAATGCGGACATTCCGGCAGGACCCGAGCCCTGGGATCCAAACGGACGTCGTTCGAACTTTTTCATTCCGGGCCGAATAATAAATAACTGGGGCCCGCGGCGCACCACCACGGTTTGGGGAGGGTCACCGGTTTGCCAACGGAATTGATCAGTCCCGTAATTGAGCCAAAGGGTCCCCGGCTGGCGGATCGGAACCGCGAGGGATTTCATCGTTCGGGTTTGCGTAAAATCGATCCGGAGGTTTTGAACACCCGAATTGGTCGCCATCCAGCGCTCGACGATCGATAGATCGGCAGCATTCCCGCCGGCGGGACCGAAGAGGGAAAAAAGACAAAGGCCCGTCGCAGAGAATCGTGAGAAGAGGGTCATTATTGTTAATTTATCATAATAATTAAGATGAGTAAAGTTTTTGCGTTATTGGTAAAGTCAGTAACCGACGTTCCTGCTGCTTCTCCGTAGTGGCGGACTGCAAACGTGTGTGAAACGGGACGAACGGGTGCTCTATCCTTCAGAGCGGTGCAGCCACGCATACCACCGCGGAACAAGCCAGACTGCGGTTACCATGTTGATGAGGATGCCGGCCGCGCAGACGACTCCCAGGCTGGCGAGACCATAGGCGGAAGCCGTAGCCAGTGATCCGAAGCCGATCGCGGAAGAAGTCCCGCAAAACAGAAGCGCTTTGCCGATCCTCTCTTTTGCTTCCGCCAGGTTTCCACCACTTCGGCGGAGCGCAAAAATCATGTGGATGCTGAAATCGAGGCCCGTTCCAAAAAGGAGAGGAAGTCCACAGATATTGAAGGAATTCCAGCTCATCGGAGTCCAGATCGTAAGCAGCGCGAGACCGGAGCCGGCGAAGGCCAGCGAAAACAGGCTCAGAAGCAGATCCTTGAAAGAGCGGAAAACGATCCCAAGCATAAGTATGAGCAGACCCATCATCGGGAGGAACACACGGAGCATATCTCCCCGAATTCGTTCGTTCAGTGCGGTTCCCAGCGATCCGAGACTTGCCACCACGGTGTTGTCGTCGCAAATCGCGGCGACCCACTCCCGGTCCTGAGGTTTTGCGGGTTTAACCGTGGCAAGAGCTGCGAAGGTATCCTCTTTCACCGTGAAGAGACGACTGATCGACCATTCGGCCAGCTTTCCGACGGGGAGTGAATAGTCTCCGCCTGCTAACTGGCCCAGGTAGTTTTCCCACGAGTCGAAAATGGTCCGCGTCAGTTTTGCACCGTCTTCCGAGAACCCCGCCCCGGTAAGTTCAGTCAGAATGCGATCCCGATGAGAAAGGGACAGTCGAATCGCGTCTGCATTTGATTGCTGGTGTGCCGGGTTCGGAAGAAACGCGGTGGGCAGTACCGATTGAATGAGAAGTCCGGACTCGCTCGCTGCCTCAATCCGGGATTTTGCCTGAGCTACTTCTTCGAGCAGGGATTCCATCGTTTCCCCGGTGATCACTGTCGGCACCGCATGCTCCCGGCCTCGCAACTCGGACTGCAGGTCCTGCCATGCGATCATGGAGGGACTTTCGCGAATTCGAAAGGGATGAAAATTGGCTTCCAGTGCGGGAACCTCCCTCCCGAAAACAGAGAGGATCGCGAGAATAGGGAAAAGAACGGCGATCGCTCCTGCGAGCGGAAATCTGCGGTTCTCTCGCTCTGCCGTGTCCGGTAGGGAAGCAGGCTCATCCGAAGCGAATCCGACCGCGACAGGGGCGAATCCGAACAGCATCACGACGGCACCAATCCCGACACCGATCGCGACGAGATTTCCCATCTCCGAAAGTCCGGGAAGGGAACTGAAGTTGAGTGAAAGGAAAACAACGGCGGTTGTCGCGGCCGCCCAGAGAATTCCGGGGCCGACGGTTCTTCGCAGTTCCCGGGCGTCCTTTTTTCCTCCCATCGCTTCGCGATAGATCACGATTCCATAGTCGACCGCGAGTCCCATAAGAATGGCGGCAAAGCCCGCGCTCATGACACTCAGGTCGCCAAATAGAAACCCTCCCACAAGAATCGTCATCGCGAGAATCGCGAGCATGGCCGAGACCAGCCAGGAAAGTGGCCGGGTCTTTCGATGCATCAGAAAGAAAAGCAGCGAAATCAGAACCATGGTGAGAAACACGGAGACGGTCATGTCCCTTTCCATTTCTGTTCCCACTTCCGCCATGAAAGCGGGTGTGCCGGTGAGGCCGACCTCGACCGGCTTCTCTTCGGGATGATCGGAAACCCAGCTTGCGTTCCATTCTGAAACAACCCCCTTCATCTTTTTCAGCCACACCGCGGCATCGCGATAATTGGAGAAATCGACCCCGCTTCCTTCGATATACATGACGTGAAAGGTCCCGTCGGGCGAAGTCATGGGGTCCGGCCCGGATGGGTCCGGCCCGGATGGGTCCGGCCCGGAACTTTCCCCGTCTCCCACTCCCAGCATTCCTCCCAGTTTGGAAAAACCGAGCGGGTCGTAGCTGGTCACCATTGTTTTCTGATCAAAAAATCCGCTCTGCAATGATTCCATCGACGCGGCAATCACGGCCGCGGAGGCGCCCTCATCAAGGCGGTCCAGCAGTGGTTGCAACTGCTCTGACGGTGCATTGAGCCAGAGCCAGGCGAGAAGACCGCCCCCCTCTGTGACGAGTTCGGTGAGCGACAATTCCCGATAGATTTCCGAAACGAGCTGGGGATGGCCTTCGAGATGTGCCGCGAGGGAATCAACGGCTTCATCGGCCAACCACGCCTCTTCACTTTTGACGGTTACAATGAGCTGACCGTCGCGACTGAAATAGCGATTCAGCCGATCCATTCCCTGCACCTCAGGAAGGTCCGAAGGAAGCATTTCGTAAAGGCTTGCCGAAAACTGCACTCGTGAAATGCAGAAGGCAGCAATCGCGCCGATTACGGTCACGACAATGATCGGGTGCAGGCGGATCATGAACGGGAGATCCTACCCTAGCGCAGGGCAGGGGAATTGCGCAAGATGTTGTCTGGAGGAGTCGGGTTGGAACGATAGCGCAGGTCAGACAGGCCGACCGGGGCGGGTTCGCTCAACGGTTTGGGAGTCGGGATACCCATTGTTGGCAGGGCGGGCGCTCCCGCCTATTCGAGGAGACGGAACAGCTTCCGAATTCGCTTCTTGATTTCGCGGCGCTCCGCGTGGCGTTTCCGCCGGTTTTCGATCCAGTACGTCTTGAACAGCTCGATTTTATTGCGCCTGATCTTGAGAAGAAGTTCCGCCCGGGAAAAGCGGCGGGCCCTCGTGTTTCCACGTGTAGCATTCCGTTCGAGGGAGACAAGGTTCAGGATCAAGACTCCGTTGGAGGGAGGGCGATCACTGACATTGGAATCGTATTTGTAACAGAAGCTCAGGATTCCGTTTGTATCGTATTTCACGACCAGTCTTTCAAAGGGCAAAAGAGGTTCCGCCAGTACTCCCCGGGCGATGTCATAGAGTTCCTCCAGGGTGTGGGGCGCAGCACCTCGCTCGTTCGATCCGACCTCAGATCCAGTTTCCTCATAGGATCGAGGTGCCAGATCCTGATTGTCGGGATGCTGCTCCACGAACCGGCGCTTGGAGATGACTCCACCGGATGCTACGAGCGTAGTTTGGGATCTGTATTCATTGAAAAAGGAATTGTGCACCTCATAGCGATAATTCCCGTTGATTCGCTGTTTCCACTGTGACCAGCGGGCAAAGCTTTTCTCAAGTTCGTCAACGGTATCTTGTGAAATCCTGATGGAATCAACCGGGGAAAAGTTTTGAATGAATACCCCTTTCCTCGGGACATCGTCCGCGATGCGGACATCGTACTTGTAACAGGACTCAAGGATCCCGTTGGGACCATATCCGGTCACGAGCCGCTCGTAGGATTCCAGGGGCTCCGCGAGCACTCCGCGCGCGATCTCGTAGAGTTCCTCCATCGTGTGTGGATTCGCGCCTCTGGTGTGAGATCCGATTTCGGAGCCTTCTTCGACATAATAGAGAGGTTGGGCGTCCAGATAGAAGGGGAGAGATTCTTCGAAACTTCGCCTCGATACGATTCCCTGCATGGCTTCAATCGTGGTCGTAGAGCGGTAGCCGCTGAAACTGGAAAAGACGACTTCGTAGCGATAGCTGCCGTCGATTTGCGATTGGAAGGCCAACCACCGGGAATGACTCTCTTCCAGTCCGGCAACGATTTCCGGTGCCACTTCCGTGGGGCCGTCCGGCCAAACGACGACGTCCTGTCCCTTCGACGGGAATAGGAGTGTGAAGAAAGTAAGGAGCAGGGCAGCCAGCCACACCGCGCTTGTAGACCGGGAGATCATTCCGCTACCAATACGGATTCAAACCTGCACAGGCAAGATATGATTTAGTGAGGGACGTCTCTCTAGCGCAACTGGAACAACCCGCGCTTCAGCGCCTCCGTTACCGCGTGGGTTCGGTCCTTTGCGTTGAGTTTCGAAAGAATTGACTTCACGTGGTTTTTGACTGTGTTCTCCGAAAGGGTCAGGATTTGCCCGATTTCCTTGTTGGCCCGCCCCCGGGCGATCCATTGTACAATCTCCAGTTCGCGATCCGTGAGGTGCGCGCTCCACTCACTCTTGGCCAGGAGAAGGGAAATCTCCGGCGGTAAGTACTGGCGTCCCGCTCCGACTTCGCGAATCGCGGTTAACAAATCGTCACTGTTCTTGTCCTTCGAGAGGTAACCGAGAACGCCAGCCTCGAAGGCGCGTCGGACATCCTCCTCCTGCATGAAGCTCGAGAGCATGAGAATGCGCTGGTCTTTCAATTCCGCGGCGACCTCGATCCCGCTCATGTCGCGGAGGCGGAGGTCGAGCACGATCACATCCGGTTTGTGTTCAGTCGCGAGCGCGATGGCTTCCTCACCGCTTCCGGCTTCGGCGACCACGGAGAGATCTTCCTCGTCGTCGAGAAGGCTGGCGAGACCGCGCCGGACGATGAGGTGATCGTCGACGAGGAGGAGGCGAAGGGTGGGGGCTTTGCTCATAAGGAGGATTTTGCGAGAGTCAGGGCGAGGCGGGTTCCTTCGGACGAGGACTCCACGGTGAGGCCGGCTTCAATTTGTTTGGCCCGTTCCTGCATTCCCTGGATTCCAAAGTGACCGGCCGGCTTGAATTCCGGATCAAAACCGTGGCCGTTGTCACAAATGTAAAAGAGCCACTCGTGGTCCGTGCACCCGGATCCAAAACCGACGCAGTCCCCGCCGCTGTGGCGGATCGAGTTCATGACGCCTTCGAGGAGAATGCGGTGGCAGGCGTAGGCGGTTTCGGTATCGAGGCAGGAAGGATCAAAGTCGAGAGTATGATGAACGACAAGGCGGAGGTCGGCTTCCTCGCAACGTTCCCTCGCAATGGCGATGGTCGTTTCGGGAAAACGGAGAGAATCGGCCGCACTCGGAACACGCAGGCCGCTGAGCGATTCCCGCGCCTCGGCGAGACTGTGTTCCACCATCTGGCGCGCCGTATCGAGTTTCTCGCGGGCCCGGTCTGGATTGCTTTCCATGTGATTTTTCACCGAGGCAAGTTGGTAGCCCACTCCGGAGAAGCCCTGCGAAAGAGTGTCGTGCAATTCGCGGGCAATTCGATTTCGTTCTTCGAGAGCAGCATTCGAGACGAGCTGGCTTTCGATCAGATTAGTTTGTTTCAGAACCCGGCGTTTCAAGGCCAGCGTCCAGAAGACAAAGAGAAATACACTCACGACGAGAACGGCTATGGCGATGAGGTAGCGCTGCGGGGTCCACCATGATGGAATTGAAAGCACCCGGATGTCGGAGGGGAACCGCGTCGCCAGAGTCACCGATCGAACCTGCCCACGTTGATCGGCTTCGACCAGTTTTACCCCTGTCACGCCGAGAACACTTCCAATGGTCGGGAGCGCCTCACCGGGGATGGCGGGAGCGAGCCGAACCGGAAGCAGTTCTTCGCCGATCTGCATGCTGAGCAGCCGTCCCTGTTTTTCCATGAGCTTGCCCTCGATTTTCACGAGGCGCATCGCATTCTCCCGCGACATCGGATTCAGTTCTTCGATGGATTCGAGGACAGGGAATTCGAAGGATTCCCCGGCACTCTTATCTTCGACCGGTTGCAGGTTCGCGTATCGCAAACCCACGAAGTAGCCTTCCGTGTCCGGCATACCGGTAAAGGTGAGGTATTGCCCCGCCTCCGCTTCGTGCGGGCGTAGTGTCCGAATGCGGGCTCCATGATCATCCTGCTGCAGGATCAGCGTTTTAGGGTCCTCGACGTAGGTGACCGTGCCGACAGTCTGAACGAGACTTTGAGTGGTTCGCCGGCTGTCCCACCTCCCAATTTCGGAAAGCGAAACGCTGGGGATTTGTTTCGTTTCGCGAACGACCTCGACGAAGCGGTGACTGGAACAGATGATATCCGATCCGATCCGCTGGCGTTGGTCATTAAAGAGCGGGGCGCCACTGCCTTTGAGTTTCACCCAGGAACCTTCCATTTTCTCCAGCCTCCGGAGGTCAAAGTCATCATGTTGATTTCGGAACCGGATTTCCAGTTCGTTCTCTCCGGTAACGAGCAGTCCTTTTCCGCTGCGCTTGCTGTCACCAAATTCGATATCGACCATGAGTCCTTCGATTTCGATCCAGCGATTGTCGCCGAGTCCTGTCTGGATGAAATCGGGTCGAAAGTAGAGGGGTTTGGGAAGGCCGCCGCCTCCCCGTCCTTTGATGCGGTCAACAATAATGTAGGGACCGTAAAAGCCGCCCGTGACGTTGCCTTCGATTTCGAGCGTTTCCCCGAGACGCGGAATTTGATCCTTCGGAATTTCAAAAAACATTCCACCGCTGTGGTCCTGTCCATCGAATCCCGAGAGAAGGTGGGAGATGACATGGACCCGGAGAATGACCGGGGGGGCGAGACGTGCCTCCTCGTAGGTGAGTTTGCGAATCTCGTCAATCGATCGCAAGGGGCGGACCGACTCCTGGGCCGGCGACAGCAAAGAGCCACCGGGCAGATAGACCGCCAGCAAGATCAAGTAAAGTGTTTGGATTCGCGCAACTCCCATTCCTCCGCAAAGCTATCACGAATTCCGCGGTGCATCGACCTGCTGTGGTAGCTCTTTTGAGCCACGGATTCATGGATTGGCGATCGTTCTGTTTGGCGAATGGGAAACGATCTTGCCAATCGTCCGGGTTTGATTCCCTTCCCCCCTTCGCCGAAGATTGAGACACAGGAAATCAGGCCGGTAGGGGACTGATTGTGGTGAGCTTCATGAAATAATCGATCAAATGAAAAGGATACTTGCTCTCTCTCTCTTCCTGTTCAGGGCTGCTTTTCTCCACGCTGAGTCACCGAACATCGTTTTGATCGTCGCGGATGATTTGGGATACGGAGATCTGGCGTGCTACGGGAGCACGGTTCATGAAACCCCTCATCTCGACGGGCTCGCCGCAACCGGGATGAGGTTTACCGATTTTCACTCCGGCGGTGCGATGTGTAGCCCGACACGAGCCTCGATTCTGACGGGATGTTATCCGCAACGATTTGGCAGTCAATTTGACGGAGCTCTTTCAGCGGGTAACCCGGATAGCGGGCTTCCTCTAGGGGTTGTCACGGTGGCAGAAATGCTTCGCGGGAGGGGATACGCGACGGCCTGTTTCGGGAAGTGGCATCTCGGCTATCGGGCCCCGCTCCTTCCGACGAATCAGGGGTTCGATATTTTTCGAGGGTTACTGAGCGGGGACGGAGATTTTCACACCCGCATCAACCGTTCCGGAGGCGAGGACTGGTGGTGGAATGACAAGCTCGAACCGGCATCCGGTTACACGACGGATTTGCTGACGGACTACAGCGTTGAGTTCATGGAGGAGAACCGCGACTCTCCCTTCTTTCTCTACCTGCCTCATCTCGCGATTCATTTTCCCTGGCAGGGACCGGAGGATCCGCCTCACCGGGAAAAGGGCATTTCCTACAAGAAGGACAAATTTGGAATCATCTCGGATCCATCCAACGTCGCCCCGCATGTAAAAGCCATGGTGGAGTCACTCGATGCCGGTGTTGGGAGAGTTCTGGCGGCGCTGAAGGAACAGGGATTGGTGGAGAAGACGCTTGTGATCTTCACTTCCGATAACGGCGGCTACCTGAACTACGGCAGCAGGTATAAGAACATCTCGAGCAACGGCAGGTATCGCGGCCAGAAAACCGAGCTGTATGAAGGGGGGCATCGGGTTCCCACGATCGTTTCCTGGCCGGGGCGAATTGAGCCTGGTGTGACGAACGCGATGACCCACAGCAATGATCTGTTTCCCACCTTGATGGAGATCGCGAATGCGGGGAAAGGCAATTCCAATGTCGATGGTCTCGATCTTTCCCCCCTGCTTTTCGACGAACGGTCACTCCCGGAGCGGAGTTTGTTTTGGCGTTCCCGCAGTCAGCGCGCCATTCGCGGCGGGCCGTGGAAGCTCTGCCTCACGGGCAACCGGGTGGAACTCTTTCATCTCGGGCGCGACCCGTCGGAGAAACAGAACCTCGCAAGGGAACACCCCGAGAGAGTGCAGGACCTGACAGCTGTCTTGAACGCCTGGGAGTTGGAGATGGATGCCACCGCTTCCCGGTTCGGTCTTGAGACCAAGTGATACACGATCAGGACAGGCCGCGACTTGGCCGGTCTCCGAATCTTTTGTAGTTCCTTTCGTCATGAGGAAACTACTTGTGATGGTTCTTTGTTGTCTCGGCCTGCTCCCGTCAGCCAATGCGAGGGAACTTCCCAATATCATTTTCATTCTCGCCGACGACCTCGGATACGGGGATCTCGAGTGCTACGGTCAGGAGTTGATCAAGACGCCGAATATCGATCGTCTCGCCAGCGAGGGCATTCGATTTACGCAGGCTTATGCGGGAGGACCGGTTTGCACTCCGTCCCGCAGCGTCTTTCTGACCGGGCTCCATGCCGGAAATACCCCGGCACGTGACAACGTGCCTCACTACCCGACGTATCTCGATGACGGGGACTTCACCGTCGTTGAAATGCTGAAGTCAAAAGGCTATCGCACCGGTGGAATCGGCAAGTGGTCACTGGGAGATCCCGGCACTCCCGGAGCTCCCTTGAACCAGGGTTTCGATCACTGGTTCGGCTACCTCAATCAGGATCATGCGCATTACTACTTCACGGAATATCTCGATAAGGATGCGGGGCGTCATGAACTGCCTGACAATGCGGTCACGCGCGAGCACTACAGTCATGACTTGCTGACAGAAGAGGCACTCCGATTTATCCGAAATTCGGAAGGTCAGCCGTTTTTCTTTTACGCCGCCTACACGCTCCCACACTTTTCCTCCACCGAGGAAGATCCTGACGGCCTCGCCGTGCCTTCCACGGATCCCTACACCGAAAAAAACTGGTCTAACAAAGCGAAAAAATACGCGACCATGGTTCATCGGCTCGACCGCGATGTGGGGCGCATTCAGTCACTCGTTGATGAACTGGGCATCAGCGAGAAGACCCTCATCATTTTTACGAGCGACAACGGCGGGCACAAAACGGTGGATGAACAGTTTCACACCAGCGGGCCACTCCGGGGGTTCAAGCGGGATCTCTACGAAGGAGGCATCCGCGTGCCATTCCTGGCGAGGTGGCCCGGAGTGATTCCATCGAACTCTGTCAGCGGGGAAGTGATCGCGTTTCAGGATTTGATGCCCACCTTTGCAGAGTTGGCCGGTATCAAACCTCCTGCTGGTCTCGACGGCTTTTCGGTTGTCCGTGCGCTGCAGGGGGAAGCACTTGAATTTCCCCGCCCCTATTTGTACTGGGATCACGGACACTGCCGGAGATACTACGACCAGGCGGTTCGACGGGGGGACTGGAAAGGAATTCGCCTGGGGAAAGATGAGGGACGAATGCAGCTTTTTGACCTCAAGACCGATCCGGGGGAGGCGAATGATGTCGCGGAGGATCATCCCGATGTCGTTGGAGAGATCGCTTCGATTATGGACGAAGCGGTCACACCGAGTTCCCGCTACCCCATCGGCGAAAGTTACCGCGGTGGGGCGATCTGGCTGGCGGAAAATCATCACCCTTCCCGGTCAACGATCCCGGCTCCCGTTGCGTCCGGCGATCCCGGCCTTCTTTCCAGCGAATTCATCTTTGATCCTGAGAAACGCCCGACACCAAGCTGCCATTCTTCGACCCTGGTAGAAACACCGGAGGGACTCGTTGCCTCCTGGTTCGGTGGAACGAGTGAACCGGACATAGATAACGTCATCTGGGTATCTCGACATCGCGACGGATCATGGAGTACACCGGAACAGGTCGTGGATGGAACCGAGGGGGAAAGTCGCGACCACCGCGTCGGCAATCCCGTCCTGTTCCAGCCGGAGAATGGTCCCCTGATGCTTTTTTACAAAGTAGTCGATCCCGAAGTCGGGCGCGCCACGCATTGGTGGGGCATGCTGACAACTTCCGATGATCAAGGTTGCACCTGGTCAGCCCCCCGGCGCCTCGGGAAATCCAGCAAACTCGGCGAGGGAAATCCGAATCTGATCGGGCCGGTGAAAAACAAACCGATTCAGATGCCCGATGGCAGTATCCTCTGCCCGAGCAGCACGGAGCATGACGGCTGGAGGGTCCACTTCGAACGAACCCGTGACCTGGGGAAAACCTGGGAGGTGATTGGACCGGTCAACGACGCACGAAATTTCAACGTCATTCAGCCCAGCCTGCTTTGCCACGCCGATGGACGATGGCAGGTGCTATGTCGATCCCGGGAAGGAGTGATCGGGCAAAGCTGGTCGGAGGACGGAGGCGAAACCTGGGGGCCTTTCACCGCGACCCATCTACCTAATCCCAACTCCGGTACAGATGCGGTCACCCTGGCCGATGGAAGGCAGATGGTGGTCTACAATCACACTTTGAAACGGGCCCCGTTTCCTGCGGGTCGGCAAATGCTCAACGTTGCGCTTTCTGATGATGGGAAGAAATGGACTCCGATCCTGACGCTCGAACGCGACCAGGGCGAATTCTCCTATCCCTGCGTGATTCAGGCTGCTGATGGGAAGATACACATTTCCTATACCTGGAAACGGGAGTCCATCAAGCATGTCGTGCTGGACCCGGAAACCTGGTAGCAGGCTGTGGAAAATTCGGAGGGATTTCGGCAACTTCGCCGGTTGTGACTCGCAGAGCCCTCAGGTACCGAAATACCGATCACCCGCATCTCCCAGCCCGGGAACGATGTAGGCATTTTCGTTCAAATGCTCATCGAGGGCGGCTGTGAATATGGGAATGTCAGGGTGGCGCTTTTCGAATGCGGCGACTCCTTCAGGAGCCGCAATGAGGCAGGCGAAGCGAATGCGCGTTGCTCCCGCCTTTTTGATTTCATCCGCCGCGTCGGCGGCACTGCCCCCGGTGGCGAGCATCGGATCGATCAGGATGACGTCGGACTCAGCAATGTGTTCGGGCAGCTTGCAGTAGTAGGCGTGTGGCTGATGCGTTTCTTCATCGCGGTAAAGGCCGATATAGCCGACTGACGCTTCCGTGAGAATTTCGGTGAAGCCATTCATCAGCCCGACTCCGGCCCGCAAAATCGGGACGAAGACGACGGGACGGGTCAGCGCGTGCCCGGCGGTTTTTATGAGTGGGGTTTCGACTTCGATTTCCGAGGTCTCCAAATCTTTTGTCACCTCAAAGCACATCAGCGCTGCGATGTCGTGAAGCGCATGTCGAAACGCAGCAGTCTCCGACTCAATCGAACGAATCTGCGTGAGCCTCTCGCGGATGATGGGGTGTTCGACGATGTGGATCATTTTCAGAAGTCGGTTCGTGCCCTGGCATATTATTCAACAGGGTCAGGCCATCGACTCAACCCTGTTGGCTTTCTTTCTTCAGTGATCCGATACGGCGAGTTCCTCTCCTTCGGACTCCGGCAGGCGGATTCTTTCGACCATGTCGACGACATCCTGAGGCGGCTTGGGTGTGACTGCGGAAACGATGAAGGCGACGAGAAAGTTCAGGATCATGCCGAGGGTTCCGATTCCTTCCGGGGAGATGCCGAACCACCAGTTTTCCTTGGTGTTGGCAGCCGGATTGATGAACTTGAAGTAGATGATGTAGGAGGCGGTGAAGACGATGCCGAGGATCATGCCGGAGATGGCTCCTTCGCGATTCATGCGCTTGCTGAAAATCCCGAGAATAATCACAGGGAAAAAGGAGGAAGCAGCGAGCCCGAAGGCGAAGGCAACGACCTGGGCAACGAAGCCGGGTGGGTTGATGCCGAAGTATCCAGCCACAACGACAGCGACACCTGCGGCACACCGAGCGATGAGAAGCTCCTTCTTGTCGTTGATTCCGGGAGCAAAGGTTTTCTTCACAAGGTCGTGTGCCACCGAGGTGGAGATAACGAGAAGCAAGCCGGCCGCAGTCGACAGCGCGGCCGCCAATCCACCGGCAGCAACAAGGGCAACGACCCAGTTCGGCAGTTGCGCAATTTCGGGATTCGCGAGAACGATGATATCACGGTCGACATAGAGTTCGTTGGCTCCCTCGGCGGCGGCATTGGTGAGGAGTCGCTCGCCATTGGCGCCTCGATTTTCTTCATCGAAGGCGGGCTTTCCGGTGAAGGCATCTCCGGCTTCGTATTGAATTTTCCCGTCCTTGTTTTTGTCCATCCAGGCAATCAGGCCTGCGTCCTCCCACGATTTGATCCATTCCGGCGCCTCCTCGTAGGACTTCCCGGGAATGCTGGTGAGAAGGTTGGTTCTCGCAAAAACGGCCACTGCAGGTGCTGTTGTGTAAAGGATGGCGATGAAAAGCAGGGCCCAGAACGCTGAAGTCCTTGCCGCGCTCATTTTCTTCACCGTGTAGAATCGAATGATGACGTGAGGCAGTCCTGCCGTTCCGACCATCAGGGCCATGGTGATAAAGAATATATCGATCATCGGTTTCGACCCATCGGTATAGCTGTTGAAGCCAAGTTCCGCGCTGAGGCCGTCGAGTTTATCGAGCAGAAAGACGCCCTCTCCGGTTACTTCGGCACCGAAGCCAAGTTGCGGGATCGGATTCCCGGTCATCATGAGGGAGATGAAAATCGCGGGAACCATGAAGGCGAAAATGAGTACGCAATACTGAGCCACCTGGGTGTAGGTGATGCCTTTCATACCTCCGAGCACAGCGTAGAAAAAGACGATCGTCATTCCGATGATGACTCCCAACTCGATGTCCACACTTAGGAAACGGGAAAACACGACTCCCACTCCCCGCATCTGACCGCAGACGTAGGTGAAGGAGATAAAGATCGCGCAGATCAGGGCGACGAGGCGGGCGGTCTTGGAGTAGTAGCGATCCCCTACGAAATCGGGAACGGTGAATTTCCCGAACTTCCGGAGATAGGGTGCGAGTAGGAGGGCGAGCAGCACATAGCCTCCGGTCCATCCCATGAGATAGACGGAGCCGTCATATCCCATGAAGGAAATAAGTCCGGCCATCGAAATAAACGAAGCGGCCGACATCCAGTCAGCAGCCGTTGCCATTCCATTGGCAAGAGCGGGAACGCCGCCACCGGCGACATAGAATTCACCGGTCGTTCCGGCGCGCGACCAGATCGCAATACCAATGTAGAGGGCAAAGGTGATCCCGACGAGAAGATAGGTCCAGGTTTGTACGTCCATGATGGTGGGTCCCGCGCAGCGGGACGTAAAAAGTAAAAAGTGTGAAAGTAAAAGGTTAGTTGGGGTCCCTTTGGGTCAGCCTTTTTTGGCTCCGTATTTTTTGTCGAGACCGTTCATGATCCGGACGTAGATGGCGATGAGGATAACGAAGACGTAGATGCTTCCCTGTTGGGCGAACCAGAAGCCGAGCTTGAATCCGCCGATGCGAATTTTGTTGAGCTCTTCGACAAAAAGGATGCCGCAGCCATAGGAGACGATGAACCAGACGGTGAGGAGAATGCCAACCCACTTGAGGTTGGCGCGCCAGTAATCGGTATTGTTGGACGATGTTTCTTCAGACATGAGGATGGTTTTGAAAAAGTTCTACACGGCTCTTTCGTCGTTGCCAAGTACCCTCCGTAAGGAAAAACGCGACTGTTTTTCAATCCAAATGCCATTAGAATGTTCGAAATCCCCGATTATTGCTTCACCTTTTGTGAATTATGGCCAAGAACCACGACAAACTTGAACTCCACGGTGTGGAAAAGATTCCTGACGGCGGAATCCTCGTGATTGCCAACCGGCTTTCTTTTGAGGATTTACTTCATCTGGAAAAGCAGCTATCCGGTCGCAGGTTGGTCTACCTGATCGAGCGCGGTCTTGACTACGATCCGCTCCTGCAGGCTCATCTCGACAAAGACGATGTTGAGGCTCTGGAGTTTTCTTCGGAAGAGGCTTCGAGGGATGTGTTTAAAAAGGAGCTTCATCAATGCTTGTCCGAAGGGAGCGTCGTTATTTTCATCCCGGGGGTGACTCATGTTCGGGCGGCGCAGGGAGTTGTCGTTCCTTCGAGCATTCTCCAATTCCTCACGAGTGCTAACGCTCCGATCCTTCCTCTCTACGTCGATCATCCGGAGGAAACCGCTCTCGGTGTCGAAAATCGTCACGACGTTGAACGGATCGTTCTTTCTTTTGGTGACCCCTTGCAGAGAGAAGCCGCCAATCTGGCCAACTTCACGGAGAATCTCCTGATTGCTTCCGAGAAGGCGTATAACGCTCGTCCTATCCTGAATGGCAACCTTGCCTACGAAATTCTGCGCGGATTAAAGAGGAACGGGACCTCCGCTCAGTTCACCGATGGAATCGACGGCAGTGATTTGCGCTTCGATAAAATGCTCGCTGCTTCGATTGCTCTTTCGAAGTTGCTGAAAAAGGAAACTTCGAAGAAGCGGGTCGGGATCATTCTTCCTCCGGGCAAAGGGGGGATCGTAGCGAATGTGGCTGTTCTCCTTGCAGGAAAGGTGCCGGTGAATCTCAACTTCACCGCGGGAGACAAGGCAGTCGAGTCCTGCATCCGTCAGGCGGATATGGATAAATTCATCACCGCGGACAAGTTCATACGAAAGATGAGTTCGTTTTCCTGGCCGCCGACCCGGGATCTCATCCTGCTGGACCGGGTGCTTCCCACTTTGAAGTCGAAGATCATTCTCTGGCTCGGCATTTCGAAAATTTGCTCCACTGGAATGCTGGCTTCCCTGCTCGGCATTTCGAAGAAAGGTGGACACGAAGAAGCGGTTCTCCTTTTCACCAGCGGAAGCTCCGGTGACCCCAAGGGAGTCGTGCTCTCCCACCGCAACCTTCTCGCGAATGTGAACCAGTTCGGTTCCCGGATCGATCTCAAGTCGACCGACAAAGTGCTCGGTTGCCTTCCACTGTTCCACAGTCTGGGCTGTACCGTAACGATGTGGTATCCACTCATTGAGGGAATCAGTGTCGTGACCTATCCGAGCCCCCTCGAAGTTCCCAAGCTGGCCGAACTGATCGAAAAGTATTCCATCAGCCTGCTTCTCGCGACCCCGACCTTCCTGCGTGGATATTTGCGGCGTGCGAAGAAGGAGCAATTGCAAAGTCTCAAGATGGTTGTGACCGGTGCCGAGAAGCTTCCGAAGAAGGTGGCGGAAAGTTTCGAGGAACGTTTCGGTCATCCGGTTCTGGAGGGTTATGGCCTCACCGAGACCTCACCGGTCACCAATTTCAACGTTCCGGATCCGGAGGCGGGAGATGAGAAACACCCGTCCCTACCCAATCGTCGCTTTGGTTCGGTGGGACTTTTTATCCCCGGTATGGCCGTTCGGATTACCGATCCGGATACCCAGGAGCCGTTGCCGATTCATTCCTCCGGTATGATCTGGCTTCGCGGAGCGAACATTTTTGAAGGCTATCTGAATCAGCCCGAAAAGACGGCCGAAGTGATGCAGAATGGGTGGTTTATGACCGGCGATATCGGCCGGGTCGATGAGGATGGCTTTCTCTACATCGAAGGTCGACTCTCCCGTTTCTCCAAGATTGGGGGGGAAATGGTTCCGCACGAGACGGTCGAGGACCACATCAACAAGGCGCTTGGTCTGGGTGATGATGAGCGAAAAATTGCCATCGTCGGCGTCCCCGATGAAGCGAAGGGCGAAGCGTTGATTTTGCTGAGCTCTGATCCCGATGTCGATATGCATGAGCTCCGGGTCAAGCTGACGGGGGAAGGGGTTCCCGCTCTCTGGATTCCGAAGAAACTGGTCGATGTCGATGAAATTCCGATCCTTGCCTCCGGAAAGCTCGACATCAAGGGGTGTGAGCAGTTGGCAACCACATGATCCGGATCGCATTCGCTCTGCTTGCCTGTCTTGCTGCGGAGTTGTGGTTTTGTCAGGCGTTGGCACAGGGCACTTCGGCAGGGAAGGCAGAGCCGATTGAAGTGGTCGCTCCGACAGCGGACAAGGCGATTCAGAAACGCATTCAAGAGATTTTCGATGCGGTGGGTGGATTCGAAGGAATCGGTATCTCCGTACAATCAGGCGTCGTCACCCTGACGGGCGAGGTTTCCAAATCATCGATCCGCAGGGACGCCGTTTCCCTTGCTGATCGAACCGACGGAGTGGTCCTGACATTGGACCGCATGACCGAGAGGGTGGAGATTACAAGCCAGTTCGCACCCGCTCTGGAAAAACTTCGCGAGATGTGGCGCGCCTTCGTTGTGAAGCTGCCTTTGATTGGAGCTTCATTCATCATTCTGCTACTGACCGGATTTCTGACAAAGCAGGTAGGACAGCATTCCGGCTGGATTGGCCGGATTCCCCTGTCTTCCCTGGGGAAACAGCTCGCCCTGCGGGCGGTGCGGTTCGTCATCATTGTGATCGGGGTCCTCGTTGTCCTGGAGTTGCTCGATGCCACGGCGATCGTCGGGGCGGTCATCGGTGCGGCCGGACTCGCGGGATTGGCGCTCGGCTTTGCCTTCAAAAGCATTGTCGAAAACTACCTTGCAGGTGTTCTCCTCAGCACGCGCAATCCGTTTGAAATTGGAGATGCCGTGGAGATCGACGGCCAGGTTGGAAAAGTAGCGAGGCTGACTTCCCGCGATACGGTTCTCGTGACTCTTGATGGGAATCACCTGCGGATTCCCAACGCAATCGTGATGAATTCCGTCCTCTTGAATTATTCGCGCAATCCCAAGCGTCGATTTGATTTCTCGGTCGGTGTCTCTACCGAATTTGATCTCACGGAAGCGAAGAAGATCGCTCTCGATGTCCTTGCTTCGAACCCGGGGATCCTGGCCGACCCGAAGCCGGTTGCGGTAATCGATTCTCTTGGGCACAGTTCAGTAGCCATGAAGTTTTTTGCATGGCTGGATCAGACGGAGTCCGATTTACTAAAAACGAAAAGTGAAGCGATCCGAAGGGTGAAAGAGGCCTTTGATCAAGCCGGAATCGAAATGCCCGAGCCGATTTATCGTGTTCACATTCGCGATCGAAGTGAAGAAGCTCCTCCCCGTTCCCGGCCCGAATCCTTACCCAAGTCGATCACTATCGAGAATATCGAAGACATTTCCGTCGACACTTCGATCGATGATCAAATCGAGAAAGAGTTGAAAGAATCCGGGGAGAACCTCCTTTCTCCGGAGTTGGAGGGGAACGGATAGACAGGTGGACGAGTCTGGATATTGAGTGATTGGCATCTGCAGGCACTCTTTCCGGGGAGGTGATCTCTCAAAAAACAGGGAGCCGAAGCTCCCTGTCTGCCTGTTCCGTTAACTGGTGAACGGAAAACAATCGATTGAGACTAAGATTAATAAATGTGGCGATGATGGTGGCGGTTTCGATAAGCCCGATTTTTAGACATCTCTGAACCGGCCACAGCACCAACGGCTCCTCCAATTAAGGCGCCGGTGGCGCGGTGCCCACTTCCTGCTATTACTGCGCCGAGGGCGGCTCCGGAAGCTCCGCCTGCGACAGCTCCACGCTCACCCGGAGTGCAGGAGATGACAGTGAAGCTGAGTGCGATCGCAGCTGTGATACAGACGATTTGTTTGAGTTTTTTCATGGGTTAGAGGGTATTTTTCGTCAGGGGATTTCAATGAGAAGTGGCCACTTTGGGTGACCTGCTAATTGCAAGGGTATCCTTACGGTAAATAATTTGAAAGGTAAAAGTCATCAGGGTAATTCCTGCGGGGTGACTCATAGCAGGGGACGGGCGCCAGGCATGTCGCTATCTTGGACTTTCGCGTTCCAGTTGCCAATACCGTCCGCGAGGCGCGAGTGAAAAAACCAGAAAGCTGGTGCATCGAATCGTATGGCTGAGCCGGAAGTATCCGCGCTACGATACCGTCGAATCAGAGCGTTGTTGGAGCGAGAAGGCTGGAAAGCGAGTCGGAAATTCGTGCAGCGCATCCGGCGCCTGGAAGGGCTCGGGGTAAAGGGCAAAGGCCCCCGCCGTCGCAGGCAAGGAATTTCAACTGCCTGTCCGATCCGTGCGGGGAAACTCAACGAGGTGTGGAGTTGGGACTTTGTGCATGATCGCACGGAGAACGGAGCGCCCCTAAAGATGCTGACCTTGATCGACGAATACAGCCGGCAATGCCTGCGGATCGAAGTCGATCGAAAGCTGCGTAGCGGGAATTGGTCGAGTCACCCGAACTGGCCCACCGGGAATGTTAGTCTGGTAGGGTTCGT
>JARGNG010000141.1 GCA_029213265.1 Verrucomicrobiales bacterium | reverse complement strand
TATACCCTGGACGGGGCGACGGGCGGTGGACTGGACATCACGCGCAACCCCGGAGCGAAGTACTGGATTCCAAGCGAGGACGAGTGGTATAAAGCGGCGTTTCACGATCCGCGTCTCGCTGCAGATGGAGGACCTCCGGGGGACGACTTCTACTGGCTGTATCCGACGATGAGCGACACCCCGCCAGGCAATGACCCAACGTCAGTTTTTGCGAACCACGCGAACCATTACGACGGAAGTGACTACTCGGTGACCCAGAGCGGGAGCTATGACAGCAACCAGAACTACCTGACGGATGGGGGCGCCTACGAGGGGAGCGCGGGACCCTACGGAACCTTCGACCAGGGCGGGAACGTGTGGGAGTGGAACGACGCAGTGATCAGCGGTTCGTTTCGGGGTTTGCGGGGTGGCTCGTGGAGCTACTTCGAGATCGACCTGCGTTCTTCCAACCGGAACGACGACGACCCCGACTTCGAGAACTTCGTCATCGGATTTCGTGTAGCAAGTCCCTAATCACCCTTTTTCCTTTCACTCTATTACCCTTTATTACCCGCCGAAGGCGGGGAAATTTTTTTTGGAATTACGATGGGGCTGAATGAGTGAACCACCGATCCTGCTGTCGAAGTGGTATGAATTCGTGAAATGGTTGCTCGGTCGGGTTGACCAGTTTCCGAAAAACCAGCGATTCATCCTCGGGCAGCGGTTGGTTGACACTGCACTGAACATTCAAGAATGCTTGATCGAAGCCGCTTATTCCCGAGGGAGCGCGAAACGCGAGCAACTCGCGAGAGCGAACCGGAAGCTGGAGGCGCTCCGCTGGCTCGTCCGGCTCGCCCACGAGAGGGAACTGCTGTCGCAACGACAATATTCCCACAGCAGCGAGCGGATGAGCGAATGTGGCAGAATGCTCGGGGCTTGGATCAAGCAGGCGGGAGGCTCCGGTGAAACGCCATAAAGATCTCTTCGAGGATGTCTGCTCCTACGAGAATCTATTCGCCGCCGCACGCAAAGCGTGGCGGGGCAAACGGTCCCGCCGTCCGGCGGCGGAGTTCTATTCCCGGTTCGAGGAGGAAATCGTCTCGCTCCGGGCCGAACTCCTTTCGGGAAACTACCGGCACGGGGACTACCACTACTTTCAAATCCACGATCCCAAAGAGCGCACCGTCGCGGCAGCACCCTTCCGCGACCGGGTCGTGCATCACGCCCTTGTCCGTGTCCTCGAGCCGATCTTCGAGCGTCGCTTCATCGAGGATTCCTTCGCCTGCCGAAAGGGAAAAGGAACCCATGCCGCGCTTCGGCGCGCCCACCAGTTCACGAAGACATGGCCCTATGTCCTCAAGTGCGACATCGCGCGCTATTTCCCGTCGATCGACCATGAGATTCTTCTGTCCCAGATCGAACGGGTCATCGGCGACAAAGCCGTCCTCGACCTAATCCGGATCATTCTCGCGAGCCATCACAACGCAATCGAACAGCAATGGAACCCGGATGGAGACCTGTTTTCGGTGCGGGAACGCCCCCGAGGTTTACCGATCGGGAATCTCACAAGCCAGTTCTTCGCAAACGTCTACCTGAATCCGCTCGACCATTTCGTGAAACACGAACTCCGCGTGCGCGGCTACGTCCGCTACGTCGATGATTTCCTCCTCTTCGGCGAAAATCGCGGAGCGCTGAAGGAGCAAGGGCAACTCGTCCACAAAAAAGTCGCCGATTTGCACCTTTCGATCCATACAGACAAATACCGCCTACTCCCGACCGCGCACGGAGTCGATTTCGTCGGCTTTGTCAGCTTCTCGGACGGGAGGCGAAAACTGAGGAAGGGAAATGTCCGCCGTTTTGAGCGTCGACTCGCCCGCATGAAATTCGAGGCCGCGCAGGGCAAGCGGGAGTGGGCCGAGGTCTCCCGGAGCGTTCAGTCGTGGGTCGCCCATGCTTCGCACGCCCAGAGTTACCGCTTGCGCTGTTCCCTGCTCGGTCGATGATTCCACCGGGCGAGCGGGAGCGAAAACGAGCTGTCGGTTCGTTTCGGGGTTTGCGGGGTGGCTCGTGGAACAACAACGAGAACAACCTGCGTTCTTCCAACCGGAACAACAACAACCCCGACAACGAGAACAACAACATCGGATTTCGTGTAGCAAGCCCCTGGACGGGAATGGTGGGAATGATGCTGAATCAGTTTCGCCGAACTCCGGGCCAGAATTTCGCGGGTGGAGGCACTCGCGGGACCGAGCTGATTTCAGGGACTACCTGCCCGTCCAGCGCGCCCCGAAGTCGGACCGACTTCGGGGCGGGCAAAGAATCGGCGGCCGGTCGTGGCTAGTAGGATCGATTTCTTCGGAAACCGATGGGAACGGCGCGACCGGTCATCTTCTCTCAGTTTTGAAATTTCGCGTGGGCGCTTTCGATGACGCTTTGCCTTACCTTCGTGTCTGAGTCGTGCTGTCGGAATTCCGTGATCCTGCCTAACCCCCATACTCGGCCCAGGAACTCGACGTCTCCCACACTTTGACCGACACGACGCGCACGGAATCCCGCAGCGGGAATTCTTTGGCGTCTCCGGAACGATACTCGTCGAGCGATCCGGCGAGGTGCGTGTAGATGTCCCGCGCCAGCACCTCGGTCGTCGGATCCTCCGACTCATACCCGATGACGCGGTCCCCGTAGCGCTCCTTGAACTCGGCGTAGGCCGGATCATCCGTGTTCATGCACATGGCATGATCGAACTGATCGAGGTAGTCGGCGAGAATCAGTTTCAGCACTTTGAAATCGCAGACCATTTCCCGCTCGTCGAGATCCGGCGCTTCGAGAACGCACTCGACGGTCCGGGAATGGCCATGCGGAAACCGGCACTTGTCGGGATGCTTGCTGAGCATGTGACCGTTTTCGATTTCGAAGAGTCTGCAGATTCGGAAGGGCATGGATTTTCGGGAGCCGATTTTGCGGGAGCGGAATGTCCACGGTGGCGGAGGGAAACGCAAGCGCCTTCGCGAGGATTCCTTTGGTGGAAATCCCGCCCGGGAATCGCGTCCGCCGTCCCGTTGAAGGTCGTAATCCTATGCAGAATGATTTCTGAGATTCTCGTCATTTCTCTGGTCGGCTTCGCTGTCATGATGGTTTTTCCTCTCCTCTTTTGGTGGGCTCTTTCGGTGGCCATCATCAAGGCGTCCAGAGCGTCTGCCGTGATTACCGCAGGCCTCGGCCTCACCGGAGGGATTCTGACTGTTCTGGCGGTTTGGAACACGATCGAGCGCGGATTCCCCGGGTAGGGAGGGGCAGGGAGAAACCTGCCACGGGGGGTGCCCCCACAGGGATTGCCCACAAGCGCCGTATCCCATTTCGCAAAAATTGTTTCAAAAAGCGCTTGGAGAATTCGCTCGTTTTCGTAGGAGTAGTGGCACGGGATCTGCATCATGTTCCTGTCACTACGAAACTTATGAGCAAACACTACCTTGAAGATCGAATCGGGTTCTCCGGAGAAGCACCGAAAGCCGGGGAATGCGAAAGCTCTGCATCGAAGGACTACATCAATCTGAAGCTTGCCTCACGGGGGTTCCCGATTGTGGGAGACGAAGAGGACTTCCCGTTCCTTGAGATGGCCCGCTCGATGATTCTGAATTTTCAGGAACGGCTTCGCCTGCTCGAAAACTACCGCGCACCGGTCGATCGCCACATTTCCGACTGGCTGGCCGGTTATCTTGAGGGCACGAACGTGTTTGCCGAGGGCGAGCCTCTCCTTCCGAATCCATTGATGCTCGAGCGCCACGGTCTCTCCCGACTGTTGTCTCTTCCCGCGAAGGGGGACAAGTTTCAGTCCGACATTGTTTCGAGTTACCGGACCTGGCAGGGGGTCTGTCACAATCCCGCGAAAGACCGGCGCACGACCAAAGGAGTGTTTCATGTCGCGGAAGGCGGGTTGCCGATCGCGGCCGACAAGCTCGTCGTGCCGAAACAAACTTTCGCGGCCATGCTGAAGGTGGCTCTGAATCCGCCGGAGGATCTCATGGTGGTGCCTTTCACGAGCGAGCAGGAAGAACCGGTCAAAGCCTTCGTTTCTCTCATGCTTCGTCCCGTCGTCAGCCCGGAAGTTCCCGGCGTGTGGGCCGAGAAAACAATGGAAACCCGTTTCTTTGCGCCCGGCAATCTGGTGAGCAATCTCGATTTCGTAGAGTCGATCTTCGGCAATGCCGGCGATCCTTTTCTCCCGGAAAATGATGCCCGGCTTGACGTCCGTCACTGGTCCGGCCACACCGGATGTGTCATTCTCGCTCCCCACCTCACCACGGTGAAAAAGAAGGATGCGGGACTTCCCCATGTCTCCGAAGCGACGGAGAAGCAGAAAGAGCAGGGGATGTGCTGGGAGTCCGAAGACGAACTTTACAACAACGGGTCGGCTTTCAAACTGACGGCCCGCGATTCCAAAGGGGTCGTCGTCACCCTGATCGCTGACAACTATTTCGGATATTGCAAGAAAGAGGTCAAAACCCAGATCAGCTACGCCGCCAATCTCTATGGACTCT
>JARGNG010000040.1 GCA_029213265.1 Verrucomicrobiales bacterium | reverse complement strand
TTGTCGAAAACTACCCGCAGAGCAACCGCATGCCGGAGGCGGTGTACTGGGTCGGTTGGACCTTTCTCAATGCGGATGAACCGGAGGAGGCGCAAAAAATCTACTGGGAGGCGATTGAAAAACATGGGAACGATCCTGACATGGTCACGGTGACCGATGTTTTCTCAGGGCTGCCCAAGGTATATCAGCAGGCGGGCGGAGAGGGGCGGGCGGAGCTTCTCTCCCGATTGCAACGCATCAAAACGCGGGCAGGACTGGCCGAAGATTTTATTCTCGCGTCCCGGGCGGGCTGGGCGAAATCCATTGTCGTGGGGAAGGGGAATCCGGTCGCAGCGCGGACAGAGTTGATGGATATCGCGAAGTGGATCGATCCGAAGAAGAATACCCCATCGATCAGTGTCCCGGTCGCGGAAGCTCTTCTCGAGGCCGGAAACCAGACAACGGCAAAGAATCTCCTCACGGAAATTCGGAAGTGGCATCCCCGCGCCGTGGAGAAGGGCCGCATCTATCGTGCTCTCGGCGACATTGCTGCGAACGAAGGAGACCAGACTAAGGCAGTGGAGTTCTACGAGAAATTCGAACGGGAGGCCCTCGCCTCAGTGAATCTTGGTGAAGTGAAGCTCAAGAAAGCAGAGCTGTTCTCGGAGATGGGGAAATCAGGAGACGCCCGCCAAGAGTGGGAATCGGTTCTGGAGTTGTCAGGAATCAATGCAGCCACAAAAGCGAAAGCCCTGTTTCAACTGGGAGAATCTTTTGCCGCGAATGGATCGCATGAAAAAGCGATCGTCTTCTTCGAGAGAGTTTATGTCGCGTATGGGAAATTTGGAGAGCTCAATGCCAAGGCGTATTGGGGCCGCGGACAGTCGCTTGAGAAACTGGATTTGAAACGCGAAGCTCTCGAAACCTACGAGGAACTGGTCTCCCGCGAAGACCTGAAAAAATTCGAGGAGGCCGACAAAGCGGGCGACGAAATCACCAGGCTTCGTCGCCTCGTTCCCCCAGAAGATCCCGGCGGAACGGGTGCGGAAGAGGAAAAGGAGGCGACCTTATGATTCGTGTTTTTCTGGCACTGCTTCTGTTCGTTGGTTCTCTCGCCTCAGCGCAGGATGTGGTTCATCTCAAAACCGGTGAGTCAGCGGCTTGTACGATCACGGCGATTACGGACAATATTGTGACCTACACTCTGCCGCGGGTTCCGGGAGCTCCGCAGGGATCGGCCAAACGGACTCTGCAAATGGATCAGGTCGCCTACGTGCAATTCGGATTTCAGCCCGGAGAGGAATCCGTCTTTGCCGGACGCGAAAAGCTCGATGCCGGAACCCTGGAGAAGTGGTGGGATTTCTATTTTGCGAACCTGCACCGTCCCCGCTCGCGAACGGCTGCCTACGGCGTGGCCTTGGGTAACGCGTTGCTCCGGGAAGAAGCCGCGCGCTCTCATCAACGAGCCCTTTCCCTCTTTGACCGGATCATCGACCGAGCCTGGGCGGACGTAGATGTCGATGCGGCGAGACAGGGGCGACTGCGGGCACTGATCGCGGTGGGGGACCTTGATACGGCGGTCAGGGAAGCGGCTGCATTGGCAACACGAACGGAAGATCCGGAGTTGCTCATTGAGGTGAAGTTCCTGCTCGCCGAGGCGGATTTCGAAAAGTTAAAGAAACAGCAGGAGGACCATCCGCGATGGGAAGAGGACGACGAGGTTCGCCCCGGGCGCAACGCTCTGTTTCATCGCATTGTGGATCAGTATTTGTGGCCGCATCTCTTTCATGCAACGCGTGAGGATGCCGCATCGCGCGGCCTTCTCGCTGCGGGGATCGTTTATGAATTTGTTGAAGAACCGGCAAGGGCTCGGGCCTGCTATGTTGATTTGTCAGAGCTGTATCCGGAGACCGAGTCTGCTGGAACTGCCGCGAAGCGGTTGGCGTCACTTTTACAAACAACTGAACCATCTCAAGAAACCGAAACTCCATGAAATGTAAATTCACTCAGGCACCGTTCCCTGCTTTTCTACTCGCAATTTTCGTTGCGGTTCACTTCCTCGCTGTCTGGCCTGCTTTTTCTCAGGAAGAGGCCGAATCGGCGGAGGTCGGTGTCTCCGAAAATGTGTCGGCACTTGATCTCTACCAGCAAGGAGGGACCTTCATGCACATCCTCCTCGTCTGTTCGATCGGGACGATTGCCGTGGCGGTCTATTGTCTTGTTCAGGTTTCCGCCAAGAAAATGGCACCTCCCTCCCTCGTGAATCAGGTGAACTCGGCGATGGCGTCTCGTGACGTGAACGCTGCCTACAGCGCGTGCCAATCCAATCCGAGCAGCTATGGGAAAGTCCTGTCTGGAGCGCTGCTGAAAGTGAATTTCGATCGCGATCTGGCGAACAAAGCAAGCATGATGGATGCGGCGGCCGAAGCCCTCGATGAAGAGGAACACCGGCAGATGGTCTGGGTCAACTACCTCAATATTTTCGCCACCCTCGCCCCAATGGTCGGATTACTGGGAACGGTCTGGGGAATGATCGAAGCCTTTGATAAACTGGCCACGACTTCGGGCGATCCCAAGCAACTCGCGGGAGGAATCAAGATCGCGATGGTAACAACCGCGGGAGGATTGATTGTCGGAATTCCCGCGATGTTCTTTTACTTCTTCTTTCGGGACCGGTTGCAGGGCGTCATGACAACCGTGCAAAAGCACGCCAGCTTCGCGATCGATATTCTCTCGGGAGAGATTCGATTGCAGGGCGCTGCCGACGAGTCCACGCCGGAAGCAGAAGCCGACGAGTAATCGCCGAAATCCGGAAATCGAAATTATGGTTCGCCGACGAAAAAGACCTCTGGATGAAGTGAGTTTTCAGATCACTCCGATGATCGATATGACTTTTCTTCTCCTGATCTTTTTCATGGTGACACAGAAAATCACTGAGCAGCAGATCAATGTTCCCATTAAGCTTCCTGTCGCGGTGAGCGCGGTTCCGCCTGAAAAGACGGAGAGGGACATTATCAATATCGACGGAGAGGGGAATTACTACATCGGGGATCAGATGGCGTCGAAGGAGGAGGTTCTGGCTCACCTGAAAGTGAAGTTCAAGGATTTCCCCCCGTTGCAGATTTATCTGAGAGCCGATGCAAAGACCCCTACGAAAAAGATTCGCGAGTTCGTGGAGATGGCGACCGAAGTGGGCGCGATTGATTTGATATTTGGTGTCTATGGAAACTGAAAGGAGAGTCGATGAAATTTCGGTAGCCGCGCTCGCAGGAGCGGCGGCTTCGCCTCCCTGCCCACCTTCTTGCGAAGGCGGCTGCCGAACCCTGTTCCGTCATCGACTGAACCCTGTTGGATTGCTTTTGACCGAATGAGACGAATCAGAAAACGACGCCACACGACGGTGGAAATGCAGATGGGACCGATGATCGACATGGTCTTCCTGCTGCTCGTTTTCTTTATGGTCTCGGCCAAGCCGGTCATTCCGGAAAGTGATATCCCGATGGGACTTCCCGGTCAGGTTTCCCAGGAGGAAGTAGTCGACATTCCGGACGAGGCGCGTGTCATCATTGAGCCGGATGGACAGGTTGTACTAAATGAGCAACAGCTCGACTCCCCGACCAGTTCGTCCCTTCCGGAATTAAGATCCGTTCTCGATCGATTTCGAAAATCAGCAGAGAATGCGAAGGCGGACGCGCTTGTGACGATCGCGCCGCATGACACGGTCCCGCACCAGCGCCTCGTCGATGTTTTGAACGCCTGTGCGGAAGCGGGCATCACCGGAGTCACCCTGGCAGGAGCAACCGATGAGTGAAGTATCCATCCAACTAAATCCGGAATCTCCCAAGCCAAAGAAGGTGAAGAAGCCGCCTCCGAAGAGTAAAGAGGAGGCCGCGAGAAGCGCTCGCCGGGCGATGATCACCTCGATCATTGTCGGCAGCATTGTCGTCCATCTGATTGCCCTGGTGCTGTTCGGATTGTGGACGGTGGCAAAACACTTCAGTCGACCGGAAGCGCGGTTTGAGATGAAGAAGGCCGTTAAGATTCCCCCGAAGACTCCGGAGCATAAAATGAACGTGGCAAAGCACGAGGCGATGGCTCCGAAGCCGACTTTCAACGACAAGCTCGTTAGCACTCGGCCGATTGATTTTGCCTTGCCGGAGATGCCGGAGGTGAATCTGGATCAGATGCTGCCGCTCGATCCTTCCGAGCTCATTTCAGATCAGGTGAACGGACTCGTGGGGAGCGCGGCTTTGGGTTCGGGCCTTGGAAAAGGATTTGGCGGGGGAGGGGGAACCGGAGAGGGAATGAGCTTTTTCGGAATCAGTGCCCAGGGAGATCGGATACTCCTGCTCTTCGATGTTTCGGCGAGTGTCGTGAACAAAGCGAACGCTGCCGGGATTCCACTGGAGCAGATCCAGGAGGAGACACTTAAATTGATCAAGACCCTGCCGATCAGCGCCCAGTTTTCGATCATTCAATTCACGGGGAATTACATGCCCTTTACCGAGGAACTGATTGCGGCGACGCCGGGAAACAAGAAGATGGCCCAAACCTGGGTGGAGGAAAAATGGGTTACCAGTGGATCGATGAGCTCCGGATCTTCCGGAGTGGTGCGGAATCTCACCGGTGTCGTCGGTGTCGTGGAGAGAGCGATTCAAATGCGTCCGGATGTGATTTTTTTGATCTCCGACGCCAGCTTTCAGTGGCGACCTGATGAGACTTCTTTTTCCAATATTCCCTATGATGAGATCAAAAAGGTAGTGGGCCGTATAGAGGAAGAGTCCCGGAACGAAGTGCCGATTCACTTCATTGCTTTTGAGCCCAAGCCCGATGATGCAAAAGAATGGTCCCGCATCGTCCGGAAGACGGGCGGGGAATTCCGGGAAATGAGAGAAAAGTGAAATTTCTTTCATGGGCCTGCCTCGATTGTTACTTATTGGGGAGATGGACCCTTTGGTTTTGTTCGTTCTTCCTCTGGCATCAGCATGGGACGAACGACTCTCCGCTGTGGTCGTTAGATACGGCCAGAGGTGAATTCCTCCTCAACTACCTAAGCAATACTCTATGGAAAAGCACTCACTACGATCAAGGGGCGGTTCGATGTTCTCGGTCCGGTTGGACCATGGCTTCCGGCTCTTGTTCTCATTATTATCGGTTACTTCCTCGCTGAAATGATTAGCGGGTTGGTGAAAAAAGTAATTCAAAAAAGGAAGTCTCGATGACAAGCTCCCCAAATTGCCGGGCCAGGAATGCGACGGCTGTGAAAAAGGAATCTCCAACTATTTTTTCTATCTCTTGCTGCTTTTTGTCGTTGTGTTTGCACTTACGCAAGCAGGCGGGGAAGAAGCGGTGGCGCCTCTTCAGGAGATCCTGAACGATATTTTCGGGTTCATTCCAAACCTAATCGCTGCAGCGGTCATTGGTTTTGTCGCATGGATCGTGGCGACTCTGGTGAAGAACCCGATTGTCGGTGTGCTCGGTGCCGCGAAGGTAGACGAGCGACTTGGTCTCGGGGAGAAAAAGCCAATTTCCAATTCCCTTGGAATTATCGCCTTCTTCGGGATCATTCTTCTCATGTTGCCGACTGCTCTGGTTGCGCTTCAGAAGGCAAATATCTCCAGTCTCACCAATGATATCTCCCAGTATGCCATCACCGCGATCGTCATTGCTGCGGCGTTTGCCCTGGGTGTAGGTAGTGCGATTACTCTCGGTCTTGGCGGACGGGATCGGATAAAAGACCTCCTCGACAAGCTCAAAGGGTAAAAAGATCGGGGAAATCTTCTAATTCCCCTCTCTTTTCTGAGAATATTTTACCAAATTGGGCCTCCAGAACGCTGAAGGGCCGATTTTTTATAGATTTGAGCGTATTTCCGCGTAATCTAGCGGTTGAGAAGTAAAAAACTTTTATTTATCTTCGGTAGTTCTGAGCTTTCCAGTTGCCACGGTATGATTATCAAGCACCTCCGTTCCCTCTTTCTCCTTTCTGGAGTCGTCATCGTGGCTGCGTCCTGCAAAACACGAAACACTCAAGCGGTTGAACCTCTTCCGGCAGAGGTTCCCCCTGCTGAATATCCAACCGGGCTGGAGGGAGAAATTCCCGAGCCTCCCGGAACACCGGGAGCTGACAGCGGTCGTTTTGGCTATCGTGGAAATGACACGGGAACACCTCCCCCCGCGCCTCCGGCACCTCCTTCCCCGGGAACCCGTGAATTTAACAATCTGAACAGTTCCGGATCGACTCAGGCAAATGCGCTGAGGCCACCGAAAAAAGAAGAGCCGCCGACGCCTCCTAAGCCAAGTGGGGCTCCTTCGACTTCTGAAATGCCCTATGCAAATCCAGTCCCGGGCAATCCTCTCGTCGTGACCCTTCCCGGGAAAAATGCTTCGCTCGGGCAAATCTCTGTCGAAAAGTATGATTCAGGAGGCAATCCGACCGGCGAAGCGCTCAAGCGTGGTACGCAGGTGCAGATTCCGGATCCCAACAATCCGGGGCAGAAAATTTACTTCAAGGTGCCCTGACCGCGAGTGCCGGACAGCCGTTTCGCAGGATTGCCGTTTTGGGGCCCGGACTCATTGGTGGGTCGGTTCTCAAAGGCGTTCGAAAGCGATTCCCTGAAGTGGAATTGTCGGCGTGGGCCCGACGCAATGCGGTTGTAGAGGCTCTCCGGAAAGACTTCGGCAGTATTGACCTGGCAAGCCCTGACCTGGAGGAAGCGATTGCAGGGGCGGATCTGGTCATTCTCGCCATGCCGACGGGAGTCATGGCGGACGTGGTGAAGAGAATTTCCCGGTTTCCGGAAACCACGGCCAAGAGGCCGGTCATGGTCACAGACGTAGGGAGTGTAAAGGGCCCCGTGGTGAGCGAAATTGCTCCTCTTGTGCGGGAACGTGGTGGAGTCTTTCTCGGAAGCCATCCCATGGCCGGATCGGAGAAAGCAGGGCTTGAATACGCAGAGGATTCCCTTCTGGAAGACGCCGCGGTGATCCTCACGCCGGAGAAAGATCGGAGCAGCGCCGCCGATATTGAAAAGGTGACGGACTTCTGGGAGTCGCTCGGCGGCCGCGTTTCGACGATGGAAGCCGGGGAACATGATCGCCTCGTTGCCTCGATCAGCCATTTGCCGCACTTGCTGGCAGCTTCCCTCGTTCGCGTCGTCCTCCGGGAGAACCCGGATGCGGCTTCGTTCAGCGGCGGAGGATTGCGGGATACGACCCGGGTATCGGCCGGTCCGGAGGAAATGTGGTCCGGAATTCTCTGTGATAATCAGGAGGCGGTTTCCCGAAAGTTGGAAGAATTGATCTGCGAACTGGGAATCTGGAAAGATGCCCTCGACTCTCTTGACAGAGACAAGCTTCGCAGCTTTCTATCGGAAGCTCGTCAATTGCGAGAAACATTTTAACCTTGCGGGGAACCGTTAAAAGATCATGGCAGACCTCCGAGTCAAAAAAGTTAAAGACTTCTCCGCTGAGCTATCCGTTCCGGGGGACAAAAGCATTTCTCACCGGGCACTGATGTTCTCTGCTCTCTCGAATGGACCGTGTGAAATCATGGGGTTTCTGGCCGGCGAAGACTGCCTCGCGACTCGGGACGCGCTGACCGCGATGGGAGTTCAGGTGGAAGAGCTTGGAAGCGGGGGGACGCACATTCGCGTCCATGGATGTCGCGGGGAATTTCAAAAGCCGGAGCGGGCCATTGATTGCGGAAACAGCGGCACCTCGATGCGCCTCCTCTCGGGAATTCTTGCCGGCTGTCCTTTCGAATCGGAGCTCACCGGAGATGAATCGCTCTCTAAGCGCCCCATGAAGCGCATCGCTTTGCCCCTTGAGAAGATGGGCGCCCGTGTCCGTGGGAAAGGAGATCGTTGTTTGCCGCCTCTACGTGTGACGGGGCGGGAGAAGTTGACTCCGATTCACTACGAGTCGCCGGTTGCCAGTGCTCAGATCAAGAGTGCGATCATGCTGGCTGCGATGCGGGCGGATGGGAAGACGAGTATTACGGAGCCTCACCCGTCGCGGGATCACACCGAGCGAATGCTCAATTATCTGCTCGTGAAAAATATCCGTGAAGGCGACACTGTCTCGATTTGGGGCGGTCAAACGCCTGAATCCCGGGACATTGTGGTGCCCGGGGACATCTCCAGTGCTGCTTTCTGGATCGTGGCGGCTTCGGCCCGGGACGGAGCCCGCCTCCTGATCGATAAGGTCGGATTAAACCCAACCCGGATCGGGATTCTCGGAGTGATGATTCGCATGGGAGCTCAGTTGATCGAGCGGGTCGACGAATCCGGCTGCGAACCGATGGGATCGATTGAAGTCGTCGGAGGACGTCTCAAGGCAACGGAAATCGGAGGTGCGGAAATTCCCACCCTGATCGACGAGATACCGATTCTGGCTGTCGCAGCCGCTCTTGCAGAGGGCACCACTGTCATCAAGGATGCTCAGGAGCTGCGAGTGAAAGAAAGTGATCGTATTTCCACTGTGGCCGAAAACCTCCGGAGAATGGGCGTTCCCGTCGAGGAATATGCGGATGGCATGGAGATCACCGGAGTGGAAAAACTCAAGGGTGCGGAAATTCACTCCCTGGGAGATCATCGTATTGCCATGGCCTTTGCGATTGCCGGATTGTTCGCCGAAGGGGAGACGGTCATTCGGGGGGTGGAGTGTATCGAGACCTCCTACCCGGGGTTCATTCGAGAGTTGGATCAACTTCAGGCAATGAGCCGCTAGGCTGATTGTCGCAGTTTCAGACCTCGGGCCGTCGATTTTTCTTGCTTAGACACGGGAAATTTCATTTTCTCTCCCTTCGAAAGACTTCAAATGGTGAAATTTACATTGTAAATACGATGTAAATGCAGAAAAAAGGTCCGAAATGCATTTTTCTCTTGTAAAGCCTTTGTAAATCCTACAGTTTACAATGTAAATCCACTCAAAGTCAGTTGGATCTCAATTATTCGGCAACCACCCACTTCTTTTTCTTATGAAACTACCGGAAACGCTACGAATTCAGAAGCTCTTTTCGAAAGATCGAAAAGGCATTGCCTTGATCACCGTTCTCACCGTGATGGCGCTCACGACCATTCTGGTTTTGACGTTCTTTTCCCTCGCGACGAGTGAGCAGCGCGCATCCCACACCTACTCTCAGGGATTACATGCTCACCAGGTGGCAGAGCAGGCGATTAACCTGGTTATTGCCCAGATCCGGGAAGGAACCAATACGGAGCTGCCGGGAACGGCGCTGAATGACCGAAAGGCATGGGCCTGCCAACCCGGCGCAGTCCGGCGTTGGGAGAATAACGGAGAGCTGGATGCGATCTTCAAGCTCTACTCCGATGACAACATGCTCACGAAGGATCCGACTGAATTACAGGCTGATTTCAGTGACCTGAAGGGGTGGAGCAAAAAGCTTTCGCACTATGTCGATTTGAATGAGCCAGTCATTCGTGGGGAAAAAGTCTTTTATCCCGTCGTTCATCCGGCTGCTTCAGTCTATCCAAGGTGGCCAAAGGATTTTGATAATGATGATGCGGGAGTGGAAGGTTTCTCCTATGAAACGAACACGGTCGAAGAGGGAACGCTCGGCGGCAAGGCTGCCGGGATTGCCGATGCGGACGACGGCCATTTGGCCATGCCTGTGATGTGGCTCTATCAACTGGCCGATGGGACGATCGGTCACTTGAACGAGGGGGGGAGTGACTCGACCGGCTATCGGTTCGAGGCGATTTCGGGAAGCGGTAGCCCTTCCGAGGACAATCCCATGGTCTCACGATTCGCGTTCTGGGCGGATGACGAGTCACAGAAGTTGAACGTGAACACGAGTGCGGGCGGCCTTGCCTGGGACGTTCCCAAGGCCGGCGGAGAGATGGACATGTCCATGGGTCGTTATCAGCCGGCCCAGAAGGAGTGGCAGCGTTACCCGGGGCACCCGGCAACGACCCACCTCGGAGCAGCACTTTCTCCGGGGATTATCAATATTGTGAACGACCGCGATTCGATGGAGATGTTGTATGACGTCGTTCCCCGTGTCGTTGGTGGTGGTTCGGAGTCGGGAACTCGTTTGATTAATACGAGGGATCCTGCTGAGCAGGACGGTCTGGTTCCTGACACAGATCCTCTTTTCCCCTCAATCGATGACATGATCATGCGCTCGGATCGCGAGCCGCATGAGTATCCGGGGGAGAATGGCCAGCCGATCGATGAGTCGGAACTGAGCGAATACCTGGAGCGTTCCAAGTTTTTCATCACCGCCCACAGCAGGGCGCCGGAGGTCAATATGTTCAACCTTCCGCGGGTTGCGATGTGGCCAATCTACAATGCGGAAAAGAGCGACCAGAATCAGAGCAAGTATCAGAATTACCTGACTCCTTTTGACCGCCTCATTCATTACTGCGCTTCTGTGGGAGGCTCTACGAGCACGGATCGCTACGATTATATTTTCAAGAGAGAGAAGGCAGACAGCCCCACGTATGACTACGATTCAATCCCTCGAAACCGCCAAGTCTACAAGTACCTCGATGATATGATGTCGAACTCGGTCCCGGGATATGGCCGCTCTTTCTCCTCAAAGTATTCCAAGGATTCCCAGGAGCAGTTGCTCACGCAGATTTTCGATTATATCCGCGCGACCAACCTGCACGACGATACGATCTATGAAGAGGACTTTATGGCAGCCTTCCTCAAGCAAAATAAGGCGGAGCATCCGACCTACACCAATCCCAGGGATGGCAGAGTCAATAACTTGGGATTCGGGCACAAGGGACACGGTCAAGTCACCCCGATTCGAATCAACGATACCAAAGGGATGGGCCGGTTCTTCACGATTTCGGGAGCAGAGGTTGTGGTTGCCAGCGTGGCGGAGTTTGGAAACGCGGGTGCAGCCTATCCCGGCGTGAGAGACTACCGTGGTAATACGGTGCAGGGTCCGGAAGGGGTCGCGTATTGCAATCTCCCGCCCCTGCCTTCCTCGGTGAACCTGGATGAGGAGTCCACTTATCCGGCTTGGTTGAAGGCGCTCAAACTTTCCAATCCCGATGAATACGCCGCGGCGAGGAAGCCCGAGAACTGGAACTGGAACCTGGGCTATCTTGATCCCCAGTATTTCTCCGCGGTGATGTCGAATCCAACAGCGAACAAATTTCAAAGGTCGGCATTGGGGGCCGCCTCCCTTTCGGGCACAACCCGCCTTCAAAGCGGAGAGAAGTTGGTGCAGGCGGCTTTTGTATTCAGTCTCTTTTCCCCCAATATTGGCTGGTGCGGGATCAATCCGGATATGCAAATTGATATATCGGCGACCTCTGGAATGACATTCAGTGCGGCTGCTGGCAGTCCGGGATCGAGTAATATCGAGTTCTTCGGATTCTCCGGTCAGGGGGATCGCCCATCCGGGGTTGGCGCTAACACTTACCGGTGGGCTACGAACTGGGCGAAGCCCCACCGTGAAGGCGGTGGTCGCGCCTGGGGAGGATTAATTCCCTTTGCCTGGATCGCGTCGGCGCGCGATGTTCTGGCCGACAGTATTTATAAAAACAGGGGTTCGGTCTGGTGGCAGATGGCGCGAGCCGGGGACTCCACGAGTGGGCATATCCGAAGCCGCCTTTCTCCGATTGATCGTGGATATGATCGAATTGCAGACGCCCTTGGGAAAGTGGATGGTGTCCGCGATATCAACGGGGACCCGGATGATATTGCGCAGGCCTACCGATACGACCTCGTCACGATTCCGTTCAAAGTGGACAGCACCAGCGGCATTTCCTTCAATGGGGGAGAGGTCCTCTTCGAGATTTCCGATGGTGGCGAAAATTCCGAGGTTTCCTACCAGGACGATGATGAGGTATCTCTGGTTCAAACGATCGAAATGGAGTTTCCCTCTTTCCGGTTTGCTCCGGGAGAGGTGCGAATCTCCGCAGGCAGCCGCGGCCACGTAAATGAGTTTGATGCTCTTTCGTGGGACTCGGCTGGATTCCTCAGTTGGGCGAGTGTTTCCGCCGATCCGGCGAACCCGTATGGATCTCCTGAATTCAATGCCGCCCTGCATGGCGGGCCCTGGTCCCGGGGCGGAGGGGCAAACAACCAGAGAAGGGAGGCGACCCGGAATTTTCATGCACGGGGCCGCCTCGCCCAGGCAGTCAACAACTGGAACGGTGGTTATATGCATGGCGGTGATATTGTGCAGTCCGTCGCGATTAGTCACGGTGATGTTCGCCTGGTTGCCGCAGATCACGACGTCAAGAAATCTGAATACTTCAAGCCGCATCGCAGCTATGGGAGTAAGACGATGGCGCATTCGCTGACCAGTGCGGAGGGTCGGCCCTATGCGGGGTTTGATACCAAGGATAGTGATGACTACCTGATTGTGCCCGGTCTGAAGCCCGGGAGGCCCTACGGGAATCGCGCTCCGATGGGATTCGCAACGGACCGCTCACGGGATGTGCAGCGCTACGGCGATTTCGACAACGGAGCGGGCACGATGATTGACGGCCCCTACATCAACAAGCCGGACGAGGGGAATGTCCACGCCTTGAAGACCCGCTTCACCCAGGAGATCGTTCACTATTGGGATCGATTGCGGGATTACGGGGAATTCCCCTATTTCAGTCATCCGGAGAAAGCGGAAGCCGGCGGCCCGTCCTATTTCTCCCCCAACCGGATTGTCTCCGGTCCCGGGATGTTCGGATCACTTCCCACTGCACTGGGAGAAGAGGAGCCGTGGCAGACTCTCCTCTTCCGCCCGAATGTCGTAGGAGGACGGTTCGAGTCGCACCCGGGTGCTGAGACTCCGCCGGATCATCTGGTTATGGATCTCTTCTGGATGCCGGTCGTGGAGCCTTACGCTATCAGTGAGCCGCTCTCGACGGCTGGCAAGGTGAATCTGAACTACGAAATGGTTCCTTTCCTCCACGTGAACCGGAACACGGCCCTGCGCGGGGTATTCAAGTCGGAATACATGGTTTGCATTCCGAATGAGTATCACGACGACTACAAGAATGGACGTGGCCGGGGAAGGGGCTATCACTGGAGGGACAACCCCTATGGTGGCGAACTGCAGGGTAAGAACCTTCGGACGGTAGTGCAGGAAACCAAGACCTTTGAGCAGTTTGAAGAGCGTTTTGACGACGGGAAAGATATCTTCAAGTCCTCCACGGAAATTTGTGAAATCCACCTGGTTCCGGAAGAGGTTTCGGATCGGATGGGCACTCCGCGCGGTAGTATTGGACATGATACTCCCGGTTCCTACAAGGAGATGGCGAACGGTAACTATTGGGAAGACTATTTGCTCGTTGGAGACAACTCGAGAGAGCGTCCCTACACCAATATTCAATCCCGGGTTACCACCAAATCGAACACCTTCAAGGTTCATTACCGGGCCCAGGTGATCAAGCAGGCTCGACGCGATAGCGACAATGAGTATGCTCTCTGGAAGCCGGAAACGGACTCTGTTCAGGCGGAGTATCGGGGATCCTCGATTGTGGAGCGGTTCGTGGATCCGAATGATCCGAATCTTCCGGATTTTGCCACCGACCCAACGGAGTCTCTCGGAGAATACTATCAATTCAGGGTTGTAAACCCTCGCCGTTTTGCTCCTTAATCTGACAAAAGGGAACAATGATTATGAAGCAGACGATTTCTCGAAAAGAAAAAGCCTTCAGTTTGGTTGAGGTAACTCTGGCCATGGCGATTGCTGCGGTTGCACTTGTATCCATCATTGGAATGCTTCCGCAGGGAATGAAGACAATGAGAGATGCCGGTGACCGCGCCATTCAAGCTCGAATCCACCAGCAGTTGTTGGGAGAGCTGCAGATGACCCCTTTCGGCAGTTCCGGAAACTCACCACTGGAAGACTACGACGAACTTGAAATCTACTATGATGCGCAAGGGGAGGAGATTGGCGACTCCAGCAACAACGCGGTTGTAAAGGGGAGCTTCGAGCACATTTATACGGCTCGCGTCGCCGTACCGGAAGATGGTGAGGCGACTCCCAAGAGTGTGGGTGGGAGCTCGTTCGATGGGTTTCGCTTCTCCTCTGACCGCAGTTCGGAGCCGAATCAATTTCTTCGTCCCGCCATTGTTGAAATCGCCGCCGTCGGGGGACGGGGTGCCACATTTGACTGGGATAATCCTGAGGACAGAAAAGCGATTTCGGTCTTCCAGAGCTACGTGGTAAAAATGGGACAGGACTACACGAACTAATGACTGTAAAACGAATCTATAAAGCCGGCTTCTCATTGATTGAGCTGATGGTTGCCATGGGCATCCTGTCTGTTCTGATGCTGATGCTCACCCTTGTGTTGGATCAAGTGCAGAAAAGTTGGACCTACTCTGAGAGCCGGATCAGTCAGTTCCGTGAGGCGCGCGTCGCTTTTGATCTGATGACGAAAAATCTGAGTCAGGCATCCCTGAACACCTACTGGGATTTGAAAGATAATGATCCGCCCGACGGGCTTGTTGACGGATACTTCCGGACCTCAGAGCTCCACTTCGAGGTGATGAAGACAGCCAAGCTGTCCAGCATCGGTTCTCAGGATCCGGTTGGGCATGCGGTATTTTTCCAGGCTCCTTTGGGATTCTCGACCAAGTATCCGAATCTAAACAACCTTTTCAACGGTCGTGGTTATTTCGTTTCCTTCGGCGGAGACCGGCAGTTCAGGCCTTCTTTCATTCGATCTCCTGAGAAATTCAGGTACCGCCTGATGGAATTTCGACCTCCTGCTGAGGCGAATCAGGTTTTTGAGGACGGTGCCGAGGAGCGCAGCAAGCAGGAGGAACAGCAGTTTACGGAATGGTGGCGTCAGGGCATGTCAGTTGGCGAGGGAAGCTTCGAAGATCACCTCAACCCTTTGGCGGAAAACATCGTCACGCTTATTATCTCACCAAGAGATTCGATTCTGGAATCCGGTGAGGATCGGGATGATACCACCTCCAAAATTGCCCCCAATTACGTCTACGATTCCAACACGCCCAACAATGAGGCGATTGAGCAGCAGGTCCCGCCGCTTGTGCGCGTCACCATGATTGCCATCGATGAAGCTTCCGCGGTTAGATTGGAAGAGGGTTCAACACCCCCCGAAAAGATCCATGCGTTGATCCAGGAGCCACCGAATGATACGAAGCGATATGACGAGGACATTCTCACGATTGTGAACAGCCTCAACGAAAACAATATCAATCACAAAGTCTTCAGTTCCATGGTGCTCCTGAGAAGTGCGAAGTGGAGCGACAGCTCCGGTAACCTCTAAGCAAAATTCTGGTTTTATGAAAAACATTTTATGCACAGCGCGAAGGAGGGCGTTCTCGTTGATCGAGATGATGATCGTCCTCGGGATCGTGGGGCTTTTGCTGGCCTTCGCCGCCCCCAATCTATTCAGTTTGATCAGTTCGAGTACCCTCTCAGGTGAAGGGACTCTGCTTGAAAACCAGCTGACGCTGGCTCAGCAGCAGGCGATCTCGAAGAGCGCAGACGTCGAAATCAGGTTCTTCAAGTTGGCTGACGAATCAGCGGCCCAGGTGGAAGAAGCCTATCGGGCCTACCAGCTTTTTCAATTTAACCCGGAGGGAGAAATGATTCCGATCAGCACCTTCTTCCGAATTCGGCCTCCAGCGGCTCTCCATGAGTCTTTGAGTACACTGCTCAATCCGGGGCGGCCATCGGGAGATGATAAGAAGTACGGATTTGTCTCGCCTCAGAAGGGGCAGTATGAAGCCCCGTCAGGTCCCGGTGGGTCAAAGCGCCTCACCGATTACATTGCATTCCGGTTCCGCCCTGATGGATCGACTGATTTGCCTTTCCGGTCCGGTGACTCCCGAGATACCTGGTATCTGACTCTTGTTCAGGGCGAGGGTGCCATGGAAAGCTCCGAGCCCGATAACTTTGTGTGCCTTCAAGTAAATCCCTACAATGGGCAGATTTCGAATTACCGGCCCTGATGTGCCGAGCTGATCTTTGAGGCGTGACTCGACTCACGATTACAAAACGGGGTTTCGGCCCCGTTTTTTGTTTTTTGTGAGAGTTGTCAGGGGAATTAACGGGCTCAATTCGAAATTTCCCCTAAAAACTGCTTGTGAAATTTTTCACAAGCGATTAAATGGGGCGTCTTCCCTAGCGGGGCGACCGTTTTCTCCTACTACAATGGGCAACATTTTTCCAAGGTGGACTAATCTCCTGGCCGTCAAGATTTTGATCTGTCTTGGCGCACTGGGAACGTGTGTAATTGCGCTGGCATGGTATTCCTGGACTCCGAAATACACGCGGGTCGGATACATGCCTCAGCAGCCAATTCCGTTTGACCACAGTCTTCACGCCGGGCAGCTGGGTATGGATTGCCGGTATTGCCACACGTTTGTGGAAAACTCCCCTCACTCCAATGTTCCTTCTGCGCAAGTTTGCTGGAACTGCCACGGGCCGGGCAAAGTGAAGTCAGACTCTCCCAAGCTTGAGCCCTTGCGCCAGGCATTGGATGAAAACTACGAGAAGTACACGGGGGATCCGATTCGCTGGGTCCAGCTCCACAAGACGCCGGACTACGCGTATTTTGACCACTCCGTTCACGTGAATCGCGGCGTCAGTTGTGTGAAGTGTCACGGGAAAGTCAATGAGATGCCCGTTGTGTATCATCATGAGTCGCTTAGCATGAGCTGGTGTCTCGATTGTCACCGGAATCCTGAGCAGGCATTGCGCCCCATGGATCAGATCACCAACCTCGATTGGGAGCCGGAAGATCTTGAGCCGGATGAGTTTTATGCCTACCTCGCAGGAAAAACAGGGAAGTCCGCGGACGATCTGAAGAAGAGCGATGAGGGCAAGGAGTGGAACCAGGAGCTAATCGGGGCGCATCTCCAGCAAGCGTGGAATGTGCATCCTCCGCAGGACTGCGCTGCGTGTCACCGCTAGTTCTGAAGAACGAATTTTGAATATCGAATGAAGCGTAAGTGGAATCATCCTTCTGAGCCGGAAACCTCGCGTAATCACTGGAGGAGTCTTGGCGAGCTCGAAAAATCTGAAGAGTTTCAGGGTTGGTTGGAGCGTGAGTTTCCCCAGGGAGCAGCAGAGCTCGAGATGGATGAGACTTCCCGCCGCAGTTTTGTAAAACTGATGGGGGCTTCGACTGCTCTTGCCGGCTTTGGCGTCTCCTGTAGTCGCCCAGTTCAGCATCTGGTTCCCTACAATGAACATGTCGAGTGGGTAATACCGGGCAAAGCGCTTTATTATTCGTCTGCCAAGCCCCGTCTGGACGGGCTTGGTTGTGATCCTCTTGTTGTGACTACCTACGAGGGGCGTCCGACCAAGGTGGACGGAAACCGTCTTCATCCTGCGGTTGCGGGGGGCTCTTCCGCCTTCACTCAGGCGACTGCACTTGAAATGTATGACCAGGATCGCTCCCGCGGGGTTCTGGAATCTGGAAAAGCGTCTACGAAAGATGCTTTTGAGGAGTTGTACTTGAAGCCGCTTCGTGAAAGCAAGTCGGGTAAAAAATTGGCGTTGCTTGTTTCAAAATCGACTTCGCCGACCCGGAACCGGCTTCTTGCTGAGGTGCAGGAGGTCTACCCAGACCTGAGTGTTTACACTTACAATGCTCTCCGTGCCAATGGTGCCCGTGCCGCAGCGAACGAGCTGTATGGGAAGGGTGTTCTTCCGGTTGTAAATTTGTCTTCCGCTCAGCGTATTGTATCGCTCGATTGTGACTTTCTTGGCAATGAGCCTGTCGGTGAGGATTCTCTTGCTGAATTCTCCTCTGCCCGTGACCCGAAGCAGGGTGACAAGATGAGCCGCCTTTATTCGGTGGAGCCGGCCTTTACTCTTACGGGTGGGCAGGCTGATCATCGCTATCGCCTTGCCGCATCACAGGTTCTTCCCGTTGCCGCATTGATTGCAAAAAAACTTGGCGAAATCCTCGGGGATGGAGCTTTGTCCGATGTGGCGAGTGTAGTCGCGGCTAAGACTGTGCCGGCTGTGTATCGACAAGACTGGATTGACGAATGCGCGGCTGACCTGGCTGCCCACAAAGGAAAGTCTGTTGTTCTTGCTGGCGGACGTCATTCCAAGGTGGTTCACCAGTTGGTGGCTGCGATCAATCAGGCTTTGGGCGCATATGGTGCTCAGATTTCCGTGGTGAATCACAAGTTGCCTGTTTTCCCAGGTATCAAAAGCTTGGCTGGCGCGATTGAGGCGGGTGAGGTCGAGAATCTCGTTGTAATGAATGAGGGGGATGTTGCTTTTGATGCTCCTTCTGAGCTTGGAATGCCTGAGTTGCTCTCGGGATTAAAATCTCTAGTTCATCTGGGCTATCGCGTAAACGAAACTGCGAAATTCGCAGACTGGCATATTCCCAGCACACATTACCTGGAGTCATGGGGGGATCATTACAGTCTTTCAGGGGTCTACTCTGTTCAACAGCCCATGATCGATCCGCTTTGGGGTGGGGTTTCCGAGAATGTCTTTCTGGCTTCTCTTCTTGCCGAGGGTGCCTCAGAGGAAGGTGTGCTGGCGGAAGTGAAGGAGACTTTTGCCGCTGCAGGTGGTATTGATTGGACCTCGACTTTGCGGGATGGTTTTTTGGAAGGAAAGGTGCTTCCCTCCAAGGTGTTTGGTGGTGTGGTTAAGGTCGACGCCGGAAAGGTTAAGATCGCGGATCTTCCTCACTCCGAGGCGCTCGAGGTTGCTCTCACGGTGAGTGGCGCCACCTACGATGGTCGCTTTGCTAACAATGGTTGGCTTCAGGAGGCTCCGGATCCCATCACGAAGCTCACCTGGGACAATGCGGCGTTGATGAGCAGTGCTACTGCTGGCAGCCTTGGCTTGGTCGACGAAGATTTGATCGAGCTCTCCGTGGGCGATCGTCGTGTCACGGTTCCTGTTCTTCTTTCTCCGGGACACGCTGATTTCGCGATTAGTCTTGCAGTCGGGTTCTATGGCGATCTTTCTACGGAAACGGTCAGTCAGGGTGCCGGATTCAATGTCTATCCGCTCATGACCTCTGCCCAGAGTTACGTGGTCTCCGGTGTTGCTGTGCGCAAAACAGGTGGGACGTATCCGCTCGCACTCACGGCGGAGCATTACAGTATGGAAGGGCGTGCGATTGCTCGCGAAGGCACTCTGGAAATGTATAAGGAAGACTCGGATTTTGCGGGTCATCAGGGGATGGATCACCACATTCCTGAGAATATTTCTCTCTACGATGGTCCCAACTACGAGACCGGGGAAAATCCGGGAGGCCCGATTGTGGGGGTTCTCGACGGTCACGAGTTTCGTGTCGACCCGCTCCACCAGTGGGCGATGACTGTCGATCTGAATTCCTGCATCGGTTGTAACGCCTGCGTGATTGCCTGCCAGTCTGAGAATAATATCCCCATCGTCGGGAAGGATCAGGTTCTCGCCGGTCGCGAAATGCACTGGATTCGGATGGATCGCTATTTCACCAGTCCGAACGACTACAAGACGGTCGCGGAGCAGGGGGTTGATTTTGAAAAGAACGGTGAGCCCGGTCGCCGGACTGTGGATGAAGATCAGATCGAAATGATCCCTCAGCCGGTTGCCTGTCAGCAGTGTGAGAGCGCTCCCTGCGAAACGGTTTGCCCGGTTAATGCAACGGTTCATACCAGTGATGGCCTCAATGCGATGACCTACAATCGCTGTATCGGTACTCGTTATTGCGCGAATAACTGCCCTTACAAGGCGCGTCGCTTCAATTACTACGATTACAACAAGCGCCCGATTGAAAAGATCGAGGTGGCCGGGGTCGAAGCGGAAGGGTTTAAGTTCGGTCCTCTTGCTCCTGCGTCCGGGAATGCAACGACGACGCAGCGTCTTCAGAAGAATCCGAATGTCACCGTCCGGATGCGTGGTGTGATTGAGAAGTGCACCTATTGCGTGCAGCGAATCAGTGAGGCGAAAATCGCAGCAAAGGCTGCTGCTCGTGATTCGGCTGATATCCAAGTGCCTGCCAACTCTTTCACGGTAGCCTGTCAGGATGCCTGTGGCGCGAACGCAATTCAATTTGGTAATCTCAAGAACCCTGACGATAAGATCAACGCAGCGAAGAAAAATCCTCGCAACTACGATTTGCTGAAGTATATCGGCACCATTCCGCGGACGAGCTATCTGGCTCGTATCAAAAATCCGAATCCGAAAATGCCGGGTGCGGACAAGGTGGGGACGGTTACCTCAAAGATGCATTAATCTGATTTTTTACTGGAAATGGCAGGAACCAATTCAGCTGACACCGATGTCCACCCTTCCGAAGCGGAAGGAGTGGCTCGCGAGCCCCTGGTGCTCAATAATCGTTCGATGGGTTGGATTACCGATCGGATCTGTGGAATCGTAGAAAATCGGCAACCGTTTATCTGGTGGGTTCTTTTTGTCCCGTCGGTTTGTTTGTTTCTCTGCCTTCTCTTTACTCTCGTCTATCTGGTTTCGACTGGTGTCGGGGTATGGGGGAATAACCAGCCGGTTGCCTGGGGTTGGGCGATTGTGAACTTCGTGTTCTGGATTGGTATTGGGCATGCCGGAACACTGATTTCAGCGATTCTGTTTTTGACTCGTCAGAAATGGCGAACATCCGTGAACCGGGCATCCGAGGCGATGACGCTGATAGCGGTGATGTGCGCGGGGATTTTCCCCGGTTTCCACGTGGGGCGTTTCTGGATGGTCTGGTTTCTGGCTCCTGTTCCCAACGCGAATGCGATCTGGCAGAACTTTAAGAGCCCGTTGCTCTGGGATGTCTTCGCTGTTTCGACCTACTTCACGGTTTCGGTTATTTTCTGGTACATTGGCTTGATTCCCGATCTCGCAACGCTTCGGGATCGAGCGACCAAGAAGCTTCCTAAATTCCTCTACGGATTCTTCTCCCTCGGTTGGCGTGGTGGAAACCGTCATTGGCGTCACTACGAGATGGCCTATCTTCTCCTTGCAGCGCTTTCCACTCCGCTAGTTCTCTCGGTGCACTCGGTCGTTTCGTTTGACTTCGCCACTTCAATTGTGCCTGGTTGGCATACGACGATTTTCCCTCCTTACTTTGTGGCGGGCGCGATTTTCGGTGGATTTGCCATGGTGCTCACCTTGATGCTTCCCGTCCGGAAGCTCTACGGCCTGGAAGATCTGATTACCGCAAAGCATATTGATAACATGGCGAAGATCATTCTCCTGACGGGAACGATCGTTGGATACGCCTACATCATGGAGCTGTTCATCAGTTACTATGGTGCGAACAAGTTTGAGTCGGATGCATTCCACCTCCGGATTCTCTCCGGTCCTTACACCTGGGCGTACTACTGCATGTTCTTCTGCAACGTGATTGCACCCCAGGTTTTCTGGTTCAAGTGGTCCCGCCACAATCTCTGGATGGTCTTTATCATTGTGAACTTCGTGAATGCCGGTATGTGGTTCGAACGTTTCGTGATCATCCCGACCTCGATTGCGAGGGACTTCCTTCCCGGGCAGTGGGGTTATTACTCCCCGTCATGGGTGGAAAAGCTGATGTTCCTTGGAACCTTTGGGATGTTTTTCATGCTTTTCCTTCTCTTTATCCGCTTCCTTCCCGTGATTGCAGCGAGTGAGGTGAAGGGAGTTCTTCCTGAGTCCGATCCTCATTATCCGGAGTGGAAGCGACTGCGCGAAAAACGTCGCAAATCCACTTCCTCCTAATTTGCCAACCTGTAGAAATCTGTTTCAGCCGTGAGCACTTCATCTGAAAAATCTTCCAGCCTGTTTGGGTACGTGGCGGAATTCGCTTCTGCCAGCGACCTGTATCATGCTGCCGAAAAAGTCCGCGAGGAGGGTTTCCGGCGCTGGGATGTCCATACGCCCTATCCGGTTCACGGGATGGATCATGCCATGGGGCTTGGCAAAAGCTGGCTTTCCGCTGTGGTTCTCGCAGGAGGTGCCACCGGTACACTTACCGCACTGCTGCTTCAGTTTTTTACGCAGGTCAGCCTTTATCCAACCGTGGTTCAGTCAAAGCCGACCAACCTGTTTACGATCCCGGCTTTTTTCCCGGTTACCTTCGAGTTGACGATTCTCCTGGCTGCGTTTGCGACGGTTTTCGGTCTCTTCGTTTTTATTATGCTTCCCCGCTGGAATCACCCTCTCTTCAATTCGAAGCTGTTTTCGAAATTCTCCGATGATGGATTTATCATGGTAATTGAGGCCAGGGATCCGAAGTTTAAGAAGGAGCAGACAAAAGACTTTTTGAAAGAAATCGGTGCGGGAGACATCGAGGAAGTGGCACATTGAACTGATTTACTGGAATGCGTTGGTTTTTTCTCATATTGGCGATTGCAGTGGTAGCCACTGTTTACGCTCTCGGCCCTCGTGGCGAAAAGTTCTCGGAGACTCCGTTTGAACTCTTCCCGGACATGGATCGGCAGTACAAGCAGAAGTACCAGAAACCGAGTCAGTTTTTCGAAGACGGAAAAGGTGCGCGGAAGCCTGTGGCCGGAACGGTCCCGATTGGTTTTAAGTTCCCCCATGCTGGAAACGAAGGCGATCTCTCCAGTGATCTCGATTACAGCGCAGGAGATGATTATCTCAATACAGGGCTGTTCGGTGATTTTTACGGCCAGGGCTTTCCTGAAACCCTTGAGATTGACGAAGATTTTCTCGCCCGCGGAAAAGAGCGCTACCAGATCACCTGCACCCCGTGTCATGGCGATTCAGGGAATGGTCAGGGTATTGTCGCGAAATACTGGGCGATTCCCCCTTCGGCAAACCTCATTGACGAGCGCGTCTCCGCGATGCCGGAAGGGCAGATTTTTTGGACGATTACTCACGGTAAAGGATTGATGGGGCCCTACAACGGGGTTGTCTCGGTTCGTGATCGCTGGGCCATAGTGGCATACGTGCAGGCTCTGCAGGCAGGGTCTAAATAAATTTCGGTTACTCACTTTTTCTATTTACTCATGGCTGGTTTGAAAGACGGCGACGATTTTAAGGACGGGGAATTTTTTAAGTCCCCGACGGCCCTCAAGCTTCTCTGCCTTTTGGTAGGTGGCGGAGGTACTGCCTTGTTCCTGCTTCTGGCTCTCCTCATGCCCGGTAAGGCCGGGGAGATGGGTTACAGCTGGTTGTTTGCGGTGGTGTTTTTCCTTTCTCTCGCTGTGGGAGGTCTCTTTTGGACCCTTCTTCACAATGCCTCGAATTCAGGCTGGGGAGTCGTCGTGAGGCGCCTCATGGAAAATCTGGCGTGCCTGATTCCGTTTATTCTGATCCTCGGACTGCCCCTTCTCCTTCCTTTCTTCGGCTTCCGTGATGCTCTCTGGGAGTGGTTTCCAAAGCGGGAAGCTGCTCTTGAGGTGGCCGTAAAGAAGGCTGATGAGGAGAAGGATGCCTACATGCAAAAGCATGACAAGGAAGTGAAGTCTGCCGAGAAGGCGGTTGCAGATGCCAAGGCGGAGTTTGCCGCGATTGATTCTCCAAGCCCCGGTCACAGTGCTCACTTTGAGCGCAAGATTTCCGCACTGGACGCGAAGTTGACGGAGGTGAGCGCGGAGGACATGTCGGAAGAGGCGGTTGTCGAGAAGCTGAAAGGGAAGCACTTTCGAAAACTGGAAGCGCTCCTCTACTCCAAAGACGGGTATTTGAATCAGGGGGCCTGGTACATCCGCTTTTTCTTTTACTTTCTCGTTCTCACCGGAATCGGCTGGACGCTACGCACCTGGTCCGTGAAGCAGGACTCGGATGGAAGTCCCAAGTGGTTTCGGCTTTCGCGACGCTGGAGCTGTGGATTTCTCCCGTTCTTTGCAACGGCATGGACATTTCTCGTCTTCGATTGGCTGATGGCTCTTGATTACACCTGGTTCTCTACCATGTGGGGAGTTTATCTTTTCGCAGGTTGTGCTTTGAACTCAATGGGCCTTCTCGTGATTGTTGTCACGCTGCTTCGCAGGGCCGGCTATTTGAAGAACGTGGTGACGATGGAGCACTACCACCTCATGGGTAAGCTCATGCTCGCCTTCGTGATCTTCTGGGCCTACATCGCTTTCTCTCAGTTCTTCCTGATCTGGTATGCGAACATTACGGAGGAGACGAAGTTCTACCTGACTCGAAACACTTCCTTCTGGAACACCTACACCATTACCTTCCTCGTTCTCGGTCACTTCTTTATCCCGTTTGTTGCCTTGCTTCTCCAAAAGGTGAAGAAGCTTCCGCTGGTGCTCTCAGGGATCGCCGTATGGAACCTGGTTATGCACGTTCTGGACATCTATTGGATTATCATTCCGGAGCGCGGGCCGTCTCTGACAGCTGCGAGTGGGGATATTCAAATGACGATGCCCGGTGCGTGGCTTTTTGATGTGCTTGCTTTCATCAGTGTCGCCGGACTCTTTGGATTCTTCCTTCTACGTCAACTTGGGACAGCCAGTCTCTTCCCTTGTCGCGACCCCCGCCTCGACGAGTCACTCAACGTTGTAAACTGATAGCTGAAACGGAACCGATCTTTCAAACTATGAGTCAATCATCCACAGCCTCCGGCATTCCCTTCAAATTCTTCCTGGGCACGATCGGTCTCTTTGCCGTTTTCGGTTTTCTGGCCCTGATCCTTTCCGGATTTGCCGGGCACGAAACTCTAGAGGAGCGGTCCTACCAGGGGGAGTTCAGTGCGGAGGTGAAAGAGGCTCGTTGGGCAAACTTTGAAGAGGTTTCCGCAGCGCAGGATGCGCTGGTTGATTCCGAAAAAGTCGATGCAGCACTTGCTGCGATTGCGAAATCTCCCGCCAAGGCTGCCAAAACTGCGGCAGTGGTTCCCGGATCTCCCACTTTCATGAAGCAGATGGAAGCCGAGGCGGCGAAAGCGGCTGCGACTGAGGAAGCGGCGAAGAAAGAAGCTGCACCGGCTCCGAAGGCGGAAGAAGCAAAGCCAGCGCCGGCTCCGAAGAAGGAAGAGGCAAAGCCAGCACTCAAAAAGGAAGCGGTTCCTGCTGCGGAAGCCCCTAAGAAATAGAAATTTGATAACTGCGGTCGCAAAAAGAATTGTATGACAGTGCCACAACCAACACCGGAAGAGATCGAGGAACGCGCGACCATTGATCGCTCGACTCGTTTTCCTGTGATGTTTTTCTTCACAAGTGCTGCAGCGTGGTTGCTTGCGGCGACCCTGCTCGGGTTTCTGAGTTCCCTGAAACTTCGCGTTCCCGGACTCTGGGACGAATGCCAATTTATGGGATACGGTCGACTTTTTCCCGCCCACATGAACGCGCTGGTCTATGGCTGGGCCATGCAGGCGGGAATCGGAGTGATGCTGTGGCTGATGGCCCGCTTGACCCGAAACCCTCTGCGCCATATTACGGCGATCCTCGTTGCCGGTCATCTTTGGAATGCCGGTGTCGCACTCGCCGTATGTACTGTTTGGTTTGGATTTGGAAATTCTGTTCCCCTGCTCGATTTCTCGGCATGGGTCTGGCCAATCATCGCATTGTCTTACACGCTGATCGTTGTCTGGGTTATCCCGATGTTTCGTCAGCGTCGAGCGTCGCTCACCTACGTTTCCGAGATGTATCTTGTCGGGGCTGCGATATGGTTTCCGTGGATCTTTCTTACAGCGAACATCCTGATCAATAAGGGGACGGCTCCTGTTATGGGCGCGGGGCTCAGTGCCTGGTACATTACCAATCTGATCTATTTCTGGATGGCGCCTGTTTCTCTCGCGGTCGCCTATTACATCATCCCCAAGATTTCGGGACGTCCCATCTTCAGCTACCCACTTGCGACCGCTTCATTCTGGCTGCTCGCTTTTCTGGCCGGCTGGACCGGGTTCTCACGTTTCATGGGAGGTCCTTTCCCTGCCTGGATGTCAGCAGTGAGTGGCGCCGCTACGATTTTCATTCTGCTGGCCGTATTTGCTACCGTGATCAATTTAATGATTACCCTGAAAGGCTGTTCCAAGCTTTGGGAATACAGCCCCTCGCTCCGATTCACCGTATTCGGAATGCTGATGCTCGCTCTCTACGCCGTTCTCTCCGCATTGAGCTCCACGTATTCATTCGGAAAAAATCTTCAATTCAGTCACTTCATTGTCGGTTTGGATACGCTTGCCTTCTACGGATTTTTCTCCATGACAATTTTCGGGGCGATTTACTTCATCGTTCCCCGAATCACTGGTGCGGAGTGGCCTTCCGGGGATCGGATTCGTACGCATTTCTGGTTCAGTACTTACGGAATCCTCACGCTCGTAATTACCATGTTGATTGGTGGAATTGCTCAGGGCGGTGACATGGCCGTTTGGGACCGTGCTTTCTCAACTTCCTACGTGAATTCCTCCGCTTATGTGGTAGGACGGGCCACGGCCTGGGCATTGATTGGCTATTCCAACTTCCTCTTCCTGTATCAACTCGCCCAGATGTTCCTTGGGAGAGGGCGAAAGTCGGAGGGACCTACCCTTATTCACGCAAAACCCGGAGAGGCCAACAGCGCGAAGGCTGCAGCCGGTCTCAGTTAACCATTTTATTTATTCTAGCATGAAGTCTGACCCTTTTGTGAAGCTGATCGCCGGAATTAGTCTGGCGTTTGCCTTGCCGTGGATTTTTATCGTAATCCTCCCGTTTATTGCCAACTCCAATCTGGAGGCTCTTCCCTATGCCGAGGGAGAGGAAGTCGAGGGAGGGGTAACGGCCTATCCTGATAAGGCTTTTTACCGTCATGGCTCGAGTGACTACGGTCGTCAGATCTATGCGGCCGAAGGTTGTGCCTACTGCCACACACAGGTCGTGCGTCCCACTTACGCCGGTCCGGACATGTGGCGACCGGGATGGGGTGGACGTGAGGCTGATGGCCTCGCCCGCGAGACGCAGGCCCGCGACTACATGCTGGAGACGGTTGCTCCTCTCGGATATCAGCGGATTGGCCCGGATCTTTCCAATGTGGGGCATCGGATCACCACTCCGGAACTGATGCATCAGCATCTCTCCGACCCGAAGAGTCTCGATTACAACAGCGGAATGCCTGCCTACATGCACCTCTACGAAGAGTCTCCTTATGGCGAAGGTCTCGTTCCCACGGAAAAGGCAGAGGCTCTGGTCGATTATCTTCTTTCACTGAAGAAGGACCAGCCGGTCCCATCCAGGGGATAAGCGTGATAAATTGAACTTATTTTTGAACTTTTTAGATTCAGATGGCTAGCGAGGAACAGAAGAACATCGATTACGAGCAGGGAACCGTAAGTGCGGTTGAGCTCCATGACTCCGTGCGTCGCGAAAATCCCCTTCATCCCGGAGGGGAAGGAACGGTGGGAATTTCCGTTCTCGTAGCCAGTGCCTTTATCCTGATTCTCGGAGGAGGCCAGCTCTTCAGTACGAGCAACGGCTTTCGTGATAGTATTTATATCAGCGAAAATTACCAACCCACTCCCAAGCCTTCTCTAGGTGGCGCAGATGCCGAGGGCGTTGCCGTTGCCTGGATCGTAGATTGGACCAAAGACGGTAAGAAGGTTTACAACAACTGTATTGCCTGTCATCAGGCATCCGGTCTTGGTATCCCGGGACAATTCCCGCCCCTCGTTGGGTCTGAGTGGGTTGACGGAGGAACAGCGCGTCTGGGTGCGATTCTCCTTCACGGCATCAATGGTCCCTTTAAGGTCGCCGGTCAGTCCTACAATCAGTTGATGCCGGCCTGGAACAGTTTGAATGACGAGAAAATTGCTCAGGTAATAACTTACATTCGACGTGAATTCGGCAGTCTCCCTGAAGGAGATGACGGCGTAGTAACCACCGACATGATGAAGGCAGCACGCGAGCAATTCAGTGGACAGGCAACGCCCTACACAGAAGCAGAGCTTCTTGCGATTCCGGAAAGCGAGAATCTTCCCGGTTCAAAGGTTGACCTTGAGACTGGAGAACCAGTCGGTGGAGGAGAACCGGTCGCTGAAGGATAGACGTATCCATAGGGTGTGAGTCGTGAAATGAAATTGATTCGCGCCTGATTTCCTGATTCTATCGAAGCCAAAAAAACTTTCGAAATTTATGAGCACAGTCACGGTAGAGACCACCGATCAGTCACATGACGATCATGATCACCACGATCACTACGAGCCTTTTTGGAAGAAATACATCTTCTCAACAGATCACAAAACGATCGGGATTCAGTACGGGTTCACCTCGCTGATTTTCCTGGCGTTTGGCTTCTTCCTGATGATGGTGATGCGCTGGAGCATCGCCTATCCGGATCGTGCAGTGCCTCTTCTGGCGGACTGGCCCTGGTTTCAGGCCTGGCTTGACGATGGCGGCAAGGTGACCGGCGATCTCTACAATATGTTCGGTGCGATGCATGGAACAATTATGGTTTTCCTTGGCGTGGTGCCGCTCGCATTCGGAGCGTTCGGAAACTACGTGACCCCGTTGCAAATTGGTGCGGTTGATATGGCGTTCCCACGCCTCAATATGGCCAGTTACTGGTTCTTCCTTCTCGGCGGAGTGCTCATGTTCGTCAGCTTCTTTCTTCCATCGGGGGCGGCAAAGGCCGGTTGGACAAACTACTCCCCGCTGGCGACGACTACCGATATCCATTACGGCGACTTATTCTGGACCGGGCAGACGCAGTGGCTCATGGGAATGGTTTTCCTGATTAGTTCCTCTCTTCTCGGCGCGGTGAACTTCATCTGTACGATCATCAATTTGCGATGCCGGGGTATGACCTGGATGCGCATGCCGTTTTTCGTCTGGGCGATGTTGGTGACCGGTTTCCTTCTTCTGCTGGCCTTCCCGCCTCTTGAGGTGGCTGCGATCATGCAGCTTATGGATCGCATGGCAGGGACCAGTTTCTACATCCCGACCGGATTGAACGTCAGCGGAATGGCCTTTGACGCTGCCGGTGGTGGAAGTCCGCTTCTGTATCAGCACCTGTTCTGGTTCCTCGCTCACCCGGAGGTGTATGTCTTGATTCTTCCCGCGATTGCGATTGTCTCCGAGATCATTCCCTGTAACACGCGAAAACCTCTCTGGGGCTATAAGACGATGGTCTACGCCGTAATGGTTCTCGGGTTTCTTGCCTTCATCGTGTGGGCTCACCACATGTATATTACCGGAATGGGGCCGGCGATTTCGACCTTCTTTCAAACTACGACGGTCTTGATTTCCATTCCGTCGGTAATCTTGATCACCTCGCTATTGATTTCCATGTGGGGTGGCTCGATTCGATTTAACGTGCCGATGTTGTTCGCGACGGCCTTCATTCCCATGTTTGGAATTGGAGGACTCACGGGTCTTCCTCTCGCCTTCAGTCTTCCGGATCTGCATCTGCACGACACCTATTATGTGATCGGTCACTTCCACTACGTGGTCGCACCGGGAACAATTTTCGCCCTCTTTGCCGGAATTTACCACTGGTATCCGAAGATCACCGGACGCATGATGGGAACTCGTCTCGGGCACTGGCACTTTTGGCCTTCTCTTATCTTCATGAACGGCATCTTTGCTCCGATGTTCTTTCAGGGAATGGCGGGCTTTCACCGCCGCGCATTTGATGGGGGAAAGGCGTATGAACAGATTAGTAATCAGGTTTTCGCCGAGCCGAACAGCTTTATCGCCAACATTTGTGAGTTGCTGCGCGTCATCGAGCCGGACGCAGCGGTGCGCATGATCGATTTGAATATTGTGACCTCCGGGGCAGCCTGGCTTCTCGCTGTGGCGCAGGTTCCTTTCATCATTAATTTGTTCATCAGTGGTTTTATTGGTAAGAAGGCCAACAGCGATAACCCCTGGAACGCCACAACTTTGGACTGGGCAACGCCTACGCCTCCTCCACACGGCAACTTTATCACCGAGCCGGTTGCGTATCGCGGCCCATACGAATACAGCGTGCCCGGAGCAGACAAAGATTATACGCCTCAATTTGAGGACGGTCCTACCGCACTTGTGGAAGACAACGGTGCTGAAGAGGTGGAGGAAGAAGAGTCTCACGCGTAGGCGTTCGAACTGTCTTTTCCCCAACCGGAAACTACTTATTTGATTTAATACTATGGAGATTCCCTACGAAGTGAAACCCCGCCGGGACACAGGCCTCTACAACGCGAAGCTTGGAGTCTGGTTGTTTCTTGCCTCTGAGGTGATGCTGTTTGGCGGTCTTTTCTCCGCTTATGTGTTCCTGCGCGCAGGAGTACAGGACGGTGTCGATAATCCCTGGCCATGGGGGCTGAATGTTCACAAGGATTACGTCTGGCTTGGATTCATCAACACGCTTGTCCTCATTGGTTCCAGTGTCGGAGTGGTTTTCGCCTGGGTGGCCTTGAAAGAGCGGAACTGGCGACGATTTCAGATCTACATGTATTCTGTTGTCGCCTGTGCCGTGGTCTTCATGTGCATCAAGGGGGTCGAATACAACAGCAAGTTGAATCATCACCATGGTATCAAGCTGCTTGATAACTCCGTGATGGAAGGAACCATCCTCGATAAGACGGATCGAGTTCGGTTCGAAGGAACCACGGTTTCCTTCAGTATTCAGGGAGCTCTCCCTGCCTTTCTCAAAGATCTCGATGATGAGGCATTTCCCACCTTCACTGTAGTCGATGCAAAGAATGAAGATGGATCAGCTGTCACTCTGACATCCATGTCAGAGTTGAAGAAGTGGTTCCTTCAGGAACGCCGCAGGGTAGCCGGGGAATTGACCGGTGAACGCAAGAGATACCGTTCCGAAATCGCCTCAGGAGCGGAGACTCCGACTCCGGTTTCTGTTACGACTTCGGCAACATTGAAGGCGGCGGAGCCTTTCCACCTTCACGCCAACCCACGCAAGGTCATTGGACACTCTGACACGGGTGTTAATTACCGGGACGGAAGCAAGGTAGAGGGAACGCTCATAAGTGACGATGTTTTGTTTGAGATTCACGAGGTTGATATGCAGCTCGTGCTTCCTCAGAAGCAGCGGGATTCAATTCTCTGGGACGTGGTGAACGATGAAGGTGCCAAACAGGAGTTTTTCGCGAAACAGCAGAAATACTACGAGACCTTCCGCGAATACTACGCCGAGCGTAATGAGATTATGCCCGAGAAGATGCTGCGCGGTCACAAACTCAACTTGCACTACGTGCATGTCGGTGGGCATGGCGACGATCACGAGCATGGCGACGATCACGAGCATTCCAAGAAAGGTGAGGAGAAGCATGAGGTTGAGGTTCACAGCAGTGAAAGCAAGCCTTCTGCTGCCGGTTCAAAGGTAGAGGGCGACGGTGGCCATCACGGGACGATTACGGTTCCCCGGGATAAGATCAAGTTCATGGGTAACCATGGCCCCCGCTACGGAAACTATTACGCGATCTACTTTACGATGACGGCCCTTCACGGTCTCCACGTTGTCGGTGGGGCGCTGGTCTTGCTCTTCTTCGTGGTTTTCGGCAAGAAGCTTTACCTCAAGAATCCCGAACATCTCGCGAATCGTGTTGAGGTGGGAGGTCTCTTCTGGCACTTCGTTGACCTGATTTGGATCTTCCTGTTCCCGATTATGTATCTCCTCTAACGGGGTGACCACCTTTAAACTTTATTCTCTCACGTAATGGCAGAACACACTCAAGACTGGGCTAAGGTCAAGAAAAGCTACCTGATGGTAGGAATCGCGCTCTTCTTTTGCACGGGTTTGACGCTCGCGCTGGGCCTCTGGGCGCCCTTTGACGTGGGCCCTCCGGGTCCAACTCCCGGTGACTACGTAATCGGTTTGGCGGTAGCCACCTTCAAGGCTTCTCTGGTGGCCCTGATTTTCATGCACCTGAATCATGAAAAAAGCCTCGTTTACAAGACTCTCGTTTTTACAGTGCTCTTCTTCCTTTCATTGATGGTCCTGACTCTGTTTACCGCTTCGGATCCGATTCTGGAGCAATATGATACGTATGAATCGACCAACGGGAAGTTGATCGAAAAACTCTAGCCCTGATTCGAATATGTCCCTGAAATTTTTCCACATCGGTTTTATCGGCTTCTGCACTCTCTTTTCGCTGGGCTTTGCAGCATGGTGCCTTTTCGCGCCGGGGCTTCCGGGAATGTTTCAGTTGATGGGGTGGTTGAGTCTGGTGGGAGGAATCACCCTTTTCGTCTACGGGATTCGTTTCCTGAAGAAAGCCAAGGACGTAATCGTCTAACGTAATCGTGAAACCCAAAGGAACACTGCAATGATGAATTCGATACTTGCCTGCCCCTTGTGCATGAGTGGTGCTGAGGGAAAGACCGCAATGGCTGCCAACTCGGCGATTGCTTTCCTTCTCGTCGTTCTTTGCCTCGTTCTCATGAGCTTCCTCAGCTTCATTGTTTATCTCGCCAAGCGAGCGCGCAGAACGGCCATGGAGGACGGCCTTGATTCCTCCAACTGATTTAGCTCTCAGAAGCGCAACTTAATTTTTATTATGATAGAATGGATCAATGAAGTTACCGGAATGCATGAAATTGCATCCCGCCACGGGCATGTCGGTAATCACATGCTCGCCCTCATTCACTGGTTCATGGCGATCCTTTTCGTCGGCTGGACCGCTTTCCTGATTGTGATTCTCTTTAAGTTTCGGGAAAAGAATAACCCCAAAGCGAGCTACAGCGGGATTACCTCGCACTTCTCGACCCACATCGAGGTTGGCGTGGTGATCGTTGAGGTTGTTCTCCTTCTGGGCTTCGCCTTTCCCCTGTGGGCGAAGCGCTCCGATAAGAATGAACGGCCGACCGGTGAAGAGGTTGTGAACCTCAGAGCCGTCGGCGAGCAGTATCGCTGGACCTTCCACTACGCGGGTAAAGACAACATGGTCGGCATGACTTCCCACGAGCGAATCAGTGGGGCCAATCCGGTCGGTCTTGTCAAAGAAGATCCGAACTCGATTGATGATTTTATCTCCACGAATGAGCTGGTCATCCCGGTGGGACGCCCAGTCGTGATCCAAGTGACTTCGAAAGATGTCATCCACGGTCTCGCCATTGTTCCCATGTTCTCACAGCAGGATGCGATTCCCGGCTCAGAGATTCCGCTCTGGTTTGTTCCTGAGAAGGAAGGGGAGTGGAATATCGTTTGTGCTCAGCTTTGCGGAGCAGGGCATGCACAGATGGTAGCCTACGTGAATGCCGTCAGTTCCGAGGAATTTGACGAGTGGAATGCTTCGCAGAACCCGCTTCTACCCAAAGAGCAGTAATCGAAAGTGGAAAGACTGATTTGTGGAATGGCGGACGTCGATGGCGATCCGCCATTTTTGTATCCGCTTCCATTTCCTCCTTCCCTCTTTTGGCGTATTTATCAGTAGCATGAATACCCCTGATCATCCCGGTCGCTCTTTTTCCTTTTTCGCGAAGCTGATTGTCTTCGTAGGGCTCTTGCTGATCTGGTGGGGAGCTGCGACAACGACCAAGCAGGCAGGAATGATCTTCGCCGACTGGCCTCTCAGTATGGGGACGATAAATCCACCGGGATGGTTGAATAACATGATTCCTTTTCTGGAGCATAGCCATCGCCTCCTCGCAAAACTGGTGGGTATTCTCGTTTTGATTTTGTTTTCCTGGTCCTACGTGCGGTCGGGAAGCCGGGCTCTGGAGGTCTTTGCTCTTGTGCTCTGGCTCGCATTTTCCCTGGGGATGTTCATCGCGGCAGGTGCTGAGCGGATGGATGCATCGAGAAAGCAGACATTGCTGTGGATCGCTCTTGGACTCGCCGCGGTTCCTATCGCGTGGTTGATCTGGAGTTGGAGAAGACGTGGATGGAATCTGATCCAGAAACTGTCAGCGCTGGCACTTCTCATGGTGACGACCCAGGCGATATTGGGTGGGTTGCGGGTGACTGAAATTTCTGATGGGTTCGCAGTCTTTCACGGGTGCTTTGCTCAGATGTTCTTTTGTGTTCTGATTCTTATAGCTCTCGTTTCGGGTGCATCGTGGAATGAACTGGGATATGCTGATTTGGAGGCGCGCCTCCGCTGGACGAAGAAGGCGGGAGGATTACTCGTTTTTCTCGTGGCCCTGCAACTCATATTCGGGGCCACGATGCGGCATTTCCATCGCAGCGGCCTCGTCGATACAGACCTCTTAACAACGCAGGGACAATGGATTCCCGATTTTACAAATCCCATTGTCATCGTTCTTTTCCTTCACAAATTCACAGCGGTGTGTGTTTTGCTGTTCGCCATCGGTCTACTGATATGGCTTGCGGGCGGGCGGCAGCGCTCCGACGGACGAGCGATGCGGGCAGTAGGATGGATTGTCGGTCTGATTCTCGCGCAGATAGCACTTGGATTGACGGTCATAGGAACGGGAAAAAGTTTCTGGGTGACCAATGTTCACGTTCTCAATGGTTTGGCAATTTTGGCACTTTCCTTCGTGTTTTCCGTGAAAGCGTGGCGTGGCATACCATCTCATGGTTCGCTGGCGAATTCGGGAAGCTGAGTATACAGTCGGACTTCTGAATCAGGAGATGGGAAACGAAGTAGAATCGCAGTCAAGCAAGTCGCCGGTGAGCTTTTGGAAACGCTTACAGGACGACTTAGTAACTGTGACGAAAGCCCGTCTCAGCATCCTCGTCGTGCTGACGGCTGTTTTCGGCTATCTCGTCGCTACGAAATCAGACGGATCTTTTTCGTGGCCGACGTTTCTCCACATGATTTTCGGGACGACTCTCGCTGCATTTGGTTCCGCCGTGTTTAACCAGCTTATGGAAGTGGATGCGGATGCGAAGATGCGACGAACCTCGGACCGGCCTTTGCCCGCGAATCGCATGCCCAAACCCTTCGCCTTTGTTCTGGGATGGTTGCTCTGCGCTTTTGGCCTGATTCATCTCGGGGTAAAGGTCAATATTGTCGCGGCAGCGATGGCTGCGGCGACGCTTCTCACCTATCTTTTTATTTACACTCCACTGAAGCGGGTCTCGACGTCGAACACCATTGTCGGTGCGGTTTCCGGTGCGCTCCCTCCTTTGATCGGATGGACCGCAGGTGCGCAGTCCTGGTATGGGCTGGGTGCGATCTTTCTTTTCGCTTTGCTCTTTCTCTGGCAAATGCCGCATTTTGCCGCGATCAACTGGATGTATCGCGAGGAATACAAGCGAGGTGGATTTGTGATGTGGTCGAACGAAGATGAGTCAGGCCGACACACCGCGAAGATTGCCACCTTTTTTGCCGTACTCACCTTTCTGTTCGGGGTGGGCTTTCCTTTGGCGACTTCTTTGCTGGCCCCCTGGGGTGCCGTTCCCTGCGGCTTGCTCGGATTGATTCTTTTGCTGTTTTCCCTGAAATTCCTGAAAAGTGGAGAGCGAGCCGATGCACGAAAACTCTTTTTCTACACGCTTCTTTATCTCCCCCTTATGATGGTCGCGTCCTATCTTGCCTGGACCTGATTGATCGGGGAAAACGTAATCCTCTGTAACTCCATGGAAGAACAACCTCCAGAAATTCCCCGCAGCAAACTCATCGCCTGGTGGGGATCCATTATCGGCGTTTGTTGCGTGATTGCATTCGGGTCGATTTTTGTGACTCGGGCCTACCTGATCCGCACGGAATACGAGCAGCAGAACTGGCGTCCGCCTCATGTCGCCCGTCTCGAGACCGATATCGACTTGATCAATCGTGATGGTCGTAAAGTCTCTCTGAGCGAAATGCGTGACCACGTGTTTGTGGCCGGGTATCAATATACCGACTGTCCCGCCGGGTGTCTCGGTCTTGCTTCCGTGATGAAAGAACTGGAGGATACGTTCGGAAATGTTCCTTCCTTTCGACTGATCTCGATCAGCGTGAATCCAGCGGGAGACACCCCGGAAAAGATGGACGCCTGGGTGAAGAAAAACGGCATCGATTCGCTGGACTGGTGGTTTTTGACAGGTGATCCTGAAGAGATCGCCAAATACATGATCTCGGAATTCAAATTCTATGCGACGGAAAAGCAGACCGATCCCGCCGTCATTGCTTCCCAGGGCGAATTTGCTCATGACCAGAGACTCGCGATTGTTGATGGAGAGGCGAACATTCGAGGTTACTACGATGTCCTGAACTTGCAGCGCGGCGATATCGAAGTGAAACGGCTCAAACGTGATCTCAAGATGGTATTGAATCCGGAATTGAAGCTCTCTGACTTTCCTCCGATATTTCCTTCCCAACAGATTCCCGATGATAGCGGCAATTGATTATTCTGTCTTCCCTCCGATCAACGCGACGCTCAACGCGCTCAGTACCGTCCTGTTGGTGACCGGGGTTCTTCTCATCAAATCGGGGAGAAAAGAGGCTCACAAGCGGGTCATGCTGGGTGCCCTCGTGAGTTCGGCTGTTTTTCTCGTCTGTTATCTCTTCTATCACTACGGAGTCGGGCACACGACATTTCCGGAAGAATATCCCACCGCGAGGAAAGTCTATCTCGCGATCCTGGTTCCCCACATCATTCTGGCGGTGGTGAATGTTCCGCTGATCATTCTTCTCGTCATTGCGGCACTGCGCGGTCGTTTTGAAACACACAAGAAGCTCGCCCGATTTACCTTTCCTTCCTGGCTCTTCGTCTCGGTGACCGGGGTGGTGATTTATTTCTTTATTTACCACTGGTTTCCCCCGTCCCCGGAAGCTGCGAATTCCTCCGCTGCCTCGACGGTGTCAGCAAAAGAGATCAAGCCCGGTGTCCGAATCATCAAGCCGGTCGATACGGTGGGAGACCTGGTCTTCAAACCGATTTTTCAGGCGATCGAGGCGGAAGCCGGTCAGAAAATTGTTGAATCCACATTCACGGTCAGGAACAAAGGGGAGAATCCTGTCGAAATTACGAAGCTCTCCAGCACCTGCGAATGTCTCTCGGTGACCATTGATGCCAACCCGATTCCCCCGGGCGAGACGGCCACCGTTCTGGGTGTATTTGATACGGAAAAACTTCACGGAAAGTCGGAGAGAAACATCACTGTGGTGACAGAGCAGCGGGAGCGCCCCGTGCTTCTTACGACCCGCATTGAAACGAAAGAGATCTACAAAATCGACAATCCCATGACCAACTGGGAAGTCGGGGAAAAGGCCGGGGCCAAAGTAGTCGAATTTCGGGTTCTTCGGGACAAGCCGATCCGGATCCTGAGCGTCGAGAGTAAACGAAAGGAAATGCAGTGCGAGCTCATCGTAGTGGAGGAGGGGCGCGCCTATGATATCAAGCTGACTCCGGAATCGACTGAAAACAGTCTTTTGGGTATCGCGAGGATCGAAACGGATTGCGAAATCGAGCAATACGCCCGTCCCCTCGTTTATTTTGCGATCCAATGAAACTGAACTCGACAGCGGGGCAGGTGATTGCGATTGGAACTCTGGCAGTTTTTGCCGCGGTCCTCTCCGCTTTCCTTCACCCCAAGCGACCTGCCTGGTATCGGGTGTCGAGTCCCGAAGAGTTGCGCTGGCAAATTTTGCCGGAGAAAGCGGCCGCTCTGTCAGGGGAGGGAGACGTGCTCTGGGTGGACGCCCGTTCGAAGAAGAAATTTGAAGAAGGGCATCTGCCCAACGCCATCCTGCTCAATGCTGCGGAATGGGGGGACCTCATGTTTCAGCACATGGATCGTCTTCAGGATGCCATGGGCAATCCGGTCGTGGTGTATTGTGACACCGCGGAGTGTGGCAAGAGCACCTACGTAGCGCAGCAGCTCCGGGACCTGATCGGACTGGATCCGGTGTATATTCTCAAAGGCAACTGGCGCGACATTCCCTTGGGGGAGCCTGGTGCGCCGGCACCGTAGCTCTTACTTCTTCGCCGGCCGGTTTTTCCAGTTGGGATTTGATACGTGGGCCTTTTTGAAAAGCGTTTTGGCTCTATCGATCACAGCCGGATTTTCTGCCGAAACATCGTTCTCTTCACCGAGGTCTTTTCCCAGATCGTAGAGTTCGATTTCCCCTGTATGCATGGGTTTGCGGATCGCTTTCCAATCGCCGAATCGAAGGGCCTGCTTACCGGCTCTTTCATAAAATTCCCAGTAGAGGTATTCATGCTCTTGCTGTGCGTCGAGTTCTCCAAGAAGGGTTGGAGCAAAGCTGACCGACTGCGTGTTTGCAGGTGCCTTGACTCCGGCCAGTTCGCAGGCGGTTGCCATCCAGTCGGTAAATCCGGCGATATGATGAGATTCCACTCCCTCTGCGACGGTTCCCGGCCAGTAGGCAATTGTGGGAACTCGAATGCCACCCTCGGTGAGATCGCGCTTCATGCCGCGTAGAGGGCCATTGGCATCAAAGAATTCGGGATCGTTTCCGCCTTCCTTATGGTGACCATTGTCGGAAGTGAAGAAGATGAGCGTATTCTCCGCGATCCCGAGAGACTCCAGCTGATCGGCGAGTTTTCCGATGTCGCGATCCATCCGGGTAATCATCGCCGCCTGACCCTTGTCGGGGTTGGTCCAGTCTTCGAGTTCGTAGATGCCGTAGTCGGGCACCTCCTGGCCATCGCCGAGACCCCGGCCCGCCTCGTTGTTGGCGTGGGGAATCGTCAGGGCCAGGTAGAGGAAGAACGGGGTGTCGGACTCCGCCTGCTTTCTCACCCACTGCGTCGTTTCGTCGACAACGAGATCGTGAGAATAGTCGATTTTTCCCTCCGGCGTCGCAAAGCCGGCCCCATCGACGGGCTTGCCGGATTCGATGCGCATGGATTCCCATTTCGGAGAACTGATGTTGCGCAGTTTGACGACTTCCTCGTTCCGAATCAGAAATTCCGGATAGAAGTTGTGGGCATGGCGCTGGTTCAAGTAGCCGAAAAATTCATCAAAGCCCTGCCGATTTGGATGCCCGGTGCTCCCCAGTTCCCCGAGCCCCCATTTTCCCATCAGGGCGGTGCTGTAGCCGGCCTCCTTCAGCTTTTCAGCTACTGTGATATCATCGGGACGGAGGGTTTGTGCATCTGCGGCTCCGTTTCCCCGGACCCAGCAGTGACCGGTATCCTGACCGGTCATGAGAACACAACGGGAGGGAGCACAGACCGTCGATCCGGCATAGAACTGAGTGAACTTCATCCCTTTGGTCGCCATCGCGTCAAGACGGGGGGTCTTGATCTTTTCCTGGCCGAAACAACCGAGGTCTCCATATCCGAGATCGTCGGCGAGGATGAAAATCAAATTCGGTTTCTCAGCAGAGAGGGCTCCGCTGAAAAGGCCAATACCCAGGGTGAAAAGCAGGATCTTTCGCGACATGGCTCACCATGCCAAAGAAGGAGAGGTATTGCGAACGGGAATTGAACACGTAAAAGCGGATCGTTCAGCTTCCGAAATGGTAGTTCCAATACTCATCCAGCGCGTTCGCCTCGAACCATTCCAGGGTCCAGGGATCGTCGGAGAAAAGCCGGGGAACGAGAGGGATAGGAACCCGATATACCTCCGCCTCGATTTTTTGTCTCTCGCACAAAATGGAGACTCGATCCCGCTCGTAGAACCCGTCTTCGTAGGCATCCAGCCTCTGGATGGCGGTCTTGGGAACAGAAAAGATGACTCTGCCGGGAACGGGCCGCTTTGCGGAGGGGTCTTGCGTGATGACCGGGAAATCGCCGCCTCTCACTTTGGCAATTCGATGCCCTGCGAGAGAGGCCGGCTTCGAAGTCAGGTCAGAACAGTCTGTCACCGCATTCCAGATTTTCGGCACGAGGAGCGTTCCGTAAACGAAAAGGGAAGTGTGGGAAGTATCGGACATTCGAATACGAGGGCGTCTTGCAATTTTCGCTCCCGTCCGTCATTCTTACAAGGTGCAAACGTCCCTCAAAATCCAAGTCCTCTTCCCGGCCCTCGTAGTTTTCCTGCCTCTGACGGGATGCAAGACTCTAGACGGCGTATTCGGGAAAAAAGAAGAGGAACCGGAAGAGGCGTTTCAGCAGCAGGAAATGAAG
>JARGNG010000140.1 GCA_029213265.1 Verrucomicrobiales bacterium | reverse complement strand
TTTTCATAGAGGTAATAAGAAGGTGCAAAGGCTGTTACGCGGCGGGCACCAACCATGGAGCGGAAATTGTAAGGTTCGGGATTGGAAAGTCAATGATTCCGCTCTCCCCATTCGGGGCGGATCAAAAGAATCAACAGGGTTACCTGAGCGACCCAACCCGGTTGAGTGTGAGGGGAAGCACAGGCATCGCGGTAGAAGCGACAGGATCAGTGTCTTCTGTCTATCATTCCTTGAATTGCCCGATATTTCCTTTGTGTCTGTGTCTGGGATTTCCTAGCCTCGAAGGATGATGAAACGAATCCCACTCATTCTCCTGGCAGGACTTCTGTTCCCCGGGAGTGCTCAGGACAAGAAAGTCGACGAGTTTGAAAAAGCGGTTGAAGAGCAGATCGAGAAACGGATTGTCAAAGAAGCCCGGGCGGAAGCCGAAGGAGTTCCTCTTCCTCCCGGAATCATGATTATTTGCGAGTTCATCGAAGTCGAGGCGATGGACTTCAGTGATTGGCTTTTGGAAAACCCGATCACGACGGACGCGACGCCTTTGCGAATGGAGGTGCAGAAGTGGGTCAAATCGGCCGAGGCAAAAATCATTGAGACGATGGCGGTTCACGCGAGAAGCGGGCAGCGCGCCAAGGTTGAGGCAATTCATGAGTGGATGTATCCAACGGAATACGATCCGCCTATGGGCGTCGCCGCGAAAGAGGGTGAGGAGAGAAAGAATCTAGCGATTGTGCCCGCCACTCCGACTGCCTTTGAAGTGAGAAATGTTGGCTTCACCTTTGAGGTCGATCCTGTTCTCGGTGCTGACGGCAACCTCATTGACCTGAACCTGGCTCCGGAAATCGTCATCGCTGACGAGAACTCGGAACATGTCACCACCATGGGGGAAACCGAGGCCATCATCGAAATGCCCCGCTTTCTGACTTCGAAAGTCACCACGCAGGTGACGATGAGATCCGGTGACTATTCTTTTCTCGGCACGAGCCGACTCGGGAAGACGAAATTGAGTGACGCGGAGGATCCTATTCTGCTCATGTTTGTTCGATGCGACGTATCGGGGGGCGACTGATCCGATTTCGGCTCTTATGACACGACCGGGAATTGCGTCCGGGCAGACGGGGGAGTAATCAGTTTTCGATGTCCTATCTTGTCATAATCGAATTTCTCGCCGTAATCGTCTGCTCGATCTACGGCGTGCTTCTCGCCGCGAGAAAGGGGATGGATGTGGTCGGGGTGTTTGCCGTTGGGTTCGCGGTCGCATTCGGAGGAGGCACTCTCCGGGACCTCTTTCTCGATCGAACCCCTTTGTTCTGGATCGGGAATCCGCATTATCCAATGATCACCCTGGCGATTGCGGTTTTGTCCGGGGTGATTTTGCGATTTGTGAAACACATCAAACCGCTGCTTCTCGTTCCCGACGCATTGGGTATGGCTCTTTTTACCCTCGTGGGAACCGGCTATGCAATCGAGGCGGGGGCGAATCCTTTCATAGCCTGTTTGCTGGGAACGATCACGGGAACCTTCGGCGGTGTCGTGGGGGACATGATCTGCAACGAGGTGCCGACCTTGTTTACTCCGAGCCCGCTCAATGCAACCTGCTCCTTCACCGGCTCCTGGATCTACTGGGGAATGCTCCACTTTGAGCTTCCGCAGGAATGGTCTCTCCTTGTCGGCTTGCTTGTCATCGTCCTGTTTCGTCTTGCCGCGGTGAAATGGAACTGGTGCTTTCCCGGGATTCGGGAACCCGGAGGCGGGGCGTGACCGTATCCACTCTCGTGAAAGAAACAGATTCTCAAACAAGTGCCATCATCCGCCTGGCCTGGGAGGACCGGACGACTTTCGAGGAGATCGAAAAGAAGACCGGTCTATCGGAAGCGGAAGTGATCAAGGTGATGCGCCGTGAACTCAAGCCATCGAGCTTCCGTCTTTGGAGAAAGCGGGTCAACGGTCGAATCACGAAACACCGCAAGCGCTTCGAGAAAGAAATTCTCAGGCGGTCGGAAGACGAGTTTACACGTTGAAGCGAAACTCGACGACGTCTCCATCGCGCATGACGTAGTCCTTTCCCTCGATACGCAACTTACCGGCCTCGCGGGCTTTCGCATTGGAACCGAGTTCGACGAGGTCATCGTAGTGGACGATCTCCGCGGCGATGAAGCCGCGTTCAAAATCACCGTGAATGACGCCGGCCGCCTGGGGCGCTTTGTCCCCGGCGCGAATGGTCCAGGCGCGGGTCTCTTTCTCACCGGTGGTGAGATAGGTCTGCAGACCGAGGAGGTGATAGACCGCTCTGATCAAGGCGGACACTCCGGAGTCTTTTACACCCATGTCGGCAAGGAACTCCGCCGCTTCGTCAGGCTCGAGGTCAACCATCTCCTCTTCGATGCGGGCGGAAATGACGATCGCTTCGGCACCGAAGGTCGATTCTGCGTAGTCCTTCACCTTTTTTACCATGGGGTGGGCGTCCGGATCGTCGAGGGCGCCCGCCAATTCGTCTTCGGAGACGTTGCAGGCAAAAATAGTTTTCTTGGAAGAGAGGAGGAAAAACTCCTTCATCAGCTTTCGCTCATCGTCGGTAAGGTCAGCTGTCAGAGCCGGTTTTCCTTCGTCGAGGTGGGGCATCAGTTTATCGATAAGCTCGACTTCCCGCTGCGACTCTTTATCGCCTCCCTTCGCCTTTTTGGCGCGGGACTCCTTACGCTTTTCGAGCAATGCCATGTCGGCAAGGATGAGCTCGGAGTTGATGATCTCAATGTCCCGCAGCGGATCGACCGAGCCGAGTTCGTGAATGATGTCGTCGTTCTCGAAACAACGAACGACCTGCACGATCGCATCCACTTCGCGAATGTTGGCGAGGAATTTGTTTCCGAGTCCGGCTCCGTCCGAAGCGCCTTCGACGAGGCCTGCGATATCGACGAACTCGATTGCCGCGGGGATCAGCTTGCTTGATCCGCTCAGTTCGCTCAGAACCTGGAGCCGCTCATCGGGAACCGTGACGACACCCTGATTCGGATCGATCGTGCAAAACGGGTAGTTCGCCGCCTCCGCATTCCGGGTGCGGGTGACTGCGTTGAAAAGGGTCGATTTGCCCACGTTTGGAAGTCCAACAATGCCTGCCTGTAACATGCGCGGACGGTAGCACGGGATTTTGAGACTGCTCGGGGAAAATTGACCGCCGATCTATTACCGAAGAATTTTCTTTTTACCGAACTTTTACAGTTCGTGCACTGTGGTTTGACGCAAACTTTCGTCGAGCTGGTAGATTCGTTTCGTATGAAAAATCTGTGTTACCTACCAATGGCCGTTTTCGCTGCATTGACTTTCGCCTTTGTTGGAGATGTCATCTCGCAGGAGAAATCGAAAAAGAAAGATCCCTACACTCGCGAATCCGGCGAAAAAGGTGGGGAGCAAGCGGCTCCCTCTCCTGATTCCAACATTGTTCTCGATTTGCAATTCATTGAGGTGTCGCTCGACGATGTCATGCAAGGGGAAAAAGAGAATCTCGCCGATGGCGAATGGCGGGATTTTGTGGACGAGAAAATCAAGGCAGGTACGGCTCGCATGGCCAACTCAATTGCCATGATCGCCCGAAGTGGGCAGCGGACCAAGCTCGTCAGCAACCTGGAACTTTTCATTCCCAGTGATCGGGAGTTACTGCCCTTCGACACGAGTGGACCGGATTATCCCAAAGCGATGCGAGTGCGTCCTGTTGGAATGATTTTCGAGGTCGATGTTGTTCTGGGGGCTGACCGGACGTCGCTGGACTTGAGTTATTCCCTGCAACTTTCCCGGCATCTCGGTGAAACGGAAGGGGCGCGAGTGCCGAGTGAACGACTTACGGAAACAGATGTGATGACTCCTTCCTTCTGGGAGCAGAGTATCATTGCGCAATCGCTCTTCACCATTGGGGAGTATCGCTTGCTCACGAAATTTGAAGCGGATCGAAGCGACGGCGCCGTTAAGGAAAAAATGCTGCTCGTTTTTCTCCGCAGTGATCTGGTAGACGTTACTGCAGTCGTTCCACCGGAAAAAATGCCCGAGGGGGCTCAATTGCGTCTTCGCAGTTCAGCCGTGGAGATTGACGCCAATGCCTGGCACGGTTGGCTGACGTCATCCGATCTTCCGGCTCTTTTTGGCGGAGGTGCCTGGGCGCGTGTCGAGGAGGCCATGGCGAAGGGAGGTGACGGAGTTGCAGTTTTGGCTGCCCCGAAGATTATCGGACGAAGCGGAAACCGGGCGAAGGTCAGCATGGGTGATAAACGTGACTACACGAGTGCGTTCGATCAGCCGTTGGAGAAAGGCGGCAAAGCGATCCCGAAAGAAACCAGTCCTCGTGACCTGGGAGCAATCTGGGAACTCGACCCTGTGATGAGCAACAACGGGCGGATCGACGTGAACCAGCGATTCGAAGTCGCTTCCGCTCATGGCCATTCCGTCAGCTACCGCGCTCTGGTTGATGAAGTGTGGCAGCCCTCGATTCAGTTTCCGAAATTTTATTCCGCGACGTATACAGGCCGATCCACCTTGGCGCCGGATGCCAATTTGCTTGTCGCAGTCGGGACTCCTGCCGCTGAAGAGGGCTCTCCCGATCTCAGCAAAAAGCTGCTTTTCTTTCTCCATAACGACACGTTCGTTGAGAAGTAATGCGGTA
>JARGNG010000007.1:156866-176706 GCA_029213265.1 Verrucomicrobiales bacterium | reverse complement strand
CTCCAACCCCTCGAGGAGGCGGCCGATCTGGTCATCGAGAAACGAGTTGGTGGCGAGGTAGCCCTGCACCGCCTTTTCCCACTCCCCAGCGCCCAGGACGGCGGCGTGATCGCCTCCCGGATTCGCCATCTTGACTCCGGCAGGTGGTAGATCCGAAAGATCGTTCTCCGCGACCTCGGGCAGGATGATCTGATCGAGCGGAAATCGGTCAAAATATTCCTGCGGCACATACCATGGAAGATGAGGCTTCACATAGCCGACCGCTAGAAAGAGAGGTTCCTCCGAGGGCTGGTTCAATTCCCCGATCGCCCAGTCGGTCAGTTTATAATCCCGCATTCCTTCCGGAGATATCGAAAGAGGCCCCCAGTCAAATTGTGCGCGGTCGAGGCCGTTGAGATTGCCCGGTTTCTTTCCGTCGGTGGAAAAGTGCCCGACCCATTCGGTCCAGGTATCCTCGCGACCCTCGCTATTGTATCCATGATAAATTTTTCCCGCGCCGATCGTCCGGTAGCCGCTTGCGAGGAAATGGCGATTGATCGTGGTCACATTTTTCAGGACAGGGGCCGCCGGGATGCTGTTGGTGTAGATTCCTGATTCAAAGGGCCGGAGTCCGCTCATCAAGGCGGCGCGGGAGGGATTGCAGGCAGGCGCGGCGCAATGGGCATTCGTGAATGTCAGGCCCCGCTCCATGAGCCGGTCGAGGTTCGGAGTCTTCGCCTGCGGGTGACCCTTGAGTAGGCCGGTCCAATCGTTCAGGTCATCGATCGCGATGAAAAGAATATCACGCGGAGCTTCATCGGAACGCAAATTCGGGACTCCGACGGCCAACAGAAGGATCAAGGGGAGGAAGAGAGGGGATTTCATGAGAAGGAGGCTATCGTAATCCGGCCAATTTTCCCACCCCGAATAGACGTGCAGAAATCGGTGCCGGTACCCACCCGTGGTTGCTTTTCTTTCTCTCTTTGCTACGATTCGTCTCACTTTTTCAACTACTCCGGAATCACTTTATGAATCGAAAACTACGCATGGGAATGGTCGGAGGCGGCCGTGGAGCTTTCATCGGGCAGGTTCACCGCATGGCGGCGAACCTCGATGGGAAAATTGAACTGGTCGCCGGATGTTTTTCTTCTAATCCGGAGAAATCGAAGCTCTCGGGGGAAGACTTTTTCATCGACCTGGATCGTGCCTACGCCAGCTACCAGGAAATGGCGGAGAAGGAAGCGGCCCGCGAAGACAAGGTGGACTTCGTTTCCATCGTTGTGCAGAACCACCTTCACTACGATGTCGCCAAGTGCTTCATCGAAGCCGGCTTCAATGTAGTTTGCGACAAGCCGATGACCCAGACCTACGAGCAGGCCCTCGAACTTCGTGACATCGTCAACAAGAGCGACCGCATTTTCGCGCTGACACACAACTACACCGGATACCCGATGGTGAAGGAAGCCAAGCGCATGGTCGCGGATGGCGAACTCGGGCGAATCCTGAAGATCGTAGCCGAGTATCCTCAAGGCTACGCCGTCGGTGATGTGGAAGGCGAAGGGCAGGGGAAAATCAACAACTGGCGCTCCGATCCGAAGATTGCCGGCATCTCGAACTGCATGGGAGATATCGGAACTCACGCTCACAATCTCGTTCGCTACATCACGGGATTGGAAGTGGATGAAATCTGCTCGGATCTTACTGCCTTCATTCCCGGTCGTGAACTCGACGACGACGGCAACAACCTGATTCGATTCACCGAAGGCGCGAAAGGGATCATTCACGCCTCGCAGATTTCCAATGGCGATGAAAATGCCCTCAATATTCGTGTTTACGGAACGAAGGCTTCTCTCGAGTGGCATCAGGAGGATCCAAATGAACTCATCGTAAAATACGCGAATGCTCCCCGGAAAACCTACCGTCGCGGCAATGACTACATCAGCGAGGCCGCCTCCGGACACGGCTACACCCGTACTCCGTTCGCTCACCCCGAAGGATTTATCGAGGCATTTGCCAATGTCTATCTGGCCGCTGCAAGAGCCATCTCAGATCAGATTGACGGCAATCCCGCTCCCGAAGGCGGATACGATTTCCCGACGGTGGACGACGGCGTCGCCGGAGTAGCCTTCATCAAGGCGTGTGTCGAAAGCTCCGCCTCCGACCAGAAGTGGGTCAAGTTTCCCGCGATCTGATCTGGCTTCCCGCCGGAAACTCGACTACCTTTTCCACAGCCCGCCCCGGACCGGGGCGGGCTGTTTTGTGTATGAGTCGTAAGCCGCGCTACGTGACCCAGCCGACTGATTCCCCGATCTGGGTATCGGAACCTTTTCGCGTCTTCTTCCCCCTCGGAATTGTCGCGGCCATCTTTGGTTTGCTCCTCTGGCCGATGCACTATTTCGGATGGTGGCCGGTCTATCCGGGAATTCAGCATCCTAGGATTCTCATTTTCGGATTCGGCGCCGCCTTTGTCTTTGGTTTCCTTGGAACCGCCTGGCCCCGTTTTCTCGAAGCTGAGGCGCTGCGATTGTGGGAACTGATTGGACTGGTGGGTCTCTGGGCAGCCGGGCAGGTCGCCTATGCAAAAGTCGCCATTGCGGGAGGCGATCTCTTCCTGGCCGGTGCCTGCCTTTGGATGCTCTTGATCCTCGGGCGGCGTTTGATGGGATCGGATCGGGAAATGCCACCGCCCGGATTTGCGATCGCTTTCCTTTCCGTTGTGCTTGCCGGAATCACTCTATTGGGGTGGGGGCTCGGATGGGCCAACCATTCGCCGGAGGTTTTTCATCTCCATCGACTGATCGGGTATCAGGGCTTTCTACTGCTTCCTCTGCTTGGGGTTGGTTCCTATCTCTTCCCGCGGTTCTTTCCTCTCGGGAAAAATGGAAGACACGCGGTTCCCGGCAACCGGAGAGGCTTCTCGGTCTGGTCCTGTGTGGCGTTGATTCTGATTTCCTTTTTTGTCGAAGTGTTCCTTTCGATTCAGGCGGGAAACGGACTTCGGATTCTTGCTGTGGTGGTTTGGGTGTGGGGAGCCGTGCCGATGATCGTGGTCGGAAGCGCGCCGTCGACCCGGGCGTGGTCTCTCCGATTTGGCCTCGCCATGATCCTTCTTGCTTTCCTTTGTCGGGTGCTCTGGCCGGACGAGGGATTCGCGTTTGAGCACATTCTCTTTCTTTGCGGATTCAGCCAACTGATCCTCCTCGCCGCCGACCGGGTTGCGATCGGACATGGCGATGATGCAGCCTCGATCCGTCCGCGGAGTCTCCGTTGGAGATGGATCGTGTGGTTGATGTTCCTCACTGCAGCGACGCGGGCGACTGCGGATCTGGTTCCTTCGACGAGAGTTTCCCATCACATCTATGCAGCGATCATGTTGGTAGTGGTCTTTGGCATCTGGTGGTGGGAAAATGGAAAGCGGCTTCGCCAACAGCCGCCGAAAGAGGTGGAGGAAGAAAAGCCCGGATGAGTGGTGGCGGAGACAATGCCGCAGGAATTCTCCGGTATCTGGCTTCCTGCTATCGTGAAAACAGCAGTCGTGCCGGCGTGACGAGTCTGGACAGCTCGCGTGTGCATGCTTCCCTGATCCTCCAAGGCCGGGACGAGATTGTTTCGGATTCGCTTCTCGAGGGGCAATTGTTCGTGCCAGGCAGCAAAGCCGCGGATATCGCTACGAAGGCGAAGCTCTACGAGAAGGATCGGGAACTCTTCTACGGATCCGTGTTTCTGATGGGAAAGTTGGAGGGTGAGGATGCCCGCCGAAAACCTGCTTTTGCTCCGCTTTTGCTGTATTCCGTTAGCGTTTCCGAAGTGATGGAAGGGGGCGCCGAATTCCTCATCGATACTTCACGAAGCCTCCTCAACTACGCCCTCCTTGAATCACTGGGAGATGGAGATTTCCTCTCCAACGTGGAAGATGCCGTGAGCAGCGACGGCCACACCGAAGCCTGTGTTGCGGAACTGCGGCGCGTTTTGGAAGGTCAGATTCCGGATTTGCACTCGGAGTGTTGTCTCGAGTATCCGAATTTACTTTGCAGTAGAGAGTTACGTCAGGTTTTTACGGCATTAGAAGGACAGTCAGGAAAGCTCGCCCTCGCATCGGGTTCTGTGCTTTTTCTTTCTGAGAAGTCCTCCGAGATGAGAGGGGTTCTCAACGACCTGGAGGAAATGGCAGACGGGGACGGGCCCTTGTCGGGTCCGTTCAAAGCGCTTCTGGGAATTCAGGGAGGGAATGCGTACAGAGGGCAGAAAAGGCAATTCAGCGGCCATCTTCCCGCCATTTTGAGTGACGCTCAGAGCCAGGTGCTCGCTTCCTCCCGAACCCACGCGCTGACCCTGGCGGTGGGACCGCCGGGAACGGGAAAGTCCTTCACGATTGCCGCCCTCGCGATTGAGGCAATGAGTCGCGGCGAGTCCGTTCTGATTGCTTCGAAGATGGATCACGCCGTTGATGTTGTTGCCGACAAAATCGAACAGAGCCTCGATCTCAAAGGTGTTTGCGTGCGGGCGGGACGAAGAAACTACCTCAAACAACTGAAGAGTTTTCTCGAGAATCTTCTCTCCGGACTCTTCACCCGGAGCGACGTCACCGGGAAGGGGGTCAAGAAACATGCGAAAGAGCTGAGCGATCTGACCCGCCGAATTGAGAGAACCGAGATCGCGTTGGAGAAGCGTTGTGAAAGGGAGGAAAGATGGGGCGATATTTTGTCCGATCCGGATCCGGGATTCTTTACGCGTTGGCGACAGCGGAGAATTCGAAAGCACGTCGAGACGGACACCATCGCGGCCAACGTCGCGGATCAGATCGGGCAACTGATCTCCGGGAGAACCGGGCAAACGGTGGCCTACCTGAAGGAGGTTCGATCCTTCTATCTGAGTGGAGCTCTGTCCCGGCACCGTTCAACCTTCCAGGCGTTTTCCAAAGGGATCCGGGCACGGACGAGTCACAAGAAAGAAGAGTATTTCGCCAATGTGGACTGGGAGGGATTGTTGACCGCCCTTCCGATTTGGCTGACGAAACTAAGCGACCTGCACCGGGTCATTCCTTTGAAGAACGAACTGTTCGATCTCGTCATTATCGATGAGGCATCCCAGTGCGACATTGCTTCGGCACTCCCTGCCCTGGCACGTGCGAAGCGGGCGGTGATTACCGGTGACCCGAAACAGCTCCGCCATATTTCCTTTCTACCGATTGCCCGACAGAAGGAGTTGGCAGAGTTTAACGAACTCAGCAGCGAACAGGCGGAGGTCTTCAATTTTCGGAATGTCAGTCTCGTCGACTTGCTTTCCGGAAGGATTGCGAATCAAAAGCAGGTGGTGTTCCTCAATGAACACTTTCGAAGCCGGCCGGAGATCATCGGCTTCAGCAATCGGGAATTCTACGCGGAACGGCTCGCGATTATGACAGGGCATCGCGAAGTGGATCGGCACGGAGGAACGGCTCTGTCGGTGTATGATGTCTCAGGCCTTCGTCGGGAAAACGGCGTGAACGAAGCGGAGATCGATGCGGTCCTCAAACAGGTATTCGAATTCACAAAGCCGAGCCCGGTTCTCACGGTGGGGATCCTGTGCCCGTTTCGTGCGCAGGTCGAGGCGTTTCAGAATCGGGTGGAGCAATCCGATCTCGCGCTGACGCTGCTGGAACGCAATCAACTCCTCATTGGAACGTCGCACTCCTTTCAGGGCGAAGAGCGCGACATCATGTTTCTCTCCTTTGCGGTGGATGACAAGAGTCCTGCCGCCAGTTTCCGCTTTCTGGAGCGGGAGGACGTTTTTAATGTCGCGATCACCCGGGCCCGCCTTGAAAATCGGATCTTCGTTTCTTTTTCCAGTGCGGCGAAGGGGCGGGGACTCGTCTCGCGCTTTCTGGAGTATGCCCGCAGTGTTGAATCCGGGAAACCCAACAGGGTGGAGTCATCTATCCAATCCTCTTTGCTCACGCCGGAAGTGCAGGGACTGATCTCAGCCCTGGAAGAAAATGGACTGGAAGTAAGGCCCCGGTTTACAGTGGGAGGCTATCAAGTCGATCTTCTCTGCAGTCGCGGGGAAAGAAGTATCGGAATCGACGTGATCGGATTTCCCGGATCCATGGCGGAAGCGCTTACTCTGGAGCGCCATCTCACCTTGCGGCGGGCAGGGATTCGATTGTTCCCCCTGACTCTCGCAGAATGGACCGTGAAGAGAGAGGCAATGGTCGGCGAGATCCTGCGTTGGATGGGCGAGTGAGTAAGCAACAGGACAGAGCAGGAGCTCTATCCTCCTTTCATCGGGGCTTCACGCGTCCAACAATCCTTCGAATCCCTCCAGACGCTTCAACACGGCTTCTTTCCCCAGCAACTCCAACACGGGTATTAAATCGGCTCCGCTGGTGCTGCCCATGACGCCGACCCGACAGGGGAGCATCAGCATTCCCATTTTGGCACCCATTCCATCGGCGGCGGATTGAATGCCCGCTTTGATTCCATCGATGCTCCAGTCCTCCACCGAAGCAAGGCCGTTTCGAAGAGCGGTCACAGCCCCGGCAATGCCCTCGCGGCTTTTCACCTTTTCGAGGGAGGCCTTATCATAGGAAACCTCTTCCGCGAAGATGGTGGCAAGCACTTCGGGGATTTCACTGAGGAGTTGAGCGCGGTCCCTGGCCAGTTCGAGAGCAGCAGGCATGCGCGCATCGTCGGCAGGAAGGCCTGCCGCAGTGAGGAAAGGGGTGGCTGCTTCGAGTAAATCGGCTGCGCTCAGCTTTTTGAGATGCTCCGCATTGACCCATTTGCACTTGTCGTAGTCGAACTTCGAATTGGAGTTGTTCACGCCTGAGATGTCGAAGCGCGACCGCAACTCCTTGGCATCAAAAATCTCGGTATCGTCCTTCGCGGACCAACCGAGAAGCGCCATGTAGTTGTTCACGGCATCGGGAAGAAATCCGGCCTCGCGGTATTCGTGTATGAGTGCCCCCTGGTCGCGCTTGCTCATCTTCGTTCCGCTCTGATTCAGGTTGAGAGGAATATGGGCAAAGGTCGGCGGAGTCGCTCCGAAGGCTTCAAACAGGGCCAGGTGCTTCGGCGTGTTCGACAGGTGATCCTCTCCGCGAATGACATGGGTGATCCCCATTTCGATATCGTCGACGACATTGACAAAGTGAAAGATGTATCCGCCGTTGGGACGCTTGATCACGATGTCGGGGTTGGCTTCCTCCTCCTGCTTCGTCTCGGTATTGTAGCGCCGGGAGCCCTGTTCCTTCAGATTGACGGACACTTCTCCACAAATAACATCCTGAACCGTGATTGTTTTGTCGGGAACCCGAAAGCGGATCGCTCCTTCGTCTTCGTAGACGTGGCCGGCCTCTTCCAGCTTGCTCAGATAGCGATCATAGATCTCTCCGCGTTCGCTTTGATTGTAGGGGCCGAATTCGCCTCCGATTCCCGGGCCTTCGTCCCAATCAAGGCCGAGCCATTTCAGACTGTCGAGAATGATGTCCATGGACTCGGAAGTGCTCCGCTCCGCATCCGTGTCCTCGACCCGTAGAACGAAACTTCCGCCGCGTCCTTTGGCAAAAAGATAGTTGTACAAGGCCGTCCGGGCACCTCCGATGTGAAGGAAGCCGGTGGGAGAAGGGGCAAAACGGGTGCGAACTGTCATCGCGGGAAAGTGGCGCAAAGATCGACGGGGTCAACGAAAATGCAGGATCGCATTTCACCGGGGAATCCGTCCGATCCGGCCTATTTGCGTGCAGGGAGGGAACTCCCTCACTCCGAAGGCTCCCGAATTTGCAATTGTTTCTCCGGCCACTCAAATTTCTTCGCATGGGCGCTCAGGTAGTTCCAATCTTTTGCTTTCCCCGTGTAGAGCCGCAGTTGCGACTTTTCTCCGACGATCGCTGCAATCTGAGGGATATCGGTAAAACGGAGCACATTCAGGTAGACGGGACCGTCGCGATGGCTCGCCGGTGGGTTGTGGAGATCGAGGCGGTGGATGTCGGGCTCGAAGAGTGACGCGTAGAGTGCGTTTCCGGCCATGACATCGGAAGCCTGCAGCCACAGCCTGGGCTGATCCGCGCCTTCAATCTCCCGAAGTGCCTGGATCCCGCGCCGGATGTCCCAGACCCGCATCGCGTCGAGGGTTTGTCCGAGAAGAGCAAAGCGACGCCGGATATGAATGCGTTCTTTCTCGTCAGAGGTCCAGGCGGTGGGACCGACTCCGCGAACGGGAAGGTAAAGCATGCCCCACTTCTGCGACTGATGCATCTTCTGCTCGGAAGCGAAGGCGTCCTCGTCAAGTTCGGGCATCTCGATTCCGGGAAAGGCTTCGGGAAATGCGGCTCCCACTCCGTTCAGAAAATCGGACCAGCCTTCTTCGTCGAGAGCATTGACGACCACGAGATCGAGATCTTCGATCGGGGTTCCGGCCGGTGAAGCCAGGTAAAAAGGGAGCCTGACAGATCCCTGACTGTCAAAATTCCAGCGACTGAAAGCGATGCCGTCCTTTTCGTCGCGAAACTCCTCACTCAGATTCAAGTCCTCAGACGATGTAGGCCATCCCCGGAAAGAACGGGAACGTAGTCGATTCATAATAAGCGCGCGTTCCGCGGCAAAGTCAGAGGCAGACTCCGCCGGCTTCACGGAGCGGGGGACGCGACGAGTGAAGTAGTCGTCGATGAAGGTGTTGCGCTCGTTCTCCGGGATTTCCTTGAGCACCTTCAGTTCGTCGGGCTCGAAGAGTTTGGGCGCGGTGGTGTTTGGCATCTCGCTATCGATCGATGCTCCCTTGAGGTGTCGTTCGAACCAGTGAAAAGCGGGAACCCGGAGTGGTTGCGTGTCTTTGTGAGGGCCTTCATACATGGCCAGTCCGATGTTGTCCTCGGCACCCAGTGCAGCATAGATCTGGCGGGTTTTCTGGTAGACGTCGACGACCCCGTCGAGCGGGAAAATGCGGTCCTTGTCCGTATTCAAAATCAGGAATGGTCGCGGCGCGATCAATGATGCTAAGAGTGGAAAATCCCAACGATACGTATTGACCATGAACATGCAGTCGCAATGTCCTTCGATGCAGCCATCCACGATGTGGTTCTGCATCGAAGTGATTCCGGCGACGGGTGCGGAGACCTTGATCCTCTCATCGAGAGCCGAAATCCAGAAGGTATAGGCACCTCCACCGGAGCGGCCGGTTACGCCGAAGCGGTCGACGTCCACTTCCTCCCGTGTCTCGAGATAGTCGAGAGCACGAATGCAATTCCACGCTTCCACTCCCGCCGGGGTGTAGCTCCGGGCATTCCACCACCAGCGACCGAGCCGATGGGTTCCGTGGTGATGTCCTTCGATTTCCCCCAGTTGGAGAGTATCGATCGTGAGACAGGTGTATCCGTTTTTCGCAAACCAGGCTCCATGATGCTGGTAGTGGACTTTGTTTCCGTAGCTGACACCGTCGATGCTGACTTTCCCGTGTCCACATACATAGAGAATTGTGGGAAGAGGCCCATCCTGTTCGGCGGGGCGGTAAAAGTTTCCGGTGACGTAGAGACCGGGACGGGATTGAAAAAGAATGTTTTCGACGATGACACCGTCCCGTTCCGTTGTTCCCGTGATTTTCGCCTTGAGATCAGAGCGGGCGGGAAGCGGTTGAAGCCCGAGCATCTCAAAGAGCTGGCGGCGCAGGTCTGCTTTCAAGCGGGGCCAATCCTCGACATCGCTGACGATCGCTGCGGTGCGTTGGGTGACGCGGCGTGTTTCGCGTTCGAAGTATTCCTCCAGCATCGCATCTCCGGGGAGCGGTTCGGTGGGAATATCCCGAAAGCCGGCTGCAAATCCGCAGGCGGGGAGGGAAAAGAAAAGGACGAGCAGGATTCGAATCATAGAAGGAATCGTAGAGACTCCGCAGAAAGGGTCTCAAGGGAAATCATTGCGTGAATGCGGAAGAAACGCACCGTATGACGCAGCGACTTCTCGACAAGGCGGGAGGCTCAATTCAAACTTTGTCTCAATATGAAAGCGCTCGCGAAACGATCCTCCGAACCCGGCCTTTGGATGGAAGATGTCCCGGAACCCGAGATCGGGATCAATGATGTTCTGATCAAGGTGGACCGAACTGGAATCTGCGGAACCGATCTTCACATCTACAACTGGGATGCCTGGGCTCAGTCGGCGGTTCCGGTGCCGCTTGTGGTGGGCCATGAATTTGTGGGAAAGATCGTCGATACCGGCTCGAATGTTTCCGACTTTCAGATTGGGGATGTGGTCTCCGGCGAGGGGCATGTCGTCTGCGGGCGCTGCCGTAACTGCATGGCCGGGCGACGACATCTTTGTGCCGACACCAAGGGGATCGGAGTGAATCGCCCCGGTGCGTTTGCGGAATACATCTCCCTTCCGATGGCCAATGTCTGGAAACATGCCGACGACATTGACCGGGACCTTGCTTCCATCTTTGATCCCTTTGGCAACGCGGTTCACACGGCGCTCACGTTTGACCTGCTCGGGGAGGACGTCTTGATCACCGGGGCCGGTCCGATCGGCTGTATGGCTGCCGCCGTCTGTCAGTATGCCGGTGCGCGATATGTGGTCGTCACCGATGTGAATCCCTGGCGCCTCGACCTGGCGAAGAAGATGGGAGCAACCCGAACCGTCGACGTGAGAACCGAGCGCATCGCCGATGTGCAGGCGGAACTGGGCATGCACGAAGGGTTTGATGTCGGGTTGGAGATGTCGGGAAACAAAAACGCCTTTCGTGAAATGCTGGAAAACATGTGTCACGGGGGAAAGATTGCCATGCTCGGGATTCCCTCCGAAGAAATCGCGATCGACTGGAACACAGTTGTTTTTAACATGCTGACGATCTCCGGGATCTACGGTCGCAGGATGTATGAAACCTGGTACAAAATGACGGTGATGCTGCAGGGGGGACTCGATATTTCCCCGGTGATCACGCACCACTTTGATGCGGATGATTTTGAAAAGGGATTCGCGGTGATGAACAGCGGCGAAAGCGGTAAGGTAATCCTGCAATGGTGATCGGTGAGGGACACCCTCTCGCAAACGCGAACTGACACGAATTTTTCCACGCAACTTTGGTATGAATGCAGCCTTTCAATCTCATCTCGAAAACACACTCGAATCCATTCGCGACGCAGGTCTCTACAAGTCGGAACGAGTGATCACAACGCCCCAGGCTCCTCACATGGCGGTGGCGTCGGGCGGGGAGGTTCTCAATCTCTGTGCGAATAACTACCTCGGCCTGTCTGACCATCCCGCCGTCAAGGAGGCGGCGATTGCTGCGATCGAACGATGGGGCTTCGGACTGTCTTCCGTGCGCTTCATTTGCGGCACGCAGGAGATTCACAAGGAGCTGGAGACGTCGTTGAGCCGATTTCTGAGCACTGAAGATACGATCCTCTATTCCTCCTGCTTCGATGCCAACGGCGGGCTTTTCGAAACCCTGCTCGGCCCGGAGGACGCGATCATCTCCGATGAACTGAACCATGCTTCCATCATCGATGGGGTTCGACTCTGCAAGGCGCAGCGGTTTCGTTACCGGAATAATGATCTCACCGATCTTGAAGAGAGACTGAAAGAAACCTGCTCGGCCCGTTTCCGGATGATCGCGACCGATGGTGTGTTCTCGATGGACGGCTCGATCGCCGACCTCGCCGGGATCTGCGATCTCGCGGATCGATACGATGCTCTCGTCATGGTCGATGATTCCCATGGCGTCGGAGTGGTGGGGGAAACAGGGCGGGGGACGCACGAGCACTGCGGGGTGATGGATCGTATTGACATTCTCACCGGAACGCTTGGCAAAGCACTGGGAGGAGCCAGCGGAGGCTATACCAGCGGACACTCGGGCATTGTCGAGCTCCTGCGCCAGCGCTCACGTCCGTATCTCTTTTCCAACTCGGTGGCCCCGGCGATCGTGGCCGCATCCCTGAAAGCGTTGGAGCTACTCGAAACAGATCCGGAGCTGCTGCAATCGCTTCGCGGTAACGCGAAATTCTTTCGCGGGGAAATCGAGGCGACCGGCCTGACGACCCTGCCCGGAGAGCACCCCATTATTCCTGTAATGCTGGGAGATGCGAAGCTGGCGGCAAGGATGTCGGAGGAACTTCTCAAGCGCGGTATCTACGTGATCGGCTTTTCTTTTCCTGTTGTTGCGCAGGGGAAAGCTCGGATCCGTACCCAGATGTCGGCGGCACACACGCAGGAGGATTTGCGGTTTGCCGCAGAACAGTTCGGAGAAGTGTGGGCGGAGTTGAAGGCATCCGCTAGTTAGATGGAGGGCGGCGGCTGAGCTCCCCAATGTCCAAGAGGCCGAAAAGGACGCCCTGAGAATGGAGGCCGCCCATTCGGGGGCGCAGACCCCGTCTACAGTGCAGGAGGGCGAGCTACCAGGCCGCCCCGATATTCCATTCCTCGACCATGGGATCGGGAATGTCCTCAAGGAAGCGTGAGGGGCGCTGTATGACTTCTCCGTCGAAGGCTCCGTGCCAGATCTGCGGATAGGTCAGATACAACTCGTCGCGGGCTCTCGTCACCGCGACGTAGAAAAGACGCCGCTCTTCTTCGAGACCCTTGTCCGTTTCGTTCTCGGCATCCTCGTCGAGGACGCGGCTGCTGGGGAATTTTCCCTCGGCGAGCCAGATCACGAAGACAACGCGCCATTCAAGTCCCTTCGCTTGATGGACGGAACTGAGGCAGACCACTTCTTCATCCGGTTCATCCTTGGAGGCATCTGCAGCATCCTGACCCGCCAGAAGGCTGAGCTGGCTGAGGAATTCATCGAGCTCGTCGAAGCGTTCGGCGTAGCGCTCCAGTTGGAGCAGATCCTGACGGCGATTGTCGAAGTTGGTGAACTTGCTCCGCATGTAATCCTCGTAGACGCCGCCGAGGATGGAGGGCATCATCGCCGCCGGCTTGCGGGGCTTGCCGGTTTCGTCGACGATTTCGTCGAGGGTGTAGCCGAGCTGTTCCCAGGTTGCTTTGGCTTTGGCGGGAACTTTGAAGTCACTCAGGATTTCGGAGAAAAGGACGGGCTGGTCGCCTTTGATCGCGTCGGAATTGGCCCAGGACCGCCAGAGGCCGTCGGCGTTTTTATCACCGATGCCGGGCAGCATCTTGACGATGCGTTTGAAGGAAACTTCGTCGCGCCGGTTGTAGATCACTTTCATGAACGCGGCGACATCCTTGATGTGGGCCTGTTCGAAGAAGCGAAGTCCGCTTGTGATTTCAAAGGGGATCCCGCGGTTGGTCAGCTCGAGCTGTAGCTCCATCGCGTGAAAGTGAGCCCGGTAGAGCACGGCGATTTCATTGAGCTCGACGCCTTCGTCCCGGAGCTCGAGAATGCGCTGGGCGACGAAGGCAGCCTGGGTATTCGGATCCTGCAGCGGAGCGAGGGCGGGAAGCATCTCGGCTTCGGCGCGCCAGGGAGCCAGGTTTTTCCGGAACTGTTCGGTATTCGGCGCGATCGCCGCGTTGGCGAGGGTGAGAATCTCGGGAACGGATCGGTAGTTGGTCTCGATGACGTATTTCCCGGCTCCTTCATAGCGTTCGGGGAAGTCGAGGATATTTCGGAAGTCAGCTCCGCGCCACGAGTAGATGGACTGGGCGTCGTCGCCTACCACCATCACGTTCCGCTGCGGCGCGCCGAGAAAATCGATCAGCTCCGATTGGACTGCGTTGGTGTCCTGGTACTCGTCCACGAGAACCCATTCGAATTGCTTCTGGTACTGTTCGCGGATGCGGGGCTTTTCATGAAAGATTCGAAGTGGCTTCAGCAGGAGGTCGTCGAAGTCCATTGAGTTGGTTGACTGCTTTTTGGCTTCGTAAGCTTCCTCGATCAATTCGATCGCCTCCTGGTGGTGCGCGAAGTAGGAGTAGCGGGCCTCGAGAATGTCGCCAATGCTCTGGCCGGTGTTATTGGCGAGGCTGAAGATGTCACCAACCACATCCGGTTTCGGAAAACGCGTTGTTTTTGTGTCGACCTCACATTCCGCGATGACGGAGCCAAGCAGGTTTTTCTGATCGTCCCGATCCATGATCGAGAAATTCCGCTCCCATCCCAGCTCCGGAGCATGACGCCGCAGAATGCGGTTTCCGATCGAGTGAAAGGTGCCCCCCCAAAGGTCGCGTGTGTCGTAGGGGACGAGTTGTTCAACCCGCTCCAGCATTTCACGGGCGGCTTTGTTCGTGAACGTCAGCAGGAGGATATTTTTCGCCGGGACGCCCTTGTCGAGCAGATAGGCGACGCGGTAGGTCAGCGTCCGGGTTTTCCCCGATCCGGCGCCGGCGATCACGAGGGAGGGACCGGGAGGTGCGGTGACCGCAGCGAATTGCTCGGCGTTCAGCTCCTTCTCGTAATCGATCTGAGATCCGGTGTTTTTGGGAACTCGTTTGACGGTGTAGTCACGGGCCATCTTGCGGTGACTGTAGGAGACGCTTGAAAAACCCCAAAACGAAAAATGAGACAGTTTTTCGTCCTGGGGACTTCAGTCTCCCAGTTCACGCTTCTGGCTCTTTCGCAGGTAATGAGCGAGAGGGCCGCTTGTCTTACATTTTCTTTGCGGCTGCCTCCGCCAACTGGCTGCGTTCGCCCCGTTCCAGGGTAACATGCGAACTGCAGGCTTCGTCGCGGAGACGGTCGCGAGTGTAGACAAGACCGTTACTAAGTCGATCCACATAAGGGTTATCAATTTGTGCGGGGTCACCAACAAGGACGAGTTTCGAGCCGCGGGCCATTCGGGTGACGATGGTCTTGGCTTCCAGCGGCGTCAACTGCTGCGCCTCGTCAAGAATGAAGAAACGGTTCGGAATGGAGCGGCCGCGGATGTAGCAGAGGGCCTCGACCTCGACGAGTCCAGATTCGAGAAGCGGGTCGTAGACTTTTTTCCCCGCGGATTTGAATGCAGAATCCTGAGCTCCTTTCCTTCCCCGCGGTTGCTTTCGCGAGGGGCCGCCCTTTTGATCCGGGGTGAGGAGAAACTCGAGCGCGTCAAAAATCGGCTTGAGCCAGGGGTCTAGTTTTTCTTCGAGGGTTCCGGGGAGAAAGCCGAGGCTGTCGCCGAGCGGAATGACAGGGCGGCTTACGGTAACGCCGTTGTAGTCACCACCAAAGGTGGCATGCAGGGCCGAAGCCACCGCGAGCAGCGTTTTGCCGGTGCCGGCCTGGCCGTAGCAGGTGACGAGAGTCGCTTCCGGATTGAGCAGCGCATCGATGAAGCACTGCTGGCCGAGATTCAATGGACGGAGGGGCGTGCCTTTCTGAATGCGAATCTGATCCGGAACAAAGAGCTTGTGAAAAAGTCCGTCGCTTCCCACGCGGGCGGGCATGGTTCGTTTCTCCCCGGCCTTGAGGAGGACATACTCATTCGGGGGGACGTCAATGCCGCGGGTGGAAAGCTCGATCGAACCGGAACTGGCAAAACGCTGCAGATCATTGGGTTTGAGATCAATGATTAGAGGCGTTGACTCGCCGATCTGCGCGCTATCGACTTTGTCGTTTTGATAGTCTTCACAGGGAATCCCGACGGCGTGAGCCTTGAGCTGCAGATTGAGGTCCTTGGTCACGAGAATGGTGGGTCCTGCATTCTTCGCCTCAATCATCCGGGTGCGGACGAGAATGCGATTGTCATTCGTATCCTGCCCGCCAAAGGTGGAAAGCAGGTCATCGGTTTCCGCGCATTTCTCGCCTTTCCGTGAAGACCCGGGGACAAGCCGGATCGAACCGCCATCGAGCGTTGGAATTCCAGCCGTCGCATTTCCCGGCTGGGAGGAGAAAAGGTTCGCCAGATTTCGATGGACGGCCCGCGCATTGGCGCCGCGTTCACTTTGTTCATTCTTAAAGCGGTCCAGTTCACAGAGAACTTCGAGGGGAATGCAAACATGATTGTCTCCGAAGCTGTCGAGGCTCTCCGGATCGTGGAGAAGGACATTGGTATCGAGAACGAAGTTCTTTCCGATGGCGGAGGGCGCTTTGAGCCCATCGCCGTAGTTACTTCGCTTTTTCCCGCGATGGCCAGCCTGTTTCTTACTGTCCCGACCGTTGAACATCTCTGCCTGTATCGCATCACTGGCAGGCGCACCGCCCGCTCCGGTTTCAGATTGAAGGTCACTCATATCGTTGGTCCGGTCTTTTCAGGAGGAGAAAATTCCGGACGATTATGAACCAAATTCTGAACACGATAGTTAAGATTGTCAAAATATAAGCGGAATTAAAATTCGACAAAGAATTCTTCGGGGAGGACCGTCCGGGTTTGCAGCGAAGGTAATTGTCCGAACTTCGACCTCCGAAACGGATTGCGACTGCGCTTGCCGGTGCCGGGAAAGGGAACCGTAAGGTGATTTTTGGCCACCATTCCACTCCACAGAGGAGTGGAATCTCTACCAGATCAGAACGGTTCTGGTTTCGACGCGTAGTCGAAGAGAAAGAGGCAAAGCGAATTTTGCCGACAGGCTGTCAGGGTTCGAGAGTCTCCCCGATCACTTTCATGAGAAGCTCAAGATTGACCGGCTTCGGCAGGACCACGGAAGAGCCACTCTGTGCTACCGCTCCGTCGGAGAGCTCCGCGGAATCGACCAAAGCAGTCAGCATAATGACGGGAACATCTTTGAGGATCGGATCGCTTTGAAATTGAGCCTGCACGTCGCCGCCATCCATTCCCGGCATGACGACGTCGAGAAGGATGACATCCGGTCCGAATTCCCGCGCTGTTGTCAGCGCCTGAGTGGAATCGTTCTGAATCGCGACTTCAAACCCACCGGATTTCTCAAGGTTCATTTTCAGGAGTTGGGTGAACCCGGCCTCGTCGTCGATCAGTAAAATTTTCTTAGCCATTTTGCAGTTGTCAGGACTCCAGCATTTCAAAGAAACACCTTGAGTGTCAATCTATTTCGATTCTTTCGATTTCACCGAAACTTTACCGGTATCGAGCTTAGTAGGGAGAATGATCCGGGCGACGGCCCCGCGATGGAGCGTGCGATTCTTAATCGTAATTTCCCCTCCGTGGAGGTTCACAATTTTGCGAACGACGGAGAGCCCCAGGCCCGTTCCCTTACCGGTCGCCTTGGTCGTGAAGAAGGGGTCAAAGAGTCGGGAAACATCCTTTTTATCAATTCCTGATCCCGAGTCCACAATTTCAAGAATGACGACCCGGTCGCCGGTCCGGAACACTTCGTATTTTCTGGCACCTTCGTTTTTCACCACATCCTCCAGGGATTCGCTCCGGGCGCGGATCTCAATGGTCTTGTCGTCGGAATCCGACATGGCGTGGACGGCATTGATGACCAGATTGATGAGGACCTGTTCGAACTTGGAAAGGTCGAGGTGCACGTGCGGAAGATCATCGGGAATATTGATCTTGCAGGTCGTATTGGACCGGGTCAGTTCGTGCTTCACGAGCAGGAGGACTTCATCCACTACGACCCGCAAATTCATCGGTTCCCGGGTCAGCGAACGCTGGGAAGAGAAGTCGACGAGGCCGCGAACAATTCGGTCGGCACGATCAACGGCCTCGCGCATCTGGGTAAGAATCGTTTCGACGTTTTTGTCGTCCGGATCAATGCCCTGGGAGAGGTAGTCAACACCGAGGAGCAGGAGGGCGAGTGGGTTCTTCACCTCATGAGCCACACCCGCAGCAAGGCGCCCTATGGATTCCAGTTTCTCTGCCTGAATCAACTGCAACTGCGTTTCCTGCAATTCCTTGTTCGTATCGACCAGGTTCTTGTTGAGATGTTCCAGTTCCTGATGGGACTTGACCTGCTGGGTGATGTCCTCGCTGATTCCAACGATGAGACGTCGCCCCGTGTCCTCTTCGATGACAGGGATCTTGACCGTGCGGAGGTGAACCTCATCCCCGTTTTTGGTTTCGATGATTTCCTCCGGAACGCGAAGGAGCCGTCCCCGCTTGAGGACAGCGTCGTCGATGCTTCGAAAGTAGTCCGCTGATTCCCGGGAGAACAGACTGTAGTCATTCTTTCCCAGCGCCTTCGAAGCTGCCAGTGTCGTGACTTCTTCCTGCTTTTTATTCCAAAGGACGAAGCGGTAGTCGTCGTTGGCGTCCTTCGCGAAAACAGCGACGGGAAGGTTGTCGAGAACGGATTCGACGATGCTTAGTTTTTCCATGAGATCGGGGATTCGATCTCATGGCTACCAAAAATGCCTGCCGATGAAAAGTTGATTCGGAGGCCGCTTGAATCAGAGTCGGCCGGGATCTAGCGAATTCCGGATCGCTGGACAGATCCGAAGCCCTGTTGGAGTTTTGCCGAACGCTCGACGGGACTTACTGGTTCAGGAGCGTAAAAGCCCTGCCCGTCAGAGCCGCCTGTGGAAGTGCAGCTCGTCGAACCGAGAGCGATCAGGGCAAAAGAGAGACAAAGGAGAATCTTTTTCATGTCCAATACCTTGGCGAAATTGCCAATCCTTGGCAAACGGAAAGTTCGTGGCAGGGATCGAAAGAGCAGTCGTCTCTAGCACAGGTATTCGCCCCGAAGAAGGGAGCACAGAACGGGAACCTGACTTTTGCTGATGGACTCAATTCCTTCCGGGGGGAATTCCCATGTGATCCAGGGAACTTTCCGTTCTTTTGCCCAGGTTCCCATCGATCCCGGAGTGGGGTAGCCGATTTCCGTCACCAGGGGCAGGCCGGTTTTCATTGCAAGCCACTCTGAGAGCGCACTTTCGTCCGGATCGTCAATACAGGCAAGCGGCCCGTGAAGCGTCAAAACCTGGACCGGATCGAGTCGATCAATCAGATCGATCAATGCCGAGGACTCCGGCTCGGAACCGGGGGCGCTGCCGGTCAAAATGGGAAGCTCTCCGTCTTCATCCGCATGCCAGCGACAGGACGAGGGTTCGGCCTGCCAGTTTTTACCCGGAAAATTGCGATTGAGATCCACGCCGTTGGCATTACCCCGCGTTCCCAGAGTCAGTCCATCCGGGTTGGCCGCGAGGATGCCCGCGACGTTGGCAGACAGCTCGGTTACCCGGAGGGAGCGGTAGGCGCGGGACAGCGCAACCGTCGTTTCCGGTTCCTCTCCATGGATTCCGGCAATCACCAGCAATTCACAGCGACCGGCCGAAGGGATATACTCCAGCTTCGTTCCGCGAACGGACTGCCCATAGGTTTCTCTCTCGAGCTCGAAAGCGGTTCGTCGGGCCATGGTGCCTCTTAGGGGTTTTCGCGCTGCCAGGCAAAACGTCCCGCCTCGTTGACGTGGTTCATCAGCGCATTAAAAACCTCATCGTATTTTTTCGGTGCCTTTGCCCTGGGAATCGGGGTCGTTTCTCCCGGGTCGTTGGCGACGTTGAAGAGTTGGTAGGGCTCGAAAGGGGTATTGCGGAGAAGCTTCCACTCATTGAGTCGCGCGGCGTGGTAGTGCAGCCCTCCGTATTTCTGATTTCCCTCGAGGCGGACCCAGAATACGGGCCGGTTCTCTTCCGGCATTTCCTTCCCGAGAAGAACCGGAAGAAAACTGCGGCCATCCATCTCGTGTTCGACGGGGATTCCCGCGATCTCGGCGAGGGTCGGGTAAATGTCCATCGTCAGCGAAAGGTGGTCCCGGTTGACCGCTCCAGCCTCGATTTTCCCGGGCCAGCTAACGCAGGTGCTGACCCGGATTCCGCCGTCCCACATTTCCTGCTTTCCGCCGCGCCAGGGCAGGTTCCTTGCTCCCACCGATGACTGGCCGCCATTGTCGCTCGTAAAGACAACCACCGTATTCTCCCAAAGCCCTTCGGACTTCAGGGTGTCGATCACTTTTCCGACGCCGTGATCGAGGTGCTCAATCAGCGCGACGAGTCCGGCTCTCTTAGGATCAATCCCGGTCTCGCGCTGTTTCACTTTTTCGAGCCAGTCCGCGGGCGGTTGAATCGGAGTATGAGGTGCGTTGTAGGC
>JARGNG010000007.1:0-156766 GCA_029213265.1 Verrucomicrobiales bacterium | reverse complement strand
CTTTTTCGAGCCAGTCCGCGGGCGGTTGAATCGGAGTATGAGGTGCGTTGTAGGCGAGAAAGACAAAAAAAGGATTCTCCTTGTCTTTCCGCTCCTTGAGATAGTCGACCGTCCAATCCGTGAAGATATCGGTGGCGTGACCTTCCGGGTGAACCGGTTCATCATTCCGTCGCATGTAGTGTTCGCCGTGGCGAAGGTGATCGTAGTAGTCATCCATCATGTCTCCGAGAAAGCCGTGGAAGAAATCAAACCCGACATCATTCGGGCGATCCGGAGCTTCAAGACCGAGATGCCACTTTCCGATCAGGGCCGTGTCGTAGTTCGCTTTTTTTAAGTGCGAGGGGAGCGTGACGACGTCGTTCCGGAGATTTCCCCAACTGGTGGGGCGCTCCGGAAGGGGCGTTCGGATCACACCGGGAACGCCGGCATTGTCGGGGTAGAGGCCGGTGACAAAAGAGGCGCGGGTGGGGGAGCACACCGGGCAATTTGCATAAAAGGAGTCGAAGCGCATTCCTTCATCGAAGAGAGCGTCGATGTTTGGTGACTTCAGATCCGGCGCCCCATAGCTGGAGAGGTCCCCGTAGCCGAGGTCGTCGACCATGATGACGAGGAAGTTCGGGTTTTCGGCTGCGGGACAAAGCGTCGAAAACAATGCTGCTAACGCGAAAAGGGAAGAAAACAGTTTCATGCGCATAGTCTTGTCGCGTTTACTGTCTGGAGACAACTTATGAGATATCTTTTTCCCGTACTGGTAATTTCCCTTAGCTTCAGTGTTTGCCTCACAGCCAGCGACGGGGCAGAGGTTCCTCCCCAAGCCATCGAAATGGGCTCGCGCGGCGTTTCCAACTTCATCGCGAGAATGGAGAAGGAACGCAAAGCCCGCGTCGCGTTCCTGGGCGGATCGATCACCCAGAACGTGAACGGACACACGAAGATGGTGGCGGACTGGTTGGTGGAGAACTGGGCCGATGTGGAGTTTACGTTTACGAATGCGGGGCTCAGTTCCACCTGCTCCACCTCAGGCGCTTTTCGGGTCGAGGAGGATGTTCTCTCAAAAGGCCAGGTCGACCTGCTCATCGTCGAGTTTGCCGTGAATGATGATCAGGATGCGATGCATGATCGGGAAACCGCGATCCGCGGGCTGGAGGGGATCATTCGTCAGTATTTCGAAGCCAACCCGACCGGGGATGTGATTTCGGTTCAGTATGTGAATCCCGGTATTCTGGAAACGATTCAGAAAGGGGAGGAAGCGGTCAGCGTCGCCGCGCACAAGGCGGTCGCCCGTCACTATGACGTGCCGATGGTCGATGTCGGAAAAGCTCTCGCGGACGAAATCGCAGCGGGTCGCATGAGCTGGGAGGAGGATTACAAAGGAACGCACCCGAACCAGAAAGGCTACCAGTTTGCGAGTGATCTGATCACGAAGGTAATTGAAGACACCATCTCCGGAGAGACCCCTCAGAACGTCGCCCTGCCGGATCCGCTGGACGAGCGCTCCTTCTACGCCGCAAAGCGGGTTGATCCACAGGCTTTCAACTGGCTTGGTGGCTGGAAGTTTGCCGAGGTGTCGAAAGATCTCCTCCCCGTCGGGCAGATCCGTGAGGATTACAAAAAATACCGGGCGCTCCGGTCCGATTCCCCCGGAGACTTTCTCTACTACTCCTTCCAGGGAAGAAGGATCGGCGCTTTCATTCTCGCCGGACCGGATGCGGGAATGCTGGAGGTCAGTGTCGATTCAGGAGACTGGAAGCCGGTCGATTTGTATCACAAACACAGCGGCGGATTGAATTATCCCAGGAGCATTGTCTTGGCTGACGGATTGAGCGGTGCCTATCACCAAATCGCGATCCGAACGGCGGAGGATAAGAACGAAAAGAGCAAAGGCAACGCCGCGACGATCTTGTATTTTCAGGTGAACGAGTAGGTAGCGGGGTCGTGAGACTTTCGCAAAACGTGTTCGTCCGGAAGCGAAACCAGCCTCGCGGCCCGGGTTATCGAGTCCTCAGCGCCCCCAGACGCCCACCTTGATGAAGCCACGCCCGCGAAAAAGCTGGCGGTTTCGGAATCCATAGTCCCTTACCCTCGTCTTTAGCTTGAATTTCCCGAAGGGAGTACGAAGTGCCCGTTTCCGAAGGCGCACCCCGATCCGGCCATAGCGAACGAGTTCCTGCCCATCCAGTTTGAAGACGGCAAAGATATCTCCGGTGTATCTGCCCAGCGCACCGCGGCCAGCGAGTTTTTTCATGGTAAAGGTGCCTCCCAGAAGCTCACCTCTCCCGCCATTTTTGGCCTTGAAAGGAGTCACTCCGAAAAATCGAATGACGCCGGTTCTATCGATGCACTCGTCCCTGTCGCAGTAGTAGGGGGCGTAGCCTCCATAGTAGTATCTCTCGGAATAGTAGCTTTTTCCGCCGACGCCCCCCTTGAAACGCATCCATCCTGACATTTGCACTCCGTTGGCCGGTTGGATTCCCGGGAGTAACATCAGAAAAGTGAATACGATCGCGAGGATGCCGCCGGGCCGTGCATGGGGCGGCAAAGGGTAGATAGGATTCATCTCAGGGGTCCGGTTGGGGATGCTATAGTAAAAACGTATGAGCTGGGATCTCGGTAGGGAGCGCCAGCCGACTGGATCATGCTGAAGAAAACCGGGAAGTTCGTCAATCCGTGAATGGACTCCCCGACCTTCCCCGGCGAGTGGGAGGGACGCCTGCCCGGGAGCGGAAGTCGTGAGACTTTCGAAGGGCGTGTTCGTCCGGAAGAAAAACTCACGTTTTCCTCTACCGTTTCATCCGCTCTTCCAGCTCTGCCTTCAACTCCTCTACCAGCTTCGGATTCTCTTTGGCGATGTTTTTCGTTTCGCCTTCTTCCGATGTGTGGTCATAGAGCTCGACATGCTTTGATGACGTGATCAATCGATGGGTTTCCGTCCGAATCGTCTTACTGCCTTTTCTAAAGTAAGAGATCGCCGGCTTTCCCTTTGCTGCCGGATCTTCAAGCTGTTTCTTCAGCGAGGTGCCATGTGCGAAATCCGGAGCTTTGATTCCGGCGAGATCACAGAGTGTCGGAAAGATGTCGACGCTTTCGACCATGGCTTCAGTCGGCGTTCCGGGCTTCTTCATGCCGGGGCTTCGAATGATGAGCGGGGAGTGGAGCGACTCCTCGAAAAGTGTGTGTTTCCCCCAAACGGCATGTTCTCCGAGATGCCAGCCGTGATCGCCCCAAAGGACGACGATGGTGTTGTCAGACAAACCGAGTTCCTCGAGCCGACTGAGAATGCGTCCGGCCTGGGCATCGGCATAGGTAACGCAGGCAGCGTAGTGTCTCCTCACTTCGTCCGCGAAGTCTTCGTCTTCGTTCGGATCCTGATCCCAACGATTGTATTTCATGAATTCCCCGGACTTGTGCCAGGTCGTGTTGCCGACCGGCTTTTCCGGATGGGGAATCGGAGGCAGCTTCACTCCCTGGTAGGGCTCCATGTACTTGGCGGGAGCACCAAAGGGGAGGTGAGGACGGATAATGCCTACGGCGAGAAAGAATGGTTCCGTATCACTGGCCGCAGCGAGCTCATTCAATTCCTGCAAGGCGGCATCGGTAATCAATCCATCGGGGTAAATATCGTCATATCCTTCTTCCACCTGAAAGACATCCATCTCCGTGGCGTTGCCCCGGATCTCCCCATTCGCGAGTCCGTGCATGGCGCCGCGGGGGTGCTGCCATTTGCCGACGGGCATCACGCTGCGGACCCATGCATTCGGCATTTCAACGAGCGCCTCATCGTCCCAGTCGGGGCCGCCCAGTCCTCCGGGGTGGTGGGAAACCTTGCCGACGGAGACGGTGATGTAGCCATGGTTTCGAAACCATTCCGGCGCGGTCGGGCTGCTGACATCCGTGATTCGCTTGAAGAGTGCGTCGTTGTCACCGGGGCCGTATTTCCCGGTGAGCAGAGCGTAGCGCGAAGCACCGCAGGTGGGCGCCTGGACATAGTGTCTCCGGAAAACCCGGCCGGTCGCGGCCACACGATCAATGTGGGGGGAGTGGATGTAGTCGACTCCGTAGCAGTTCAATTCGGGTCGCAGGTCATCAATGCACAGGAGCAGAACATTGGGGCGGTCTTTGCCGCGGGCTGGGCCAAGGATCAAGAAGGACGCGATGAGAACAGAACAAAAGCGCATGGGGAAAGTATGACCGGAAACGCGTTCATTGCCAGCGAGGATGCACCAACGAAGAGAGAGCGGAAACTCTGTCTTCCGACGCCCGGGCAGCGGCAGCAGCTTATTCGCTGATCGGAACGGCGCGGACGGACGGCTCCTGAGGCTTCTTCTTGAACAGATCCCGGAAAAAGTGAATGCGCTTTTCCGGGCTGTTGAAATCCTGGGACTCGAAAAGGTCCAGATTATCGACTTCCGCTTCGGCAAAGGCTTCCGCCTCCGATCCGACACGCGTCCGGTCCTTCATTTCCTGGTCCTTCTGCTCATACTCGGACGGACTCATAATGATTTTCGGCTGAATGAAAATGAGCAATTCCTGCCGATTGACATTATCGCGAGTGGACCCAAAAACCCGTCCCACCAGGGGAAGGTCGGAGAACAGGGGAACGCCGGTTTCATTCTTTCTGTCTTCCTCCGAAATCAGCCCCCCGAGCAGAACGGTGGCCCCGTCTTGAACCATCACTGTAGTGCCAAGGACTTGAGTTCCAATGGTGGGGATCTCGTCATTTCCAATAATGGTGCTGCCGATGATGTCATCGTTTCGCTGTTGGATTTGTAGAGTGATTTCCCCGTCAGCATTGATCAGGGGAAGCACATCGATTCGAAGTACGACGTCCTCGAAGTCAATATTGGCCGTGACGACCTGGTTGTTGTTTCCCTGGTCCACATCCAGAGAGGAAAGGGTGCTGCGGGGAACGGCGACACGTTGACCGGTCTCGATCGTAGCCTGCCGGTTGTTGACCGTGTAGATGGTCGGGCGGGAGAGTACCTTGAAGCGCTCGGTGGATTCGAGGGCCGACAGGACCACATCCGTATAGTTGTTGATCTGCCCATACATCGTCAATCCGGAGGCGGCAGGGATCAGATTGTTCACATCAGTGAGAGTAGCCAAATCAAGCAAAGGCTGAGCTGAGCTGGGGCGGGAAGCCAAGGAACCCGCGGTACCCGGAGTGTTGCCGTTCCCCAGGTTATCGAGGGATCGAAGGAAATCGACGCCGAAGTCAAAGTCGTCACCCAGGTTGAGTTGGGCAATCACGGCAGAGATCTGGATCTGGCTGGGGCGGCAATCCATCTCGTCGAGCAGTTCACTGATGAGGCGAAGATGCTCGGGCGGACCGGAGGCGATCAGCAGATTCTGGACGTTGTCGGCGACGAGGAGAGTCTTGTCGACGACGATCGACTGGGGTGCGGCGGCCTGGTCGGCACCGGCACTTCCGAGAGCACCGGTAGAACCGCCCTGTCCGGAATTGCTGTTCCCGAAGTTGCTCTGATTATTCACCGGGATGTTGTTGTTGGTAAGACCATTTTGACCTCCGAAACTATTCCCGCCATTCTGGCCCTGGCTTCCGGAGATTTGACCTGCCTGGGTATTCTCTCCTCCTAGTCCACGGAGAATGACATCGCTTGCGATCTGCAGAAAGTTATTTACCGAAATGTAGTTCAGCTTGCGGCGCATGTAGCTGGCTGACTCGACCGGAGCATCGAGGTGCTCAATGATACTGGAGACGTATTCGAGATCCTGAGGGGAGGCAACAACGAGAACCCGGTTGGCACGCGCGATTGAACGCACCCGCGGTTTGGGCGCGTTTGCTTTCGTAAACGAACCGTTACCACGCTGGGAGGGAATCGACGAAGGAGCTGCGCTATCGCTGGTCCCGGCCGGGCGGGGAGTGCGACTGGCTGGTTGGCCCGGAGCGGAGCTCGTGCCGCTCGCGGCTTCCTGGTCCAGATCAAGAATATCAATCAAGGCCTCCACGACTTCTTCCGAGTCGGCTCTCTCCAGCTGGAAGGACTGACTGACCGTTTTCACGGGGCTCACATCGAGATGATCGCGCAACTCGACCAATCGCCGGATCACGGAGGCACTTTCTGTGATCACCACAGCGTTCGCATTGAGTAAAGGCGTGATTTTTCCATAGGGGTGCAGCTCCACAATATTGGAAAAGTATTCGGCGGCGGCGTCCGGAGTCAGATACGTCAGCGTCATGATGTAGGTGACGACCTGTTCCGACTCGGGAAGTTCAAAGGGAGTGGTGAAGACGGGGACGCCCTCACTGGTCACTTTCTTGTCGGTGTTGTAGGCGATAATCTTGAGCTGGTCCGGGTTCTCGGTTGGCAGAATGGCATAGCCGTTGAGAAGAAAACTCTTTTCAATGAAGTCAGCCGCCTCGGCGTAGGTCAATTCGCCGGAGGTGATCACGGAAAGCGTCTTGTCCTGAATGTTGGAATCCCGAATGACCTTTTTCCCGGTAATCATCTCATAGAAGAGCAGAATCTGGGGAATCGCGGTATTCGGGAACTGTACATCCACCTTGTCTTCCGCGGAATTCCCGGGGCCGTCGGCGGGGGTGTCCTGCGCAACCGCTGGTTGCAAAAGGAGGAGTAGCAGGCAGCAGAGGAAAAGGATTCCGCGCGCTAGGGATCGGTAAATATTCATGAGTCGAGTCTGCAAGGGTTAGTTGCCTGCTCCTTTCGGGAGCGGAACCATTCTTCGGCGGGGGGCTTCGTCAAGGCGGTCGAGTGCATCTTCCTGCTTCTCAGGCTGCGCTGCGGGTTGAGTGTTCACAGGCTGCACCTGCCGGGGTTGGTTTCCGGGAGCTTTCTGTTTTGCCTGTTGATTGCGGAGTTGCGCTTCGCGCGCCCGGGAGGCGGCGGAATTTCGATCCGCAGCCGGAGCGGCCTGCTGCTGTGGTGCCCGGATGCTTTGTGTGAGAATATTTGCCTGGTATCCGATCTCAGCCTGTTCCTTGCCGTCTGTGATCGTCACGGTTGTTTTTTGAGGGTCGGGATCTTTGTTTGCACTTACAATCGTGTAGGTATAATCTCCGGAGCTCTTTTCCGAGGAGATGGTGAAAGGAACATTCTCTTTGGTATCCCGAACGAAGGCAATCGGACCCTTTGCTTTATCACTGACGAGGCCTTCCAGAACGAGGTTCTTCCCGAAGGTGCTGGATAGCTTGGTTTCGACAATCCTGGCTACTTCACGGTTGAACGGGGAGTTTTCCCAAACCGGCACATAGCGGGTTACCGAATGCCCGCTCGGAAGTGTTTCCTCAACAATCGGTGCCTCCGGAATCGACTCATCGAGATCCGTCTGTTCAGAAAAAAGTGGGGGGCTTGTCAGAAGGCATCCCAATAGAAATGTAGTTACTCGTTTCATTGGTTCGTGGGAGCATACCACCGCAGCAGCTCAAAAGTAGCAATGACATTTTCAGGGGTTTCCTTATCCGGAACGATCTTGAGATTCCGCACGATGCGAAAATCCTCGGGGCGGGAGAGATCGTAAATCCACCTCATAACATTCGGGAGCTCGCCTTTCGCCGAGAGCGAAACACCTGTCTGGATATAGTGAGGTGTCTCCTCGGGGTCGACAAAGACCTGTTTCGTTGCCTCGACTCCTTCGACCTCGCTGGCCTGGGCTTCCTGAAAAATCTCGCCGGCGGCTTTCTCCGGGGATGTGAATTTGGGCTGATTCGCCTCCAGCCAATTGGACCGCATTTCCCAAGTTTCCCGTTGCGTGAAAAGGGCCTGAATCTCATCCCACTCCGAGCTCAGTTGCCTTTGCCCTGTCCTGAGTTCATCGCGCTTGTCGAAATACTTTCCCGAGCCGACGACAAGGCCTCCCAGCAAGGCAATACCAAGCATGATGAAGAGAAGTCGCTTTTCGCTCGTTTTCATTGAGATCTCAATAGAGATAGGTTCCGGTGGCGCCAAACGTGACGAGATCGTTTTTTGTTACCGGTCTATCGACGGTCCACTTAAAGTGGGAAAGCTCAGGGGAATTTTCGAGCGCCCCTTTTATGAGCAGGGCGCGATCCATGTTCGAGCCTTCCCCGGTGATCCTCACGGTTCGGAAATCATTGAACTGGAACTCGGAAATGCGAAAGCCCTTCTCCGGTAAGAGGGAGGACACGAGATGAAAGATTTCGACCGGGTTGCGCTGTGATTCCAGAGCGGGACTTACAGCGTTCCATTGTTCCATTGCGAGTTCGATCAGGTCTGCATCCTCGCGGTTCGCTGCAATCTTTGCTTCAAGTCTGCTGTTCTCGGCTTCCAGTAGCTTCAGGTGAAAGAGGGCGGCAGCAGCGAGAAGGACCAGGGCGATGGACCCGAGAACAACGCCGATCAAAGTGCGCTTTCTGGCAGCCTTCTGCTGGCGAATGACGGAGATCTCGTGTGGCTCAAATTCCCAGTCAGGAACGGCTCCCGTTGTCGGTGCAGGTCGGGAAAGAAAATGGACGGGAGCTCCTCCCGGGCTTTCGAGTGCGGATCGAAGTTCGGAATTCTCCTCCCCCCAGACGACGACGGTTTGAATCTCGTCGATGATTCCCTTGGCCGAAAGCTCCATCAGAGTCAGCTCAATTTCTCCCGCAATCTCCTCCGCAGGAATCTCGCCGAGTGGTTGCACGTGCGCCCAGCGCTTTGCCCTCGAATAGCCGGCAACCCAGCCGGAGTTTTCCCTCCAGAGGGTGACTGCGTTTTCGGAAGGAACGAAGAGGGAATACTGCGGAAGAAAATCCGTAAATTCGGTTGGTCCCTTCGTCACCCCCTCAAAATTCCACGGAATCGAAACGGACTGGACCAGCGTTCGTGATCCATTGATTTCCACCGGCTTCCAGTCGCAAATGCTGCCGGGACCGCTCACCGACTTCATACCCAGTTTTTCGTTTTCGACAGCTACGACCTGCTCGATGATTTCTTCGTCTTTGCTGCTGATCCAATGGGGATGAGAGACCAGATCGTTGGTGGGAATCCCATAGATGGCACGTTGGGGTGGCCGCGCTTCTTCGGTTCCGTCCACGGCAATACGAGTCCCATTTTTCAGATGGTAAAAATAACGGCCTGTCTCGTCGATTAGATAAGCCCACTCTGGGTAACTGCGTGTCATTCGATTCGGCGGGTCACCCATTTCTGGATCTCCCCTCGGTCGCCAGTGTATTGAACGGTCACGGTCCTTTCAACCGCTATTGTCCCGAACCTTCCGATAGAAATGATCCGTTTTGCCTCGTCTTCGATGGACACACGCGCAGAGATTCGATCTTCAAAGCCAGGTGGAATTCCAAGAATTTCCAGAGCTGATTCCACATCCTCAAATGGCTCGTCATCTTCCGTGCCGCGAATTCCATCAAATCCATTCCTCACCCCGACGAGGAGCTCTGCCTGTGCCTCTCCGCATTCGCAGACGACCGTGATCAGGTCAACCGGAGCTTCGTTCAAATCGAGCGGACCGGCACTCATCAGGGTAAATGAATCCTGCCAGTTCGGACGAATCGAGAGAATGCGGTCGAAACCGTAGACCAGTTCGGCTTCTTTCAGTGATTCAAAAGGGCGGTTAAAAGGAAAATTGGGGCGCTCCATTCCCACATAGAGATCCTGCTCTGCCCCGCGGTTTGTGGGCTCGCTGTCTTCATCGACCCAGTCCAGCAAGGCATCGACGACTTCTTTCGCCTCATCAATCCGGAGTCCCCAATCGACGAACAATTCCTCAAGAACGACCCGATCGTCCTCCGGGTTTTCCAGGAGGGCGTTCAAATTGAGCCGCTCACCTTCACTGCTGATGCGGGCAAAAAAAGATTCCACCTCCGAAAAACGTTGATTCAAAATCGGATCGGCTTGCTCTGTATTCGGGTGCGCCGCGACGGCAATGCCCTGGTCGGCGAGTTGCTCCGCCCGGAAAATGGCCGAGGCATTCGATTCCGATTCCAGCTCGATGAACAGAAACTGCGTCGCGGAAAAAACCGCGATACTCAGGATCGCGATCACCCAGAGAACGGCAATCAAAGCCGACCCGCGGCGGGATGCCGAAGCTGCATGGTGCGCAGGTGAGGGTGAGCGGGGAATGTTCATGGGCGCAACGGGCTTCCTCCGGGAAAGCCGCCGGACGAGCCTCCAATAAAGTAAAACGCGCTTTCGAGGGGGACGGCATCCCCGACGACCCGGATCTTCAGTTTGACCAGGGAAGGCTCAAAGCTGCCGTCGAGAACGGGGAGCCATTCCTCCGTCCTCTGGTTGTAAAACGTCCAGGAAAGCTGGCTCATTCTGGGGATGAGTTCCACATAAGGCGCGCGAATTTCCGTAAAGCCGGATTGGAGGGCGTCCTCCCAGTCATAGGCGGTCATGTAATAGACCCGGGATCGCAGAAATCCATCGGGAAGGAACTCGGCAGCGAGGACAACTCGATCGATCTCATCTTCCAGATTCACTCCGAAATCGAAAGCCGACGGAGTGCTGACCAGCGAAAGATAGGTATTCACCTTGGCACTGGAGTCCGTGTAGTGAAATTCCAGGGAGGAGCTGTAATCCGCACTCTCAAAGGCAGTCCGGCATACCTCCATGAAACGAAGTCGCACTGCCGAGGCATTTTGCACCTCGGAGACTTCCGTCATGAGTTCAGACGTTGCTCCGACCAGCGAAAAGGCTGCTGTCATCAGCAACAGAAAGATCGAAATGGAGAGAATCATTTCCAACAGGGTGAAGCCGCGGCTCCGTTTCGTCTGTGGGGCGGCCATCATCGTCAAAAGATATCCGGATAGACCCAGGTCATCGCTTCATCGAGAGTTTCCGTTCCGCCGAATTGTGAGGCCCGGAGAGCGGTGACTCGCACTTCAAAAAGATTGGCAAGGGTTTGCGCGTCTTTGTTTTCGAGATTGAGCGTGGTCACCTCGATTCGAAAGAAGATACCTTGGTCATTCGGGTTTTTCTCCAGCGTCTCCTCCTGCAGATTTGGATTGCGGGTTGCTTCGAGAAGCTCCGCCCGCAAAGCCACCCGCACTTCCGCCTCATCGATAGACTCCGACACGGTCAGGCTGATCATATTGATCGCCTGGGCAAGGCTCACTGCCGCGATCGCAAACAAGGCCATCGACATGAGCAGTTCGAGCAACGAGAAACCCGACTTTCTGTAACAAATATTCCGCATTCGTTTCCGTCCCTGATCCTAGCGGTAGAAGGGGGGTTCGGCAAGAGAGGAGGGGATTCGAATAGAGATATCTATTCGCAGCGAAATCATATAGCAAAGTCCTAAAATGTGACACCTTGACGGACGGGATCGAATTTTCAACAATCAGGCATGAAGAGCCCATCCAGTTTTTTGCCAGGTATTCTTTCCGTCGCCGCTGCCATGCTCCTGCTTGAGCCGATGGTAGCGCAGGAGGAACACGAAAATCCGAATCAAAAAGGAGTGGAACGGGTCACCAGTGAAGCCCCCGAGGGCGGGGTCCGCGCCAACATTGTCCCGCTGATTTGGCGGGCGAAAATCGACGATGCGGTGGTCGCGGTTCCACTGCGCTCGATCGAATACTACGGGGTACAAATTTACGATACCGATTCACAGACACGGGTCCACGAACTGACGATTTGCACCGAGTCCCGGAGCCTCGTAAGGATCTATTACATTCTTCCCCTGGGGACCGCCAATGAGCGCCTCAGTGAGACGGCCGACCGCCTGCGAAAGATTGCCCAAACCGGCTCGCGGCAGGAGTGGGTCTACCCGGTAAAGCAATACCCGACGACGACGCATCAGCATATGGTCGAGTATCGGGTCGGGAAAAAGGAGGATGTGCAGGAGCTGTATGATCACCTGGAGGCCGCGATGGTGGAGTATCACGCTCGCGATCTTGTGGTGGATCAACGGGACAGCATTATTCGGAAGATCGAGGTGAAGGCCGAGTAGGAACGATGGAATCGTTCGGGGAAGCCGTCAAAAAGGCGATCCCGATCGGGCGATCGGGCAGAAGAGGACCGACTCAGGAAACCGCCACGGTTTCCTTTTGTCCTTTCTTGATGACAAAGAAACCGGCGGCGGCCAGGACGAGGATCATCGGGATGAAAGCCGAAGGTTCCGGAACGGCGCGAAGATCGTAGGCGTAGGCCTCATTGTCGGCTTCGTTCGCTGCTCCCATGGTTCCTCCGGGAGCCTCTGAATTGGCAAAATCAAAACCGTTCGGATCTTGATTCGAAAAGGAGCTTCCATTCGTAAGAACTCCGTCCCAGTCTCCGCTGAAAGGGGAGAGCATCTGAAAGCCGTCTTCGCCCAGCCCCTGACGGGTCAGAATGGCGTTTCCGAGCGGGCCGGCAAACCAACCGTAGCCGACCCCGGAAATGAGATCGTTGTATCCGGCGCCTGCAGTGGGCTGGGAACTTGAGACCCAGATGGAGTCGCCGAAGCTACCTAGATCAAACGGGGTGTTCCCGGTAACGCCGTCCACGCCATTACCGACGGTGAAGGTCAAATTCCACGAATCGTTGTTGGAAGGATTTGCCGGGTCGGGGTTGTAGTTGAAGTCGGTGGAGATATTGCTTCCACCCACCGTGATGATTGTACGGGCAGCGATTACGTCGTTGCTGGAATTGAAGTAGGAGGAATTGGAAATGATTCCGGCGGCGTTGAAGGAGTTCTCGGAGGCAACGCCGGTGCTGAACGTGTTGGAATCACCGAACCAGACGGAATCGAGATCCTGCAGGGTCATGTCCGATGTGACGAGGAATTCGATGTATTCGTCGTCAGCGTTGGCCGCATTAAAGATCTCGTTGATCATCAGTCCGGCGTGGGAACTTCCGAGGGAGGTAAGAAGAAGAGCCAAAGCGAGCTGCCATCTACGGAAAATAGATTTCCGCAAAGGGGAGACCAGGCAGTGATTTCTTTGTTTCGCTCTCATAATCGGTAGACGTTCCAGAAGATATTACTATAATTACCATAAACAAAAGTAATTTTGGATTAAAATTCAAGAATCCTTGAATTTCCCGGGACAAATGGACAGAATTTGAGGTAAAGCCTGGCGGAAAAAGCCGCGAACTCAGCACGAAGGGGACGGGGTAACCCGCATGGGAGGCGACCGCAATGGGCGAATTTAGACGGTGTGAACGCTGTGACTCAACAGGGTGGCATCCGTCATTCGACCCTGTTGGCTACCGTGCCGGTGGGGGCAACGCTACTCGCCGCGCAACTCAGCGAGTTCCTTCGCCTTCCTCTTGATTTCGTCGGGTGAAGGTAGCGATTCAAGATCGAGCTCGGCGAGGACTTCGGGAGGAATGATTCCGGACTGCTGCAGTTTGGTGAGGCAGCGTTTCCGCTCGTTGAGCGCTTTGTCAGGGCTGCGTTCTTTGGAGAAACGGGATTTGGCTTTCTCACTGCGGGTGCGGAGGCTGGAGTAGATGTCGCCTCCGAGAAGGGAAGTGATATCGACCTTCATGCTTTCCCGCTCGATGTCGGCCTGTTTCACGGGCTCGCCGTTGATAGGGCCGGTTCCGTATTTCGGAAACATGATCGCCACTTCGGGGCAGACTCGCGAGCAGGCAGGGCAGTTCGTTTTGCAATTGTCGTTGTTCTGCACCTGGATTTGCTTGTCTTCGTCGACGCCATAGACATCAAAGAGGCAAAAACTGAGGCACTGCATGCAATTGGTGCAACGATCGTAATCGATCACGGGAAACCAGGGTTTCCAGGCTCCGTTTTGGCCGGGCTGATTGAGTCCGGCGTCCAATCCTCCGCAAACGTCATCGACCAGGGCCACGATCCCGTCGGCGTCGAGGCCGCTGGTATTGCGGGTTTCAATGCGAAGATTCCCGGCCTGGTCGACGATCTCAGGAGTTTGGTCGCTAAATTGACCGAGTACGATCACGGGAGCCTCTCCGGAAACGTCGGTGAGAGTTTGGGGATCGGAGTCCTCTGTCACCCGCATCACGGAATAGCCGCGATCGAGAAGGGTCGCGGTGACATGGATGCGATTGCCGGCGTCCCAGGCCCCGGCGCCGTTTCCCTCGAAAACGATGACTTGAAGCGGGTGAATTTCGTTTTTCATGGTTTCAGCATTTGTTCGACAATTTCTTCGGCGGAGGACTCCCTCATGTTGAGGACCTCGACTTGATCTTCGTTTGGGAAGGGGGCGCCCGCCTGGTGAAAGAGCCATTTCACGGCGCGGGGATAGCAGGCCACGATCTGAACGTCCTGCCCTTCTTCGACCAGTTTTGTGATTCGCTCGTCTTTCCGGGCGGACATTTCACAGAGATCGGAAACGCATTCAAAGGTCTTTCCTGATTCGCAAAGCCGCTCGAGGACTTCGTTTTTGGTGGCCTCCGGGACGACCTGGGCGAAGGCGCAGCGGCAGTAAAGGATTTTCCGGGAAGATTGGCTCAAGGTAGAAGGAGTTGGAGAGGATCGAGTGGAGGAACAGGAGCTTCGACGCGGCCGAAGTGGGTTTCAATTTGAATTTGCGATCCGGAAGCACGTAACAACGCCGTCGATGGCCCGAAAGGGCGGAATTTTGAGTTTCCAAGTTCTTGATATTCGTTACCTTATTCGATGGTGAGCCCCGCATCTTTGAAATCGCAACTCTTCTGCCTTCCGGCGGCGATTTCTCTGCTGGTCTCTTTGCAGGTTCCTCTCCGCGCCCAGAACCGTGACGATTCGCCGACCTTCGATGTGCTGCAGGAGATTCCGGACCGCTTTTTCCAGGTTCAGGATGCGACTGGGTTTTTCTGGCAGGCGGTCGGAACAGGCGCTCTCACCTCGGGCGAAACCCAGTATTTGCAATCGGGCCTCAATTTACTGGTCGAGGGCAATGTTTTCGCGCCAACGGAAGCCCAGGTCCTTGAGCCCGGGGAAACACGGGCCGGGCAGCTAATCCTTTCCCAGAAGCGGGAAACGATGTCGATTCGCCGGCACCTCTACTTTGATCGCGAACGGAGCGCGGTCCGCTTGCTCGATGAAATCACGAACACCAGTGGAAGTGAGCTCTCTCTCTCGGTTCAACTGCGGACTACGTTTCCGTTTGGCTGGCAGAGTCTTCACGGAGAAAAGGGCGGGCTTCTTTCGACGGATCCGGTTCTTACGTTCGGGGACGAGGATCAGGGGCTTGTGATTCATTTCAGCGCCGCAGAGGGCCGACACGACACTCTCATCCTGTGTGGAAACGGAGGGGCCGTGTCTCCGAAATTGATCGCCTCGGCGAATCGCCGGGAATTGACACTGGGATACTCGCTCACCATACCCGCCGGCGGATCGCAGTCTATTCTCCATTGGGTCTCACAGATTACTTTGCCTGAGCTTGGTGATGCGGAGGAGCGCTTCGCCTCCTTTTTTCAGGCCGGCCGACTGCTGGATTCCGGCTTCGATGGCGAAGATTTAACCGGGGTTGTCAATTTCCCGAAAGAAGCGCTGCCCCCCGGAGTCTCTACCGGGGCAAAGGCGGGTTCTCTTCTCGCACTGAATGAGTTTCTCGATGAGGTCGGCGTCCACCGTCGCGCCACGGATCTTCTCTGGCTTTCCCCCGGGAGCCAGTTGAGCGGCTCCGTATCCGAGGACGGGATGTTTTCGGTTCCTTCTCCTGCGGGTGAGCCGACCGAGATTTCCATTAAGGACCTGGCCGCCGTTCGCGGTGGAGCGGGGAGTGGAATGCCGGCACGCCTCTTTCTTCGGGATGGAACGGTTCTCCTTGCGCCGGTTTCAGTCCGGGATTTCACATTCCAGTCAGTCGACGACGAGGAAGCGCAGCCGCTCGAGATCGATTCGCTTCGATTGCTGCTTTTGAAGGCGGGGGCATCAGACGGAGCGATTCCCTCCGGGACCGTTGGCTACCTGCAATGGCTCGACCGATCTGTATCTGCGTTGCTGGACGCTGAATTGACTCTCTCTGCGGTCGCACCCTGGGGAGAGGTGGTGCTTCAGCTGAGCGACCTCGAAGAGATTTCCTACGTGACCCGCCCGGCTCCGGCTCATCGTGTGATTCGATCCGATGGATCGCGGTATTCCGTCTTTTGGAAACACCGGAATTTTTCGACAAAGATCGCCCGGGATGGCGAGGTCGAAAGAAACGCCGGAGAAATCGTCCGATATTGGCGGGCCGGGAGAGAGGCCGCGGCCGTGGAATCGGTAGAGGAAACGTGGCTCGATTTCTCTGAGATTCCGAATGAGTCTGATTTTGGCGAAGGGTTCCTCATTCGGGGAAACAATCTACTTTCAGGAACCTTCGCAGATTCGGAGATCACGATGGAGTCTTCGGGAGCCTCGATTCGTGTGGAGACTTCGCGAATTCGATCCGCCCGGAGAAATCCGGATGTCACAACTGCCGACTCGATTCGCTATGTAGTTGAATTAAAGAACGGGGAGTCGATCGAAGGTGATATTCTCGAAGACTATCTGAATCTTTCCCACAATGGCGGAGAGATCCGGATTCCCACCGCCAACTTCTACGCCTTTCGATCGCTTTGAACTTGATGATGCCACATTCGCCCCGGACCCGGAGAAACTGCTTTTGGAGGAAGCGGCCGGTGTTATTGTGGAGCCTTTCCCTCGTCGCATTGGGGCAGACTTTCGCAAACGGTTTTCCGGAAGCGGATCTGGTTCCGGCAGCGTTGGGAATTCGGACGGACAAGAACGGCAACTCGTGGAACATCGAGCCCAACGGTACAATTGGCCGAATCGGAAGCACGATGGTGAACAGCGGGCTCGATCTCTCCGTGAACGACGAGAAGTTTGTCAGCTTCCAGCCTCTCATGACCTCTGATGGAAAGGAGTTCGTTTTGCGCGGGCGTCCTCTCGCCGGTTTTCCCGGGCTTCAGGTACAGCGGCGGATTCGGCTTTCCGGGGAGGCGGGTGCGCTTCGTTATGCCGAAATGTTTTACAACGGATCCACCGACCCCGTTTCGGTAAGCGTTTCTCTCGCGACCAATTTCTCAGGGAACTACAAGACATTTCTGACCGACCGTGGGCGAACCGAACCGGTGCTTCTGAAAGACTCCGAGAGCGGGATTGTCGTGTTACCCGGAGCGACTCAATCAACGAGGGCCTTTCTTTTCTCGCTGGCAGAGTCTAGCAGTTCGCTCAAGCCCACGATTTCCGCTCAAAACCGGTATGGTCTGACCTACCGTTATCCACTGCGTCTTGAACCCGGCGAGACGGGAATCATTCTCCACTATGTAGCGCAGGTGGTCATCCCGCAGAATTTTGATCGCCGGAATCTCCAGAAATTGTTTCGGCCCTATTCCTTTGCCGAAAACGAAGGGCAAATCCCTTCCGACTGGAAGGATTACCTTCTCAATACGGCAGATACGGCCCGGAACCCGGCAATCGCAGGGATTCGAAACGGTGGGCTCGCTACCCTGGGAATCGAGCCGGGACCGAATGACATTCTCGCGATCGGATCGGGCACGCGCCTGACCGGGCGGGTGGAAGGAGCGGATTTGCAGGTGTCCAATGAATATGGGCAGGCAAACCTCGCCCTTCCGGAAATCGCCGCCATCGTCGGAAAAAACGGGGATGCGGCCCGTTCCGCGCGAGTCTTTCTCCGGGATGGCCAGATCGTTTCCGGGGAAGTGAGTGCTTCCGCTTTTTCTTTTTCCCAAACCGGTGGCGGACGGATCGACCTCGAGATGAAGGCTCTCGACCGGCTCGTGATGGCTTCTTCGACCTCCGACAGCGATTGGGCCAGCGGCACTCTTGCGATGATCGAAACCTACCGGGGGGATCGATTCAAAGTTCCCGGGACCTCGGCGATGAAAGTCGAGGGTGTCACTCCCTGGGGCCGCCTGCCGGTGGATCTGGAGCAGTTGGTCTGGCTCGGGCCGGCCATGAATGGAGTCAACGGTCATTGGGTAGAGTTGAAGAGCGGTCTTAAGTGCCTCGTGTTTCTTGCCGGGGCCGGTGTCGATATGAAGCATCCGGTGCTGGGGGATCTTTCGGTGAACACAAATGACATCAAGAGTATTTTTACGCCGGAGGCGCAAGAGCGGAACCGGTGGAATTCGGCGGCCGGAATCGAAACGGTGGTGGCAGTGGAGGGGGATCAGACGATTCTCGGTGATATCAGCAACACGACTTTGCCCGTGGTCAGCGGAGGCACGGTCATTGAAACGGCCGTAGATGAAATTCGGCGTATCAAGCGAGTGTCGGCTTCCTCCATTTCACCGGGCGGAATTCCGGAGAAAGTTCCCGGTTTTGAGATCGAACGTTGGGATGGCGGAACCCTGAGCGGGTTTCTCTTGATCGACGCGATTTCCCTGAAAGTTGAGGGTCAGTCGTGGCGGGTGCCGGTGCGGGACATCGTCCAGATCGATACGCCATCTCCTGAACTGACCCCGGAAACTCTCGCGAAGATCAAAGAATTGATCGAAGATCTCGCCTCCCCCACTTGGATGGTTCGGGAAAAGGCGACCCGCGATCTCGGCGCATTTGGTTACCTTGCCAGACCGGTTTTGAAAAAGGAGCTTCAGGTCAGTGACGATCCGGAGGTGAGTCATCGATTGGAGAGAATCCTCTCCCTCTTGAATTGAGCATGTCAGGTGGCTGATTCTGTTGGCAGGCCATAACCTTTCCTACACTGATTTTGGAAACCAATCCCCAATTGCAGGCTTTTCAGAAAGCTTCTTCTGCCGTGCAGAAGAGGGTTGGGCAGGTGCGTTTTGTCCGGTGGCTTCGGGTTAGCCATTGGGGGACTGGACTGGTGGCGATCCTTGCCGTTCTCCTACTCCGCCAGTTTCTGAATTGGCGGGAGGGGGAAATCCAGGTCGTTCTCGGACTGCTCGCTCTCTGGTTGCTCGGTGGATTTCTCTTTTCCCTCCTCCGGCGGCCCGGTGATTTGGACTCGCTTCTGTTGCTGGACCGGCTCGGTGGTTGGAAAGATCGATTCTCCTCGGCGTGGGCCTTTTTGAAAGACGGGAAACGGGACGAGGCCATGACCGTTCATATTTTGCGGGCCGAGAAAACGATCGGTGACGCGGCAAACCGTTTCCCTGAGGCACTCCCTCTTCCCTCCCTCAAATGGGTGTGGGTGTTTCCGCTGATGGCCGTTCTCCTCGCCATGACTTCGCTGGGCCGGATTCCCACGGCAGCGGAAGATCTCGTTTTGACTCCGGAAATGCAGGATGCGGCCGCGGTGCAGGCGGAGGAGTTGGCCCGTGAGGCGGAACAGGTGAAGAATCTCGAATCTCTCCGTGAGGACGAGAAAGAGGAACTCGAGCGGCTTCGCGTCGAAGTGACCGAAATGTCCGACCGACTTGCCGAAGCGGATGGCCTGACTGCCGGGGAAATGCTCGATGCCCTCGAGGCGAGAGCCCGTGCGGCCGAGAAACTCGCAGATAAGCTGGGAATGGGGGAAGACGAGTGGGCCTCCGCTGAGATGCTGGAGGAGATGGCGCGTCATCCGGATACCGGCGACCTTGCTCTGTCGATCCGCGACCGGGACGCGGAACCTGCCGCGCTCGAAGCCATGGAATTGCATGGGGTGCTCAACAATCCGGAGATTACCAGGGAAACCGGTGAGCGGGTGACCGGGGCCCTGGAAAGCATCATGAACGAGGCCACGGACGCTGACGAAGCGCGACCTGTCGGGGAACGGTTCGGCAACGCGTCCCGCAAAATGCTTGATTCTCAACCCAGGCCCGCGGCGCGGGAATTTGAAGAACTCGCGAAACACTTCCGTTTTCTGGGCAGTCGCGAGGAGGCGAAGGAAAAGCTGGAGCAGTTGGCCAATTCTCTCCGGGATGCGGGTAGCGAAATCAGCGGGAGTGAGCTGCAGCAGATGGAGAAAATTGCGGAGGAAAACCGCGATGAGCGGGCCGCTCCGGCGGGGCTGAAGGGACTCGATGCGGACGGCGTGCCGGAAGATCTGCAGAAACTTCTCGCTCCGCAAATGGCTCAAAGCGGGGCTCAGCAACCGCAATCGGGTACCCAGGGACAGGAAGGCAGCGGGGATCCGAAGTCGCAGAACGTGGCACCTGTGCCCGGTGTGACTCAGGCGGAAAACCAGAATCAAAACGGCCAGAAAGGCGGGGAGGCTAAGGCGATGAAGGCTCCGGTTCCCGGCGAGAATCCGCCTCAGGGCGACCAGGGGGAGGGAATGGGACTTTCGGATAAAGCCAAAGACGGCCAGGGAGAGGGAGGTATGCTCAGTGCCCCGGTTCCGGGAATGGATCCGGGGCAGGCAAGCCAGGGAGCCGGAATGGCTATGTCAGGCGGCACTTCCAATCAGGCGGGAAGGGGCGGCAACGAAGCCGGTTCCGGTACGGCCGAAATGTTCGACAATGAAACGGAGGCCTTGCAGGCGAGGAAGGATTCGGAAGTGGTTGCCCAGATCAACGAGAACGGGGAGTCCTCCGTGCGTGCTGTGGAAGGGCAGGCCCGCCAAGAAAACGCCACGCGAACCCGACAGGAGATTATGGCTGATTTCATCTCCGCAGAGGAGCAGGCGCTCGACGGGAAATCGCTTCCCATGTCGAGGAGAGAACATGTTATTCGCTATTTTTCCGCGATTCGCCGTCAGTTCGAAGAAGAAGAGACAGCCAAGTAAAATTTATCAGTGTTAGTATGAGTGATTTAAATCAACTGGAAAAAGATCTGGAACGTTTTCAGGCGAAGTTTGCCGAAATGAAGGCGGAGATCCAAAAAGCCATCGTGGGATACGACGATCTGCTGACGGACTCCCTCGCCGCGGTTTTTTCCCGCGGTCACATCCTTCTTGAGGGAGTTCCCGGACTCGGGAAAACGTTTCTTGTGCAGACTCTTTCCAAAGTAATGGGGCTTTCTCCCGGACGAATTCAGTGCACTCCGGATCTGATGCCCGCCGACATTCTCGGAACTCACATTGTGAATGAGAACGACGAAGGCCGCCGCGTGATGCATTTCGAGCAGGGGCCTGTGTTTGCCAACTTGATCCTGGTTGATGAGATCAATCGGGCGACTCCGAAAACGCAGGCGGCTCTGCTCGAGGTGATGCAGGAGGGCGCGGTGACCTCGGGAGGGGAGACGATGATGCTCCCACAGCCCTTCTTTGTGATGGCGACACAAAACCCGATGGAAATGGAGGGCACCTACCCGCTTCCGGAAGCGCAGGCGGACCGGTTCTTGTTTAAGCTCCGGGTGCCCTTTCCGGACAAAGCGACGCTCGTCGAAATTTCAAAACGGACGTCCGGCTTCGATGCCCCAAGCCTCCAGCAGGTCGTGGGTGGAGATGAGCTGATCGAGTTCCAAAAGATCGTAGCGAGTGTTCCAGTCGCCGATCATGTCACCGAGTATGCGGCGCAAATTGTGCTCGCGACACATCCGGAAGATGAGGCCAGGGTTGCCGACGTCGACCGATACGTGAGCTACGGCGCGAGTCCCCGGGGAATGCAGGCTTTGATTCGCGGAGCCCGCGTGATTTGTGCCCTGGATGGGCGGACTGCCGTTTCCATCGACGACATTCGCCGGGTCGCTCTTCCGGCACTTCGTCATCGCGTCATTCTGAACTTCCAGGGAGAGGCGGAGTCAAAGGATATTGATCAACTCGTCCAGGGGGTCATTGATTCAATCCCGACTTCGATTGCGGTGTAGAGCATTGTTTGCGTTTTTGAAAGCCTCCGTGAAAACATTTTCAACAGTCACATCGAACTTGCGCCATCTCCTTCGGAAGATGGCGTTGGTGTATTCCTTTGTGTTGTTGGTGCCCCTGCTCTCGGGCGCGCAGCAACTGTCGAATGAGGATTTTACGGCGGCGTCGCTCAAGCTGAGGACGGCTCTTCACTATGACTCGATGTTGGAGCAGCCGCTTGCTTCGCTGGTTGATCTGTATGAAAGCGCAGACCGGACTGATGAACTGGTCGGCCTGTATCGAAGTCACACTGAGCAGTATCCTGATGATGCCGGTGCCAAGGTGGTCCTGATACGAATCATTCAGGCAACCGATCGATCCGGGGTTGGAGAACTGGTGGCCTCTTCGGTGGCGCTTCACCCTGAATTTCCTGCGCTTCAATATCTCCTGTTTTCCTTTTTGGAAGAGAAGGGGGACGAACGATCGGTGGAGGCATTGTCCAAAGCCATCGATCTGCAGACAAATCCAGCCCGGCGGAGTGAGTGGCTTGAAGAACTGCTTCAGCTATCGAGCAGTGAGAAAGCGCGTGCCCTGGCTTCGGAGCAGCTCGCAAAGCTTCTCACCTATGAAGAGCAATCCGCTGAGTCCTTTCTCGCGACGGCGAAGTTGATGCAGCGTTATTCCTTCTGGAATCTGAGCCGACAGGCACTGGGACTTGCCCTGGAGGGTGATTTGTCGCCCGAAGCGAAAATCGAAGCCGAGATCCTTCTTTCGAGGGCGGAGGCGGAGTCCGGAAATCGTTCCGGTGCAGGGACGATTCTTGATAAAATTCTCAAACGACTGTCCCCCGACCATTGGCGTCGTCAGGAGATCATTACGATGCGGGTCGGTGTCATCGCCTCGACCGAAGAACGGGATGCGATGCTGGAAGATTTCCGGGCCACCTTTGTAGAAAGTCCCGATAGCGAAAATGCCGCGCTGGAATATGCGGAAATTCTCGTGGCGAGTGAAATGCAGTCGAAGGCGGCCGAAGTTCTGGTGCAAGCGGCTTCGTTTTTTACCTCCGGTGGATTGATGGAATCCAGGGCGGTGGATCTGATCCATGGAATCGGCGACCTCAATGCTTCGGAGGCTTTTTTGGAAGCCCGTCTCGAAGACGATCCGGAGCGTGCCGACCTGCGATTTCAGCTCGTCAAGGTCCACTACGCACTGGGGCGCGATGCTGATGCGGAACAGGATTTCAAGGTGGTGGTGGCAGGATTGGAAGAAGAGGGTGCCTCGAAACGAATTCTCGAATTGCAGCGTTACCTCCGGTCAATCGAGCGAATGGATGCCGCGTCTGTCTACCTTGAGCAGTATGTTCGAAATTATCCCCGCGAACTCAGTGTCGCGAGAGAACTCGCCGAGATCTACGAGTCGCGGCAGAATCGTTCTGCGGTGGACGCTTTGATTGGTCGACTGATTCCGGGAGAGGCGACTCCTGAATCGGTTCGAGACCTTGTCGAATTTCTGATCGCGGAGCAATACTTTGTCTCAGCACGGGAGGTGCTGGGAGCCAAACTGGCTCAAGGTGAATCCGACTTTGAATTGGGCCTTCTCCAGGTAGTCGTCCTGAGTGAGCTCGGCGATGGCACAGCAACGGCCGCTCTGGTTTCTAAAACTCGGGAAATGACCGATACTCCGGCGCGGTATTCGCAGTGGCTCGATGCTGCTGTGGTCGCGAATGAAAACCTGGAACGTCTTGACCAGTTTTTCGATAACGAACAAAACCGCTTCTCTTTTACGACCGATCAATGGCCCGAGGACAAGGTGGAGAAGTTTGTAATTCTCTGTGAGGCCGGCCGGCAGCGGCTACTGACGGATCGGGTCGCCAGTTCGGTTCGGGATCAACTGGCGCAGGGGACCTTTGATGCCAAGCTTCGAATTCGTCTCCGAAGATTTCTCGTCGGTGTCCTCGAGTCGAGTCCGGATGCAGGAGCGGAAGTGGATGAGCAGTTGCAGTTGCTGGCCACTGAGGATCCGGAAAACAAAACCCGGTATGACCTCCAACGTGCTCTCGTCTACCATCGGACAAACCGAGTTGATCTGGCTCAGGATCTACTTCTCGGAATGAATCTGACGGAGGTGGCAGATGCGCCTCTGGTTCAGCAGGCCGTCGCGGTTCTGGTCGAGTATCGTTTTCTCAGGGAAGCCGAAAGTGCGCTGGAGGCAGTGAACCGGCTCGTGCCGGAAGATGTTTTCAGTTGGGAGAAGCGGCTCACCTTGCTCGCGTCCCTCCAAAATGAAGAGGAATTTCGTGCCGTGGTTCGCAGTCTGCAGGAGGGGTCTGCCGGTGTTGAACTTCGTGAAGAATCGATCAGTGCGCTTTCGCGCCACCTCGCCGCATCCTATTGGAGGACAATTTCGCGCCTGATCGCTACGGGTGACCCGAGGAGGTTTGAGGAGATTCTGCCGATTCTCGCCTCGGTGAATCGTGCATCGGATGATTTCCGGAACCGGGCGTGGACCGAATGGTCACGCGCGATCGTTCTAGGGACGCTAGGGCGCACGGAGGAGTCCGACGAAGCAATGGAGCGGCTTCTTGCCAGCGCGGAGGAATTGAAACAGAAGGATATCGTGTTTCCCGATGGAATGAGGCTGTCCCTTGAAGGCGCCAAAAAGCTTTTGAATCCTTTGTCCGTTTCCGACGAATCGGAAACAGCGGAGGATCCGGAGTTCCTATCCAGCTCCCCTCAAACGAAATGGGCCTTCGAAGCGGATTACGGTTCCCGAATCATTCGAACGGGAGCTACGGGGGATGTTGTCCTTGCGCTGGACGATCGGGGCGTCGTTTACGCGGTCGATCTCGAAACCGGAAAACTCCTCTGGCGGGAGCAGTTCGGTTCTATAGCGAAAGCCAGCCAATCCAAAGCCAATCTGTTTTTCGGGAAACCGAATTTCGGAGAATCCGGTGCACTTCCACCGGAACGATCGGTAAAGCTCGCCCGGCCCTTTGTGGTCAAAGAGGGGAACTTCTACCTGATCGAACGAGGATCGCTCCATGCGTATTCCGCTATCTCCGGGGAAGCAATCTGGTCCGGTGAAATCCCTTTTGAATCGCCGTCTGATAATTCTGAAGGTCGTGTTGGGGCGAGCCCTGGCTTCCTGCTTGAAGTGGACGGGGGGCGAGCCGTCGTGTCTCATCCGGAAACGGGCCACTTGGCGTGTTTTGATACGGCCTCCGGCAAACTACTCTGGTTGCGCGAAGGAACGGATGGCGGGGGAGAATCCAAAGAGGTCGTGGTATCACTCAACAGTGGTCTTCAAATCGATCAGGAGATTCTCTTCGCGTTCGGCAGGCAGTCCGTCGTGATCGATTTGGAAACCGGAGAACCCCTCTGGAATCTTGCGGGTGAATCGGAAATGATTTTTCCGGTCCTGCTGCGGAAGAGGCGGGATGAAGGGGGTGCGCAACTCGGTGAGGATGACAGTAACGCGGACGAGGAGGAGCGATGGAAGTCGGGAGTCCGGGCTGCAAGGGAGGGAAATCGGCAATTCATTGATTTCTTGAGCGACCAAAGCAACAACCCTGCAATTCCATCGCTGTCTGGTGATGGGAGTACGACAGCCCTGGTGAATCCAGCCGTCTATTGGGCGGTGGCGAGACTGGAGGATGGCCAATCCGCCCATGCTCATCTCGAAGGCGGCTACCTCTGGCTGATGCAGAGGGAATCGGTAAAGCGCATTTCTGTCCGGCTTCCTGTTGCTTCACGGGAGCTTCCAGCTTCCGGTTCCTTTCTGGGCCGGGTCGAAAACCATGCCTGGTTTCTCGATGGACGGGAGTTGCACCATCTGGACTTCGCCTTCGAACGGGTCCATTCTGTGAACTGCGCGAATCTGGGACCTTCGCTTCGTGCAGCAGTTGTTGGAAATCAAATTGTGGTTCGAGGAAAGGTGGGTTTCAAACTGATCAACGCCCTAACCGGACGGGTCATCGGTGCCTCCCAATGGTCGGAAGAGCTTTCCGCCTTTCTCGCCGATACCGATCTTGATGAACAGGACGGAAAAGCGCCGGTCGTATCCACCTGGCAGGGGGAAATCCGTTTTTCAGAGAGCGGCGAGCCCAACTACTGTCTCCCTGTGAATGATCTCGCTGTCGGAACGAACTACATCACGCGCTTCGGCGAGAATACGCTGGTATGCCTGGCGAAGAAACTTTCCAACCCGACCCCCGGCAATGGGGACGCGAATTGATTCAATCTAATGGCTGCCTCCAGGGATGAAGACGAATTGTTTGATGCCGAGTTTCTCGAGCGCCTCAAGGCATTGTTTCTGCGTCTCCGGAAACGAAAGCAGCTACGCAAAAAGGGGATTCAATCGAGTCCGGCAACCGGTTTTACGCGGGAGTTCAAGGATTTCCGGCACTACACGGGCAACGAAGACTACCGGGCCATTGATTGGAGGTTGTACGCGCGCCTCGATCGTCTTTTTATTCGGCTCTACGAGGAGATTCAGGAATTCCACGTGCATATTGTTGTCGATACGAGCGGGTCAATGGTGGAACCGTTTCCCGAAAAGCGGACGACGAGCCTGAAAATTGCCGTTGCTTTAGCCTACATGGGGCTGGTCGGTCACCATCGTGTCAGTCTGTATTCGATCGGGGAGAAAGTCGGGGAGCCGCCACCGCCCATGAAGGGGCAGGGAAGTTTGCAGCGGGTTCTCGATTTTGCCAATGGCCTCGAATTCGGAGGACTGACCCGACTGGATAAGTGCTTTCAGGACTTCTCCCCGAGCAGGCGTCGCTACGGAATCATCTTTGTGATCTCCGACCTCTACGGAAGCGACGTGACAGAGGCCCAGAAAGCGATTCGGCATGCCAGCACCTGGCCGGGAGAAGTTCACTTCATTCAGGTCTATCATCCCTGGGAGGAGAAACCGGATCTCGACGGCGAGATCGAACTGGTCGATGTCGAAACCAAAGAACAGCGCCGCCTCTGGCTGACGCCGCGAGATCGGAAGCGATACGAAGAACGATATCAGCAGTTTCTCGACGACATTGATCAATCCTGTCAGGCCCGCCAAATCGACTATCAGAAGTGGCGGACGGACCTTCCTTTTGACGACCTCTTTCTCGACCTTCTTTCCAAAGGGTCCGCTCTTGCTACGGGGGCGTCCTGAGTAGTTGGATTCATGCAGTTTCTCACTCCACAGTTTCTTTGGCTGCTGCTTCTCGGGATCATCCCGTTGATGTTGTATTTGTTTCGGCGAAAGTCGAAAACGGTCAACGTTTCCACGCTCGTGTTCTTCAAGACTCTTGCGAGGGAGCATCAGGAATCGGCCTGGCTGCGCAGGCTCAAGAAGTGGCTCTCCTTTGCGCTGACCATCCTGATTCTGAGTCTGGCTGTGTTTGTTCTTTCCCGACTCATCGCGAAACAGGACGATCCCGATCAATATCGCACCGTGGTAATCCTCCTCGACCGTTCCGCCTCCATGGGCGTCGTCGATGATAACGGCGAGTCCCGCCTCGAAGCGGGAAAACGGATTCTCCGGGAACGACTTGGAAAGGTTCCCGAAGAAGTCGGTGTTGCCCTGATTGCCTACGACGTGCGTCCCGAAGTGCTGCAACCGCGAACCCTGAAGCGGCGGGAATTGATTTCCCGGCTCGACTCGGTTTCCCTGAGGCCTATGTCGGATGATCCGGCGGCTGCCCTCGATGCCGCCAAGTTGATTGCCGGACTGGAGGAGCCTGCAGCCATTTGGCATGCAAGTGATCACCGACTCCTGCCCGAAACGGAGGAGTCGGAAGAGGGGGTATCGGCGGAAAACGCGGACCCGCTTCCGGAAGGGCTTGTCGTTCGGGAGTTGGACCTTTCCCTGCCGGAAGTTCTCAACGGAGGTATCACCGCTTTTCAGATTCGCCCGGTGCCGCTGGAATACTCCCGCTACGAAATCTACGTTCAACTGGCCCTCAATGAAGCGGCGAGCGCGGAGGTGCAGTCCCGCCTCGAGGTGAGCGTAGGTGGCATTCCCAACCAGTATCGGGAAATCGATCTGAAGCCCGGCGAGCGTATCGGGCTTACCTTTCGCCTCAACGGAGTGAGCGAGCAACTGCTCCACCTTCACCTCAAAACGGAAGGCGACCTCTTTCATCTCGATGATCATGTCACGATCCCGCTGCCGGATGCTCAGCCCGTCCTCGCGGCCTGGATTCGGCCGGACGATGCCGAAGATCCCTACACCCGCTTTGCGCTTTCTTCGGTTCAGGAATCAGGCAGTTTTGAATTGCTGAAAGGTTCGCCGGATGCGTGGCCTCTTTCTGAAGAAGTGGATGCCGTGATCTTTGATGGCTGGCTGCCGGAGGAGTGGCCGGAGGACATTCCCGCGATCGTGATCAATCCTCCCGGCAGCTCCGGTCCGGTGCTGGCTCGAGCCCTCACCAATCCGATTCCCTATGATTCCATCCGCGTTGGAAATGAAGAGCACCCGGTTCTCTTCCGTGTCAGCAGTAGCCGGATCGCGGTAACGCAAACGGCGGTCTTTCAAAGCACCGGATCTCTGGAACCATTGTGGCTCGCCGGTCGGGAGCCGGTTCTCGCGGCGGGTGAGGTGAAAGGGCAGCGACTGGTCGTGATGGGTTTCTCTCCGGGCCGTTCCGAGAGATTGCCGCTCACCGCCTCTTTTCCGTTACTGATCGGGAATGCCTTGCTCTGGGCTGTCGATAGGGACATGGAGTCCACCGGGGTGGAGTTGCATTCGAGTGGTAATCTGGCGAAAGTATCCGGAAAGAGCATTACCTGGCAGCAGTGGAAGGGCGATGAGCTCCAGACAGTGAAACTTCCCCTGGCCAACGATGTTCTCGAACTGGATCGCATCGGGGTGTGGGAAACAGACGAAGGCGTTCGCGGCGCGTCTCACATTCTTTCGGCAAAGGAGAGCAACATCATGGCGCGGGCCGGAGAGGCGGACACTTCCTCCGATGACTATTTCGCCGTTGAAGGAAGTATCGGAGCCAGATTGAAGCTGTGGCTGCTTTCCGCCGTGGTGGTCATCCTCCTGCTGGAGAGCTTCCTCTTTCATCGTTTCTCCGTGTATTGAGTTTATGGATTGGCTGCATCCCAACGCATTGTTTTTGATCCTGCCGGCGCTTGCCCTGCTGGTTTGGTTCGACGTGCGTTCCAATCATCCGATGGGCCCGCAACGCCGTCGTCTTCTCCTTGTGCTCCGGGTCCTCATGGTCATCCTCGCCCTGCTGGCGCTCGCCTCACCGGCCCGGGTTCTCACGAGTCGGGAGCAGGCCGTGATTTTTGTGCTCGACCACAGCCGGAGCGAGGGACAGGAAGGCATTTCGGCCGTCTACGAAGCGGCCGAGGCCATTCGAAAGGAGCTTCCCGGGAATCCCCCGGTCGGTTATGTCGCTGCGGGAAGCACCGCCCGACTGCTTCACTATCCGGAGCAGGGTTCTGTGGAGTTCCGGGAAGAGGGGCGAATGGAGATTTTGAACGAAGTGGGAGCTTCGTCCAATTACCAAAGGGCCGTGGAGCTGGCCCGGGGCCTCTTCCCGGGAGGGACTTCCCGCCACATTGTGTTGGTGGGAGATGGCGTGGAAACCGACGGTAATCTTCTTGAAGCGGCGCAGGAAGCGGCCGTTTCCGGAATCAAGATTCATGCGGTGGGAATCGCCGGGGAAATCCAGCCGGATGTAAGGGTCACCCGTCTGGTCAGTTCGCAATCGCGTCTCAATGAAGGAGCCAGCCTTGAATTGGAAACGACGATCGAAGGCTCGCTGTCCGGGCCGGGCCGGGTGCGTTTGTTTGAGAATGGAGTCGAGGTCGACGCCATAGACATCGAATTGCAGGCCGGAGAACCGTTTACCCATCGGTTCAAGCGCGTTCCCGAAAAGCGTAATATCTACAACTATCGCATTGTCATTGAGGGATTTGAGGGGCGCGACTCGATTCCGGAAAACAACGAAGCACTCAGTATCGTCGATGTCCGGGGAAAACCGCTTTTGCTCTATGTCGAAGGAGAGGAAGGGGAGGCCCGTTACCTGCAGGATGCGATGAGCCGCGAGGGAATTCGTCTGGATGTTCGCTCGCCCGAAGGTCTGCCGGACTCTCTGCAACAGCTTGCGGGCTACGACGGAATTATTCTCTCAGATGTGCCGGCTCACCGGGTCGGGGAAGCGCGAATGGCAGCGATTCGCGACTACGTGGAGAACCTCGGGGGCGGGCTCGTCATGATCGGCGGCATGAATTCTTTCGGTGTCGGGGGATACTACCGGACCCCGATCGAGGAAGTCCTTCCGGTGAAGCTCAAAGCTCCCGATCAGGAGGAGCAGCAATCCTCGTCCCTCGCCCTTGTCATTGACCGCTCCGGCTCGATGGCGGGCCAGAAGATCGAGATCTGCAAATCCGCGGCCATTGCCACGGCTGAGTTGCTTTCGGCGCAGGACTCGATCGGGATCTACGCCTTTGATTCCCAGGTTCACGAAGTCGTTCCGATGACCAAGGTCACTTCCACAAACGCTCTCGCAAATCAAATCTCGCTGCTGGGTTCCGGCGGGGGAACAAACATCTACCCGGGAATGATGATGGCCCGGGAGGAACTCAACGCGCAGAAAACAAAGATCAAACACATGATCGTCCTGACCGACGGACAAACGTCCGGACAGGGATACCAGGCACTCGCTTCGCAATGTCATGCCGAGGGAATTACCATTTCGACGGTGGCGGTCGGAGCAGGAGCACAGGTCGGGTTGCTGCAGGCGATCGCGGCGGCGGGGGGAGGTCAAAGCTACGTGACGATGGATCCGACGGCGATCACACGGATTTTCACCCAGGACACCATGACCCACACCGGGCGCATGATTCGCGAGGATGCCTTTGAACCGAGCCTGGTCGAAGCGCACCCGATGTTGCGCGACTGGACGGACGGTGAGGCGCCGCCGCTCCTCGGTTATGTAAAGACAAACCGGAAAGCGACCTCCCAGGTTCCGCTCGTCACCGATACCGGAGATCCGCTTCTGGCTCACTGGCGGTTTGGGCTGGGAAAAGTCACCGCGTTCACCTCCGATTGTAAATCACGATGGGCTGCTCTCTGGGTCACGGACTGGCCCGGATACAGCCAGCTCTGGTCCCAGATCCTTCGGGAAACGGCCCGGTCACCGCAGGGACTGAATATGGACCTTCGTCTTGAGGAACGCGGTGAGGAAGTCAACATCGCAGTCGATCTGGCCGAGGATGCCGGCACCCGGAGAAACGGAGCGACGGTCGAGGCGGACGTTTTTTATGTCCCGGCCAATTCACTGGGGTCGGGCATGAAGACGATCGCCACGCTTGCACTCGATCAGGAAGGGCCCGGTTGGTATGAATCCTCCTTTCGTCCGATGGAACCGGGGGTCTACCTGGTTCGGGCGCGTTCCGGATCACGACTCGTTTCAGCTGGCTATGTGCACAATCCCTCCAGTGAAGTTGCGACGGGTCGGGTCAACGAAGAGTTGCTCCGCAAGGTTTGCGAAATCAGCGGCGGAACCTTTCTCGAAGGACCGGACTCCGATTTGGAACTCACCGGAACCGATGTCTCCCGCTACGTCGAACTCTGGCCGTATCTACTTTTTGTCTTTTTGGCCGTGTTTCTCGCTGATCTCTGCGTGAGACGATGGGAGAATGTGATGGGCGTTGGTGAGCAGGTCCAGCGCCTCTTCGGCAGAGCCTGACGGGGAATTTATTTCCCCATCTGTTCCGCAAACCATTCATCGGGGAGTTTCCAGCAAAGAATCATTCCGAGCCCGTCGGACCAAGCCGTTCCCTCTTTCGTTTCCACGGGGAAGGGGATCAAATTGAGAAGGGCCCCGAAGAGGGCGGCGACGCAGAAACTCTGCACTGCGATGATAGGAACCTCGTTGGTGCGCTGAAGAAGAGCTTCCGTCCCGAAAATAAGCACGCACAGGCCGACGAGGAGCAGTTCAATTCCGGGGCCGGCGGAGAAGATGAGGCATTGCTTCAGCCTGGGCGCAATGAGGTCAGCGGGTCGGGGAAGGACATAGCCGGAAAGAGGAATCGTCCGGAACTCGATGGGCATTCCGAGAATCCGGGAGGTCGAACGGACTTGTCCCAGTCCGATGCAGATTCGCTCCACCCTCCAGCCGAGAAAGCGGGCCATCAGGGCATGGCCGAGTTCATGGAGAAAAAGAAGAGCGATCCAGGAAAGCAGGAAGAAGGGAACGCTCCACTTCGCCGGGGTGAAGTCTTTCGCCAACTCCATGACGAGGAAGACTCCAAAGAAGAGCGAAATAATCACGAGAATGCCCCACTCGTTCTTCGTCTGCGGCGGACGGTCTGGCGCGGGGTCGTTGGCGGGGGAGGGCATCTGGAATGAATTCTACGCGAGGATTGGATTCGCCGCCAATCCGGGGAGGAAGTGGAAGTCAGAGGTCAGTGAATATTCACCGCAGTCTCAACTTCTCTCTCTTTTTTCACCGGAGGACAGAGCTCCCGCTCTGTCTGCATCGACGTTCCACTACTCACCAATTATGGCGGGCAGAAGACTCGGGACTCGCTCGACTCCGGCCTCGTGTTGGGCGGCGAGAGCGGTGATCTCTTCCAGCACTTCGGGATGTTTTTCGCCGATGTCCCATTGCTCTCCGGGATCTTCACCGAGGTGATAGAGGAGAGGGCGCTCCGGAACGACGGCTTCTTTTTGCCCGACATAGCTGGTCTTCGTCTTGAAGTGGGCTTTGAAGAGTCCTTTCCGGACCGCGTAGAGTTGCTCCCCGTGGTAGTAGAACATCTCCTCCCGGGGGCTCGTTTCGGCGGTTCCGAGAATCACTCCGGACAGATCGTATCCGTCATAGGTGCGATCACCGGGAAGTTCGACTCCGGCGAGGCTGGCGAAGGTGGGAAGAAGATCGAGCGTGGCTCCCATTCCATGAATGATCCCCGGCTTGATTCTTCCGGGCCAGCTAATCACGGTGGGTTCCCGCATGCCGCCTTCCCAGGTCGAGCCCTTTCCGTCGCGAAGCATGCCGGCAGTTCCTCCGTGGGTCTTGAAGCGAAGCCACGGGCCATTGTCGGAAGTGAACACAACCAGGGTGTTTTCCGCAACGCCCGCCTCTTCGAGCGCTTTCTGCACCTGCCCCACGGACCAGTCAATTTCTTCAATGACATCGCCATAGATACCGCCGGTGGACACCTCTTTGAACTCGGGGCCCCGGAAGAGAGGAATGTGAGGAAGGCTGTGGGCGAGATAGAGGAAGAACGGCTCTTCTTTGAATTCGTGAATCTTCTTCACGGTTTCCTCGGTGTACCGCTTCGTGATGGTGCGTTGGTCAACAGGCTGTTCGATGACCTCGGTGTCACGGAGAAGGGGCACGTTGTAAACGGACCACTTCTCCTGTTCGGCAAGCTCGAGTTGATCCTCCTTGCTCGTTCTCGACATGTCGTTGGAGTAGGGGATGCCGTAGTAACTTTCGAAACAGTGAGCGGTAGGGAGGAAAGCCGGAAGATGACCGAGATGCCATTTCCCAATCGCGGCGGTGCGGTATCCGGCTCCGTGGAGGGCGGAGGAGATCGTGATTTCGGTGGCTGGCAATCCATTGGCCGAGTCGGGAAAGAGAACCCGCCTCGTGTCGGAGCACATTCCGTTTCGAACCGGAAGTCGTCCTGTCAGCAGGCCGGCCCGGCTCGGGGTGCAGACGCAGGCGGCGGCGTAGAAGTTCGTCCATTTTTGCCCGGTGGCGGCCATCGCATCGAGATGGGGCGTCTTGATCGTGGGATGCCCAAAGGTCGATAAATCGCCATAGCCGAGGTCATCGCAGAAGATGACTACAAAGTTGGGCCTTTCCCCCGCATGAGCCGGTGGCAGGAGCGAAAGAAGCAATGTCAGGGCGAGAAAGGAGTACGCAAATTTCATCTGGCAAGGTTGTGGCATGAATTTTCAGGGGAGTAAAGGCGCATTGATCAGAGGAATCACGATTTGTATCCATTGCGCTGATTGACAGTCGATGACAACGCCGCCAGCATATTCGTCTTGCATGAACAGTCTCGATGAATCCAGCCGGATTTTTGGTTCCCCCGGCCAAAAGCAACGCACTCAGCAGGAGCGGTTTGAAAAGGTTCGAACTCTCATTCGTCCCAGCTCCAGCGAAGCGAGTGTGGAATTGGCCACCGAGCTGGCGGAGCTGATCCAATCCCGTCAGGAATCCGGTGAGAAGGTTGTGTTAGGGCTTGCGACCGGGTCGACCCCGGTGCCGTTCTACCGCGAATTGATTCGCTTGCACAAGGAAGAAGGGCTGACCTTTACGAATGTAATCACTTTCAACCTGGACGAATACTACGGTCTGCAACGGGATCATCCGGAGAGCTACTACCGCTTCATGCATGACCAGTTGTTTGATCATGTCGACATCCCGGAGGACCAGATCCACATTCCGGACGGCACGGTGCCGATGGAGGATGTCTACGATTTCTGCCTCGGCTACGAAAAGGCGATTGCCGAAGCGGGCGGCCTCGATCTGCAAATCCTCGGGATTGGCCGAACCGGTCACATCGGTTTCAACGAACCGGGATCGTCCGCGGACTCGATCACCCGCATGATCACGCTGGACCGGGTGACCCGCCAGGATGCCGCGGCCGACTTCATGGGCGTGGCCAATGTTCCCCGATCCGCGATCACGATGGGGGTGGGAACAATTCTCAATGCCCGGCGACTCGTCCTCATGGCCTGGGGAAGCAACAAGGCCGAGATTGTGCAGGAAGCGGTCGAGGGGGAAATGAACGACCGGGTTTCCGCGAGTTTCCTCCAGTCTCATGACCAGGCAGTCTTCCTCGTCGACGAAGCCGCCGCCTCTCATTTGACCCGTTTTCGATATCCGTGGCTGGTTGGTCCGGTCGAATGGTCGGCCGAAATGATGAACCGGGCCGTGGTCTGGCTTTCCTCCAAACTGGAAAAACCGATTCTCAAGCTGGTCGATGAAGACTACAACGAAGCCGGGGCCGGTGATCTGCTCGCGTCCACTTCCGAGGCGGCCTACCAGGTCAATATCGACAGCTTCAACCGGGTGCAGCATACCATTTCCGGTTGGCCCGGAGGAAAGCCCGGAGCGGATGATTCGAATCGCCCGGAGCGGGCGACGCCGTTTCCAAAACGCGTTCTCGTCCTAAGCCCGGAACCTGCGGATGCCTTCATCGGAATGGGCGGCACGCTCAACCGACTCAAAGAGCAGGGACACGAGGTGAAGCTCGTGTTTCAAACCTCTGGAAACCTGCGGGTCGCCGATGTGGCGGCATTAAACTTTGCCCGGGTCGTGCTCGAAATGGGTGAAAGGACCGACGGGGAAGGCTGGAGCGGCCAGAAAGACTATGCGCAATCCATCGTCGATGCGATTGCCGACAAGGGGGAATTCGGAGTCGATCCGGAATTGGTCCGGAGGTTGAAGGGGATGATTCTGCGTGGAGAAGCGAGAGATGCCGCTTCCGTTTGCGGAGTTGGAAACGAGGAAAGCCGCTTTCTGGATTTGCCCTTCTACGAAGAAGGTCGCTATCGCCGGTTCCAGAGCTCGGGGGTAGATGTCGAAAAGACTCGCGGGGTGCTGGAGGCATTTCGACCGGATATTATCTTCGCGACCGGTGACGCGGGGGATCCGAGTTCCAATCAGGCGATTTGTTTTCAGGTTCTTTCGAGTGCCCTGAAAAGCCTCGAAAATGGCGACTGGTCTGCGAACTGCAATGTCTGGCTCTACCGGGGACGGGATCGGCCCTACGAGGCCCACGAGATCGAGATGGCGGTTCCGATGAGTCCGGATCAGTTGCAGCAGAAGGTCGATGCCATTCGGAAGTTCATGTCGACGAGCGATGACGACGTCAGTGCCCCGGCCCGAAACCAGGAAATCGCATCGACCTACAATGATCTCGGATTGGCGGAGTACGAGGCGATCGAAGCCTTCCGGAAGTGGCGCATGTGATCCATGACCCGTTGGATCGAGGTCAAGGTGAAGCCGAATGCGAAAGAGTTGCCCGTGAAGGGAGGCGATGATGGCGTCTGCGTCGCACGATTGAAGTCCCCTCCGGTCGATGGAAAAGCGAACCGCGAGTTGATCGCCCTTCTCGCGAAAGAGTTCGGCGTTCGTAATGCCGGGGTCGAGATCAAAACCGGAGCTGCCTCCCGTTGGAAACGCGTCGAGCTCAGCGGCTGATCCGACTACCGGGTTACAATCCCAGCAAAGGAGCGGGAACGAGGAAGGCGTGTTGTTCCATGAGGCTGAAAGAGCCATGCCAGCTCAAGTATTGCGTTAGCCAGACGAGAAAGACATACGCAGCCACGACCGGCAAAGCAGCGAGCCGGGCGGTCCAACGGGACACCCAGATCCGATTGGTGTCCCGTCGCAGGGCGCGCGACAGGGCCCATCCGACGATGAGTCGTGCCGGGAAAATGAAGAGCACAAAGACGAGATTGGGCAGCCAGGCGACTTCGTTCGGCGTGAGCTCGATCTTCAGGAGATAGAGAGGAAGCGCGAAGAGCAGGGTGACAAACAGGGCCAGCCAGAAAGCGAGGGGGGCCTTTTTGAAGAGTCGACGGGCTTCCTTGATGGAAAAGAACTCGGAGAATTTGCGGGTTACGGCGAAGCGGGTTTGTAGAAAGGGGAGAAACAGTGCCACAATTCCGAGGAGGATGCCGCCAAGCAGCGAGATGAGGAAGGACAGCCCCGGATTTGCGACCGACCCGGCCGCCATCAGGAGAAGGACGGGAATGGCCAGCCAGATCGCCGCGCCGGCGAAGCCTTTTGCTCCGAGAATCCAAAGATCGACGAGATGAATGCGTCCGAAGAAGTCCTTCACTTTCTGCAGGAGGCCTGCGCCATTCTTTTCCTGCGAAAGCCAACGGAAAAACCGAATCGGGGCCGGCCAGAGAAAATGCCGCAATTTCCCCCCTCGAAGAATAGCCCAGATCAGGTGCAGGGAAATGACAATGATGGAGAAGGACAGGAAGAGGCGAAGCTGGTCTGCCTGCTGGCTGCCGGCTTTGATTAACTCAGCATCCTGCCAGAAACTGTAAAGCAGGCGCAGTGGCAGGACCCAAAGCCAGATTCCGATTGCGATGGTTCCGAGCCTTGCAAACTGGGACAAACCGATCAGGCCGTAGCGAAGTTTTCCTTCCCGGGCGACGCGAGCCGAAGCCTCCAGTAGATAACCGAGGCTGAGAAGGTTCAGGACGGGCACGACAGAAACGAGAGCGAGGCAAACCACGATCGTGAAAAATCCGAAAATGGACCGGGTTACTATGGCGACCCAGCGGAAGAAGCGCTTCCAGATAGGAAACCGGGAAGGGGCGTTCGCTTCGGTCAGGTCGGTTTTCATGGGGGGCTCTTCGATCACAGCTTCCATTCAATGGGAAAGACGGAGCGAAACCTGTTTGGGTTACTCTCCGGAGTAAATCTGCAATTGAACAGAAAATGGAACAATTCTAAACAACCATAGACACTTCGGTTTCGTCATTATCGGAAGCCCCGTTTTGCTGATGAAAAATCTACTCCTCACACTGTCCACTCTCGCATGTTTCTCTTCCAGTGCCATGGCTCAGGTCGAGGTAAACAAGGCGATGCTTGCACTTTTTAGCTGATTTCTGAGGTCGCTGAGAATCCTGACAACCCCGTCTACGATGCCAAGGTGGATCTCGGCCGGATGCTCTACTACGATACCCGACTTTCAAAAAACCGGTCCGTCTCCTGCAATACCTGTCACGCTCTCGACAGCTTCGGCGATAATGGGCTTGCCACTTCCGAGGGCACCAATGCCCAGGTCGGAGGTTGCTCCGCTCCGACGGTCTACAACGCCGCGATTCACATCGCGCAGTTCTGGGACGGACGGGCAAAGGACGTCGAAGAACCGCCGTCGGTCCGATCACCAATCCGATTGAGATGGGAATGCCGGATGCGGATTGCGTTCTCAAGGTCCTCAAGTAGATCCCCGGATATGTGGAAGCTTTTGGAAAGGCGTTTCCTGATCAGGATGAGTCCATGGCCTACTCGAACATTGGCAACGCGATCGGAGCGTTCGAGCGCAAATTGCTCACGCATGCGCCTTTCGATGATTACTTGAAGGGCGATGAAAAGGCGCTCACGGGCGGTCAGAAGGTGGGATTGAACCTTTTCATTACCAAGGGCTGCACGACCTGCCACAACGGAATGGGAGTCGGTGGGCATATGTATCAGAAGCGGGGACTGGTCAAAGAGTGGCCGACAAAAGATCTGGGTCGCTTCGAAAACACGAAAAACGAGGCCGATACGTATTTCTTCAAAGTTCCGTCGCTTTGCAACATTACCGAGACCGGGCCCTACCTTCACGACGGTTCTGTCAAGAGCCTGGAGGAGATGGTCTCTAAGATGGGCGAGTATCAGATCGGGAAGACACTGAATGACGAGGAAGTTGCCTCTGTCGTCGAATTCCTGGGCTCTCTGAAAGGACGTATTGACGAAGAGTTCATCAAGGTGCCTGAGATTCCCGCCGACGGGCCGGATACGCCCAAGGGTGATTCGTAAATCTTTTCACAGAATTTTCGGGCCCTGTGCTCGTTGGGGGACTCTCGTTTCCCCCGGGGGCGTAGCGGGCATCCCTTTCAGCCTTGCTGAATATCGGTAACTGGCAGAGATTGCGGAGGTCGGTCCAAGGATTTCTCCTCTGGATCGTATTGTCTGTCAGTGAATGAATCTTCTCGATCGCTACATCGCCCGTCAGGTCTTTATCTCCGCCATATATGCCGTGGCGGTGATCATCATTATTTTGGTCCTGGGCAATGTTTTCAAAGAGATCCTCAGGGAATTGGCAAAGCGGCCGGATCTGGATCTATTTTTCGTTTTCAAATTCATTGCGCTGGTCATTCCGATCTCGTTGAGCCTCGCGATTCCCTTTTCCTTTCTGACTTCGATCCTTCTGACCTTCGGTCGACTGTCTGCTGACAGCGAATTCGTCTCGATGCGAATGGCGGGACTCAGTATGACCCGGATCTGTGTGCCAGTGGCCATTCTTGCAATCTTTTTCACCTCCATCTGTGCCTGGGTGAATCTTTCCATCACTCCGATGGCGAAAATGAAGATGGAGGGCATGAAAGGCTCTTTCATTAATATGATCTCGAAAGATCCCATGCTGATTTTTCCGGACAAGCAGGTGATGACGAGACTCGATGATCACCTCGTCTACGCCGAGAAGGTGGATGGAAAGTTGAAGAATTTTCAGATGGTTAAGATGGAGGACAATGTTCCCCAGGCGCTCGCCATCGCAAAAACGGCTGAGGTTTCCGTTCAGCTGGAAAAAGAGGATCCCGAACTGGTTCTCGACATGATGGAGGTCAACCTTATGCTGCGCGGACAGGAGGGGGACTTCATGGATTCAGCACAGCCGGTTTTCATGGATGAGGCAACGGCGGGCGTTTCCATTGCCAAGTTTAAGCAAAATGCAGATGAAACCCTCGATAAGCCCGACAATATTTCGCTATCCCGTCTCTACGAGAAGGTTGGGGATCGAAATCTCGAGCCCGAAATGCGCGCGACCTATCGAACGGAACTGAGTATGCGAATGGCCTTTTCGGTTTCCTGTATCACCTTTGCCCTGGTCGGGGTGCCACTCGGAATTACCGCACAACGGCGGGAGAGCACTGCTGGTTTCGTTCTCAGTATGGTCATCGCAGTGGTCTACTATGTCATGCTCACGTTTGCGAAAATGATGCGGGAGAACGAAGAGCTGTATCCACACCTGCTCGTCTGGGTGCCGAATGTTCTGTTCCTCTCTCTGGGAATCTATATGTTCTGGAAACTCAGCCAGAAATAAGCGGCGCGCTCACTCCAGCTCCGGAATCCCGCCGGAATATCGCGGTTCGATGAACGAGGAATCTTCGATCGCAATGAACTCATCGACGATTTCCTCTGCCGGAATGCTGGCGGAAGAGAGTGTCTCCCCGGAAAAGGTTTCCGCGCGAATCCCGGGAACCGAAATGGGAGTTTCAATGCCGTTGGTCGAAAGAATGTAGTCTCCCGGCATCAATCCGAGCAGCTCAAGGGGCACCTTCGTCTTAAAGGTGGGCGAGTCAGTGATCGCTCCGGCGAGCGCGGCACCGCGGGGTGTTTGCTCAAGAACTTCGAGGTAGAGTCGGTTTTCATCACGGGATTGCCTGGAATCCACGAGTTGCGCTGCGCTGGTCGAAAGAGAGCCTTCCACGATGGCAAAGGCTTCCGGTCGACCCTGAAAGGTGCGCACTTCCACCTCGACCGAATCCACGACAGCGGGCTGTGCGGGAGGGGCATACGGCTTGGTTGTCTGACACGAGGCGAGAAGGACACCGCAGAGGAGTGGTCTGAGGAATTGAGCGTTCACAATATTATTTAACGGCAATTAATGATTTATAAAACTGAAATTTATGAAAATTTCAAGAGATCCTTACATCAGGAACAAAAACGGTGTTTCTAGCGTTGATTTCCTTGCGCGTTCCTCGTACTCTCGACTCGCAAGGACCGGAGCGGAAATGCTGCACAGGTCCTGCCTACCGCTGCCTCATGGAATTTGACTGGATTGACTGCCACTTCGATTTGAAAAAGATCACACCTCGTGAAGTCGAAGAGGCGTTTGAGGATCCTTTCTCCATCCGTCTGCTTCCCGAATCGGACAACAGCGATGCGGAGGCGCGCTATTTTTCCCTGGGGAAAACGCTCAATGCCCGGTTTCTCTTTTCTGTATTCTGGACCGATGGAAAGAACTATCGGGTGATCTTCTGTCGAGAGATGGAAGCGCACGAAGAAACTTTCTATGAGCGGAAAAACGCGGAGTGGGTTTGAGCTGCGAGCTGAAATCCCCGGTCATCTAACCCTGTTGAGTCTACCACCTAACCCTGTTGCCTTGTGAAAACGATCCAAACGTGGAACGAAATCCCCGAATTCGAAGATGAAAAGGAGGAGGCGGAATTCTGGGCGGGACATGCGATCGACTCACGATTAATGAATGCCTCCGTTCATCGTCAGAATGTTCGGGAATCAACAACGATCACTCTGCGGTTTGATCCCCAGATGCTGAGCCGGATCAAGCGTCTCGCGCGCCATCGTTACCTGAACTACCAGAGCATGATCAAGCAGTGGCTTAGTGAGCGGCTTGAGGAAGAGATCGCCAAGCAGGGTGATCATCGGGAGCCCTGATCCGGGCTGTATAAGCTATTGTTCTTCCCCGGCATGACTTCTGAAGAGGCGGCTGAAGAAATTTCGCGGCTCACTCGCGAGCTGGAACGTCACAATCGGCTCTACTATGTCGAGGGGATCTCTGAGATTCCGGATAACGAATACGATGAGATGTTCCGGAATCTGGAACTTCTCGAAGCTCGCTTTCCCGAGCTCGCTTCCGCGAATTCGCCGACTCGCAGGGTCGGGGGCGAACCGATCGACGGATTTGAGCAGCGGGCTCATGATGTTCCCATGCTAAGCATTGATGACGTCTTCTCCGAGGAGGAGTTAGGTGAGTTTTTTGCGCGTTTGCAGAAAAATCTGAATGCCGAAATAATTCCGGTCACGATTGAACCAAAGATCGACGGTGTCGCCGTTGCGCTTCACTACGATGCGGGTGAATTGGCCTTTGCGGTGACACGGGGGGATGGTGCGGTGGGTGATCTCGTCACGGAGAATGTGAGAACGATCCGGAACATCCCGCTGCGTTTGGGCGACGACGCACCTGCCTGGCTGGAGGTGCGGGGGGAAATTTTCATGCCGAACGAGAAATTCGCGGAGATGAATGAGAGCCGGGAAGCGGCCGGTCTCAGCACCTTTAAGAATCCCCGCAATGCCACGGCGGGTTCGCTGAAACTGCTCGATTCCCGCGAGGTGGCCCGGCGACCACTTGATTTTGTGGCTCATGGGCGTGGTCGTATCGATGGCGTCGAGCCCCGGAGCGTGAAGGAATTCCACCAGCTTCTGAAACGGTATGGACTGCCTCCGAACCAGCCGATCTGGGAAGCCGAAACCCTCGAGCAGGTCGTCACTGCGGTCCGTGAACTGGATGTGGCCCGCCATTCTCTGCCGTATGCGACGGACGGTGCAGTGATCAAGGTCAATGACGTCGCCGACCAGGAGCAGTTGGGCTACACCTCGCGCGCCCCGCGGTGGGCAGCCGCTTTCAAGTATCCGCCCGAACAGAAGGAAACGGTTCTGCATGATATCACGGTCCAGGTGGGCCGAACCGGTAACCTTACGCCGGTTGCCGAGTTGGAACCGGTTCTCGTTTCCGGCACGACAGTCCGGCGGGCGACCCTGCACAATCAGGACGAGATCGATCGAAAGGATGTCCGCATCGGCGATACGGTGATCATAGAAAAGGCCGGCGAAATCATCCCGGCCGTGGTCAAAGTGGTTTTCGAAAAGCGTCCTGAAGACTCTGTTCCCTTCAATCTTTTCGAAGCGGTCGGGGGAATCTGTCCCAGTTGCGGGGAGCCGGTGGAGAGACCGGAAGGCTTTGTGGCTTTGAAATGCCTCAATCGAACCTGCCCTGCGCAGTCCGCGAATCAGATCAAGCAATTTGTCAGTCGCAAAGCGCTCGACATCGATGGGGTCGGTTCCATTGTTGCCGAGAAGCTGGTCGAAAGAGGCGTCGTAAAAACGATTCCCGATTTGTTTGTTCTGAACCCGGAATCGCTGGCCGGGTTGAATCTCGGGACTGAAGAGGAGCCGCGAATGCTCGGTGCCAAGAATGCCGTTAAGATTGTGGAAACAGCCAAACGTGCCAGAACCGCCCCGTTGCACCGCTGGCTCTACGGTCTTGGAATTCCGCAGGTGGGGGAGTCGGCGGCGCGAGAGTTGGCGCGTCTTCACCGGAATTTTGGAGAGCTGCTGGAGTCTCCTGTTTTTCCCGAGCTCAGTCAGATGAAGGTCGGTCAGAGAAAGGAAGACAATCCTGCCCTGGTGGAGTATCAAATCGCCGTTGAGGTGGGGCCTACCGTCGCGAATTCGATGATGACCTTTCTCCAAAGCTCCTCCGGTATTGTGCTGCTGGAGAGGCTGGCAGAGATGGGAATTGATCCGCAATCGGAAAACTATGCTCCGATCCCGCCTTCGGCGGAGGAAGCGGGCGGCGGCTGCGCCGGAAAGACTTTTGTTATCACCGGGACGCTTTCGGCTCCCAGGAACGATTTCAAGGATCGTATTCTCTCCTTGGGCGGGAAGGTCTCGGGGTCGATCAGCTCAAAGACGGATTATCTTCTCGCCGGGGAAGGCGGAGGTTCCAAGCGCGACAAAGCAGAGTCGCTGGGCGTAATCATTCTCTCGGAAGAAGACTTTCAATCTCTCGTCGGCGGCGAAAGCACAGAAGAGGGAGAAGGAGAGGTGGAGCAGGCGCTTCTCCTCTAACGGCGGAAGAGCCGGGAAATCCAGGATCGATTCTCTTTCTTCGATCGGCGATCTCGTTGCTGATTCAGGAGGAAAAGCGTGTGGTCGTCAGTCAAGGTGGCACCATAATGATGGCCCTTCTTTCGGCTTATTGCATCAACCGGACGAAACTTCTTTTCGCGAATCAAATGGTTGCGGTCTGAGGTCATAGGGAAAAGGTAACAGTACCGTTACGTTGAAAGTTTCGCCTTCTTTCCCGTATTTGCAAATAAGCGGATATTCTTCCGGACACGGGAACACGGCCCCGTTCGTTGTCACAAAGCAAAAAAGCGGGAGGCGTTTTCCGATGTCGCCCGGGCGATTTCGGCAAGATCAAGACCCCTCAGGAGAGCGAGCTTTTCCGCGGTATGACGAACGTAGGCCGGTTCACAGCGCTTTCCCCGAAACGGCACGGGAGCGAGATAGGGACAATCCGTTTCCACCATGATTCGATCGAGCGGTGCGTTGGCGGCCACTTCTTGAACCTGGCTAGCATTGTTGAAGGTCAGGATTCCGGTGAAAGACAAGTAGTGTCCGAGATCGAGAGCGGTCTCTGCCTCGGCCATGGTTCCGGTGAAACAGTGAAGAACCGCGCGCGTTTCCGGAAACTGACGCAGGACGGCGGTGACATCTTCTGCGCTTTCCCTTTGATGAACCACGACCGGGAGATCCAAATCGATGGAAATCTCAAGCTGCCGCTCAAAGATTTCCCGCTGGAGCTTTCTCCAGTCCGCGTCGGAGGAACCGTCTCCGGGAGGATGAAAGTAGTCGAGTCCGATTTCGGCAATGGCCGCAACCCCGGGACTAGATGCGAGTTCCCTGAGTTCCGATTCCCAACCGGGAGATTCGATTTCGTGAACGTAGAGAGGATGAATTCCGACCGTTGGAGAAACGAGTGGATTCGCTCCGGCGAGTTCCAGATTGGTTTTCGAATCCTCCAAATCGCACGCGATGGACACAATTCTTGATAATCCGGCACCTTGAGAGCGCTCCAGGATTGCGTCCAGATCAGGCCGCAGCTTGGATGATGCGAGGTGGGCGTGTGTGTCTACGAGACTTACGTTATTTTCTGCTTCCATTCTATTCGAGAGGCCCTAGCATGGTCGAAATGTGGGTGCTGTGGCAAAAAATAACGAAAAAAACCTTTTTCAACCCACTTAACGTGTGTTAATCGAATAGCTTCTTGGGGAAGAATATTATTTTCCTCCCCGTTTGAATACGATGAGAATCCAAAAATTCATTTCCGGCCTTAGCGGGATCGTCTGTGTCGCAATCGCGAGCATGGCCTCGGCGCAACAGACAGTAACCGACCAATATGGGACCGAAATCCTGATCGACGCACTACCCCCGACCGTGCAGGGGCAGGTCGGACAGACTCAGTCGATTCTTGACTCCGGTGGTGGAACAGGTCCGATTTCTGTTGATAGGATGGGGCGCTTCAAGCTCGACCAGACAGCCGGTTTAGGCGGTGGCCCAAGCGAACAGGAATACCTCGTCAACCAACTTCTAGGCGTGGTTCTCCTTCCCCGTCCCGGTGACGTTCGTCCAGACGGCTGGCCCGGCGTGGAAGGTATTTGGCACGACTTCGAAGAATTTCCCCGTTCTGTCGGCCTCGTCCTGCAGAGCTACATGAACAAGCCGGTCTCTCTGGGATCTCTTGATCAGATGGTGAAGGACGTGATCGTTGCTTACCGTGAGGGAGACCGACCTGTGGTCGACGTTCTGCTCCCCGAGCAGGACATAACTTCCGGTGTGGTCCAGTTGGTCGTCATCGAATCTCAGCTTGCGCGAATTCGCGTGGAGGGAGTCGACACAGACACGGAAGAGTTCATTCGCTCTCAAATGCGCGTGCAAAAAGGTGAGGTCATTCGTTCCTCTGAAATCCTCCGCGACCTCTCCTGGGTGAACCGCTCGCCATATCGCAAAGTGGATATGGTCTATGCACCCGGTTTTGAATTTGGAACGACCGACGTGATTCTCAAAAACTATGAGTCCCGCTCGAACTGGTTCTACACCGGCTACGAAGATTCCGGAACGGATTTCCTCGGTAAAGACCGCCTGGTTTTCGGCTTTAACTTCGGTGACCTCTTCGGCCCGAATCAGTCACTCAGTTACCAGTATACCGGTGACCTCGATTTTGAGCACGTTCGCGCCAACTCGCTCGTCTACACCCACGCTCTCCCCTGGAGGCATTGGATTACGGTGTTGGCCTCTTTTGTGGAGATCGATTCTGATCCAATTCCTGCCGGCGGCGGAAACTTTCTTGATTCCGAGGGCGAGAACACTCAGCTGAGTGCACGGTATGGAATTCCTCTCGATGCGAAGGCAAATCGTCAAAGGGAGATGGACTTCGGATTTGATTGGAAGTCGAATGGTAACAATCTTGAATTCACTGATATTCGAAACGTTGGAAACCTCCAGCTTTTCGGAAGTCGGGTGGAAATCTTCCAGTTCAGCCTTGGTTACCAGGAGACGGTTCAGTGGAATCGCGGTGTGACTCAGTTTGATATTCGTGGTGTTTATTCTCCTGGTGGCTTCAACGGCCACAATGATGATTTCACCTTCGACCAGTCCCGTCTCGGTTCCAAATCCGAGTACTTCTACGCTGTCGGTGGAATTGAGCACCAGCAGCGCCTCCGCGAAGACTGGTCGGCCCGCTTCAAGCTGCAAGGTCAGGCTGCCAATGGCAATCTGCAGGCCTCTGAGCAACTGGGCGCCGGCGGTTATGACACCGTCCGTGGTTTCGATCAGCGCGTCGCCCGTGGTGATGAAGGCTTCTGGGGAACGGTTGAATTCTACACTCCTGAGCTTTCCTTCGGTCGGATTTACGACTGGGAGAATGAGACGGACAGTCTTCGTTTCCTTGGATTCTTTGATGCGGCAAGCATGAGTAACGTGGATCTGCTCCCACTTGAGCCTTCCACCTTCCAGATCGGTTCGGTCGGTGTCGGTCTCCGCTGGAACTACAGCGACTGGTTCAAGCTTCGCGTCGATTACGGTTACCCGGTCTTCACCGAAAATGTGGTTGCTGATGAGTCAGGTCGCTTCCACATCGGTGCGACGGCAACTTTCTAAGTCAGCCGAACAAGAAATTTCGAAGAAGGCTCCGTGGATTCCCACGGGGCCTTTTTTGCGGGGCGGATTCAAGATTCCCCGTGGAGTGCCTGAAAACTCCGATTTCCTTCTTGAAGGGACATCGCGGAAACGGTAGGTATTTGCGGTGCGTTTCCAGAGGCCGGTTATTGGCCGGCGAAAGGGGCGCGGAAACTGTTTAAACTCTACTACCTGATCTGCTACGCATGGGAAGACCTGTTACACTATTCACCGGCCAGTGGGCCGACCTCGATTGCGAAACCGTAATCGTAAAAGCCAAAGAAATGGGCTACGACGGTGTCGAGCTCGGCTGTTGGGGCGACCACTTCGAAGTCGACAAGGCTGACGCTGCTTATTGTGCCGCGAAACGCGAGCTGCTCGAGAAGCACAACATGAAGTGCTACGCCATTTCCAGCCACCTCGTCGGGCAGGCCGTCTGTGATCGCATTGACGAGCGACACAAGCAGATCCTTCCTGAATACGTATGGGGCGACGGGGATCCCGAAGGAGTTCGCCAGCGCGCTGCTGAAGAACTCAAAAAGACAGCTGTGGCGGCCAAAGAATTCGGAGTCGGTGTTGTGAATGGTTTTACCGGTTCTTCGATCTGGCACCTTCTCTATTCCTTCCCGCCCAATATGCCGGGACAGATTGAGGCAGGGTTCAAGGACTTTGCGGACCGTTTCGGGCCGATCATGGATGTCTTTCAGGAAAACGGGATCAAGTTCGGGCTGGAGGTCCACCCGACCGAGATCGCTTTCGATATTGCCTCTGCCGAGACCGCTCTGGAGGCAATCGACTTTCATCCTGCCTTCGGCTTTAACTACGACCCCAGTCACCTGGGCTACCAGGGCGTTGACTACGTCGAGTTTATTTATCGTTTCTCTGATCGAATCAACCACGTCCACATGAAGGATGCGAGCTGGTCGGATCATCCGGTCGACGCTGGTGTGTTTGGCGGCCACGTCGATTTCCACAACCGGAAGCGATACTGGGATTTCAAATCCGTCGGACGCGGAAACATCGATTTTGAGCGCATCATTCGCGCGCTCAACGATATCCAGTACACCGGCCCTCTCTCTGTGGAGTGGGAGGACGGCGGAATGGATCGTGAAGCGGGCGGTGCGGAGTCCGCGGCCTTTGTGAAGAAGGTCGACTTTCCGGCTTCGAACATCGTTTTCGATGCACAGTTTGATCGCTGATTAATTCCGGTTCCTTTTGAAACACAGCCCGGGTGTCCTCAAGCGGCATCCGGGCTGTTTTCGTTTTGTCCGGTCTTTCTCAGACTCAACAGGAGCAGGATAGAACCAAGAACGAGGCAGGCCAGAGAGAAGGGAGACTGGAACAGGGGGCGATAGCTTCCGCCTGACTGCATCAGGCCGCCCGACAGGTTTTCCTCTGCAACCGGGGTAAGGACGAATCCAATCACAAACGGTGCCGGAGGAATTTTCCACCGCTGAAAAAGGAGTCCGAGGAGGCCGAATCCAACCATGACCCAGACATCAAACATGCGGTTTCCGATGCAAAATGCGCCGACTACGCAACAGACAAGAATGCATGGTGCGAGACGCACTTTGTCAATCCGGGCCAGCTTCGCGATCCAGCGTGCCATTGCCAGCATCAGGATGACCATGACGACGTTGGAAACCAGATAGGCTCCAATGAGCGATTCCACGGTTTCCGGGTGGTTCTGGAAGAGGAGAGGCCCCGGCTGCAATCCATGCATGATAAATGCGCCCAGCAAGATCGCGTCGACAACACTTCCGGGGATTCCGAGGGAGACGAGAGGAATCAGTGCGCCGCCGACGGTAGCGTTGTTGGCCGATTCCGAGGCAACCAGTCCTTCTTCCGAGCCTTTGCCGAACACTTCCGGATTACGGGAGAAATGGCGGGAAACCCCGTAGGCGATGGTCGAGCCAATGTTTGCACCAATTCCCGGAAGGATTCCGATGAAGGTGCCGATAAAGGACGACCGGACCAAATTGAATCCCTGACCGAGCCATTCGCGCAAAGGCAGCAATATACGATCCTGAAGCTTGGAGGCCATAGACACATCGTTGCTCGACGGGCGCGTTACCAAATCAAGAAAGGACTGGCTCAGAGCGAACAGGCCGATGAGGACGGGTAGAAGACTCAGTCCGTCGTTCAATTCGGCGAAGCCAAAGGTGTAGCGGAGTTCGCCGGTGGCCGGATGCATTCCCGGAAGTGCGGCCAGGCATCCGAGGGCGCCTGAGATGAGCCCCTTGCCCAGACCGGTACGTCCCGGCTCGGCAACTGAAATGATGAATACCATTGCCATCGCAGTCAGGGCAAATAGATCGAATTTTCCCAGTAGAATGGACCATTCCGCGATCGGTTTCGCGAGGAAGAAAAGGGCAATTCCCGAAAGCGTGCCGCCGACAAAAGAGGCTCCGATACCAAGTCCGAGAGCGCGGCCCGGCCTGCCCGATTCGGTGATTGGATGAGCGTCGAGAATGGTGATCATTGCTGCCGGAGTACCGGGGATTTTCAGCAAGGTCGCCGATATCAGCCCTCCGCTGACAGAGCCTGTGTAGAGCGAGACGAGAAGAGCGAGAGCGGAGGTTTCCTCCATGGCGTAGGTCAGCGGAACGACCAGTGCAATGACCATGGCTCCGGTGAGGCCGGGAACCGCTCCGACAATCATGCCTGCAGCAACGCCCAGAATAATCCAGGGCAGGAGAGGGAAGAGATCGAGGATCAAATTCATGGCAGTTGATATCCCAGGACGGTTTGCAGAAGGAGGTGCAGGAGAATGGGGATGGAAACCGCCGCGATCAGTGTTTTCCACGGAGCCGCCTTCCCAATCGTCAGGATTGCGATTCCGATCAGGAATCCGCCGCTCAGCGGGACAAAGAGTCCTTCCAGAAAATGGAGGGCCACCAAATAGGCGAGAATTGCGAGGGCCACGGCGAGTGGGGATTGTTTCATCGGCGAGGTCTCTTCTTTCTTTTCCTGCACCGGTTTGGCAATGGTTGTGATCGCGAATCCAACCCCCAGCATTCCGAGAAGCGGGTAAAGCAGATTCGGCAAACGCTGCCTCTCATGACCGAGGTTCAGGGCTTCCAGTTCGGTTGCCTTTTTGCTCACCGCCGCCTTCAGTTCCACCGCGTTGAGGAAAAGCGGTTCGATTTGTTGCTCCCGAAACACCTGTTGGACGTCCTCCTGTTTCATGGTTTCCGAAAGAATCGTAGCGAGATGCTCGACCGTCTCTGCCGGGGTCCCCCTGGGCAGCCACCAACCCTGCAAATTCTGGTAGGAGATGGCGAGACCGGACTCCGCCGCGGTGGGAACTTCCGGCAAGGACTCATGGCGTTCCTCGCCGAGAAATGCGATGGCGCGAAGTCCACCGCTTTGGAAAGAGAGGTATTCAGACACCGAGAATGCACTTGCCGTGATGTGCCCACCGCTCAAGTCTGCAAATCGGCTGGCTCCGCCTCCCGACTGGACGTAGCGAAATCGAGCGCTTCCGTGTGTGTGCTCGATGATTCGGGCCATGAAATAGCTCGGAGCGCCGAGATTGGCAGCAAAGGTGACGGTTTCCGGATGCTTGCTCGCTTCCTGCAGAAGGGCAGGGAGGCCTGAGAATTCCGACCTTTCATGCACACAGATGACCATCCCGACCGACCCCGTAGCGGCAAGCGGGGTGAAGGCATCCGGGCCATAGAGCGCCTGTCCGGCGAATTTGGCGGTAATGATGCCGTCGTGCAGGAACAGCAGGGTCCGTCCGTCCGGAATCGCATTCTTGGCCCGTCGGCTGCCGATTGTTCCTCCTGCTCCCGGAATGTTCACGATGACCCAGGGAGAGGGTGAGCGTTTCGAATCATTGATCGCGCGAGAAAAGAGGCGCGCCAGTGTGTCACTTCCGCCACCGGGGGCAAAAGGGACAATAACCCGGACTGGTTTTTCTCGGGCTTCACAATCGGCGCAGTAACTAAACCCGAGGAGCAGAGCAGTCAGCGGCTGAATCCAGCTTCGCAGTATCGACATATCCCAGTTTATTGCGATGAATCGGAACTTTTCGCAAACCAAAAGAGTTTACAGGCCGATTAATTCGTCCTTTCGCGGTGGCCGGAGGTCTTGGCTACTCAGGGTGACTACTGTTCCTTGGTGAGCAGTTGACTCAACCGACCGGACAGAAAGTTGAGGCGGTCTTCCACGGTCAGTGTCTCCAGTAGCTGCTGGCGCTCTTCCGGGCAGTTCAGGAATGTTTGGGCGACGACATCAGATATCGCCGCGGGATCCTTTACGCTGGTGAGATGCTCACGCAACTGCTCGGACATGGGCTTGCCATCACCGCAGAGTCGGCTCGACAGATCCACGACTTCGAGAGCGGCTGAGGCAACCGCGTCCAAATCTTCGATGCGGGAGGGCTGGGGGACGATTGTCGCAATCCGAAAGGGGGAATGTTGCTCCCACCCCAGGATTTCCACCCGCTGCAAACCGGAGAGCATGAGATGGGATGTGCCGTCGTCGTGGGTGACGCAGGCACGGATCAGGCCAACCGTAGTGATACGGTGAACGGGATTCTCGCTCTCGTCCGAGTCGATACCGGGAAGAGCGTGGCCGATACAGAGCATTCGCTCCCGTTCCAGTGCGTAGCTGAGCATGTCCCTGTAGCGTTGCTCAAAGATGAAGAGAGGCATGTAACCGTGGGGAAACAGGGTCGCTCCGCCGAGAACCATTACTGGAACGGTATCAGGAATTTCCGCTGGATCACTTTCGGTCATCGCACTACTTTACGAAACGGAATGGCAACCGTCCGCCTTTTTTACTGAAAAACTGACTTCTATGGCATGTTTTCCATTGCATCGACTGAGAATGGTGGTTAAATGCGCCGCCTAGTAAGGATATTAATTTTAAGGCATCAAGGTGATGCCATTCCTGTCTACAATGAGTGAATCTACAGACACAACTGCCGAACTTCGGCTCCACGAGGGTGACACCGGAAGTGCGGACGTGCAAATTGCACTTCTCACCGATCGGATTACCCACCTCACCGGCCACATGTCGGAAAATAAGAAAGACCTTTCATCACGTCGCGGGTTGCTTCGACTCGTCGCACGTCGTCGAAAGCTCCTTGACTACCTGGCTCGTAGTGATCACGAGCGGTATCAGAAAGTTCTCGCAACGCTCGGCCTGCGCCGATAACGATTTTACGAAAGCGTCGGTTTGCACCGGCGCTTTTTCGTTTCCCGAGATCCCTCAGGCAATTGCTTGATATGGATGTCTTCCGGGAGACGCCCGTTTCCCGCGAGTGATTTCGTCAAGGCGAGCCAATTCGGTAAAGCCAGGGAAACCTTTTCCCATCCAATTTTTAAGCAAAAGTAAGAAAACATATGAGTATTGAAACGATTACGTGCCAGGTTGGCGCGCACGAAATGAAAATCGAAACCGGCAAGATGGGTAAGCTTGCCGACGGAGCTGTCACTGTTCAAGTAGGTGACACCGTGGTCATGGTGACCGCTGTCTCCCAGACCAAAATACGTGAAGGGCAGGATTGGTTTCCGCTTTCCGTGGAATACAAGGAAAAGGCCGCCGCGGCAGGACGCTTTCCAGGCGGTTACTTCAAGCGCGAAGGACGTCCAACTGAGAAGGAGATTCTCACCTGCCGGATGACGGATCGCCCTTTGCGACCACTTTTCCCGAAAGGATACTTCTACGACACACAGGTTGTGACATTGCTCTTGAGTGCTGACGGGGTTCATGATTCCGACATTCTGAGCATGAATGGAGCATCAGCGGCTTTGGCTGTTTCTGATATTCCCTTTGCAGGCCCTATCGGCGCGGTCCGCGTTGGACTCGTTAACGGCGAGTTTATCGCCAACCCAACATTCGAAGAGCGTGCGGAAAGTACACTCGACCTGGTCTACGCCGGTCTTCGCGACTCGGTGATCATGATTGAGGGCGGTGGTGACGAGGTCCCGGATGAGAAGCTGAAAGAAGCCTTCACATTCGCTCAAAAGGCGATTCAGCCAATTCTCGATGCGCAGGAAGAACTTGCCCGTCGGGTCGGAAAGGAAAAGCGTGTCGTCGACCTCATGGAGGTTCAGGACGACTTGCTGGAGATCGCCTACGAAGTTGCCGGTGACCGCATTGAAAGTGCGATCAATCAGCCAAGCAAGATCGAGCGTGGTGCGGCAGTAGGAGCTCTCCGCAAGGAAGTGGATGAAGCAATTCTGGCGAAAAATCCGGATGCGACTGATTTCGCGATGTCACAGGCATTCGACTATCTTCAGAAGAAGGCGTTCCGTGTCAGCATTCTGGACAAGGGTGTTCGTTGTGACGGTCGTGACGTCGATACGATCCGTCCGCTCAGCGCGGAGATCGGCATAATGCCCCGAACTCATGGTTCTGCTCTTTTTGCCCGTGGTGAAACACAGGCACTTTCGATCGCTACGCTCGCCCCTGCTGATGAGCGGCAGTATCTCGATAACTACGCTGGCGGAGAAGACACCAAGAGTTTCATGCTTCACTACAACTTTCCTCCTTTCAGCGTCGGTGAAACCGGGCGCATGGGTGGAATGAATCGTCGTGAGATTGGGCACGGAGTTCTTGCTGAGAAGTCGATTGAGCCTGTGATCCCTGACAATGAGGATTTTCCTTATGCGATTCGTATCACCAGCGAGATCATGGAATCAAACGGTTCCACGTCGATGGCTGCGGTTTGTTCCGGAACTATGGCTCTGCTTGATGCGGGTGTTCCATTAAAGCGCCCGGTTGCAGGTATTTCCGCAGGATTGGTTACCGAATTCGAAGGTGACGAGATGAAGCGTCACGTAACGATGGTCGACATTATCGGTAACGAGGACTTCAACGGTGACATGGACTTTAAACTCTGTGGAACCACGGAAGGTGTTACCGGATTCCAACTCGATCTTAAATTGCGCGGACTTTCTCTCGATATTCTTTTCGAAGGAATGGACAAGGCAACGAAAGGCCGTTTTGAGGTTCTCGACGTCATGAACGCTGCAATCGCTTCACCGAACGAGCTTAGCGATTACGCTCCTCGAATCGAAAGTCTTACCATCGATCCTAAGAAGATTGGTGAATTGATTGGTCCTGGTGGTAAAAACATCAAGGGCATTCAGGCCGAGACCGGAGCCGACATCAATATTGACGACAGCGGAACCGTTGCGATCTATGCGGCGAACCAGGAAGCATTGGACCGGGCGATCGAGCTCGTGAAGCGTGTCACTGCGGAAATCGAAGTCGGCAAGACTTATCACGGCAAAGTGGTCAGTACGACGAATTTCGGTGCCTTTGTTGAGGTTCTTCCCGGCAAAGATGGTATGGTCCACATTTCGGAACTTGCGGATTTCCGCGTCGAGAAAGTGGAAGACATTGTCAAAGTTGGCGATCTCGTTCACGCCAAGTGTATTGGAATCGACGAGCGCGGCCGCGTGAAGCTCAGTCGCAAAGCGGCAATGGCGGAAATGGGCGTGCAGGCCGACGCCGAGCTCGCTTCCGACGACTGATCCTGACACAGGGACAGAAACAAATTCGAAAAGCCCGCCGGGAAATATCCAGGCGGGTTTTTTCGTGCCCGCTCGAAACCGTTGCTGCTGGCGGGACGCACTTTCGGCAGTAGAGAGATATTTTGGATCCGGTAGGAATACTCCTTCTCGCTGACTCGGTATTTTTAAGTATGCCGACTTCGCCATTGAGAAGTTTGTAAAATTTGATTATTGTCGATTCTTAACCGGTTCCGCCTCTGACTAGATGAGATTTTTCTTTGCCCTTCTGCTGTTCTGCGGAGCAGTAGCCCTATTCACTTTTGTCGCCAAGGCCGTGTATCAAGGCAGTGTTGAAAGCGAGTTGGCAACGCTGGCTGGTGAAGCGCTGGATGAGGCAGGTTATGAGGGCGTTGAGGTGACGTTTGATCATCACGTCGCCAAATTCTCCGGCTTTGTCGATCACCAAGAAGACAAGGCGAAAGTTCTCGAGCTGGTTCAGGAAACTGTTCCCATTGGAGTTCTGCCGGATGAAAAGGGGATTCGTCTGGAAATCCGTGCGACCATCCCGCCGATGGTAGCAGTCAGAAAGAAGCAGAAGGATACAGAAGTGCTGCTCGAAGGGGTCCTCGGAGCGGATGGGGAAGCGGGACGAACTCTTCTTGGATCGCGAATCCACGGAGTCGACGGTGTCGAGTCGGTGAATAATCAGATCTCTCTTGATCCGAAACGGTTGCCACTGATCCATGTGGCGGAGCTGGCCTCCCTCGCCGGCAGTCTTCTGGAGCATTCCGCAGAGGCCGAAGTGAGACTGAAAGACGGCATTCTCAAGATTCAGGGTTCAGTTCCGAACGATGGCATCAAGAGCAGCTTGATGGAGTTGGCCAAACAGGTCGAAGCCAAATCGATTGAGGAGAGCATTCAGGTTACGCCCCCAGAGACCTTTTTCGTGCCGGCGACGCTTGCTCTGACGCGGAATCGATTTGGAATCACCGTCAGTGGTGTTGTCCAGTCGGAGGAAGTGCGGGCAGCGATTGAAAAGATGCTGGCTCAGGAGAGCAGTGGAGCTCGCATCACCAATCGGATCGAGCTAGACAAGGAGCGCACAAAAGCGCCCTGGCAGCTTCACCTGGCCACGGTTCTACCGATACTGGTCAGCGAGTTTCTCGGGGAAATGACGGTGGAATTCGGTGAGAAACAAATCCGCCTGAGTGGAGAGGTTGCCAAAGAGGAGCGAAAAACAGCCGTGTTGGCTTCCCTTAATCCGGTCCGGGCAGCCGCTGAAGGTCTGGAGATTCTGTCAGATATCCGAATTCGGGGAACCGCTGAGGGTGCAGGGCCTGCCGTTAGGCTGCTGGTCGTCTACGAACCTGGATTGCTTTCGCTGACGGGCAATGTTCCCGACGACTCATTTGTCGGATCGTTGGAGAGGACCTTCGAAAGCCAGGGAATGGATGTTCTCGTTAAGAACTCCCTGGAAGTGACTCCCAGTTCTCCGGGTGATGGTTGGGCGGACCGGTTGGAGGACCTACTTGAAGAAATTCCCGGCCGGGTCGAGAACGCCGTAATGAAATTGGCGGACGGGGTCTTGAAGATGGAAGGGATCACGATCGAGCTGGCAGATCGACAGCTTCTCCAAAATGTGGCGTTCAATGCGGTTCCGTCCGGGTATTCCGTCGAGAATCTTTTGATTCACGCAGACCAGCCTTTCCCGATGCCGGAATTGCTGCCGGAAGCACGGGTGCAAATGGATGCGGAATTGGCAAATATTCCGGTCTATTTTGACACGGGTAGCGAGATTTTAGACGAGGAGGGAAAGAAGTCAGTAGAATCGATCTTTACGCTCCTCAAGGAAGGCGGAGCTCAAGTGGACCTCGTCGTCACCGGATTCGCCGATAACGTGGGAAATGCTGATTCCAATCGCGAGTTAAGCATTCGCCGTGCGGAAGCGGTGGTTGAAGTTCTTGTGGTAGAGGGGATCGATGAGAGTCGCGTCGAAACGAAAAGTGTGATCGAAGATGTTTCCCGGGTGAGGCGCAGTGACCGCTGGAAATCCCGGCGAGTAGAAGTCTCCCTGGCTCCTGAAGACGAACCCGTATCCGAATAGTTCTACCCGCCTGCAAATTTATGTCATCCGATCTCCCACCCGAAACACAGGATTTCCTGATCACCTGGGGTGCCACCTTTGCAATTGCCGGTCTCTGCTTTGCGCTGATTGGTATCGTTGCGGGCTGGATTATCTGGAAGAATACGCGTAAAGTTACGGAGGAGATTGAAGCTGGGAACCGCGACGCACTTGCCGACTACGAGACGACCAGTGACGAAGTATCAAAAATCCGGGCAGAACTGTCCGGCACGACTGACTGAGATTTCCACCGCACACTTACCGACGCAGACATGCACGACTTTTCTCTGTTTCTCCTGGAACACCTGCTCCCTGTCGGGATCGCAGCGATTGCTTTCTTTCTCATAGGGCTTCTCCTGGCCAAGTTTCTCTGGGGGCGATATACTCAACGCCTGTCCTTCGCGGTGGAGGAAAATCTGAATCTGGCCAGCCAATGGAGTGCCTTGGGATCCTCGCAACGTGATCTTTTTAAGAAGTTGCGCTCGCGATGGCAGGAGGACCGGGACGCGTGGGAGAGTCGCCTTTCGGATATCGAAGAAGAAATTCTGGCCAAAGAAACCCGCATTTCCCAGCTATCGAGGCAGCTCAAGTCTTCCGGAAAAGAGATCCCGGCGGAGAAGGAAATCGACCCGACCCTGCAGGATGAGATCAGACGGCTCAAGACCGAGATCGAAAGTCGGGATGAGGAGATCGCCGAGCTCAGGGAACTTCAGGCCCCCCCCGTTCAAGTGTCGCCAATTACCCCACTTTTGTCTGCGACGCCGGAGGGCGGGGGCGATGCGACCCGTCTCCAGGAGTTGGAGCAGGATCTGATCGATACCCATGACGAGCTCTATCAAGTCAGAGAGGATTATCTGAAACAGGTGAAGGTGGTGGAATCACTGGAGGAGAAATTGATTGATTCATCGCCTACCGCAGACCTTTTAGAAGCAAATGAGCGCATCGAGGAACTGGAGACGGAGCTGAAGGAGTCCCAAACTCCGGTAGGAGCATCGGCAGCGCAACTTTCTTCGATTCTCCGGCAACGTTCGGCTGAGCTATTCTCCTTCCGGAACGAGGTGAATTCACTCAAGGCCGAGAATCGGGAGTTTCTCAAGAACATGGTGGAGCGGTCCGAGTTGGAGGCAGTCTCCGCCGAATTGGAGGATAATGGCGCACGGCTTGCTGAGCGGGAGGAAGATATCCAGGATCTCAAGTCTCAGCTTACCGAGCGGGCGATTGAGATCGAGTCTCTTCACCGGGAGTTGGAGGAACGCAATACCGAGATGGGAACTCTCCAATCCCGCCTCGCCGATGCTGAAACCCTCGAACGGAAACGTATTTCCCTTCAGGCCGAATTAAACGATGCCCATCACGAAATGTATGATGTCCGGAAGGCACTTCGCGAACGGTTAGATGAGATCGAAATTCTTGAGCTGGGCATGGTGGAGCTTGAGGCCAGCGAAGAGGAGGCTCATGCACTTGCCAAAGAACTAAAGGATACCCGTCACGAACTGAGCGACGTCCGGATCGCGTTGAACGTGAAGACAAGTGAATGCGAACAGCTCACTGCGGAAATGGAAGAGTTGGAAGCAATTATCGAAGATCGCGGAGCGGAAGTGAACGATCTTTCCAGCGAGGTTCGTCAGCAGCGGGACTTGATCCGACAGCTGAAAGATTCGCTCGCGGAAAAGGAAGGGGAACTGGAGGCTCTTGGAGAAGAGTCTTCGAAATTCTCCCTGTCTTTCCACGCCAAGGAAAGCTTTCTCAATGAGCAGGCTCTGCGAATTGCCAATTTGGAGAACTCTCTCGCCGAGCGCTACAAAGAGCTGAACGAAGTGCGGTCCCGAATGGACGAGGGTGAAAAATCCTCGCGATATCACGAGGCGAAGGCCGAGCAGCTCTCCGCCGAACTGGAGCGTCGCCGGGAACAATTTGAGCAATCCGATCATCGTATTGCGACCGCTGAGGAAGAAATTGAAGAAGCCCACGCCAAAATCGCTGAATTGACGGATCAGCTGATGGAATCTGAGCAAACCATTCTCGATCTCCGGGAGGAATTGAACGTTCTTTCCCGTGACAAGGATGAGGTGCTTCGCCAATTGGAGCGTGCCAGCGACCGGGTGGAAGAATTGGAGGCGGCAGCACGCGAGAGGGAAACCCGTATTGTCGAATTGGAGCAGGAATGGCGCGACAGTTCACGAGAAGGGGAGGAACTGCTCCGCAAAGTCGAAATGCTGACTTCTGAGATCGAGGAGGCCAACGAGAACCGCGAGACGTCGAAGGCGGCCATCATCGAGTTAGAGGAAGCTCTTCGGGGCAGCGACAGCAGAACGATGGAGCTATCCCGATTGATCGAGGAGAAAGATGGCGAATTGGAGTCCCTGAAGAACGAAGTCGAGACCATGGAGGCACTTGCATCGGAAAAGGAGCAGCGAATCACCGAGGCGGCCGGGGAACTCGAGGTCCTGCGTTCGGAAATGGAAGAAAAGCTGGAGTTTGCCTCCCGGAAGATCCCTGAAGTGGAGAAGGTGAAACATGGAGCCGCCATCAGCCAGCGGGACGAAAGCATCGAGCAATTGAAAGCAGAGATCGAAGACCGTGAGACCAGCTTGCAGCAATATGTAAAACAGCAGAAAAAGAGCGCCGGGGAAATCGACCAGCTTCGCGGCAAAGTCGCCAAGCGCGGTCATTCTATTCGCGAATTGCAGAACGAGATCAGCAACATCATGATGCAGCGCTCGGCGAGGGATAACGAGATTTCACTGCTCAAGGGCAAGCTTCGCTCCTTCGAAAAGCAGTTGGAAGAAGCCTCTCAAGCCGGAACCGGGGAAAGCAAATCAGTCAAGAGTCTACAAGAGGCGATCCACCAGTCTCTGCTCTCGGAGCAGTCGGACGGCAGTGCCGGTACTTCGTTTGACGAGCTCGATGAATCAGAAAACCATCATGCTCCGGCTCCGGCTGCGACCGAGGCAGAGAAACCGGAGCCAGTGCCTGCAGCGAAGGTAGTGGAGCCTGCCTCGGAAATACAGGAAGAGGAGTCGATAGATGATGACTCTGTTTTCTTTGATGAATCCAGCGCCGCGCTGACAGAACGCTCCCTCGGGCGAATTGATGAATTTGCCAAAAACTTACGCCGCGGAGGATCACGTGCCTCTGTAGCAATCATCGGTTTCGCCGGTTCGGAAGGTTCGCCCGATTACAACGAGACCCTGGGGGCAAAACGGGCAGATGCAGTCCGCGAGCGCCTCATTGAAAGAGGCGTCCCGCGTTCAAAAATTTCGGTCAAGAGTTCCGGTCAGGATCGCCGGTTTACCAACTGGCGTGCGCGCCGGGTGGAACTGGTTCTGATTCCTAATGCCGTTGCCGAATCTGTGAACTGATGTCTTTGGCCGGCTTTCCACTCCTCGGTGCGCTTGAAGTGCCGGAATTACTTTCCGGAGTAGGAAATCACTACCTCTACTACGGTCTTTGTGCCCTGTTTTTCACTCTCTGTGGCCTCGGTTGCGGCTTCTTCATCTGGAGAAAAGGCTACATGCAGACGCTTGATACCGAGCTGGAGGTAAAGCGAACCGAAGAGGAGCTCAAGCGTATGCGGGTAGACCTCGGCGCTGAGGAAAGAGAGCTTCGTCCGGAAGATGAGTCCAAAGAGCTGGATCAAATTCTGGACGATCATGCCGGTGAGCAGGCCGATCCTTCTTCCTGAAAACGCTAAACGTCGGGCGATCGGAGAATTCCCCGGCGTTTTTCCAGGAAGTTTGCTCTTCCGTGCCGGGGGAGCGTAACAGGGTCAGATATCGCAGAGCTGCGCGGCATGTCGAAGAGCAAGGACGGGATCATCCCAGTCAGGAATAAACTCCTGAGCGACAAATCCTTTGTATCCCGTTTTCAGAATTTCTTCGAGAATGGCGGGGTAGTTGATCTCCTGCGTGTTATCCAGCTCAGCACGACCGGGGTTGCCGGCGGTATGGTAGTGGCCGATGACATCCTTGTACTGGCGGATACGCCGGATGATGTCTCCATTCATGATCGACACGTGGTAGATGTCGAAGAGAAGTTGAAAATTGGGAGAGTCCACTTGCCGAATCAGGTCGACACAGAAATCAACATCGTCGCCAAAGTAGCCGGGATGACCTTTCATGGGATGGGTGTCGTCGCGGGAGTTGAGGTGTTCAAGCACCAGCGTGACTCCGGCTTTTTCTGCGATTGGAACGACTTCCTTCCAGGTGTCGACACAGCGTTTAGCTGCCTCCTCGTCATCCATTCCGTCGTAGCGCATCCCTGTAAACGTGATGACTTTTTTGCAGTTTACCTGTGTCGCGACATCGATGGCTTCGGTGAGCTTGGCGACGACTTCATCGTGATTCTCTGGATTGCAGGGGCCCTTGGCAAAGCCGTGACTGCTGATGAGAGAAATATCCAGACCGAGCTTTCGCACCTCGGGGTAGGCCTCCCGTGGAATCCCCTCCATCGCAACGAGACCGATTGCCTTGCAGTGATGCGCGAGCTCGATCGCGTCGAAGTGATCCCGGAAGCACCACCCCATGATAGACTGGCGAATCCTGCCATTGGTCACCACAAATTCAGGATCCACTTCGGACCTCTTCATCTGTGCGAGTAATTGCTGATGAGGGAGCAGCAGGCCACCGGTGAAAAAAGCACCGCCCGTGAGTAATCGTCGTCGATTCAACATAGGCGGAGTGTAAGTGAAAAAGGGGGAGGGAGGCAAGTTCTCCCGCGGCACGCAGATCGGGAAGAGAATTCCAACACTGTTCTACCTATTCTCTCATTATTTTCTTGCCAGAGCGCCCATTCTCGCGCTTGTGTGGAGTAACTTTATTCCCTGTTTGAGGGACTGAGTTCTCTGCCGTTTCGAACATGAATTCCCTCTCTTTCTCTTTCGTCTCTCTTTTGCTTCTGAGCGTGATCGCGATCAGTGGATGCGAAACGGTAGGATACAACTACCAGACTCCGGCAACGAAAGTCCCCGACCGCTGGACGCTCAGTGTGCAACCTCATCTGGACAACGATGGAGCCTGCCTCACCGAGTGGTGGAAGGGCTTCAACGACCCGGTTCTGAATCAGTTGATCGACCGCGCTCGTGCTGAGAATCCGGATTTCAAAATTGCGATTCAGAGAATCGTCGAAGCAAGAGCTCAGCGCGGCGTTGCCAAAAGCCGGATGCTGCCGGTTCTCGCAGCTGATGCGGGCTACGCCCGCACGCGACAGAGTGAGCGGGTTGGGTTTGCTCCTCCTTTTAATCCTATTGATGTGTATTCGACCGGTCTCTCTTCGGGCTGGGAACTGGATGTTTTCGGTGGACTCCGAAGAGGAGTGGAAGCGGCGGACGCCAATCTGGAAGCATCGGTGGAAAACTATCGCGATCTTCTGGTGTCGCTCTTTGCGGATGTCGCTCTCAATTACGTGGATTACACGACCTTCGACGAACGCATCCATGTGGCGAACCAGAACATTAAGATCCAACAGTCTTCCCTGGAACTGGCACAGAATCGCCTCGATGCAGGTCTCGTTTCCAAGATCGACGTAACTCAGGCCCAAACGAATCTCGAGACCACCCGCGCTCTCGTTCCTCAACTGCAGGGCCAGCTCGCCGCAGCCCGGAATCGGATTGCTGCTCTGACGGGCGGGTATCCGCATTCGGTGACGGAACTCCTCGCCCGGTCACGTTCGATCCCGCAGCCCGGGCGGGACTATGCCGTAGAGTGCCCGGCTGACCTCCTCCGGGCTCGTCCTGACATTCGCAGTGCGGAGAGACAATTGGCCGGTGCCGTCGCCTCCATTGGTGTCGCTGAATCGGAATTGTATCCCAAGTTTCAGCTGGCCGGGAGTCTTCAGCTCCAGTCGCTTAATATCTCGAATCTTCCCGATGCCGGTGCCGCTGCCTATTCCTTCGGTCCTTCGGTGCGGTGGAATTTGTTCAGCAGCGGCCAGATCAAGAATTTGATCCGCGTTGAAGAAGCCAGGGCAATGCAGGCCTACGGAGCCTACGAAAAGACGGTGCTGGGTGCGGTGGAGGAAGTGGAAACCTCCATGGCCGGAGTCGCAACCGAACGAGAGCGACTCAGCGCGTTGCGGCGCGCCGTATCCTCAGCGACTGAGTCCGTGGATCTTGTCGGGGAAAACTACAAGGAAGGACTCGTGGATTTCCAACGCGTGATTGATACCGAGCGGGTCAAATTTCAAAACGAGGACACGGCTGTCCTTTCCAAAGGCCAGTTGGCAAGAAACTACATCGCGATGTATCGAGCCCTTGGTGGAGGCGTCGCAGTGGAAGAGGTGACTCTTCCGGAAGTCAAAGAGAAGCCGGGCGGGGGATGGGTCAAGAAACGTCCTGCTCCATACGCAGCCGCGACCCCTGTCGTCGGCGAAAATGCAGAATTAAAGAACTAGACTGATGAAGAACCGTCTCTCCAATCCGTTTGCAGTGCTGATCGCAATCGCTGCGTCAACGGGCTGCGCCAAAAAGAATGAGTTCGTGCCGCCTCCGCCTCCGGAAGTGGGGGTGCAGACTCCGAAGATTGAGACCACTACGGTCTACTCAGAGTATTCGGGACGGACTTCCGGCTCGTCGCGGGTGGAGATTCGAGCCCGTGTGAAAGGCTTTCTCAAAGATACGCATTTTGACGCCGGCCAATTTGTGGAAAAGGGGCAATTGCTCTTCACGATCGAGCCGGAGCAGTTCGAGGCAGCCGTAGAAACCGCGAAGGGAAATCTGGCCAAGGCACAGGCTGATTTGGAGATCGCTACGACCAACTGGCAGAAGCTGAAAAAGGCGTTCGAAGCCAGTGGTGCGGTATCCGAAATTGATGTTTTGAGCGCGGAGGCGGAGAAGAAAGCAGCCGCGGCGGGAGTCGACATTGCGAAGGCCTCCCTCGACAATGCGGAACGGGATTTGGGCTACACGGAAATTCACGCGCCTGTTTCGGGTCGTGCCTCCAATGCTCAGGTCGATCAGGGGAACCTGGTTGGAGCGGCGGACCCAACGCTCCTGACGGATATCGTCACGGTTCGGCCCATCTACTTCAACTTTGAAGCGAATGAGCGTGAGGTCCTCCGGTATCTCGGAGATATGCCCAATGCCGAGAATCCGACCGGGAGTGGTAAAGCCAAGGAACTGGATCTGGAGTTGGTCCTTGCCGACGACACTCTTTTTGAAGAAACGGGTCGCTTCGATTTCGCTGACAATTCGGTGGATCCAAATTCGGGAACGCTCCGGCTCCGGGCTGCGTTCGAGAACCAAAAGGGATTGCTGGCCGACGGTCTTTTTGCCCGGATCCGCATTCCTGAACAAATTGAGAATGCGGTTCTTGTCCCGGCTCTGGCGATTCAGCGGGATCTGGGCGGTTCTTTTGTTCTCGTGGTAAACGAGAGCAATATGGTCGAGCGGAGGACGGTCGTACCGACCACTCTTGAGGTCGGCGGCGGCAACAAGATTATTCAGCCATTCGCCGAGTCCACCGGCAGTGGCCTGCAAGCGTCCGATCGATTCGTGGTTTCGAATCTCCAGCGTGCCCGGGAGGGACTGAAGGTTCGTCCCGTCGAAAGCGGAGGGGCAGGTTCGGGCAGCGCTGCCCCTGAGCTCGCTGTGCCTGCCGCGGAAAAAGCATCTGAAGAACCCGCCGCAAAGCCGGCAAAAGCGAAGGCGGAGTAGGGTATCGATTCCGGGGAACCATCATGTTCAGTCTTTTCTTCATCCGGCGTCCGATCTTTGCGGCCGTGATATCGATTTTCATTGTCATCATTGGCCTGGTCGCCCTGGTCGCGCTGCCGATTGCGCGCTATCCGGATCTGGCTCCGCCAACCGTGCAGATCAGCGCACTCTATCCCGGTGCTGACGCAGCGACGGTGGCCGAAACAGTCGCGGCCCCCATCGAGCAGGAAGTCAACGGTGTCGAGGGAATGATCTACATGCAATCGGTCTCTGCGAACGACGGTACGATGAACCTGACGGTCACTTTCGCTCCGGGGACGGATCTCGATACGGCGAATGTGCTTACTCAAAACCGGGTTTCCACTGCGGAATCAAAGCTCCCGGAGGAAGTGAAACGAATGGGCGTGACGGTGAAAAAGCAATCGACCGATGTGGTCATGTACATCGCTCTGACCTCTCCCGGTGGTACCTATGACGATGCTTTTCTATCCAACTTTGCCTGGCAGCGAATCCGGGATGAGTTGGCGCGCGTCGATGACGTGGGAAATGTCACGGTCTATGGAGCCGGCCAAATGAGTATGCGGATCTGGCTGGATCCGGATCGCATGGAAAGTTTCGACCTCTCAGCCACAGAAGTGGTCAACGCAATTCGACAGCAGAACGTCCAGGTGGCCGGAGGAAGGATCGGGGCCTCACCTGCGCCGGTATCCGTGCAGAACGAATTTACGGTGAATGTGCGGGGGCGTCTTACTGAGGTTTCCGAGTTTGAAAGTATCGTGGTAAAAGCGGCTGCAGGAGGCGGGTTGGTGCGCGTCCGGGATGTCGCCCGTGTTGAAATCGGCTCTGACCTCTACAGCATTCGCTCCAGCCTGAATGGAACTCCGGCAGCGACGCTCGCGATCAATCAGATTCCCGGATCGAATATCCTCGCCGTGGCGGAAGGGGCCAAAGCGACGATGAATGAGCTTTCGGCGTCCTTCCCGGATGACGTGGAATACAAGGTGGTCTACGACAACACCAATGTCGTGAATGCCTCGATCAAAAACGTGGTGGTGACTCTGATCTCCGCGCTGCTTCTGGTTGTGCTGACCGTATTCATCTTCCTGCAGAACTTTCGGGCAACGATCATTCCCGCGATCACGATTCCGGTCGCTTTGATCGGCACATTTGCCGTGTTGCTTGCCTTTAGTTACTCGCTCAACCAGCTGACCTTGTTCGGGCTCGTTCTCGTCATCGGGATTGTTGTGGATGATGCCATCGTCGTGGTGGAAAATACCACAAGCTGGATCGCCAAGGGCTTGTCGAGCCGGGAAGCGGCGGAAGCGGCGATGAAAGAGGTTTCAGGGCCGGTCATCGCGACCACCCTGGTGCTGTTGGCCGTTTTCATCCCCACGACTTTCATGGCGGGAATCACGGGTACTCTGTTTAAGCAGTTTGCGGTGACCATCTCGATTGCGACCGTGTTCAGTTCCATCAATGCTCTCACATTGAGTCCCGCTTTGGCTGCCCTGCTCTTGAAGGAGCAGAAGGAGCCTACCAGGGGATTCTTTTTCCGATTCAATCGCACCCTGGAGAAATCCACCAACCTCTACCTTGGGGTAACGAAGTTCGCGATACGACGGGTGGCGCTTTCCGTAATCGTATTTATCGCGATGGCTGGATTCGCCGTGTTCGGCCTGGGAAGTCTCCCCACCGGGTTCGTTCCGCAGGAAGATGAAGGGTATTGCCTCGTAAACATCCAGTTGCCGGATGGTGCGACGCTCGAGCGGACGAACAAGACGATCGAGGAACTCAATACCATGCTTTCCGGCATCGACGGGGTTGCCGATATTGTTTCGATCTCCGGATTTTCGATCATCAATTCGTCCGCCTCCTCCAATACCGGCTTAATGATTGTGGTGTTCGAGCCTTGGTCGGAGCGGAAAGGACCTGCTCTCCACCAGAAGGGAATCCTGCAGCAGGTGAATCAGCGACTCTCGTCCTACCAGGATGGCTTTGCCTTTGGCTTTCCGGTTCCCTCCCTTCCGGGAGTCGGAACCTCGGGTGGTTTTACCTTCATGTTGCAGGATCGTGGAGGAGTTGGCTTCGGAGAATTGCAGAAGACCGCTCAGGAAATGATCGCTGATGGGAATGCGCAGAGCGGCCTTACCGGGGTGAACACGACCTTCCGATCCAGCATCCCTCAAATCTTTGTCGATATCGATCGGGAGCAGGTCATGAGAATGGGCATTCCCATGAACTCCGTTTTTGAAACTCTGCAGGTCTATCTCGGTTCCGCGTATGTCAATGACTTCACCCAGTTCGGAAGAACCTTTCAGGTGAAAGCGCAGGCGGATGCTCCTTATCGAGCCGTTCCCGAGGACATTGGAAAGCTCCAGCTTCGCAATGCGGAAGGAAGCATGACTCCCCTGGGCTCGATTGCGAGTGTCGAAGAAAGCTACGGTCCCGCCACGGTGACCCGGTTTAATCTATATCCCTCGATCAAGATCATGGGGAATCCCGCCCCGGGCTTCAGTTCCGGGCAGGCCATGGAGGTCGTGGAGGATATGGCCTCCGAAAAGCTCCCGGGGACGATGGGATACAGTTGGTCGGAATTGTCATTCCAGGAAAAGCAGGCCTCGGGAGGAACCTCTGTCATCTTCCTCTTTGCAATTCTTATGGTCTATCTCGTGCTCGCCGCCCAGTATGAGAGCTGGTCGATCCCGATATCGGTTGTCCTTTCCGTGCCGACGGCGCTGTTGGGCGCGGTCGCGGCCGTCATGCTGCGGGGTATGGACAACAACGTGTACACTCAGATCGGAATTGTGCTCCTGATTGGTCTTTCGACGAAGAGTGCCATTTTGATCGTCGAGTTTGCCAAAGTCCTTCGAGAGGACGGGAAATCTGTTTTTGATGCCGCGATCGAGGCGACCCGGCTCCGTTTTCGTGCCGTACTCATGACGGCGTTCTCTTTTATTCTGGGCGTGATTCCGTTGTTGATTGCTTCCGGTGCCGGTGCCGAATCTCAAAAGGTGATCGGTACTTCCGTTTTCGGGGGAATGCTTGTGGCAACGGCGCTGAGTCTGGCAGCGGTGCCTATGCTTTACTATGTCATCCAGACGTTGAGTGAGAAATTCTCGAAGAAAAAGTCGTGAACAAAGGAAACCGGTATCAGTCGCGCATTCTTCTGGTAGGGGAGATCCTTCTACTGGCTTCTACGGTCGTCTGGGATGAAATCCGGGAAGATGCCGTCTGGCCGGTCTGGCTCTACCTGCTCATTCTGGGCGCGGGCGGATATTCCCTTATCAACAGCCGCAAATGGCTGAGCAGTTTTCTCTTGATAGGGCTGGTTGGGGTTGGATTTGGTAATTTCGGAGCAGGGGTTCCCCTATGCGAAGTGGTTTCGGTTTCTGCTTTCGCATTCTCCTTTGCCCTCCTTTTTCGTGCCGTCGTGAATCATTGCTTCTTCAATCCGGGAGTTTCGAAAGGGGACAGGATATTGGGAGGGATTGCCGGATATCTGCTCCTCGGGATTTTCTGGATGTCTCAGTCCGCCTGGGCGAGGATGCTTCATCCGGATGCGTTTGCGCATGCCTCAACCGGGGAGGCCGCTACTCCCACTGAGCTTTTGTATTACAGTTTCATTACGCTCACTGGAGTTGGGTACGGGGACTTTGTCCCGACAACGTCGCTGGCAAGGCTCATAGCCATCCTGAATGGGTTGAGCGGGGTTCTCTACATCGCAGTGTTCATTGCCGCGTTGCTGGAGAGAGGAACCGACGCAGGGAAGCACTGAGGTCGTATCGGGGCTCTAATTCCGCGCAGCTTTTTCCAAAAAATGCGAAGTAATTGGTTCCCACTTGGGAGAGACTTGCAGCTATGAACGCACAAATGTGCCGTGTCCTCAGCACGGTTTTCTTTCAAGCCGGAGTCTTCTCCATTCTTCTCTCGATCTTTATCTGGTGGTATCTCGGCAGCGAGGATCCTGCAGAACAGGCCCATGCAGAGCGCTTCGGGATCTTTGTCGGACTCTGGGCGCCGACGCTGCTGATCCTGTCAAACCGCTTCGACCGGTTTGCGGACAAAGCGGAAATCCTTCCGGGCCAGAAATTAGAAGTTCACGAAGACGGCGATCAGGAGTAAATCTCCGCGCCCTTGTCAGCGAACTCTTTGGCCTTTTCCTCCATCCCTTTTTCAAGGGCGGCCTCTTCCGTCATACCCTGTTTTTCGGCGTATTCCCTCACTTCCTCAGTGATTTTCATCGAGCAGAATGTGGGGCCGCACATCGAGCAGAAGTGAGCCGTCTTCGCTCCGTCCTGCGGTAGTGTCTCGTCGTGAAACTGCTGCGCCTTGGTCGGGTCGAGGCCGAGGTTGAACTGGTCTTCCCAGCGAAATTCAAAGCGGGCCTTGCTGAGCGCGTTGTCGCGCACCTGGGCGGCGGGGTGTCCCTTGGCAAGGTCAGCGGCGTGCGCGGCGATCTTGTAGGTTACGACACCGTCGCGAACGTCTTCCCGGTTCGGAAGTCCGAGGTGCTCCTTGGGAGTCACATAGCATAGCATTGCGCAGCCATACCATCCGATCATGGCCGCACCGATCCCACTCGTGATGTGGTCATAGCCAGGGGCGATGTCAGTCGTCAATGGTCCCAGCGTGTAGAAAGGCGCTTCGTGGCACCATTCGATCTGCTTCTCCATGTTTTCCTGAATCATGTGCATCGGAACGTGGCCGGGGCCTTCGTTCATCACCTGAACGCCCTTTTCCCAGGCGATTTCCGTCAATTCGCCCTGCACTTCCAGCTCACCGAACTGGGCGCGGTCATTCGCGTCCGCAATGGAACCGGGGCGAAGTCCGTCTCCGATGGAAAAACTCACGTCGTAGGCGGCACAAATGTCGCAGATGTCGGCCCAGTGGGTGTAGAGGAAATTCTCCTTGTGGTGAGACAGGCACCACTTCGCCATGATCGATCCGCCGCGGCTGACGATTCCGGTCATGCGGGTCGCCGTCATGGGGATGAAGCGGAGGAGGACTCCGGCATGAATCGTGAAATAGTCGACGCCCTGTTCCGCCTGCTCGATCAGGGTATCACGGAAAACTTCCCAGCACAGGTCCTCAACCCGGCCGTTCACTTTCTCGAGGGCCTGGTAAATCGGAACGGTTCCGATGGGGACGGGGGAATTGCGGATGATCCACTCGCGAGTGGCATGAATGTTCTTTCCGGTGGAGAGATCCATCACTGTATCGGCTCCCCAGAGTGTCGACCACTGCATCTTTTCCACTTCCTCATCGATCGTCGATGCGACAGCAGAGTTTCCGATGTTGGCGTTGATCTTCACGAGAAAGTTCCGCCCGATAATCATGGGTTCGCTTTCCGGGTGATTGATATTGGAGGGAATGATTGCCCGGCCGCGAGCGACTTCGTCGCGGACGAATTCTGGAGTGATGTAGTCGGGAATCGACGCCCCGAACGACTGGCCCGGATGTTGTTGATTCAGGAGGTTACGCGGCCCGTCACTTTCTGTGATGGCCTGAAAGGCTGCTTCCCGACCGAGATTCTCCCGAATCGCGATGTATTCCATTTCGGGAGTGATGATGCCCTGCTTGGCATACCACATCTGAGTCACCGGATGTCCGGCAGAAGCGCGAAGTGGTTTCCGCCTCAGTCCCGGATACTCCTTCAGGCGATTTTTCTCCTCCTTCTTCTCATTATAGCGGGAGGCGTGCTCATCCGAGAGGTAGCCATTGTCTTCCGGCTTTACGTCGCGGCCATCGTATTCCTCGACATCGCCGCGACCGAGGATCCAGTCCCGCCGTAAAGCGGGCAGACCTTCCTTAACGTCCCCTTGAAAGGCGGGGTCGCCCCAGGGACCGCTTGTATCGTAAATTCGAACCGGCTCGTTGACTTCGACGCGTCCATTGGGATGCTTTGTCTCGGACAAATCAACTTCGCGCAGGGGAACCTGAAGCTCTTCGTGGACAGAGCCTTTGATGTAAACGCGACGGCTGTTGGGAAATACTTCCGCAACGGTCTTTGGTTCGGAGGAGGCGGATTCGTTGGGTGTGATCATAGGGTGAGTGAGAAACGAGAATTTCGGGGCACAAAAAAGCCGCCAGACTGCGATCGGAGAAATTCCTGATCAATCGGGCGGTGATGGTAAATTTGGAAGAGTTTCATAGGGACTCCCTGCGGCAGCATTACCTGCGTCAGGTTCGAAGGGTCTTGCCGTTTGGCAATCTCAGCGGCGTTGTTGCGCTCCCCCGTCTTAGTAACGATACGGAGCATGCGCGAAAAGGGACACCTCGTCAAGGAGATCGCGGAAGTGGGTTCTGGATTCGTTCGGCCCTTACTTGCCCTTGTCACAGCCGAGTGAAAGGAAGCTACGTAAGGCAGGGCTGCGTCTTCGCGGACTGGTCGGCTTTGGCCCGGATTGACCAGATTTCCCGCGTAATCGAGTGCTTACAGGTACCATACTGCTGTTTTTCAAAAACCCACACGTCATCGAAAGGTTGAAAAAAGTAATCGAGCTCGCTCCCAATCATTTATCAGCGAAGAATCTGCTATTGGCCGGGACTGTAACTGCTCAGCTTTCGCTTCGCAGGTCTCTCATCCAGATCGATATTGCAGCCGAACCGCTCATCCGCTCATCCGCTCATCCGCTTGATTCAGTCGGATGATTTCGATCCTCAGGAGAGCCCCTTCGCAGATGACAAGTATGCGAAATCCCTGTCGAGTCTGCGGCGGATTCGACCGATGTTGGATCCCATGACCGTAGATTGCGTTGATTCCCTGGTCGATTTCTCCGGGCTTGATGAGGAAATGGGAAAACAATCGTCCCGAATCTTATACCACGATTTGGGAATTGATGAATCGGATCAATTCAGCCGCGGGCCGTGTTGCCAGTGACTAAGAAAAGATTGAACGCGACGCCGATATTCGGGAGGAATTGAATCAGTAGGACTGCTCAATTCTTGTGGTAAAAGTGTGCAACGATTGCCTTTCTGCGCTCAAATATCTCCCTGTGCGAAAATATGAAAAGTTTCGGTTGCGCACGCGTCGATTTTTGACAGTATCAGGGCAATTCGTTCAGAACAATCTCGTTCTGAGGGGATTACCCAACCAAGGGACTCAATGAAAAAGACACTTCTAATCACAGCTATCTCCGTGCTTACGCTCGGAGTTCACGCAGGCGACTGGGGCAAGGCTCCCGTTCCTGCCAAGGCGCCTATCGAGGAATGCCTCGACATCGGCGGCAACATCAGCGTTGGATATCATACCGACTACGTCTACCACGGTGTTCGTTTTGGTCGCGATTCCGTCGTAACTGATGTGAACTACGGATTCGATTCCGTGATCCCTCTCACTTTCGGTGCCACCTACAAAAACGTCATTGGTGGCGCTCCCGGTGTTGACCACCTTGAGCTTTACCTTCGCGGTGATATCGGCAGCTTTGCCGGTTTCGACACTTCGATCAGCTACACGCAGCATTTCTTCCCTGAGCTTGCTGGAGTCGGCAGTGCTGGAGAGATTGGCCTTCACGTTTCCCGTGATCTTGGTCTTGCCGTTTTCAAAGCAAACATGCTTTTCAACGGCAACTATCCTAACTCCTGGAATCGTGGAAACAATGACAACGGTGCCTGGTTCTATGACTTTGGTCTTGAGAAGTCTGTCGCTCTCGGTGGATTTGACCTTGTTCTCTCCGCTGGAGTTGGATACAGCGACAACTACTGGAGCAACCTTCAGCTTGTGCAGTCCGGTGGGCGTTCTGCTGGATGGAACCACTACTACGTAACGGCTGCTCTTCCTATCGAGCTTAACTGCCGCGCGACGCTCGTTCCTTACGTCAGCTACACAGGTGCTCCTGATTCTTGGCTTGCAGACGGCGTATCCATCGTTCCCGGTGGTGGGACTGACATCCTTCACGGAGGTATCTCCCTGAGCGTTTCTTTCTAAGAATCGCAACAAACAGTTTTTTACACCTGTTTTCGAAAGCCGTCTCTCCGCAAGGGGAGGCGGCTTTCTTCGTTGGCAGGAAAAAGAAGGCCACGCTCTCGCGAGTGCGGCTAAACTTATGACGAGGGCTTTTCCGGGGATATGGCTGCGCTTTTGCGAGCGCAGCTACCTTTGACGGGGGAGGATCGAAAGTCAGGAGGTCACTTTGCGACACTTCGCAAATGCTCCGGCGAGGAGCGCGAGTAGAAGCAGGAGAAGGAAACCCCGTCCTGCCGATGCTTCCTGAATTCGTCCAAAGGACAATCCGAGTTGGAGAGGTGCATTTTCACTCACCTGGACGGTTCGATGGAAGGTGTAGGCGGTTCCTTCCTCCGGGAGAGTGATCGATATGGCCCGGGGAGCAGGAATCGTGGCTCTCTGGTGCTGCACAAGCCGGGCAGCCATCCGCTGGAGGGCGGCATTGTCCTCGGTCGTGTTGCCCTGAAGCAGTTGACTCAACTCCTGGGGGCGAAATTTGAGCTCCCCGTTTTGTAGGATTGGATTTCCAGCAATTCCCGCCTCCATCTGAGCGACGTTGCCGTGCCCAATTTGCTCGCGGGAATTGTCGAGAAGGATGCGCTGCCTCCGGGTGTTCAACCCGACCACCGCCTGCTGGGTCTGCAGGTTCTCTAATTGCACCCGGGCGTCTTCATTGGACGCAGCATCCAGGGAAACCCGGTTCGCAACATTGTTGAAGGCCCAGGCTGCTTTGTCCTGTTCTCCCGCCTGGAGGAGATCGTTTGCTTCCTGCAAAAGCTCTGCCGCCTGATTTGCCTGTTCCTTTTTCTTTCCCTCCGCAATCGAAAGGTAGCTGGCCCGGTTGAACTGTTGTTTGTACTCCCGCTGTTTCAGTTCGAGGTCTCCCTTCTGGTCAATCAATCGAAATCCCTGCGGTGCAATTACGTTCCAGGTGATATTTTCCAGCGGAACATTGAGTTGAGGGCTGGCCAGCTCAATTTTTTTGATGGACTGACCGGTGGTGGAGTAAACAAAACGAACCGAAGCGGTGTGGTCATCCGTTCCCGGCAAGATGTAGAACTGCCAGGTTGCACCATCGCGAACGGAATGAACGCTCTCTCCGTTTACAAAGACGCTGAACAGCTCACTGGCTGCGGGAAGGCCTACCGTGAGACTACTTCGCTGAACCACCTGCATGGTAAGGTCCACGGCGGTGAGTTCTTCTCCCAGCGGGGAAAGGACGGTAGTCAACTGGCCTTGCGCGACGCGGAGTTTCAGGGCTTCCGCGAGGGAATGCCGCACTGCAGCGAGGGAGAGCGGTTCCTCGGGCGAAACTGCGCGCAGAGTGAGAATGGGAGCATTTCGGTCCCCTGATTCCCTCAAGACCTGGGGCACGGAATTCCAATCGATGGTCTGCCAGCCGCGAGAGAGTTCGCCGGCTTCAATTTCAATTCGTCCTCCCGAGCGAACGGCAAAATGGTATCCAAGCTGCCGGGAATCAGGAAAAGAGGCTGGATTCAGCAATTCGACATCATCAACGCGATCACCCCGTCTCTCGAATTCGATTCGAATATCGACTTCACCCACGACCCGTCGTTTGAACCGAACTTCCCAGACGTCGGAATCCGCGGCCTTGCGGATGAGGTCGCTGACGGCTGTTCCTGAAGCGATCAGCGTCTTGATCACATCGGGATCAGAAATCGGAAGGCGAACGAGAAGGCTCTGAACGGAGGCGTTTTCCACCTTCAGCCGGGAAAACAGAGTCGTGCGGGACTGTCCTTCCCTCAGGGTGACTTCGTGCAGGACATTCCCGGTGATCCAGGGATCCAACTTCTCGACACCGAGAACGAGATCCCAGTCCTGTTGCAGGAGGCGAAATGCCAACGCGCCTTTGCCGTCGCCGCCAACGCTTCGCGGATCGACCTCGGATGCGTTCTGGCGGCTGACGGTGCGAAGGCGGAGGCCCGTGGTCGGTTTGATGATCAGTTCTCCCGTCTGTCGATTGGCTTCCTTCAGTTCAAAGCGGGGAATCGACCACTCGTCGAGATCGGAAGGGGTCGAGCTGCTCAAGGTGAGTGAGAAGGTATGGGTACCGATCGTCTTTCCGTTCAGGTGAAGCACGATGCTGCGGGCTTCGCCCTCCGAAAGTTCCGCCCAGTGGTGGAGTGAATCTCCGGAGAGGGATTCGACTTCATAGCCGGGAGGAAGTGGAAAGCTCAATTGAAATAACCCTGTCCGGGAAATCTCGGCGGCAAAATTGACCCCGAGAACGATTCGTTCTTCGCCAAGCGACAGGATCTGTTTGGTAGTGAGTCGGACTTCCGGCGCGACCGGCGCGACGCGAACGGTGACTTCTCCGCCCTCTTTCCCGTAGCGATAGACGCGATGGAGGGTGGTCGATTCATTGGGGAGAAGCTTCGCGTCGAAGTCGCCGGGGTTCACGGCCGACATGGTGTCGGAATCAACTTTCTCCGGCTGGGCATCCGACCCGAAGGCGAGTGCGACGAGACCGACTTCGCCTGCGTTTCCACCCACACGAAGTGGCTGAATCACCAGGTCTGCCGGCAGCGGCGCGAGGCTCAGCTGCGTATCGACATGAAGATCGAAGGTTGCTGATTGCACCGGTTCGAGGGTAACAGCCAGGGTTCGTTTTGCGGCATCAAACTGCCACGCTGCGATGGGCCCCGTGACTCCTCCTACGGTTAGGTTCTTGGGAACCTCGATTTGCAGCTCTTTGACCTGGCCCTGAGCGGGACGGATGTGAATTCGGTGCTTCCCGTCGACGACTCCGGGGCTCGGAAGATAGAGGTTTGCCGTTTCGACAAAGAAACTGGTCTGCTCGGAAGCGACGTCCCGAGCCTTCGGCTTCAGTTGGATCGTGGTGGTCGGCAAAGGCGAGAGCAGCAGGGTGGCGCCCGACTCCTTGTTTGATTCCGGAGCCGGAATGATCTTTACGGCTGCGGTTGTCTGAAACTCCCAACCGGGCTTGTCGTAGGTGGCCTTGAGCGAATGAATCGCGGCAGGTCCCGTCGGGAGCGGGATGCCCTTGGTCAGATCGCCGACTTTGCTTTGAAACGAAAAGGAAGCTTTATAGATATCTGGCGATGGAGCCTCCGGGACGAGTTCCGCGAACGGGTCATCGGTCGATGCTTCCTGTGCCGATTTCTCTTCGATCGTCAGCACATAGCACAATCCGAGTCCGGATAGTTCCTGGCGGCTGACCCGCAAGCCCGCTCCCTCAAATTTTGTCAGGACGGCAGGGGCACGCAAAAGTAGAAAACTGTCCCCACTTTCCCCGGAAAGAGAGACGGTACCGTTTCCGAGGATTTGCCCGCTTTCAGAATCAATTTTCCATTCCTGCGTAATGGTTTGCAAGGATTGATATCCTTCCGGAACCTGCGCTTTTGCAGGCGCGGGAGAGAAAGCAAAGAGAGCTGCGAGGGTTCCGATGAGAAGGGAAACTTCGGCCGCCGGCTGATCTCCGGACAGCGTATCGGCCTTTCGCTCCCTTCGCCGTCGGGAAATCGCCTTTCCGGTCAGGAGAAGAAGGACAAGAATAGCGAGTGATAGAATTGCATAAAAAGCCTGCCCATGATCATGCTGGAGAAGAAGTCCCACTGCAGTTAGAACTCCTCCGACGACGAGCCAGGTGAATTTTCCAATCGGGACTGCCCGGGTAAGTGTGGCTTTCAGAAGAAGGCCGATTCCTGCGAGGGCAAGAAGAAGCCCTGACCAGGAATAGCTCAGCTGCCAGAGAGGCGTGTTTTTGACGGAAAGAACCACTTCTTCGCCCGTGGTGAGCAGGGGAAGGCTGATCAGGAGAGGCGGGCTCCCGTGCCCAAACGATCCGGCGCGCATTGTTGCCATTCCGGCACCGAGGAGGCAAAGGACAAGAATCGCCATTCCCGGGAGTTGGAGCTTGGTCAATTTGCTGAAGCGTGTGAACCACAGCCCGATGAGGAGAACCGCAGCCAGAGTTGCAAATTCTCCGAGGCCTCGACCTGAGAGGAAAGAAAAACCGGTCTCCGGGAGTACGGAAGCAGGAGGAGAGACGTTGCCGCCGGTGGGAACGAGAAGATGTTGTTCATCCCCCTCGATTTTCCATTCGGTTTTCAATACGGGAGCGTCCACCAGGGGGAGGGCGAGGAGCGGATCGCTTCCTTCCATGGCGGGGCGGCCGAGGCGAAGCTCGACCTCGACCGGAATATTCGGGTCGGTTCCGCCGGGAAGAGGGATCAAGGTGGCCTCGCCTGACTGACGTGCCGATACGGTATTGCCGTTGACCGTGACCGCCCAGAGGCGCACCGCATCGGGAAGATGGAGCTTCAGCGCACGGCGTCCTCTTGATTTCACGTAGTAGATCACATCCGTGACGAGTTCCCCATCAGGCGAAACCCGGCTGTTGATCTCGGAAAATTCCACTACCTGCGTCATGGTCGTCCCCGGTTCAAACCAGTTTACATCGATAGCGAGTTCAAAAGGGCGTTCGGTATACTGCCACGATCCGAGTGACGGCGCGGAACTCAGCAACCGGAACTCCGCAGGGAGCTCGAGAGCATCGAGAGCGAGGAGATCCTCGCTGATCGAGGATACACCCGTCTGCACCTGCATTGAGCTGACGACTTGCAGAAAGCCACGTTCCCCCTGCACTTCGAGCGGCGTGACGCGTCCGGCAGCCAGTGTTCCGCCGGCAGCAGGAAGCTCCTCCTCAAAAGTGATGAGGAGCGTGTAGGGGCCAATGAGGGGCTGATGAAGCGAAACGGAGAGAATTTCATCCACATGTCGAAACGTGCGGATGTCTTTTCCCTCTGCGGCGACATTTCCCATTCCTTCGGGAACCACGATCTTCAGTTCGGAAACGGGGGCGCCGGTTACGAAATAGTTGATGAGAACACTTCCGAATGCGGTCCCTTCGCTGAGTGAGTAGAGGTGGAACACATCCGCCTGGACACTCTTTTCGAGGAGTTCGATCTGCATCGTCGCAGACCAGCCCGGCTCACGAATGCGAAACGCCTGCTGCAGGTTGGGGACCGGTTTGGGGAAATAGGAGAGCGGCTTTTCCGTAAGGAGTTCATTCGCCCCCACATTGATTCGGAAGCCGGGAGCACCGACGATACCAATATCACCGCGAACGGATTCGGCCCCCGGGAATTCGAGCCGGGGAAGAATCCAGCCACCTGCTTCTGCGGTCTCGTTCTTTTCCAGCTGGATCGAAAGCAACTGACGACCGGAAAGGTCAGATCCAAAGATCACTTTGACGTTCCGCATCCCGTTTTCCTCTTCGGTGGCAGAGACGGAATCGGAAACCCCGGCACCGGTAACGGAGACTACGGAGTAGTCGGAGGGCACGAGGAGATTCCATTCGCGGATCGGGGCCTCGCGGATATCGAGCTCAAGATCCGCGGAAATGATCCGGTCCGATTCCGCCAGTTGATACAGCACGCGCTGAGAAATATTGACCTCGGGTTGAATCCGGTCCGCGGAAACTTCGAAACGTCGGTCCGCCGACGGGAAGCGATAGACGAAAACCTGCCGCGCTTCGAGTTTGCCTCCGGGGAACTGATCGGGAGAGAGTTGAGTCAAACCCTCCAGCGAAACCGGCTCAAGCCGGACGCTTCCCCGGTTGGAGAGGCGAATGTGTCCCGAGTGCCGGACCGTCCCGACAGGGGTCAACTGAATTCCCGCGGTTCGAACCGGGAACGCATCGAGAGCGAGACGGGTCTGGATCGTGAGCTGCGCCGTTTTTGTGATCGTCTGGCTGAGTTTGACCTCCAGCTTTCGCGGCGAATCCCCGGACACTTCCCAACCCACTACATTGGTTCCGACCACATCGAGAACCTCTCCGGGACCCTCCATCGTGAGTGCGAGACGATCCAGTTTTCCCTGAAGGATCTTATAGTCAATTTGATGGGACTGCTGGAGGAGGCCGGCTCCGACGGTGGTCTCTACCTGCGCGGACGTGCTGAAGAACAGCTTTCCCTGGCCGACGGTTCTCTTTTCCCTCCAGGCTAGGTGACAGCTTCCGTTGGCGGGAAGAAATCCGCTCAGGCCATCTTCATTGACCTTGGGAAGGAGGGAGGAATCCGGCCGGATTTCCACGGCTTCCCCGACTCCGGTAAGGGCAAAGGGAGCCACCGCTCCAGTGGCGAGATCGAAGTGAATCCTGCTCCATCCCTTGTCCGGAGTCACCGGGGACACAAAACGGAGATCGACGGGCCAGTCACCGGGGCGGGTGAATTGAAGAACATAGTAGGGGCCATTCTTGGCCTGGCGCAGTTGCAGGGAAAAATCCCGCCCCACGATGGGTTCGACGACCGCAGCAGTGCCACTGAGAATGCGCAACTCCGCGCCCGGTTTGGAAACCCGGGCGGTCCCACGGAGCTGAAAGGAAATTGATTTCCCGTCCCCGGAGAGTTCTCCGGAAAGGTCGAAGCGACGCAACTCCACCGGAGCGGGGGAACTTCCGCTGCGATTCAGCTGGACGACGAAGCGGCCTCCTTTGGCGGTTTGAAACTGGTTCGGTGAAGACTCGTCCGACTGGACCGGATAGAAATTGGCAGCTTCCTTCACTCTTCCTTCCACGCCATTGGCATAGTGGAGGGTGAGCACCTCGTGAAACCCGGTTGAGTGATCAGGTGCCGGCGATAGATTCGTGATCAAGGGGGCGGCCGGTAGCGACGCGATCTCCTGCTGCATCTGGATTTGGAAGGTGTGGTCGACGAGGGGCTTCTCCGACTCCTTCAGCCGGATATCGATGAAACGTCGCTTTTTCTCGTCCCATCGGACGGCCCATTCGGCGACGGACTTTCCGGTGACGGCGGTGACTTCGGCGAGCCCCTGCGTGTGATAGCTGATCGTCCTGGCATCGCCCTGCAGGATACGCACCTTCGCGTCGACCTCGTAGACCACTTTGGTCTGGCTGATCGTGACTTTGCTTTGCACTTCGCTGGAGTAAAAGACCTTGAGTTCCGGGAGCGTTCCGCGGGCTTCCACGATGATTTTTCCGGCACCGTCGTTTCCGATCGAGGTTTCGACCGTGGCTTGATCTTTGGCTTCCTGGGAAAAGACAGGGAGACCTGAGAGGAGGAGGAAAAGCAGGATGAGATTCTTCATGAAAAACGATCTTTGTTGTGGTGCGATTTGCGATTCGGAAGTTGTCATTTGTTTGTGCAAATAATGTCAGGAAGTTGTCAGGGTGTTGGAGTCCCGGTCAGTGAGGCAACAGGGTCAGGTCGTGGACTCAACAGGGTTGAGTCCGGAGTAGCCGCGCTCGCAAGAGCGTGGAGTGACCTGCCTGATTGCCACCCTTCTTGCGAAGGCGGCTACTGGTCGTCCGCTTCTTCCTTCGGGATTCATCGTCCCTCCAGTTCACGGGCAGTTTCAATCATTTCGCGGAGAGCAGCGACCCGCTCCCGCTTTTGCCAGTTTCCGGGAAGCTCCGAAACCAGTCGGGAGAGTTCCGGCAGGTCGACGGTATCGCCGAGGGGGGCGCCCTTCAGCTTCGCGGCGAACAAAGCGGCACAGCTCGCCAGTTGCAGGGACGGTGCGGCGCTTTCGACTGCAGGAGCCTCCGCCTCAAAGGGGATGGGCCAGCGACGCTCTACGATTTCCCCGCTCGCCATGTCGAGAAAGCGAACCGAAACCGCTCCGATGTCACCGCTGCCCTCCGGTTTTGCCTCGAACTGATAGACAGCGACTCCGGCTTCTTCCGCTGCCATCTCGGCCGCATCGACTTTGTCATTCCGAAAGTCTTCCTTGCTGAGGCGATGCTTTTCAAAGCCAAGCAGTTTGTAAAATCCAACCCTGTCCGGATTGAACTCGACCTGAATTTTGACGTTCTTCGCAGCAGGGCGAAAGGCACCGGCGATCTTGCGGGCAAAACCGGCATCAGCGCTTTCAGGCGAGTCGAGCAGGTAGTAGCGCCCGTCGCCTTTTCGTGTGAGTGCCTCAAGGATTTCGTCATTGAGATCTTCCGTTCCAATCCCGGCCGCATCGAAGGCGATTCCCGCCTCGCGCATTTCTTCGATCTTTCTTGAAAGACTTTCCGGTTTGGCATCGCCGAGATTGGCCGCCCCGTCGGTGAGGAGGACGATCCGGTTTTGAGCGGAGGCGAGTTCCTGCTCCTTTGCCTTCTCAAAAGCGAGTTGCAAAGCCGATTCGAGGTTGGTGCCGCCTTCGCTCGGGAGGCTGGAAATGATGGAAACGAGATCATTCGCCTTGTCGCCGGAGACTTGATCCGCCAGCAGCCGCGGCTGTCGGGCGAAACTGATCAGTGTGACCTGATCGTTCGGTTGCAATTGACCTACGAGAAGCGCAAACGCCCGTCGAACCGTTTCCCGGCGATCCGCGCGCTCCATCGAACCGGAGTTGTCGAGCAGGAAGGTGAGGCGGAGAGGAGTCGAGGCATCCCGGCCTGCTGCGGCAGTCCTCATTGCAACGCGAAGGACGTTGCGCTGCTGAAGAAACGGATGCGCCGCCTGTTCAATTTTCGCCGCGACCTTTTCCTCTGCCGTCGGCATCGGGTCGTCGTAGTCGAACGCGTTTACAAACTCCTCGATTCGGATCCGCGTGGCATCCGGCCACTCATCCTGCGCGAGCGATGACTTGGCAAGTTGAAAGGAAACGTCGCTGACGTGGAGGGAAAACGTGGAGAAAGGCTCCTCCGATGCCTGGAGTTCTTCGACGAGTTGGGAGAGCCGTTTCATTGCATCCGCATCCGCTTCGTGCAATCCATCGGTGATTCCCGGAAAAAGAGCGGAGGACAGAGGGGGAGTCGCGGGATGGGACGGGGCCATCTTCTGCTTCGATTGCGCGAGCTGAACTTCCGTCTCCCTGCCCGGAGAGATTTCGGAGCCGTAGTTCACGAAACCATCGAAGTCGACGACTTCGGGTTGAAGTTTCAGGTCCACTTGAAAATCGGGATCGGACACCGCTTCGGCTCCGTCTGCCCCGACCATTCGATAGTCAAAACCGCGCAGCTTATTCGCCCCACCCAGATAGTTTCGTCCGAAAAGGTGATCGGAGAAAGCGGGTTCGTCAGTTCCGAGACGCAGGACTTCCGGTTGGACCCCTATGTCATCGATGGAGGGAAAGAGAATGGCACCGTCGGTCAATACTCCCTTCGCCCCCGGGGAACCTTCACCCGGCGTGTTTTTCCGTCCGTCTTCCACTCCTCCGCCAACTACTTTCGGGACGATGGCATAGAGGTCGTCCATGGAGGAGGCATCCGCCTTCTGCCCCGGCGCTATCCCCGGGCGTTTGCCGACTGAAATCCCAACAACTCCACCGTGTTGCTTTTCGAGAAGCTGTCGATTGTCCCCAAGGGATGGATTGGTGTATCTGAAATCCGATTCGACGGGAAAGCCCAACTGAGTGTGTTCGGATGCATATCCAGATCCTTTCTGTCGTGCGAAAAGCGAATTCGCATTTCCTTCGTCCGTTTCTGCGGTTCGGCCAGAAGACGGAAACTCAAGGGCGCTACCGGACTGGTCGACAAACCACTGTCCAATGGCCGGGAGATCCCCCAGGAGTGGCGCCTTGTCTTCGAGGTCGGAGATGGCTCCACTGGAGCTCACCATTCGATCAGTTTTCGCCAGCTTTTGACCGGCCTCCCGATCAGTCCCTCCGCGTCCACCATTGCCAATCGCATCATACCTCGTTGATCGGCTTGGTTTCCCGGCCTCTTCTTTCGACTCCCACTGCTCCTCTACTCTGGAAAGAAATTCCGAAGAGGGGGCGGAACCGGACGATGCCATGCGTCGGAGTTCTGTGTTCTTCTGAGAATCGGAAAGTGTGATATCGCCACCTGCCACCACAGAGATATCTCCATCGGATGCGCCCTCCTCAGAGGTAATCGCGGGCGTGCGAATTGACTCTCTCTCAGAGGAATATCCACCATGTCCGATCTGAGCGTAGGCATCGAGAGCTTCGCCCGGAGCCGGAGGCGCAGTTGCTTCCATCAGTGCTACTTCTGTCGGCTTATCGGTAAGCCGCAACTCCCGGCGGAGAACCTGATCCCGGGTTTTCTCATTTCCCTCGATATCGATGCGACCACGCCGCTCGAGGGAATCGAGCTCTAGAATCTCCTCATCGATGGCTACGGACATGGAGTCGACATGGGATGCGGTGGCGACAGTTGGCATCTTCGAGGAGAACTCGACCGCAGCCTCGTCGTATTGAAGTGACTTAGGCTGCATCGGGCCCTGCAAAGCAGGGAACATCATTCCTGCGATACAGGCAAGGATCGCGAACAGTGCCGCCCATTGAAGCAAAGGACGGACTCTCCGACGAAACGGGACGGTTGCCTTTTTCGGCTCTACCCTTCCTTCGTTTCCTTTAACGGTGCCCGCCCCGTCAATTACGTCGAGGACGGTTTTCCGCTTCTCTGCCGGCAGCTTCCACTCTTCTTCCGAGTCCCACTCTTCGCCACGGCCGAGTCCCCGCAGCATTCCGTGCAGGGAATCCATCCGGTTGCGGAACAGAGCCAGTTCGGGCTTTTCCCCGATGAGGCGCTCCAATTCCTCCCTTTCAAAATCGGACGCCTCGCCCAGAACCAGCGCAACGATGCGGGCTTCGAGCTCGGGTTCAATCCAGGGATGTAGTGTTTCGTCGTTCATTTCTGAGGGTGCCTAACGCGATTCGTCGATTCCAATGTGGTGCAACTTTTCGGCCAACTGTTTGAGAAGGTGATGAAGTCGGTATCCGACATTTCCGATGCTCAGCCCGGTTTGCTCTCCGATTTCCCGGTAGGAAAGGTCGTCAAAGTATTTCAGGTGAATGAGACGGCGATCGGCTTCTTCCAGTTCGGCGAGCAGCAAGCGAAGAAATCCGGCTGCCTCCATTCGATGGAGAAGGTCTTCGGGAGTATCGAAAGGTGAGTCCTCCGGTGTGGTCTCTTCATCCGTAAGCACCTCGCGTTTGTGATCACGGTGATGATTGTAGGATCGATTTCGCACGCTGCGATACAGCCAGGCCACTGGATTCTCGACCGAGTCCCAGTGGTGATGCAGTTGGAGAAAAACATCCTGCACAATTTCCTCGGCAATCGCGCGGCGCCCCACGAGTGAAAACGCATAACGGAGGAGGGGTGTTTCCTCATTTTCGAACAATTCACTAAGACTCCGTGATTCGGATGACGTCGCTTTGGACTGGTTGGACGACGGCATCGGTTTTACGGAATCAGGAACGGGGTCTGGTAGGGATTCGCTCACAGCAAAAAGAGTCTCTCACATAGGCATGACCCGCGACGAATGTGTTTCTTAGAATTTAGGGAGTATTTTTCCAACCTGCGGCTGGAAGACGAGTCTTGCGAATTGGAAGTCGATGAGTAAAAATCCGCCCATGGTTCGTTTCCTGCCTCTTTTGCTCGCTTCACTCGGTTTCTCGACAGCCGCGTTCTCCCAACAAAAGGCAAAAGCGAACGCAGGTGGCCTGCCTACCTCGACCCCTCCCGCTGTGGAGGAAAAACTGGAGAGCCACGAAGGCCTCGTCTATGCGCAGTACGGGGACCGGGAAATGAAGCTGGATCTTTATCGCCCCAAAGCAGCCGGCGAGTCAGCGCTTCCCGGGATCGTTTGCATTCACGGCGGGGGCTGGTGGCGGGGAACTCGCGAAAACCACGGTCACCTGGCGAAGGCGCTCGCGGCAAAGGGATATGTCGCCGCAACGATTTCCTATCGTCTTTCCGGTGAGGCTCCTTTCCCGGCGGCGATTCAGGATTGCAAAGCCGCAGTCCGTTTTCTCAGGGCGAACGCGGAGAAATACGGAATAGATGCTTCGAAAATCGGCGCGATCGGCCTTTCTGCAGGAGGTCATCTCACGGCTTTGTTGGGAACCTCGGGTGGAGTGAGTGAACTGGAGGGAGAGGGCGGATACCCCGGCCAGAGCAGCGGGATTCAGACCGCTGTCCCGATGGGGGCACAAACAGACTTTCGGCGTCACTATGACAATATCGAGAAATCTGATCCCGATCCTCCCGGGGAAAAGCCGAATATCTGGCTACAGTTTCTTGGTGGCATGCCGGGCGAAATACCGGATCGCTGGAAGCTGGCTTCTCCGATTACCCACCTCGATGCCGACGATCCGCCGATGCATTTTGTCGCAGGGGAGAGAGACAACGAAACAACCCATGCAGAAAAGTTCCGCGGGAAAATGCGGGAGCTGGGAATCGCGGAGTCTCTAACCCTGATCCCTGGCGCTCCGCATGCTTTTCCCGGCCGTCAGAAGTGGTTCGATGAAATGGTCATAGAGGCAACGGAATGGTTTGATCAGCATTTGAAGTAAATCGGCCGGGTCAGCTGGCGAGTTCCTTCCATGAGTGCGCCATGTTTTTGATGGAACGAGCGTTCGGAGTCCGGCAGGCTCTTGCCGAAATGACTCTTTTCTGTAGAACCCGATTTGCGACTCTCCTCGTCATTAGCATTTTCGGAAATGGAGGGAGCGAGGAACCGGTTTCCGAAGAAGGGCGATGGTCCATTGACACCGATCAGGATTCCTTCAATACGGAGATGCAGGTGGTCATCACTCCGCCCCATCCCCCGATCGCCTATTGGAAAAGCTACCGGGACGGGAAAGAGAAAATCCTGCGCCGTGTCGTCCTGACCGACGGAAGTGGAGTGAACCCGGTCGAGCCGATTTCTGAAGGTGCCACCGCGTTCATGAACCTGTCGACCGGAGTGCTTCACGCACCCGCAAGGCACCGGATTTCCTGGTCCGAGAGGAGTGAGAACGGTGATTGGGAAGTGGTTACTCGACGCTACCATGCAGAGGCCGGTCTCGAGGGCGAACGCCGATACAAAGGAATCTACAGCGATGCGGGATTTGATGCTCCGCTCCTGCAGCGGCTTGAAACGAGAGCGAAAAGCGCTATCTACCGCCTTCCCGGGACGGAAGCAGCGGGAAGGGATGCTGAGTTGGTGGAAGAAACAGGGGACCGTATCTCATCGAGACCGGTAGGCGTGGGAGGGTGGCTGTTCTGGGATCAGTATTTTCCGAGTGGGGACAGTCGAATCATGGGGATCGTTGGAACTGGGTTGTCGGCGTCGAAAGCGAAGATCGTGGCTTCTGATCCCGGAACGCGCTGCCTGAAGCCGGTCGCAATTGCATCGTCGAACGAAGGCGTTTGCGTAGCATGGATCAAGTTGACGGACGTCATCGGTGGGGAGGGCGTGATCGACATGCTGCATACCGCCCATGTGGCCCGGATTATTGATGGGGAGGTCACTCCGGTGGTTGACGAAAAGGGGAATGATGAGGCAGCCGTCTTTCTTAATGGATTGCTGCCCGACCTCCGTCCCGGCAAGGGATATCCGAGTGGCTATTCTGGAAACCGACGGCATCCCATGTTGCTCGATTCCGGAGACGGCGTCTGGCTTTTGTGGGAGAGAAAGTCCAAACATAGCGGGGGAGGAACCAAAACGGCGGGCCAGTTGCTTGGGCGAAAGTTTGTCGAGGGAAAATGGACGACCGGACCTATGTTGATTCATGAAGGGCTGATCGATTACCGACTTGCCGTTCCTCATCGGGTGGTCGAAGGAGATACCACCTTTTACCTCGTCGGATCGGAGATCCCACGATCCTGGAAGCGGCCTTCTCATCTTCTCCTGGTTGATATCACGAAGGCCGTGCCGATCAAACTCGACGATTGGCGGGAACAGTTTGAACCGGTTTCGCTTCCTCTTTCCGGGGAGCCAGAGCGATACGAAACCGAAGGTAGCGACGGGAAGCGCTACCGTTTGTTCTGGGGAGACTTGCACTGTCATTCCGGCCTGACGGGCGATGCCGAAGGTGAACCGGATGAGATCGTTTTGTATGCACGGGACCGGGCAAAGCTCGATGTCATGGTGTTGCAGGACAATGATGAGGTGCATGGACGTATTTTGACGGAAGGGGAATACCGCCTCGGGACGACGTATTCGCAATGGATCACGGAGCCGGGCAGATTTGTGGCCTTGCCCGGCTACGAGTGGACTCAGCGAACCATGAAAGGGGGGGTGCCGGATCCCTATGCCTCTGTACATGAGCAGAAAATGAAAGGTTCTTACCCGAATCATCGCACCGTCATTTACCCGATGAAGGGCGGCCCCATTGTTCGCTACTTCGAAGTGGGGCACGATTTTGACAGGATGGCCGAGACGGTTGCGGCGTCCGGCGGAATCCTTCATTCCCAACATCCCGCCTTCGAGCTTTCGGACCAGCCGAATGAAGTGAACCTCGAAGTAACCGCCTGCTGGGGAATTTACATTCGCAGCGTCCCGGCGCTGTTTCACGGGGAACTGGACAAGGGACGTCGAGTTGGATTCATTGGAACAAGCGATTCCCATCGGAGAAATCCCGGCCTTTGCGGGGGACTGACCGGCATCTATGCGGAAGAGTTGACTCCGGAGGCGATTTTCGATGCCCTCAAAAAGCACCGGGTATTTGCGACGAACGGTTCCAAAATCGTTCTCGACTCCAGGGCCGATGGCAAATTGTCGGATCACGTGGTCAAGGCGCGGGATGGAAGCGTAAACCTGTCGCTGTCCATAACCGGAACGACTCCGGTCACCGACGTCCGGTTGATCGGAACCGGAGGGAAAACGGTTGCGAAGTTTCCGGGAAATGGAACGAAAGAGTTTTACGTAGAGAAAGCGCTCCACAACCTGCCCTCCGGAAATCACTGGTTCTATTGGGCCGTCGAGCAGGAGGGGACTTCCCGACAGTATTCGGGAAACATCAGTGTGGCTCAGGGAAACCTTGCCTGGTCCAGTCCGCATTTTGTAGAAGTGGCTGAGTAGTTTCTATTTTCCGAATGACCGATGCTGTCCAGAGTGCCTTTGACCAAACTAATTTCGGCACTGCCGATTGGGTGATCGTCATTGTGTATCTTCTGATTTCTCTCGGGATCGGGATCATGGTAAAGCGCTACGCCGGTTCGATGGTGAACTACATCGGGGCCGGACGAAAGATCGGGCCGTGGCTGGGAGTGGCGACGATGACGGGAACGGAGCTTGGCCTCGTGACCGTGATGTATTCGGCGCAGAAAGGGTTTACGGGAGGATTTGCCGCCTTTCATATCGCGCTCATTGCCGGTGTTGCGACCCTCTTTGTGGGACTGACAGGATTTATCGTCGGGCCGCTTCGCCGCATGCGGGTTCTCACAATCCCGGAATTTTACGAAAAGCGGTTCAACCGGAAAATTCGTATCCTCGGCGGGTTTCTTCTCGTCTTTGCCGGGGTCCTGAATATGGGCCTCTTCCTGAAGGTCGGGTCGATGTTCATTGTCGGAGTGACCGGAATGGCCAGCGACGGGGAGGCGCTCAAATGGGTCATGGTCGGTTTGCTGCTTCTCGTTTTGATCTACACCACTCTCGGCGGAATGATTTCCGTGATCCTGACTGACTACGTGCAGTTCGTCGTGCTTTCCTTCGGGCTTCTCGCGGGAACCTGGATCGCTATTTCGAAGCTGGGTTGGGGAACGATTTTTCAAACCGTTCACGACACCCTTGGACCGGCTGGATTCGACCCCACCGTGAGTGACGGAAGCTTCGGCTGGGAATATGTCTGCTGGATGGTCATTACGGCCGGACTGATCGGAAGCGCAGTTTGGCCCACTGCGGTTTCCCGGGCTCTCACGATGGAAAGCGAGGCAGCCGTAAAGAAGCAATATTGTTGGTCTTCGATTTCCTTCACGGTGCGTTTTCTCTTTCCTTATTTCTGGGGGATCTGTGCGCTCGTCTTCATTACCTCGATGCCGGCTGGTGCGGATTTGAAGGAGCTGTTTTTTTCCGTCGAAGAAGGGGTGGAACCGCTCAGTAATCTGTATGCGATGCCCGTGTTCATGGGGCGTCTCCTGCCTCCGATTTTGATCGGGGTGATCACAGCAGGAATGATTGCGGCCTTCATGTCGACTCACGATTCCTATTTCCTGACGTGGAGTTCGGTGATTACTCAGGACATTGTGGCGCCTCTCTGGAAAAGGGAGCTGTCGACCAAAGCCCGCGTCAAGATTACCCGAATCTGCATCGTTTTGATGGGAGGGTATGTCCTCTACTGGAGCGTCTTCTATAAGGGGCGGGAGGATATCTGGGACTACATGGCGGTGACGGGCGGTATCTATTTTACGGGAGCGTTTGTCGTTCTTATGCTCGGAGTGTATTGGAAGAGAACGAGTTCGTTTGGAGCGCTCCTCGGGCTTCTGTCAGGGCTCTTGATGCTCCTCGGTCTTGAGCCGATCCAGAAGGCGGTCGGGCTGAAGGTTTTGAATGGGGCGGGAGAATGGCGTGAGATATTGACCAGTCCGCAGATCGGTCTGATTACCGTCAGTATCGCCCTTGTACTGACCATTGCGGGATCGTTGCTGAAACCGGATACCAGGAAGGAAGCGGAATGAGTTGGGAATTGTTGTGGAAAGTCGTCTTGATCGCCGTGGTGGGAGCCTTCTCCCTGATGGCGATTCTGGTCACCATTCTCGGAGCACGCGACATCAAAAAACTGCTCCGTAAACTCCGGGACGAGGAAGACGAAGACTAACGCCTGACGGTGAACGGGTCTATGCGTCCAGATCGAGGACATCTCTCATCCAGAGGGCCATTCGGCGAAGTCTTTCGCGGTCGCCTCCGGCCACCTCGGCTGTGGCCCAGCCGGAGAACTTGTTCTGTTCCAGAATCTTCCGGACGCGTTCCCAGTGGACTTCGCCTCCGTTGGTTCCGATGACGCCCTCGCGCATGAGCTTGGGTTCCCCGAATTCGGCGTGGCCGCGGTCCTTGATATCGAGTTTGTAGACTTGTTTCCCGAGCACCGCCGCCCAGTGCTCGGCCGGCTGCTCTGTCCAGCTGATCGTGTTTCCAAGATCAAAGTAGGAGCGAACGACAGAGGATTCGAAAGAGTCGATGAAGGCAATCATCTGTTCTGCCGTTTTGAGAAAGGTGGCCTTCACGTTTTCGATACACAGCTTGACCCCGTGTTCTTCTGCAAGAGGGAGGGCCGCTTTCACATTTCGCTGCCAGCGGGCAACATTTTCGTCGTAGGACTGATCCGGAAAATGGCGCGCGAGAACCAGAACCGAATCGCTCCCGAGACGTTTCGCAAGTTCGACGGCCGGACGAATATCCTCATGGGACGCATTGACGATTCCATGTACGGGAAAGCCGGTGCTTTTGACGGCCGCATCCAATTCCGAGTGATCCACCTTTTCATCGACCTTGAGTTCGACGCCGTCGAAACCGACACCTCGCAGCATGAGGAACTTTTCCGCCAAGGTCAGATCCGGTTCCTGGATCATGTGGTATTTTACGGCAAGACGAATGCGACCGGAGAGGGGGCCGCACCGGGCCGAATAACCGGGCAATGCGAGCGCTCCGCAAAATACGCCGGAGGTGGAGAGAAACTTCCTTCGAGAAACGATCATCATCACAGAGAGTGTAGGGAGAGTCAAGGGGCACGGCGAGGTTCGGCTGCGGCGCAATTCGGAAATTCTCCCGCTTGACCCTCCCTCCAACCTTCCTGTTAGCTTGTTCCATGAAGAAGGACTCTCTGGAACGTCGCGAATTTGTAAAGCAGTCTGCGGTCCTCGCTGCGGCAGTCTCTGCCTTTCCGTCAGGGGTGCAGGGTCAAAGCGAAGATTCAGAGAAGGTCCGGATTGCCCTGATCGGATGTGGCGGCAGGGGAACCGGAGCCGCCGCTCAGGCGCTCACCGCGGACGACCGCACGGCGCTGTTTGCGATGGCAGACATTGATCGGGAGCAGCTCGACCGGAGTCGCGAAACGCTGGAGAAGAACGCCCCTTCACCGGATCAGGTCCAGGTCTCTCCCGAGCGACAGTTCGTCGGCCTCGACGCCTTTCAGCGTGTCATGGACATGAAAGAAATCGATGTCGTGATTCTGACGACCCCTCCGGGATTCCGCCCGTTTCATTTTGAAGCAGCTGTGAATGCCGGAAAGCATGTCTTTATGGAAAAGCCGGTCGCGGTGGATGCCCCCGGAATTCGAAAAGTTCTCGCGGCTGCGAAACGATCCAAAGAAATGGGGTTGAAGGTTGGGGTCGGCTTCAATCGCCGGCATTCGCCCCTGCACCACGAAGTGATTTCCCGTCTCAACGAGGGGGCAATCGGCGAGTTGCCCCTCATTCAAATCTTCAATTGCCGGTCTGATGTAAACAAGCGCAGGAATCGCGTCGAGGGTGAAAGCGAACTCCAATTCCAGGTGAAGAACTGGTACTACTTCACCTGGTTGAGTGGGGACTTTATGGTGGAGCAGAGCGTGCATGAGTTTGACGTAGTTCGCTGGATCAAAGGGGATATCTTCCCGGTGAGTTGCCAGGGGCAGGGCGGGCGCCTCGTCCGGACGGGCCCGACCAATGGCCACATTTACGATCACTACAGTGTCGACTATCAGTTTGCAGACGGTTCTCTGGTGACGACGCAGCATCGGCATATACCAAAATGTTGGAATTGGTTCGGAGAGAAGATCCACGGGAGCAAAGGAACGGCGGAACTCTCATTCAAGGCGAACGGCTTTGTGAAACCGGCGGACGGAAAAGATGCCTGGCGGGGCAAAGAAACGGAGAACTCCTACCAGAAGGAGCACGATCACCTCTTCGCCGCGATTCGTGATGGAAGCGAGTTTAATGAGGCGGAGCGTGCCGCCTACTCCACGATGTTCGCGCTGATGGGGAGGATGGCCGCCTACACGGGGCAGGAAGTAACCTGGGAAGAGGCTATGAAGTCGGAAGAAGCCCTCGCGTTCAACCCTGCAAGTTGGGACGAAAAAGCCCGCTTTTTCCCGGATGAAGACGGAAACTACGAGCCATTCCGGCCCGGGTGAATAATTTTTTGTTTTTTTGTCCGGCTTTTCGCATGTAGTAAATAGATATGACAGTTGAAGAATTATACCTCGAAGCACTCGAGTGCTCCGTAGACGAACTATCGGTCTTTCTTGATTTTGCGTGCGCGGATGATTCAAGACTCCGGGTGGACGTCGAGGAGATGCTGGGAAATACTGACCCGGTACCGGAAATCAATTTCGAAGAGGACTCCGAAGTTGCGTAGTTGGAGTTTCGCTTCTAAATCGGCACCACGCTGACAGGGCAGACCTTCAATTCTGCTGTCTCGGTCACGGGGTCGTATCCGGAGCCGGTCAGAATATTGACGGGAACATTGGCAAACGAGAAGGAAGTGAAGACCGTTCCGGGAGGAGACATGTCAGTCACTTTGACCTGGATTTCAATCGAACCGCGAGCACTCGACATTTTCGCCATTCCGCCGTGGGTGAGGCCCCATTTTTCGGCGTCTTCTGGATTCACCTCGAGAGATTCTTCGGACAGAAGGTATTCAATCCCGGCGCTCCGTCCCGTCTGGGTTCTGGTGTGGTAGGCCTGCAGGCGGCGGCCGGTTGTGAGCCAGATGGGAAACTGCTCATCAATCACTTCGGCAGGATCTCGATAACCAATGACTTTGAAGACACCGCGTCCGTTCTTGAACTCTTTCTCGTGGAGGCGCGGAGTTCCTGGATGATCTTTCTCCGGAACGGGCCATTGGTATTCGCTGTCTTCAATGCGGTCCCAATCCAGCCCTTTGTAGATCGGGCTGAGTTCGCACAATTCGTTAAAGATCTCTTTCGCGGAATCATATTCGAAACCCGGGGTTCCGATCCGCTTGGCGATTTCACTGACAATCCACCAGTCCGGCTTGGATTCACCTACAGGAGGAGCGGCCTGGCGCAGGCGTTGGACCCGCCGTTCGGTATTTGTCTGGACTCCGTCCGTTTCGCCCCAGGCCGTGGCCGGGAAAACGACATCGGCCAGCTCCGCAGTTTCGGTCATGAAAATATCAATAACGACGAGGTGGTCAAGACTCTTGAGCGCATGCTCGCAATGATTCCGGTCCGGGTCGCTCACGACGGTATTTTCCCCGTCAATGATCATGGCATGGATCCCTTTCCCGCAGGTGTCGAGAGCGCGCACTTTCGTGATGCCGCGTTCACAGTCGATTTCGCGCTGGTAAAGCTTCGTGAATTTCTCCGCGCTGGCAGGATCATTGCAGGGCTGGAAACCCGGAAAGTTGTTGGGCACGGCCCCGCAATCTCCGGCACCCTGAATGTTATTCTGGCCGCGCATCGGGTTGATTCCGCCCCCCTCGAGACCAAGATTGCCCGTCATGAGGGCTAGGTTGCAAAGTGACTGCACGTTGTCGACTCCGCAGATGTGCTCGGTAATTCCGAGGGTGTAGTAAATGGCGCCGGGACTTCCTTCTCCGTAGATCAATCCCGCCTTTTCGATGTCGGCAGCAGGGACTTCGCAGATTTCTGAAGCCCATTCGGGAGTGAACTGTTTGATGTGCTCCAGGAAGACTTCCGACTCTGCGGTGCGATCTTCGATGAATTTGGCATCAATCAATCCTTCCCGCTGAATTACATGCGCCATCGCGAGGAGAAGTGCGACATCCGATCCCACCCGGATCGGCAAATGCAGGTCCGCCATTTTCGCGAGGGTAGTTTTCCGCGGATCTACCACGACCATACGGGCACCGTTGGTAATCGCCTTTTTTAATCTCGTTGCGGCGACGGGATGGCATTCCGTCATGTTGGTGCCGATGGCAAAAATGACATCAGGTTTCTCCATATCCGCAAGCGGATTGCTCATTGCACCTCGACCGATAGTAGCTGCCAGACCGGCAACTGTAGGAGCGTGTCAGGCTCGAGAACAGTTGTCTATGTAGTTGGTCCCGAAGCTCGCCCTGATGAATTTCTGCATCGTGTAGGCGGCTTCGTGGGGCGCTCTTCCTGAGGCGACCCCGTAGACGCTGTGTCGTCCAAACTTGTCCCGGACTTTGGCGAATCCTGCGGCGGCGAAGTCGAGCGCCTCGTCCCATTCACATTCGTGCAGTTCGCCGTCGTCCCGCCGGATCATCGGCTTTTTGAGCCGGTCGGCGTTCTGAATGAAATCGAAAGCAAACTGCCCTTTGATGCAAAGCGCTCCTTCGTTGGCGGGGCCGTCCATGGCCGGTTGCACGCCGACAATCTTGTCCCCTTTGCTCAACAAATCAACGGAACAACCGACACCGCAGTAAGGGCAAATCGTGCGGGTTTTCTTGACTTCACCCGGGGTGTCCGCATCCCGCAGTGCTTTCTTGTCTCCGAGGGCACCGGTCGGGCAGGTCTGCACACACTGGCCGCAGAAGGTGCAACTGGAGTCGCGGAGGTCGTTTTGAAATTCAGTAATGATCTGGGTATGAAACCCGCGATTCATCACATTGATGGCGTGATCGCCTTCCTGCTCTGCACAGACGCGAACACATCGATAGCAGGAAATGCAGTTGTCATAGTCGCGGAGAATAAACGGGTTTTTGTCCTTCGTATTCGTTGTGCCTGACTTTTCCCCCTGGAAACGTCCGGTCCGGGCATCGTAGCGATCGACGAGAATGGTGAGTTCCTGCGAGGCGTATCCGCTCAGCTTGTTGACGTCGACGTTGCGGTTCTCCGAAGCGACCAGTTCGAGAAGGGTTTTGCGATGTTTCTCGATCGCCTCGGTCTTCGTCTTGACCACCATTCCATCGGTCGCTTGCGTGGTGCAGGAGGCAACCGGATTGCGGATTCCCTCCACCTCAACGACACAAAGACGACAAGCGCCGAACGCTTCGAGGCGGTCATCGTAACAGAGCGTCGGTACTTCCCGCTGATAGCGCTCAGAGACTTCGTAGAGGGTTTCGCCCTCGAGAAATTCCACGGGTTCCCCGTCGAGTGTCAGGGTGCAGACTTTGGCGGAGGAGGCAGTTTCGGAATCAGAATACATGCTGGGGAAAGAATAGGGAATCGGTCAGGTTTCTTCAAGAAAGATCAGTTACGAAAACAAGGGCGTTATGACTTGTTTTCCAGGTAGGTTTCGACCTGATCCGGAAAGTAGCGAAGGAGGGACTCCGTGACATGGGGGGCGGCCATGCCCAAACCACAGGCGCTCGTCGACTTCATCGTGCTTCCGATATCGTTCATCTCGGAGAGCCATTCCGCCAGTTCGAGCGGAGGGGAGGAACCGTTGAGCCGCTCCGTCATTCGCTGCGTCCCGATTCGGCAGGGAAAGCACTTGCCGCAGCTCTCGTGAGCGAAGAATTCCATGGCGTCGTGGGCGACCTGGACCATGTCGCGGGAATCGTCAAAGACCATGATGCCGCCGGCTCCGAGGAACGAGCCCCTGGATTTAATGCAGGGATCATCCAGTGTGACTTCGAGATCATCGCCACCGAGGAATCCGCCCGACAGTCCGGCCATCGTAACGGCCTGGATCGTCCTGCCCTCGCGAGGTCCGCCCGCCCATTCGTGAAGCAGTGTCTGGAGGGGAAGACCGAAGGGTACTTCGTAGTTGCCGGGACGCTGGACATCTCCGGACAGGCTGATCAACTTGGTTCCTGCGAAGTCTCCCAGACCGAGTGAATTGTACCACTCGGCCCCTTTGGCGACAATATGGGGAACGGACGCGAGCGTCTCGACATTGTTCACGGCCGTGGGTTTGTCATTAAAACCGTGGGTCACCGGGAAAGGAGGCTTGTTACGGGGGAAGGGGTGCTTTCCTTCGAGGCTGTTGAGCAAAGATCCTTCCTCGCCGCAAATGTAGGCGCCGGCTCCGCGCCGGACGTAGAGATGGAAGGTAAAATCGGTTCCAAGGATCTTATCTCCAAGCAGTCCACTGGCACGGGCGTCTTCGATCGCTTCTTCAAGAATCGCCTCTGTTTCCGGATACTCGTAACGAAGATAGATGAAACCGAGAGGCGCACCCGTCGCGAATGCGGCGAGCGTCATTCCTTCGATCACCGCGAACGGATCATGATCCATCAGGGTTCGGTCCTTGAAGCAACCTGGTTCTCCTTCGTCCGCGTTGCAGACGATGCACTTGGGATCGCCGGGTGCTTCGGCAACGGCTTTCCACTTGATGCCGGTCGGGAAGCCTGCTCCGCCGCGTCCGGCCAGCTTGCTCTCGGTGATGAGCTCGACGACCGATTCCGGAGTCATTTCTCCGACCGCCTTTTCAAGCCCGGTGTAACCTCCGCTTTCTCGGTAGCCTTTCAGCGTCGCACGCCCCGGTTCGCGAATTCCGGAGAACACGCATTCCTCGATTCCTCCCGGATTGGGAACCGGCATGGGCGTGGCGCGGTGTTCGAGGGTGTCTTTCGTTTTGCCAACGAGGGCCTTGTCACCAATGATGACCGGGATCATGTCGTCGCAACGACCGGCACAGGGCATCGACGTCGCGCCCTCGGCCTTCATCGACTCGTAGAGCTCGTCACCACCGTTGAGGCAGCAGATATTTCCTGTGCAAACGCGCGGAGCCGACTTACCGGGGGCTTCCCGGGAAAAGTGATGGTAAAAGGTGACCGTTCCCCAGAGCTCGGCGATCGGGATCTTCAACGAATCTGACACCGCACGAATCGAATCTTCGGAGAGGTATCCGTCGCGATTGTGAAAGTCGTGCAGCATCGGCAGAAGAGGTGCGGGTTCGTTTTTCCACTTCTCGGTGATGGCTTTGTCAGTCGGGCTCGGCATAGGAAAGAAACATCACAAGGTTCCGCTCTCAGGTCAAGGCTTGGAGACACGTAATTCAGCCGTCTTTTGATGCGTCCTTCTCCCGCAGTGCCTCTTGTGAATCGGGGGAGTCGGGTACGCCATTTCATGTCGGACCTAAAATGCCCTTACGGCGAAAACCGATACGCAAATGTGACCTTGCCCGAAAGGACGCTTCGACGTTCATTCCGGTATGGCTGCGCGACTTTGTCTGGGATTGCTTTTCACCTTTCTCCCGGTGTCTCTTTCTCTCTCGTCCGATTCGGAAAAGATCTCCTTCAACCAGAAGGTTCGCCCCATCCTTTCCGATGCCTGTTTTGCCTGTCACGGTTTCGATGAAAAGGAGCGCAAGGCGGACCTTCGGCTCGATACTCCTGAAGGGGCCTATGCCGATCTCGGCGGATACCGCGCCCTGATTCCCGGAAATCTTGAGAAAAGCGAGGCCTGGATCCGGATCATTTGCGACGACGAGGACGAGATCATGCCTCCGCGGGATTTCCACAAGGCGCTCAAACCGGAGGAAAAGGAAATTCTCAGGAAGTGGATCGAGCAAGGAGCGGAATATGAGGAGCACTGGTCATTCGTGACCCCGAAAAAGCCCCAACTTCCCGAAAGTAATACGCAGAAAAACCCAATTGATCTCTTTTTACAGAAAAGACTTACCAAAGAGAGCCTCGTTCCTGCGGCGGAAGCGGACAAAGAAACCTTAATCCGACGCGTGACCCTCGATCTCACCGGCCTCCCGCCGACTCCGATGGAAGTGGATGCCTTTTTTTCCGATGAATCTCCGGATGCTTACGGAACTCTGGTGGCGGGGTTATTGAAAAAAGTCACCTATGGCGAACACATGGCGCGCTACTGGCTCGATCTGGCGAGATATGCCGATACGCACGGGCTGCATTTGGATAACGAGCGCTCGATGTGGCCGTATCGGGACTGGGTCGTCCGCGCCTTGAATCAGAATCTTCCTTTCGACGATTTCACTCGCTGGCAATTGGCGGGGGACCTCCTCCCGAATCCGACCCGGGAACAGCTGATTGCTTCGGGCTTCAATCGTTGCAATGTCACCACCAGCGAAGGGGGCAGCATCAATGAGGAATGGATCTATCGCTATGCCGTTGACCGGACGACGACAACGATCGAGGTGTGGATGGGGCTCACCGGAGGGTGCGCGGTCTGTCATGATCACAAGTTCGATCCGCTTTCAGCGAAGGACTACTACTCGATGTATTCCTTCTTCCACAGTGCGGCAGATCCTGCGATGGACGGAAACAAGATCGATACCCCGCCGATTTTGAAGCTCACCAGTCCCGAAGAGGAGGAGCGGCTCAAGGTGTTGGATACAGAAATCGCTACGGTAGACAAGAAGATCGAAAAGACGGTCGCAGGAATTGAGTATGTAGACCCGGCAAAGCAAAGCCCTCCTCCTCCGATTCGAAGAACCGAGTCGATCTGGTTCGAGGATGGGTTTCCGAAGGGAGCAAAGCCGGAAAGCTCAGGCGGTCCGCTGACCCTGGTGAAAAAGGGGGAAGGGGAGGTGTTCAGCGGAAACATTGCCTTGAAGCGCACGGCCGGAGCCGTCGTTGCACAGGATTTCTTCGCGGGAGGAGCCGAGTTTCCCGTTCCGGATAAGGGCACGATTTTTGTCCATGCCTTCCTCGATCCGGCGAATCCGCCGGAAGCCATCATGATCCAGTTCCACGTCGGAGGCTGGAAGCATCGAGCGATTTGGGGGGCACAGGAGAAAATTGCCTTCGGTAAGGCCGGCACGACCGAAAAGGTTCACATGGGTGCATTGCCAAAACGGGGCGAGTGGGTTCGACTTGAAGTGCCGGCTGCCAGGCTGGGACTGAAAAAGGGCAGCAAGATCGGGGGCTATGCTTTCACCCAGTTCAGCGGGACCGTGACCTGGGATCGATTGGGAGTGTCTTCCGAAACCAATCCTTCAGTCGACCCGGCCTGGTCCTGGAGCAAGTGGATCGATATGAATCAGGGCAAGAGAAACAACGATCTGCCCGAGGGACTTCGTCAACTGGTTCGGGGTAAAAGGGCGGACCAATGGAGCGAAGCCGAAACAACGCAGGTGAAGAACTTCTGGCTCACCAATCTGTATGCCGGCTCGCAGGATCTCCTCGCTCCCCTGAAGGCGGAAAAGGCTCCGTTTGAGCAGGAGAAAATGCAGATCGAAAAAGACGCTCCGACTACTTTTGTCATGGCTGATTTGCCGGAGGCTCGCGAAAGCTTCGTGATGGAGCGCGGTCAGTATGACAACCCCGGAGAGAAAGTTTCCCGCAATGTGCCGGCGTTTCTTCCACCACTGCCGGCGAAACCGAAGGATCGTGATTACAACAGGCTCGATCTTGCCAACTGGCTGGTGAGCGGAGAGAATCCGCTCACGGCGCGAGTGACGGTGAATCGATTCTGGCAGCAATTCTTTGGAACCGGCCTCGTGAAGACAAGCGAGGACTTCGGTTCTCAGGGCGAACCGCCAAGCCATCCGGAACTGCTCGACTGGCTCGCGGTGCAATTTGTCGAAGACGGGTGGGATATCAAAAAGCTGGTCACTCGAATCGTCACCAGCCACGCCTACCGACAGCGCGCAGCGGCGGGACCAGCACTGCTGGAGAAAGACCCGGAGAACCGGCTTCTCGCCCGTGGCCCGAGGCTTCGACTCGATGGGGAAGTGCTTCGCGACCAGGCATTGTTTCTGAGCGGCCTGCTTGTTCCGACGATCGGAGGGAAAGGAGTCAAGCCCTACCAACCTGAGAACATTTGGGAACCCGTTGGATTCGGCAGTAGCAACACCCGCTACTACAAGCAGGATACGGGAGATGCGCTTTATCGACGGAGTCTCTATACCTTTTTCAAACGCACCGCACCGCCACCTTTCCTGTCCTCCTTTGATGCTCCGAATCGGGAACAAAGCTGTTCCCGGCGCGGACGCAGCAACACCCCCTTGCAGGCCCTGCAACTGATGAACGACATTCAGCATGTCGAAGCGGCCAGAAATCTCGCGGCCCGGGTGCTCACCGAAGGCGGTGCCAGCGATCAGGAGCGGATTCGCTGGGCGTGGCGAACGGTCACGGCACGCTGGCCCGAGCCGGACGAGGAGGAGACGGTTTTGAACGCTTTGACCCAGCACCGGAACCGATACGCGTCCGATGAGGTGGCCGCGAAAGAGCTGACCAGCTACGGGGAAAGTGAAACCGATCCGAAACTGAATCGCGTCGACCTGGCGGCCTACACTCTCATTGCCAACCTCCTCCTGAATCTGGACGAAACCGTGAACAAAAACTGAGTATGAATCCAGCGATTGATTTTCACAAAGAACTGACGCGACGCCGCTTCTTTGAAGGCGCCGGACTCAAGGTGGGTGGAATTGCCCTTGCCTCACTGATGGGGGAACAGGCCCAGGGAAGAGCTCCGAAACCGCCGGTTGATTCTGAACAAGTTCATCCGCCACTTCCGGGATTCCCTCACTTTGTGCCCAAGGCAAAGCGGATTATTTACCTCCACATGAACGGGGCCCCGTCTCAATTGGACCTGTTTGATCACAAGCCGGGGTTGAAAGACTATTTCGACAAAGAATTGCCGGAGTCCGTTCGGAACGGGCAGCGAATCACTACCATGACGAGCGGCCAGTCCCGGTTGCCCGTCGCGCCGAGCATGTTCAATTTTGAGCAGTGCGGAAAGAGCGGGATCTGGATGAGCGATCTCGTTCCCCACATGAAGGGAATCGCGGACGACATCACGATGATCAAGTCGGTTCACACAGATGCGATCAATCACGACCCCGCCTGCACCTTTGTCATGACCGGGAGCGAAGTTCCCGGGAAGCCGAGTCTTGGGTCCTGGCTCAGTTACGGTCTCGGCAGTGAAAGCAATGATCTTCCTGCCTTCGTTGTCTTTACTCCTAGCTTCCCGAAAGAGAGCCAGGCCCAGGCACTCTTTACCCGGATGTGGAGCAGTGGATTTTTGCCGACGAAATATGATGGCGTGGCCCTGCGCGGCGCTGGCGATCCCGTTCTCTACGTGAGAAATCCCCCCGGAGTGAATGGAGGCGACCGTCGCACCATGCTCGATGCGCTTGCCCGCTTGAACGAGAAAAACTTCGCCCGCTATGGCGATCCGGAAACGCAAACGCGCATCGCACAGTACGAGATGGCTTTCCGAATGCAGACGAGCGTTCCGGAATTGACCGACCTCACGAAGGAGAGCAAGTCGACCCTGGACATGTACGGCCCCGACGTGGAGAAGCCGGGAACCTTTGCCCACAGTGCGATCATGGCCCGCCGGCTTGCGGAGCGGGGGACCCGGGTCATTCAAATTCTGCATCGCGGCTGGGACCAACACAACCGACTTCCCAAACTGATTGCCGGACAGTGCAGGGATGTGGATCAGGCAACCGCCGGCTTAATTCGAGATCTGAAACTTCGTGGTATGCTCGAAGATACCCTCGTCGTGTTTGGCGGGGAATTCGGACGGACGGTCTATTCCCAGGGGGCTTTGACGAAGGATAACTACGGACGGGATCATCATCCGAGGAACTTCTGCATGTGGATGGGCGGGGGCGGCATCAAGGCCGGGCTGAGCTATGGGGAAACCGACGACTTCAGCTACAACGTGACCGAGAATCCGGTTCATTTGAATGATCTCAACGCGACAATTCTGCATTGCATGGGCATCGATGACCGCAAGTTTTCCTATCCGTTCCAGGGACTGGAGCAAAAGCTGACCGGGGTGGAGGGGACCAATATTGTTAAAGACATTCTCGCGTAGTCGGACCGGGGAAACGGAACGGGTAATGGAAGCCCGTCATTGAGGTCTTGCCCACCCGGGTAAATCGCCCCACAATCCGGAATGCGTTTTCCCTGCTCTCTGTTGATTCTCCTTCTCGCAGTTGTCGGATTTTCCTGCCAAATATCCACGGCGTCGGATCGCCCCAATATCCTTATTCTCTATGCCGACGACCTCGGATTCGGTGACCTGGGCTGCTATCACTCCGGTTCAAAAATTCCGACACCGAATCTGGACCAACTCGCGGCCTCGGGAATGCGTTTTCTCGACGGGCATTCGTCCTCCGGAATCTGCACGCCGAGCCGTTATGCCCTGCTGACGGGGCGGCACCACTGGCGGGACTTTTATGGAATCGTAAATGCCTTCGGGGGCTCTGTCTTTGCTCCGGAGCGTCTTACTCTTCCTGAAATGCTGAAGGAAAAGGGCTACAACACTGCCGCAATCGGGAAATGGCATCTCGGTTGGGACTGGGCTGCGATCCGGAAAGCGGATGCAAAGCAAATTGGCGATGGGCGGAAGAAAACCTGGGGGGCGGACGCGTTTCATTGGGACAAACCAATCCCGGACGGTCCGCTCGCGCACGGATTCGATCACTACTTTGGAGATACCGTCATCAATTTCCCTCCCTACTGCTGGATTGAAGACGACAAGGTCGTAAAAGCTCCCGATGTCCTGATGGACACCGCGTTGTGGAAACCGATCAAAGAAGGCAACTGGGAATGTCGTCCCGGTCCGATGACTTCCGATTGGGATCCCTACGAGAACATTCCCACGACAACGGCAAAGGGAGTGGAATACATCAGGAAGCAGAAAGATTCGGACGAGCCGTTCTTTCTCTACTTCGCCTTTCCTTCGCCTCACGCGCCGATCATTCCGAATGACGAGTTTGATGGAAAATCCGAGGCAGGACCCTACGGTGATTTCGTCTACGAAACGGACGATGCCTGCGGACAGTTGATTCGGGCGCTGGAGGAGAGTGGGCAGGCCGACAATACGATCATCATCTTTACCGCCGACAACGGCCCCGAGAAATACGCCTATGCGAGGGACGAGAAATTTGATCACTGGTCGGCGCATCCTCTCCGGGGGCTGAAGAGGGATATTTACGAAGGAGGCCATCACGTGCCGTTCCTCGTGAAATGGCCCGGAGTCACGAAAGCGGGTTCGGTCTCGGACGCTCTGGTTTCGCAAATCGACATCATGGCGACAATCGCCGGCGCTATCGAGGTTTCGCTGCCGGCGGATGCGGCAGAGGATTCTCACGATCTCCTTCCGGTTTTGAAGGGAGGAGCGGACCAAGCCCGGACAACACACATTCACAATACAAAGGAAGACAAGTGGGCGATCCGTCACGGGGAGTGGGTTTTAATCTCGGGAAACGATGGCTACCACTCCGGACGAAACAAAGCCTGGGAGGAGAAGCGGGGGTATCTGGCGGATAACAAGGCTCCCGTCGAGCTCTATCACCTCGAAAGCGATCTTGCACAGAAGAAGGACGTCAGTGGCGATCATCCTGACAAGGTGAAAGACCTGGCTGACTTGCTCAAGAAGATCCGGGAACAGGGATATTCTGCGCCCCGATTGGAGAGGAACGTTGAATGAAAATTCCCTCGATTCTGTTGCTGACCGCCTGCCTGCTGACGATCGGGCGGAGTGAGCCGACATCACCGGCGTCTCCGATCTCCCGTCTCACCAAGCCGGTCTATGGCTGGAACGTGAAGATCGACCTGCGACTTCTCGAAGGCGGAGACCTTTACGAAACGATTGGAAAACGAGCCGTGACGCGGGTCATTTCCGATCTTGGGCGGATTTCGATTTTGGTTCCCGGAAAGCAATTGAGGGAACTGCGCAAGGTCATGATCATCCTCGATGAACATCCGAGCTTGAAAGGGGCGCAATACCATCCCAGCAGGAAGTGGTTGATTGAAAATGGCCACGAAGCGGCTCTGGCGAAGTGCGTTCACATTACGAAGGCTTCGCTATATGCCGACCCGGAGCACATTCTGGTGCAGCCAAGCGTGCTGATTCACGAACTGTCTCACAGCTACCATGATCAGGTTTTGGGATACGATTATGAACCGCTCAAGAAGGCTTTCGCGCGGGCGCAGTTGGAGGGGCGGTATGCGAAGGTCTTGTTCATTACAGGCGGCATGCGAAAGCACTACGCCCTCAGTAATGAGAAGGAATACTTTGCCGAGGCGACCGAGGCTTGGTTCGGAACCAATGATTTTTACCCCTTTGTTCGTTCCGAACTGCAGGCTCATGATCCCGGTCTCTACGAGTTGATGGCGGAGATTTGGGGACGCTAGTAATCCGGTTCGACGAACGGAGATGCTTTGCTGCGAGGCGAAGAGAAGCTATTTTCGCACGGTCGCGCATGGCGTCAGTGCGTGCATGGTACGCGTTGCTCCTCTCTTGGAATTGAATACCTTGTGAGGCTTCCGTTGATCATGAATTTCCTTCAACGCTTTGGGCTGTCACTGATCCTGGCTGCTTTCGGATCCGCTCACGCGGCGGAATCCCTGACGTTCGAGAAAGATGTGAGGCCAATTCTGAAGACCCATTGCTTTCATTGCCATGGAGAGGATGGCGAGAAGAAAGGGGGGCTTGATGTGCGGCTGGCCCGGTTTCTGGCGAAAGGCGGCAAATCCGGCCCTGCGCTCATTGCCTCCAAATCCGACGAAAGCCACTTGCTGGAAGTCTTGAAGAGTGGCGAAATGCCCAAGGAAAAGCCCCGGCTTTCTGATGCGGAGATTGGCAAGGTGGAGCAATGGATCGCCCAGGGCGCGAAAACCGCGCGGCCGGAGCCGGAAACGCTCGGTCCGGAACATCATTTTACGGAAGAAGAGCGGAGTTGGTGGTCCTTGCAGCCGATCGATAAGGTGACGCCTCCGGAGGTCGCGGATGGGAGGGGTCAAAACGGGATCGATTCCTTTGTCGCCCGGAAGCTGGCGGAGAATGAGCTTACTTTCTCCGAGGCCGCGGATTCCCGTACCCTGATTCGGCGGGTCACCTTTGACCTGACCGGAATGCCTCCGACTCCGAAGGACGTGGATACGTTTCTCGCCGCGTCGCAGACGGATCCGGAGAAAGCCTACGGCGACCTGATTGACCGCCTCCTCGCTTCCCCCGCCTACGGAGAGCGCTGGGCCCGCCACTGGCTTGATGTGGCCGGGTATGCCGATTCCGACGGAGTTGCGGAAAAGGATCTGGAAAGGAAGCATGCCTGGAAATACCGGGACTATGTCATCGCCTCGCTGAACAGGGACAAGCCCTTCGATGAATTTGTCCGGGAGCAGTTGGCCGGTGACGAGATCGCCCACCAGCTTGGTCTGCATGCCGACTCGCCGACCGACGAGGAAAAGACGCGCTATGCTGAACTCCTCACCGCGACTGGATTTCTCCGCATGGCCCCGGACGGAACCGGAGCTGCGAACAATCTCCTGAACCAGAATCAGTCGATCACCGACACGATGAAGATCGTGAGCACCGCGTTCTACGGGATGACGATTCAATGTGCGGAATGTCACGACCATCGCTACGATCCGATCACGCAAGCGGACTTCTTTGAGCTCCGGGCCGTCTTCGACCCCGGATTTGATCCGAAGAGCTGGCGTCGTCCTTCTCAGCGCCTCGTTTCTCTGCAAACCAGCGAAGACAAAGCCAAAGCAGCTGAAATCGAAACCGAGGCAAAGAAAGTGGATGCGGAACGTCTCAAAATGCAGACGGCCTTTATTGACGAGGTTCTCGAAAAGGAATTGGCAAAACGGGACGAAGCGATCCGCGATCCATTGCGAGCTGCCTTCAAAGCCGTCGTCAAGGAGCGCACCCCGGAGCAACTGGCGTTGCTCAAGCAGCATCCCAGCATCGAAAAGCTCAATGCCGGTTCTCTCTATCTCTACGATACCACCTACAAGACAAAGCATGCAGCGACTTTGAAGGAAATGTCGGCCAAGGCAGCGGAGATCCGGGCGAAGAAACCAACGGTCGAGTATGTGCATGCGTTCGCGGAGGTGCCGAAAAAGCCGGAGGCGATCCCGGCTTCTTTTCTATTCCATCGCGGGGATCCCGAATCTCCGAAAGAGGAAGTGAAGCCCTCCGATCTCAGTGTGTTGTCCAGTTGGAGAGACACGAGTTTGCCGGAGAACGTGGAGGCGCTGCCGACCTCGGGACGACGGCTTGCGCTGGCGAAAACGCTCACCGATGGCGAGCATCCCTTGCTGGCCCGCGTCATGGTCAACCGGGTCTGGATGCATCACTTCGGAACAGGCCTGGTCAAGACGGTTGCTGATTTCGGGCACCTCGGAGAGACGCCGAGTCATCCGGAGTTGCTCGACTGGCTTGCGACCAAGTTCATGGAAAGTGGATGGAGCCTCAAACAGCTCCATCGCACGATTCTGCTGAGCCATACCTGGCGACAAAGCTCGCAGCGGGATGCGACAAAAGATCGTATCGATCCGGATAACCGACTCCTCAGTCGTCAGAACAAGCGTCGTCTCGAGGCGGAGATACTGCGCGACTCTCTGCTCTCGGTGTCTGGAAAACTGAACGGCCAACTGGGCGGCGAACCAGTTCCCGTCATGCTGACGGAAGAGGGACAGGTCGTGATCGGGGTGGATACGACCGATACGGCGGGGCGGCAGACCGGGAAGTTCATTTCCCTGGAGGGAGCGGAATTCCGAAAGAGCATTTACGTGCAAATCCGGCGCTCCCGTCCACTCGAAATGTTTGCGGCCTTCGATGCGCCACCGATGACCGACGCAAATTGTGAAATCCGTCCTGTTACGACCGTGAGCCCGCAGAGCCTGCTTCTCATGAACAACATTGGAATGCGGGAGTTTGCGCAGTATTTCGCGGAGCGGCTGGAGAAAGAATGCGCCGATGCTGATGCGGAGGCCGTGATCGAGCATGCCTGGAAACTCTGCTACGGGCGCCCGCCAACGGAGTCGGAGTTGAAAGCGGCCTCTGATTTCCTCACCTTGCAAACCGCCTACTACACCGTCAATCCGGCCAAGCTGGAGGTCGTTTCCGGTCCTGCTAAAACAGAGGAGCCCTCGGCCCGTTTCCTTGGACTGTCGGCTCTCGCTCATGGCCTGATGAGTGCAAACGAATTTCTCTACCTCGACTGACTATGTTTACGCGAAGGAAATTTCTGGAGGGAGGATACGGCCTCGGGACGATTGCCCTGGCCAGCCTGATGAAAGAGCAGGGCCTGCTCGCCAACCCGCAGGTGTCGGGATCGGAACATCAGACCTACGACATGACTCCGAAGCCGGCGCACCATGGTTTCGGCCAGGCCAAGGCGATGATTTCGCTCTTCATGCAGGGCGGACCAAGTCACATTGACATGTTCGACCCCAAGCCGGAACTGACCCGTCTTGATGGGAAAGACTTCCCCGGAGAAGTGAAATACGATGACGCCGCCGGTGCGAGCCGCGAGGTCATGGGCTCTCCCTGGAAGTTCGCCAAGCACGGCCAGTCCGGCATGGATTTTTCCGAGCTCGTTCCCAACATGGCCGGGATTGCCGACGACATCACGATGATCCGGTCGATGCACACCGGAGTGAACAATCACGGTCAGTCGATCAATGCGCTTCACAATGGTTCGATTCTGACGGGGCGACCGACCCTCGGCAGTTGGCTGACCTACGGATTGGGATCAGAAAACCGGAATCTACCCGCCTACGTAGCCCTGACCGACCCACGTGGACTGCCTGTGCTGGGAGTCGATAACTTTACCAACGGCTGGCTTCCTTCTGTCTATCAGGGAACCGTGATTCGCCCGAAAGAACCGAGGATTCTGAATCTGGATCCGCCAAATTCCCTCAAAGGGGATGCGCAGAGACGCTATCTTGATTTTGTGAATCAGCTCAACCAGGACCACGCAGCGGCCCGTCCCGGAGAAAGTGAGTTGGAAGCCCGAATTCAGAGCTTCGAACTGGCCGCCCGGATGCAGGTATCCGCGAAGGAGGCGCTCGACCTCAGTGATGAGAGCGAGGCGACGAAGCTGATGTATGGAATTGATCAGAAAGAAACGAATGATTTCGGAACCCGCTGTCTCATTGCCCGCCGACTGATCGAGCGGGGCGTTCGGTTTGTCTCCGTCTTCACGGGGAATCAGACCTGGGACAATCATACCAGTATTCTGACATCCCTTCCCGCAGCCTGTCGCTATGTCGACAAGCCGGCGGCTGCCCTGGTCACCGATTTGAAGCAGCGTGGTCTGCTCGATAGCACGGTGGTTCATTGGGGAGGGGAGATGGGTCGTCTTCCTGTGATTCAAAACCGCGCCGGTGCGAAGAAAGGGGACCGGTCCAAGGTCGGTCGCGATCACAATACCTACGGCTTCAGTATGTGGGTGGCTGGCGGCGGTTTTAAAGCGGGACACATTCACGGGGCAACCGACGAGTTCGGACACAAGGCGGTCGAGGATGTCGTGAATCATTACGATTACCACGCTACGCTGCTGCATCTCTTCGGGCTCGATCCAAAGGAGCTTACCTTTAAGCGAAACGGTCAGGATCAGAGTTTGATCCAGAATCCCGAGGCGAAGCTTGTCGAGGGACTTCTGGCGTAGTGGTTGAGCAGCGGGGGCTACGGGATGCTTTGATACTCCGGGCATTTGGCCCACCGTCTTACGGCGGCGGCTACAGCTTTGATTCGGAGTCTTTGAGGAGAAGCCCGGCAAGAGTCGTTGCTTTTTCTTTCCACTCGGCAGAAGTGGCCTGACCAAAACCGGTCACCATTTTCCAGGTTCCTGAAAATCCTTTGGGCACGGTTTGGTTGGCAAACACAGTGAGATATTGTTTCCGGTAGGCCCCTGGAACATTCCAGATCTTGCTGGAATGACTCGTTTCTTCCGGAAACGTAAGCAGCCGGGAGACCGCGAATTGGCCGGACTCGGGTTCGTAGACGGCCAGCCAATCGACGGGTGCGTTGATGAAAAACTTTCGGGCAATGCTCTCCCCATCGTGCAACTCTCCCGATTCTGAAAGCTCTGGATTCGGATCGCTTCCGGCGAGGTAGGCAGAAACGGAGGGCTTCCAGGCGTGCATGAAGGGATAGACCAGTTTCAACGGGACGTCCTTCGCGGAGGTGATCGTAACCGTCTCGTAGATTCGATCGTTCCGGATCTCCCATTCGTTCTGCAAACGGAAGTCGCGAATCCTCGAATCGCGAAGGAAGCGAAAAGTTTTCCCGGTCAGTTCCGGGCCCGGGTTTCCGATCGGTTCACCGTCGACGATAAATGAGAGGGATTGCAGTTCCTCGGGTTCGTTTTCGAGATGATTCGTTCCGATAAATCCAATTTCAGGAAACAGGAAAACCGTTCCATAGGCACTCCGTTCTGTGCTCATGGGTTCGTCGCGAAAATCGAACCTGGCGGGTGTCCATTGGGAGGAGCGCCGAAGGACCAGCGAAACATCTTCGCAGGTGACAGCGATGGTGGGGACATCCGGACCGAGATTCGGTTTGAAATCCGCGGCTCTCAGCAGCGGGGCGGTCAAGCAGAGCGAGAGAAGGAATACGAGTTTTGATGACATGGGAAATTTCAGGTTGGATTCGGGCTCCGGGTGCCGGTCACGGCCCGGTTCGGATCAATTCCATCCCGCTGATTTGGGTTTCGCCCTGGATCAACTCCAGGGTAATCGTCAAACTTCCAACTGATTTCACATTCTCGACGGTTCTCGTCTGAGAGTGAAAAGAGCGGCTTAAGAGCAGAGGCTCAGGGAGTTTCTCTGCTCCGACCACAATATTGAACTCCGAAGGCACCGAACTCTCGGAGTTTTGGCAGAAGGTCATTGTGACGCGATAGCTTCCGGGCACCAAACCCTCCTGGGTCACCGACTGAACCCTGTTGAGTCCGGATGCAGCAACCCAGGGATGACCGTTCCCGCCTTTCACGAAGACGGCGTGGCGATAGGAGTAGCCTGGAGATTCCGGAATCGTCGTGAGGGTCACCGGTGGGCTGGGGCCTCCGGAGTGCGGGTGATCGAGCCAGAGCAATCCATCCCTTGTGACCCGGTCTCCGGGCGCTCCGAAGTTGATGCCGATCTTTTGAATCTTCCCCGCAAGCTGCTCTTCGGACATGGCTCCCCAGGCCGTCCATTGCTCCTGCGATTCAGGGACGCTGTAGAGAGCCATCCCGGTCGGAAGCGGATAGCTGCAGGTGCAGCCTTCGTAGAAATAGGGGACATTGAGAACGCCATTCGCGGGAATGACGCTGTTGGTGCAGCCGGAGCGTGGTCCGCTCAAGTTGATCGTGCCGCTTTCGTTGGTCTTGTCATAGAATGCGGCGGTGGCAGATCTCATCGTGTAGAGGTTTCCGTAGTCGATTCCATTGTCGCAGCCGTAGGCCATGGGGAAGATGCGTGGTTCCTCTTTTCCGGTGAGAGGGTTAATCCGCTTCGCATCCATCGGTTTTTCCGGAGTCGGACGCTCATTGAGATCGTCGGGGCGGTACTGGGAAGGCTGGATCGTCTCGCGGTCAATTTTCGAGAACGACTGGCGTAGTTCAGGGACTTCCGACCCGGACAACTCACGCCCCGTGTAGACGTCAGTAAAGCGGGGCTTTAGAAGACGATAGTCGACCTTGCCGGTTCTCGTCGAAGCATCGAGCCAGTCCTTGTCGGTGGAAATCATGGTGCCATCAATGAACTTCGGTTGAGGAGCCCGTTTGAAGTTTCCGACTCTGTCGTCGAACCAGAGCACACCGAGTGGGGCACGGACAAGAACATCAGGACTGGGCGCAAAGTCACCGGTGTAGTTTGTCGCACCCTCGAGGGCACCTTCGCGGGTGATGACCAGGGAACCGGCTTCGTGTTTCGAAGAAGCGCGCGGCAAGGCAGCCTCGTCCGCGTTTGGTTGTAACGACGGAGGAAGGACCAACTGACCACCGAAGGGTCTCAATGACTGATACAGAGTCGTGATCTGCGATGGAGTGGGGGTGAGCGAATCGGAGACAAAAATGGTGCTCGCGAGATACGGGGGAAGGGAACATTTCAAGGGATCGTCGAGCCGTGACTGCAGGGCACCGGTAAGGTCCCGGTCGGCCCGGGAGGAAGAGGCAACGGCCTTGAATTCACTCAGTCCCTCCCGAACCAACCGGATCTGCTCCGCCTTGTCGGAGATGAGAAGGAGCTGGGTGAAGTTCGATTGCCCAAGGAGATCGAGCAGAACTTCGAAACTCCAGTTTCCCAGAGCGATCGCAAATCCACTTTGCTCATCCGTGATCTTGGTCAGTCGCACCGCCTCGGCCGCGGATGAAAATTTCGGCTTGGCCTTCGAGGAAAACACGGGGAACTCCGCCGAGGCTTCGACCTCTTTCGATAGGGCATATACAGTTCCGGAAACCGAGGTTACAAAAACTTTCTCATCCCCGGATACGATTCCAAACACTTCTGTTCCTGCAGGTAGTGCGGGGAAGGATTCCTTCACGTCGAGACTGGAGTCGGCAAAGTGAATCGCGCCGCGTATTCCCGGTTTCCCTTCTTCCCTCGGCCTGTCCTCGTGTCGCTTGGCATTCACTTCCGCATCTGAAATGAGTCCGCGGCGCTTCAATTTTCGCTGTTCTTCCGCACCCGGAGTGGAGGCATACCAGCCGCCCGGCAGTCTGCCTGCCGATGGAAGTTTGAATTCCTTCAAAGTGCCCGTGGTTCGATCAAAACGGGCCGGATAGGCGTTGCTGGAGGGGACGACAAGATCGTCGGTCTCAGGATCGATCAGCAAGTATCCCTGCGGAGCAAGACCACCAAGCGCTTCCGTATTGTGAGGTTGCTGGTCGTAGATGTGCCCACAGCTGTCATTGACCCAGATCACTTTTCCGCTCGCCGCATCGAGGCAATAAATGAAGACGCCCTCGAAAGGCCAGACTCCGGCGGCAAAGTAGACATTATCTCCCTGAAGAACGGGTCCTCCCCGAATCGGCCAGACGGAGATAAGATGGCGGTTTCCGAAGAGCTTCCTCCCGGAGGGCACGGCCTGGAATTTCCAGACCAGGGCTCCGTCCGACGCCTTGAGACAATAGAACCAGCCGTCATCCGAACCGAAAAGAATGCGCCCCTTCCCCCCTACGGGAGCAAAGCGAACCGGGCCGTTCGTAAAGAATTTCCAAAGCTCCTCGCCAGTCTTCGTTGAATAGGCTGCGACAGAATCGTCGACAGTGGACCCAAGAAATAATCGTTCTCCGAGGACGATCGGCTCGTAGCCACGATCAAACTGCAGTCGAACATCCTGAAACGCCGGATCGGGTTTCGGAAAATCACGTTGCCAGAGAATTCCCCAGTCCGTCTTTTCCCCAAGGGATTGGGTGGTTTCGGCGGTTCGGCCCGAATTCTGCCTCCACTGGGGCCAATCCGCGGCCGAAAGCGGGTGGAGCAACAGAATCAGGATTCCATGCAGGACTGCGAGTCGCATGGAATGAGGCTAGCCTTTCCCATTCGATCGCGAAATCGAAAAGGTCTGCGGAATCAGGGGAGGGACCCTAGGCGAGAAACGTGGCGCGACGCTTGCGAACATCCGTGGCAAGCTGCTTCACCATCTCGACGGTCGTGTCCCACCCGACGCAGGAATCAGTCACACTCAAGCCGTAGTCCATCTCCGACGGATCGGATTTGATCTTCTGCGCCCCCTCATTGAGATGGCTCTCAATCATGACCGAGCGAATCGAGGTGTCCCCACCGGCAATCTGTTCACCGACCGCGGCGCAGACACCGGGCTGGTTTCGATAGTCTTTTCCGCTGTTTGCGTGGCTGCAGTCCAGCATCAGGGAGGGATCAATTCCAGCGCTCTCCATGGCCTTGCGAACCTCCCGAATGCTTTCAGAATCGTAGTTGGGTCCGCTCTTCCCGCCCCGGAGGATGATGTGACAAGTGGGATTCCCTTTGGTCGCGACGATGGCACTGTCACCGGATTTGGTCACGGAAAGAAAGCGGTGCGGTTTGCTGGCCGCCTGAATCGCATCGATTGCGATCTGAAAATTTCCTTCGGTTCCATTCTTGAATCCAACCGGCATGCTCAGCCCTGAAGCCAGTTCGCGATGCAGCTGACATTCAGTCGTGCGGGCACCGATCGCGCCCCAGCTGATGAGGTCGGCGTAAAACTGCGGGCTGATTGTATCGAGAAATTCGGTGCCGGATCCAATTCCCTTTTCGGCGATCTTGAGAAGAAGCTTGCGGGAAACCGTGAGCCCCTTGTTGATATGATAGGATTCATCGAGATCAGGATCGTTGATCAAGCCCTTCCATCCGACCGTCGTGCGCGGCTTCTCGAAGTAGACTCGCATGATGAGGAGCATGTCGTCTTTGACTTCCTCATTGAGCGCGGCAAGGCGGTCGGCATATTCCAGCGCCGCTGCCGGATCATGAATCGAGCAGGGGCCTACAATCGCGAGGAGACGGTTGTCCTTTCCCTGCAAGATGGCCTCCGCTTCGCGACGAACGCGGATCACGGTGGCATGAGCTTCTTCGGAAGCGGGGATTTGTTCCATCAGGATCGTAGGGGCGATCAGCTGTTGAACGGAATCAATACGGACGTCGTCGATTGGAATAGACATGGGCGGGCAATTAAGCATCCCTTTACGCCGGCGGGAAAGGAAAAAATCCCGCTTTTTCCAAGGAGAAACAGCGTTTCAGGATTGAGCGAAGGCACTTCGTCCCGTAGCCTCACGCCACATGAGTAATCGACGTAACTTGCGAAAAGATCCCCGGGATTTTACGGGAGGTGGAATTTTTGGACTTCCGGGCACCCATGGAACCACGGGGGACAAGGCGATTGATGCACGCATTCAGGATCTCGTCGATGACTGGGCCTGTGATTCTTCCAATGCCCTCGTTCAGGAGCTGATTGTCACGGCTCTGAAGATGGGACGGGACTGCCCGCCGGAGGGTGACCTCAAGCTCTACAACCGGGCGCTCAAGGAGATGCGCAAATCGAGCCGCGTGTTCGGCCCCTACGTCGAGGAGCGGAAGCTCTCGATCTTTGGGAGTGCCCGGACCAAGCCGGAAGAGCCGGAGTTTCAGGCCGCAATTTCCCTGGCCCGGAAAATGAGGGAGGCTGGATTCATGTCGATCACGGGAGCCGGCCCGGGAATCATGGAAGCCGCCCAGGAAGGTTCCGGCAGGAATGGAAGCTTTGGATTGAACATCAAGCTGCCCTTTGAGCAGGGCGCCAATCCGCATATCGACGGAGATAAAAAGCTGATCAACTTCAACTACTTCTTCACGAGGAAGCTCGCCTTTGTAAAAGAGAGCGACGCTATCGCCGCATTGCCGGGAGGCTTCGGCACCATGGATGAGCTTTTCGAGGTTCTGACATTGATTCAAACCGGAAAAGCCCAGGTTGTCCCCATCGTCCTTGTCGATGCCGAGGGCGGAACTTACTGGAAGACATGGATGCAGTTTGTGAAGGATCATCTCCTGCGCCTGGGGTTGATTTCCGAGGAGGATTTCTATCTGTTTAAGGTGACTACGGATGTCGACGAGGCTGTTTCCGAAATCACAAAATTTTACAGCAACTTCCACAGCTACCGCTATGTGAAGCAAAAGCTGGTCATGCGTTTGCAGAAGCCGATTTCCCCGGAAATGCTGGTCCAGCTCAACAGCGAGTTCATCGACCTTTTGGAAGAGGGGGGATTCGAAGCCTGCAAAGCGCAGCCGGAGGAAGCCGACGAACCCCACCTGGCCGACCTTCCGCGCCTGATCTGTGTGAAAAAGCGCGGGCTCGCCGGGCGCTTCCGCCAGATGATCGATTTTATAAATGGCTTCGAGGCCTGAGGCGTTGTTCTATCCCAAACGGATCCATGCCGAACCTTGCCCACGAGCGAAAACTGATTCGGGAGGGCTTTCCGGTCGTAGCGGGGATTGACGAAGCCGGAAGAGGTCCACTTGCCGGCCCCGTTTCCGCCGCTGCCGTGGTGTTGCCCAATGGGTATCGACACAAGATTCTGAACGACTCGAAGAAGCTCACGGAAAAGACTCGTGAGTCGCTCTATGAAGAGATTGTGGGAGATTCCCGGATTCGCTGGGCGTCCGCCATGGTCGACGCCGGGGAGATTGATCGAATCAATGTATTGCAGGCTACCTGGGAGGCAATGCGTCGTGCCTTTCTCCAACTCGATCCGCCACCTGACATCGCCCTCATCGATGGCAAACCGGTAAAGGATTTTCCGACTCCTCACCGGGGACTGGTCAAGGGGGACTCCCTCAGTCTGAGTATTGCCGCGGCCAGCATCATTGCGAAAGTCGAACGGGATCGGCTCATGCACCGCTACGCGGAACAGTATCCGGAGTATGCGTTTGAGCGGCACAAGGGCTATGGGACCCTCATCCACCGCGAGGCGATCCTGAAATTCGGCCCCTGTCCAATACACCGGCGTTCCTTTGCGCCGGTGGCGGAAGCGGTATCGAAAGCCAATGCAAAATGAGTCGGCTGCAACAGTGCTGGTATCGCTGGGTTGATCGGGAACTCGATCGGGGCACGGAGTTTCCGGATCGTGACGCGATGGAGACCGGCGATTGGAACCGTTGGGTGGGGGAAACGGGAGAGCGACTGGCTGGGAAAGCCCTTTGGCGAAACGGCTTCAAGGTTCTCTACCGCAATTTCCGGGCGAAGGAGGGCGGTGAAGTCGATATCGTCTGCCGGGAAGGGGATGTGCTTGTCTTCACCGAAGTGAAAACAAGAACCAGCGTCGAGTTCGGTCGACCCGCCGAGGCGGTTGACCGGGCCAAGCAGGCTCTCATTATTCGCGGGGCAAATGCGTGGTTACGCGAGCTGAATCATCCCGAAATCATCTTTCGCTTTGATATTGTTGAGGTCGTCTTGTCCGGGGGGAAGGCCCCGGAGATTCAGATCATTCGGGAAGCCTTTGTTACTCCGCAAGTGGGACTGGGAATGTAGTGGAAGGGTTTCGCCCGGGATTCCACATAGAATTCCGGGTTGCCAACAGGAGAAAAACTTACGTTTCCCTCTAGTTTCCGATAGGGAGTGAAACGCTAGGCCGCTCCGCGGGTCGCAGCGGCGCGCGCCGCATCGTGATTGAAAAACGACTCCATCCGTTTGTTGAGATCCTCGTAGAAGGTTTCGGAAAACTGTTCCAACCTCTTGACCCGGGTTTTGGAACGCTGGTTTTTCTCTTCGACGAGTCGGGATTTCTCCATCTCGATTCGTTCCTCGAAGGCGGTTTCCAGATCGAGGAGATTCTCGACGAATTCTTTTGCCGCGCGGGAGCTGTCGATGCCTTCGATAACCGCTTTCTCCAGAGGTTTGTTCTGGGTCAGGTGAAGGAGGCGTCCCGAAGAGAGACTCTCCATGTATTCGTTGTAGCTCTTGAGCCATGCCTCGCGCTCACGGGCATACCGAACTTCGTCGCGATCAACAAGAGCATCATACGGACCGGGCTGAGAGAAGAATTTCACGACCAGAGGGATCGTGTCGATCAGCATGAATAATCCCGCCAAAACGAGGTAGGCAATGAGAGCAAATTTCCCGCCCTCGGCTCCTGCCTCAAAAAGACGGTGCAGGGCGAGTGTCTGGGTCAGGATGTCGCGACGAGGCTCGGCAGCGATTCCGTCGATCCGGGCCTGCTCCTGGTCACCAATGGCAGCCAGCTCTCCCTGAAGGCGGGTAAGCTCGGCAAGTCGGGTGTCGATCTGCGCGGTGATCGTAGATCGGATCGTATTCTGCTGTTCCACAAACTGATTTGCCTGAGACTGCTGGACCTGTTGCTTGAGGACGGCGATCCGCTCGCGCTCTCCCTTGAGTCGTTCTGCTTTTGCGGCGGCGATGCCGACGAATTCTGCCTTGATGGACTCTTCCGTGTCCTTGATCCGGGTTGAAAAATCGTTCCGTTGATCTGTGAGGAACTCGAGAGACTCAGCCATTCGCTTTGCCTCTTCGCGGCGCCACGCGAGTTGGTCATCGCGAATGCTCCGGGCACGGGGCCCGAGTCCGATAATTCCGGAACGCTGACCGTTTACTTCCCGCTCAAACTCCTTCTGCCAATGATCAAGATCGACCTGCAGAGCTGCGTATTTCGTCTGGAGATCCGAGAATTCGGTGTCGATCGTCTCCACTTTGGCAAGATAGGGAGCGGTATCCTTTTCCATCCTTGCGCCCATCTGGGCCCGTAGTTCATCATCAAGGTCCGCAGTGGGGTCTGATTCTCCTACGGAAGAGTCCGCTACCAGAAACTGGGCGGAGAAAGTCTCTTCGAACTTCTGTCGCTGATCGGCAATTTGAGCCTCTAAATCCGCTACTTTGGTTTCGACGGTGCCTTTGTCTTCATTGGCCGCGACGCGCACCTCTTCAATTTCCTGCTGACGATCTTCTTCAATGACGCTGGCAATGGTGTCATTAAAGAGAAGGAGGGTAAGAGGATGGGAAATTGTAATTCCCATGAGTGCTGCGACAACAATCCGCAGAAAGAACTGGGAGACTTTACGATGAAATCGTTGATAGGAGCGGTAGATCGAGAGAAGAGCCCTGTCGATCGTCATGATGATGAGGCCCCAGCTCAGAGCGACGGGTACAATGATTTTCCAGTTGTCCGTGAGCGTCGAGAGTGCGTAGGCGCACGCAATGAATGCGAAAACGGTGGGAACGAGGACGGTGGCACCAAAAGCGCAATACTTTCGTTGTTCCCATTCCGGACACTGCTCGAGAGTGTCCGCACCGGCTCCTGAGAGCCAGAAGAAGAACTGTTTAACGGGTCCCGGGCGGGACGTGGAATAATCGGAAGAATAGGAGTGGTTCATGGCGCATGAGTGGTCGAACGACGGATGGATTTGGAAGTGAATCACCACCGGGAGGTCAGCCCCGGCAGATAACAGCACCCTCATACTTAAGAAATCTTAACAATAAGTAAACCTTAAATTCCCACGAAGCATGCGGGGTCGAGGGGGCTCTTTCGGGCTATGGCCGCGGCGGTGCGCCATTCCTGGGCCACGGGTGGAGAAGCCTACGCTTCGGAAGCGGATCCCCGTTTGTGTCCTGCGGTTACCCGGATCCCGATGTCAGGGCATTGGAGATTGCGGGAAAAGATTGGGGCTGCATTTGCCATAGTCCCCGCATCACCAGACCTGTTCCCTGAACCCGACAGAATAGAATGCTCCCGCTCAACCTTGACGGAAGTCGCGCCGGATCTTCTAATTCAAAAAAGTAATTTATAATTTTAAATGAATTAAAATCATTTAATAACATTTTAAATTTCCTGAAGTGGGGACAGTTGATCGTTGTTTCTGCCCGATGATTCCGGGCAACGAATCCCGATCTGTCAGGAGATTGAGGGCGATTGCCAGCGCCCGATTTAGCGGCGATAGAAAGGAACCCCGTAGATCAAATCCGGGAAACGCCCCGGGAAAGGGGCCTCACGAATTGGAAGGATCGAGATGAACGTCCATCTGAGGATAGGGGAAGGAGATGCCGGCATCGTCGAAGGCCAACTTGATGCGCTCGGTCAGATCGCACTTTGTAGCGAAATAGTCGGAGGTCTGGACCCAGGGGCGAACCAGGAGATCGACACTGGAGGCGCCCAGTTCACCGACAGCGATGAACGTCTCCGGATCTTTCAGAATGCGTTCGTCCGATTCTACAATTTTCTGCAGGGTCTGCTTGGCGAGGCGGAGATCATCGTCATAGCCGATTCCGATCACGAGATCGATCCGCCGGGTATCGCGGGCCGTTACGTTGACGATCTTGCCGCTATAGATGTCGGAATTGGGCACGATGACGGTCTTGTTGTCCGGTGTCCGCATCTGCGTGCTGAAGATCCGGATTTCCTCCACAACCCCTTCCGCTCCTCCTGCTTCCACAAAATCACCGGCCTGAAACGGTCGGAAGAGAATGAGCATGACGCCGGAGGCAAAGTTCTGAAGACTGTCTTTCAGGGCCAGTCCCACAGCGAGTCCGGCGGCACCCAGCAAAGCAATGAAGGAGGTGGTGTCGACGCCTACCTGGTCCAGTGCGGCCACGATAACGATAAGAAGCAAAACCCATCTCAAAATATTGGAAACAAAGCGAATGAGCATTTCATCCAGATTTGTCTTTCCAAGCGCCTTTGCAATGGCTCTGACGATCAGTTTCGAGATGAACGAACCGATCAAAAAGATCGCGATTGCGAAGATAAAGTTGGTCCCGTAGGGGATGACGTAGTCGACAAAGAGTTTTTCCAAGTCGAGTTGAGAGGGATCAAAGTTTCCGAGTTCCATTACAAGAGTGCGAATCCAAGAGCGTAGAGGATTCACCCGCTTGCAAATTATTTCCAGAGCGACATGCCCGGAGCCGCCTCAGAAGGGGTGAAAAACGCTCAGGTTACAGCCCTTCGGCCTTCCTCGGTTGTCGATTGCCCTCCGCGGTTCGGAAGCCCCATGTTACAAGAGGAGGCTCGCCTCCCGCCGGTTCGTGCTATTCTTGCACCGGCTGCGATTGCCAACTGGCTGAATGAAAGACAAACATAATCGATCATCACGACTTCGATGGGGAGGGCTTATCCTCCTTGCCGCCTTATGGGGGGCTCTTCTATGGGTTGCCTACCGGCCGTCGCCGTATGCGCAGCAGCAGAATGAAGCATTTGCCTTCTCGCGAGTCCTTCAGGTTGTCGTAATTCAGCGATGGGGGGCTCGCGAATCTCCGGATTGGCTGACGAGGGCTCTATTCCTACGCGACGAAACGCTTCTTCGGGAGGTGTTACGCGTCTTCGATTCTGCAGAGAAAAGCGGTACCCTCGTCGCTAGCACCCGGCCGTCGTGGGGGCTTGTCCTTCACTTGCTGGGCGATGCGGCCAAGGCACAATCCGCCCTGTCCTACGATCCCGTCGATGAAAGTGGCAGGAAGCAAAAGGATCTCGTCGAATCGATCCTGGAAAATCGACCGATTGGCGCAGATCTGCAATCCTGGGTACAGGCTCGATACGAGGGGGGCACCAGCGAGCTGCCGGAGTGGCACTACCTGGCCGTCGTCGCGGAGGATGAACAGGTTCGATCTTGGTTGCAGGAGCGCGGGCGGATCATGATCCGTCGGGGACTGGTTGCCGATCTGTTGATGTGGACGCTCCTTTTGATCGCACTGGGATTCGGAATCAGGTTTTTGGTCCACAGGAAAACGATGCCCGCTTCCCCGGTCCACAGGAGGTTTGTCAGAGCGTGGAGCTCCCGGAAAGTGGTTCGGGAATTTCTTTTTGCCAGCATCCTCGGAATTTCGGGAGCGATCCTGGTCGCCCCGATTCCGGCAAGCGCGGGTTACTATGCCGAATCGGTCGTTCTTTCCGGCTTTTTTGTATTGGTATGCCCGGCGATTTGGCTCCTTTTCCGCCTCACGCCGGGATGGACTGCTGCGCTTCGTATTGGTGGGCTGACGAAGCACCCCTGGAGCAAGTCCTCCCTAGCGAATTTGGCAGGGGTGGGGCTCCTGCTTATCGCGCTTTTCGCCTATTTGAGTTTTAGAATGTTTCCCGCCGGCTACCGGATGAGTGATCTCATTCGGGCCGATGCCCTGGACTCCCACTTCCAAGTGATTTGGATTTTCTGTCTTGCCTGTGTGATTGCACCGCTGTGCGAAGAATGGATTTATCGCGGGGTCCTCTTTGGCGCATTGGCAGAGAAATGGGGGCCCGGCTTCGCAGCGGTCGGGTCATCGCTCATTTTTTCCACCCTCCACTTCTATTCGTGGCGGGGAGGCATCGACATCTTTTTCGTGGGACTGGCTTTTTGCTGGATCTACCGGCGCAGTGGTTCTCTGTGGCCCGGTATCATGGTCCACGCCGCCTACAACCTGATTCTAACGACCCAGACTGCGGCGTGGTTCAGTCTGCATTGAAAAAGCCCATGGCATGCATCCACTTGCCGGCGAGGGAAGGCCATTGCTTGATTTCCTCTTCGGTTTTATCAAAGCCAAAGCCATGGCCGCCTTTGCCGAAAATGTGTAGCTCGCAGGGGCGGTCCTTGCGAAACATCTCGATGTAAAAACGGGCGCTGCCTTCGACGAATCTTTTGTCTCCGTGAGCCACGACCAGAAAAGCGGGCGGGGTTTCCGCGGTGATCGTAAGTTCGGGGGAGAGCTTGTCCGGGTTTCCGTCTTCCAGAAGGTAGGCGGCATAGACGAGGACGCCGAAGTTTGGAATCGCGCTCCCGCTATCCAATTTTGGATCCGGTTTGTAGGTTCTTTTTCCATCGGAAGTGAGAGCCATCGCGGCAAGGTGTCCGCCGGCCGAAAACCCGAGGATACCAATGCGATCCGGATCAATTTTCCAATCGGCGGCCCTGGCCCGGATCATGCCGATAGCACGATGTACATCCTGAAGCGGCGCGTGATGTTTTTCCAGCCCGTCGCGGCGAGGGACCCGGTATTTTAGCAACGCTGCGGAAACGCCGACGGAGTTGAGCCACTGACAGACTTCGGTTCCTTCATGGGAATAGGCGAGGATATTGTAGCCACCTCCGGGACAAACAAGCACACTCGCGCCATTCGGATCCGGCGCCGGAAACCAGGTCAGCTGTGGCGTGCTGACATTCGACATGATCTCAATCTCGTGCGGACCTTTGAGTTCCACCTTCTCCTCTTCCAGCTGGAGGTCGGCTTCTCCGGGCACACCTTCCGGCCAGAGCGGCATCGGATCGAGGGGGGCGGCGATGGAAGAAACGGTTAGGGTCGTGAGCGCAAGAGATAGGAAAAGCGATTTCATGTTGGTAGGTAGAAGATCAGAGGCGATGAGGGAAGTCAACGGGCGGATCACGGGTGGGATAGGGCGGTCTTTTGAAATTGATCCAACTCCTGTCGCAGTGCGATCACATCGCGGCGATCATGCGCTGCGGAAACGGTTACGCGCAATCTCGCGGTTCCCCGTGGCACGGTCGGATAGCGAATCGCAGGCACGAGAAATCGCTGCTCCAGAAGATGGGTTGAAGCGGCCATCGCATCTTCGTTGCTTCCCATCAGGATCGGCAGGATCGCGCTCGGGGCATCTTCGCGAAGAAAGCGGATGTTTTCCCACAACTGCTTTCGAAGCGCATCGCCGTCGGTTCCTCGGACATGGCGAACGGCCTCGGAGATCGTGGCCGCGAGGGCGGGAGCAGGAGCTGTGGAATAGATAAAGCTGCGGGACCGGTTTACGAGCAGGTCGACGAAGGCCCGACTCGTGCAGACATAGCCTCCGGAAAGGCCCAGTGCCTTGCTGAACGTGCCCATCTGAAAATCGATTTGTCCTTCCAGTCCCTCTTCCGCGGCAAGGCCCCGCCCGTTGGGTCCGATGATTCCGAAGGCATGTGCTTCGTCGACGAGCAGCAAAGCCCCGAATCTGCTTTTGAGTTCAACGATCTCGCGCAGGGGGGCGCGATCGCCGTCCATGCTGAAGACCGATTCGGTCACGACGAGAATTCTTCCGTCTTGTCCCACTTGATCCGAGGCCCATTGCAGATGGCTTTCGAGTTTCCCGAGGTCGTTGTGGGGAAAGACCCGAATCGTTGCTCCCGACATTCTCGCTCCGTCGATGAGGGAGGCATGGCAGAGCTTGTCGAGAATGACGATGTCGTCCTTTTGACAAATGGCAGGGATCACGCCGGTGGCTGTGGCAAACCCCGCGCTGAAGGTCAGGGCTGCCTCACTTCGTTTGAACGCGGCCATCTCTTCCTCCAGGGCGAGGTGGGCATCCATCGTTCCGCAAACGAGACGGGAGGCACCGGATCCGGCACCGTATTTCTGCACCTTCTCCGCGAAGACCTGTTTCAGGAACGGGGAGTCGGCGAGCCCTAGATAGTCGTTGGACGAAAAGTTCCGGAGATCTCCGGAGTCCTCCGTGTTGATGACAGGTCCTTGCGCCGAGCGGAGTCGACGAAGGCTTCGTCGAAGGCCGGCGGAGTCGAGCTCCTGCAGTTCATCCTCCGGGTCACGCATCAGCTTTCCCTCTACTTCTCTGAATTCAGAAAGGCACTGGTGTGAAGGAGATCAACAGCCTGCTGGAGGGCGCGGTCCTGGAGTGGAGGGCGGTCCCAGGGAGTGGGGCGGTTGTTGCTGCGAAGCAGATAGTAATCAATTTCCGGATCGGTTCCCGCGACGAGCGCGGCTTCGTTCATTCGGGGGCGCTCGCGTTGAAAGAGGAACTTGGTCAGCTCGGTCCCTTTCTGGGTCGCACGAAAAATCTCCTTCTTCGATCCCATCGGTGTCTGCGTCTCGATGTCCGGCGCAATGCCCTTCTGAAAAATGGAAGAACCGTCCTCAAGAACGACCTCTGCGATCGCGTATCGGAGAATCCGATCTTCGCCAATGGGGACGTCGCGGTATTCGACAGTGAGGCCGGGCGTCTTTTCGCCAATAATGAGACAATCGTTTTCCCGCTTCAGCACTGCGGCAATGATTTCGCCGACATTGCCCGTTTCCCGGTCGACCAGGAGGATCAGATTCTTTTGCCAGGTTCTGGGGGCCGCCTTCGATACGAAGAGCGTCGGGCGGTCATTTCCGGGGCGGCGGATTTTGAAAAGCAACTCGTTGGGCGGGCGGAACCGGCTCAGGATCTCGGACGCGATTCCGAAATTGGCCTGGGCCTGCGGAGAGCGAAGATCGAGAATCAGATTTTCCATCTTGGTATTTCCGGTGAACTGCTCCAGAGCCGTATCCAGTTCGGAAACACCTTTTTTGGAAAACCTGCCAAAGCGGATGTAACCGGTTTCATCGGTAATTCCGGTAAAATGGAAGAGAAAGGGCGAGTTGCTCTCGTCGAGACCCTTCTCAGTGAGGATCATCGCGCCGAAGTCCAGGCGGTCCAGCATTCCCTGGAGAGCCGCCCGATTGACTTCGAGGGGACTGAGCTTCTCTTCGTGAATGTAGTCATTGGTGAGAAGGCGAAAGGCCTCCTGCAAGCTCGATTGATCCAGGGTATCGATCATCTCGCGCAGCTTGATCGGATGGTCGGCTTCGGGGGATGTCTCCGGTTCAGGGATAGCTTCCGGTTCATCGATTGCGAAAAGGCAGTCATGGAATAGAAGGCAGGAAAGGAGAAGTCGCCAAATCATGGTTCCTCCGAGTCTACTCTATTCGGGAAATGGTTCAACGCCCTGCTTGCGGCCTGTTCGGGCCAGTGAAAGTGCTCCTGCATCGCCTCTCCCAAGTAATGAGTTCCTTTTTCAATGGCAACGACCAGATCATCTCCATGAGCCATCCGTGCAGTGATCGCTGCGGAGAGTGTGCAACCGGTCCCGTGCAGATCCGGGACGGCGAGACGGGGGTGAGGGAATTCATAAAGCTCGCCATGGACGCACGCGTAGTCGACCACCTCGTCGCTGTGACCCGGATCATGGCCCCCTTTGACCAAAAAACTGCATCCGAATTTCTCGTGGAGACTGAGGGCGGAATCTTTCGCATCCAGCGATCTGCCGAGAAGGAGTTCCGCCTCGGGAAGGTTGGGCGTCACCAAAGTCGCCAGCGGCAGCAGCTTTCGTTTCAGGTAGCTTCTTCCATTGGAGGAAAGGAGTGACTTCCCCGCACTGGCCCGCAGAATCGGGTCGATAATCAGAGGAATGCTTGGCCTTGCGCGGCAAAAGCGTGCCGTTTCCCGCACGATCTTGCGATTGGCCAGCATTCCCGTTTTTATGGCCGCTATGGGGAAAGATGAGCTAACTCTCTTGAGTTGTGCACGTAACAGGGTGTGCTCTACGTGGGAGACGGCAGAAACCGAACCGGGTGCCTCTGCTACGATGGCTGTGATGGCATTGACCCCGTAGGCACCCAGCGCGGCGAATGTTTTGAGATCCGCCTGCACTCCTGCGCCCGCAGAGGAGTCGGATCCGGCGATGGTCAAAACAACAGGGGGAGAGGTGTCGGGAAATGTCACGGCGAAAGCTTGCCAGATCCGCCGCCTGAGTGCAAATAGGGAGTGTGAAACCAAGCGCGCCCTATCCCAAAACTGTATTCGGAGAAAAGCTGACCGAGCATTCCGGCATTACCGAGCTGATGGACGATCTCGGTGAGGCTCTCACCATCGGTCGGGATCGGCTTCGAATGATGGGTGGGGGCAATCCTTCTCATATCCCCGGAATGCAGACGCTCTGGCGGGACCGGATGGAAGAGCTCGTCTTGCAGACTCCCGATGAATTTGACCGCGTCATGGCGGATTACGATCAGCCTGCGGGCAGTCCGGCGTTTCGCGATGCAGTCGCCGGCTTTCTGCAGAAGGAATACGGATGGGATTTGAGCCGGGACAACATCGCGGTCACGAACGGCGGACAAACTGCCTTTTTCTTTCTCTTGAATCGATTTGCCGGACAAATGCCGGACGGTTCCAGTCGAAAGATCCTTTTGCCCATTGTTCCGGAATACATTGGCTATGGAGATCAGTGCGTCAGCGGAGGGCAAATGTTTGATGCCCGCAGACCGCTCATTGAAATGACTCACGATCATCGCTTCAAATATCGGATCGATTTCGAGCATCTCAATGTCGGACCCGAGCACGGTGCCATTGCCGTTTCCCGTCCGACGAACCCGAGCAGCAATCTACTGACGGACCATGAAATTTCGGAACTTCGTGAGATCGCCAATGAGCATGGAATTCCACTCATCATTGACAATGCCTATGGCCAGCCCTTTCCCGGTGTGGTGTTTCACGAGGTGAAACCGGTCTGGGACGAGAATATCATCCTGACATTGAGCCTGAGTAAGCTTGGTCTTCCCGGGACTCGAACCGGTATCGTGGTCGCCCGGAAAGAGATTATTGACGAAATCCGCTCGATGACAGCCATTGTCGGTCTTGCCAACAACAACGTTGGACAGGCGCTCGCACGACCGCTGATCGAGTCAGGTCGCATCAAGGAGCTGGCGGAGACCGTGGTGAGACCCTACTACCAAAGCCGTTCCGAGCGTGCCATCGCCATGGCGCACGAGAGCCTGCCTGCCGGAATCCCTTGGCGGGTTCACGAGAGCGAGGGCGCCTTTTTTCTCTGGTTCTGGTTTGATGGCTTGCCCGGTGGATGCCGGGAACTCTATCGGAGACTCAAAGACGCCGGCGTCGTGGTCGTTCCTGGTGAGTATTTCTTCTACGGACTCGACACTGCCGACTGGGATCATGCGAAGCAGTGCGTCCGTGTCAGCTTTACTCAGCCCGAAGAGATTGTTCGCGACGGGTTCCGGATCTTCGGCGAAGTGCTGGGCGAGGTATATGACGAGCTTTGAGTAAAACGAGGTCGAGCAGCGACCGCCAATCCATCGACACGAAACCGATCGCAGGACAGAGCGGGAGCTCTATCCTGCCACTAGTTGGGGAATGACTACCCTTCAACCCGCACTGCCGTCGGCTTGCCGGAGGCATCTTCGGTGAACGACATTTTCAACTTCCAGTGCTGGGAAATCTTCTTGAGCAATTCGCGGCGCGATACATCAGAGCTGGAGAAGTTGAAGGCGGGCGCGCCGGAAGGAAGATCGGAGGTCTCGTAAAAGATATCGTTCAAGGGCACCTGATCAAAAATCAGCTGAGGCGTCATGTGCTTGTAATCGACCTCGAAACGCTCATCGAGCCACTTGTTGAGCGGATCGTAGTCCGTTTTGAGAAACCCAGCGGCGTTAATGGGACCACCACTGTTTTCTCCTGTCTCAGAAGGAGTAAGCACCTCGCCATCCTCTTTGGGTGTGGTTTCGCAGGATACGAGACCAAAAATCAGGGCAAGAGAAGCGGTAAAAATCCAACCTTTGCGGAATGTCATGCTTCAAATAGTAGCGGGAAAATGAGGAATGTCTTTGAAAAATTTTGAAAAGTAGGTTCAAAATGCCGGAAGCAGAGCCTCCAGGCTCAAAAGTTTTTATGAAAGTAGCGATTTATCCCGGTAGTTTTGATCCGATTCACAACGGCCATCTCGATGTCATCGAACGTGCTGCCAAGCTGTGGGACAAGATTATTGTTGCCGTCGCTTACAACGAGGCCAAGACGGGCCTTTTCACCCCCGACGAACGTGTCGACCTCATTCAAAAGGCAACTTCTCACATTGGTTCGATTGAAGTGACCTCGTTTGAGGGATTGCTGGTCGACTTTGTCGAGGAGAAGAAGGCCCACGTCGTCGTCCGCGGTTTGAGGGCCATCTCGGATTTCGAATACGAATTTCAGATGGCTCTGATGAACCGGAGTCTCGATGAAGATCTGGAAACGGTTTTCCTGATGCCGAGCCAGGAAAACATCTATCTCAGCTCCCGAATCGTGAAAGAAGTCGCAAGGCTGGACGGAGACATCGACAAGTTTGTCCCTCCCATGGTGAAAGCGGCTCTGGCAGAGAAGCTTTGAGGGCTCTCCATGTCATGGCAGGTTGAATGTCCGTCGCGGATCGGTCGGACCGATCCCTCTCTTCAATCCTTCTTGGCTGCCGCTTTCTTGGTCGTCGTCTTCTTTTTCGCAGCGGCCCCCTTTTTCTTCGCCGGTTCTCTCGGAGGGAATTCCCATCCAAGCATGCGGCGACCTTTGGTGTTGCAGGTGAGGGCGGCTTTGAAAGGGCGGCCCTTTTTGCTGATCCATTTGTCGATCACGTCGGTTTTACCCTCGTTGAAATACTTCAGTGCCTGATCCCGCGGGATTTCGAATTTGCACATCTCGCGGGACAGTCGCGCTTTGCATCCGTCGCCGGAGATGCGGCGATCACAGATGTAGCTGGTGGGAGTGATGTAGATATCGCCCTTTTCACAAAGAGGACAGGAACAGAGTTTGTTCTCCTCCTGGATCGATTCAGCTTCGGCCTCCTGTTCCGGAGTCTTTTCGAAAACAAACCCGGCCTTGAGACCGACCTTCTTGTCCTCCTGCAGTTCGATGGCCGCGTCAAAAGGCTGTTTGAATCGGTTCACGAAGCCAGTCAGGGGACCAACGAGCTTTGTTTTCAGAAGTGTCTTGGCTTCGTCCTCGGTAAGAGGCCGACTTGCGACCACCTTTGCGAGAGTGAATTTACAATCCGGCTGCTTGCACTTGTAGCGTCCGTCGTCCTGTCCCAGGGTCGGTGCGCCGCAGACGGGGCAGGGGGCTTCGAATTCAGGCCACTCACGTTCGAGCGCGGTCCTGGCATACTCACGGGCTGTCTCGACCACGTTTCCGGTGAGGTCCTTGATCTCCGCCATGAATTTGGGACGGTCGAATTGTCCCTGTTCCATTTGCTTGAGCTTGTATTCCCACTCGCCCGTCATTTCGGGAGAGGTGAGAATTCCGATTTCCATGTTGCCGAGCTGATCCACCAGTCGTAGGCCCCGGGTGGTCACATAGATGTCGCGACCGTCCCGGGTGATGTACTTGTCGTTGATGAGTCCTTCGATCGTCGATGCGCGTGTCGCCGGTGTTCCGAGTCCCCGTTCAGACATAGCATCGCGGAGTTCCTCGTCGTCGACGCGCTTTCCGGCGGTTTCCATTGCCGAGAGAAGGGTGCTCTCGTTGTAGCGGGCTGGTGGGCGGGTCGCCTTTTCGAGGAGATCGATCGCTTTTGCGAGGGCGTCTTCACCCGGCTCGACCGCGACAATCTCTTTGTCTCCGCTGTTGGACTTTTTGCCCTCCTCGTCCTCGGCCCTTTTCGGAGCTTCGCCACCTCCCGGCTTCTTCCCGTAGACGGCCAGCCAGCCGGCCTCGACGAGAATCTTTCCGTCCGTCTTGAAGGCATCTTCGCCGATTCGGGAAATCCGGGTCGTAATCTCAAACTCGGCCTGCGGATAAAAGGTCGCGATGAAACGACGGGTCACCATGTCGTAGAGCTTCTGCTCGGCCTCGTCGAGACTGGCCGGAATCTGGCCCGTGGGAATGATGGCAAAGTGATCGCTGACCTTGGTTCCGTTAAAGACCCGTTTGTTACTGACGTTGACCCACTGCTTTTCCACGACTTTTCCTGCATGGGCAGGCATATCGGAAATGGTGTAGCCGGAACCTCCGGAGATCTTTTTTAGCGTTTCAATACTGGTGCCGACATAGTCTTCCGGCAGGTAGCGGGAGTCGGTTCTCGGATAGGTCAGTGCCTTGTGGCGTTCGTAGAGAGACTGGGCGAGTTGCAGCGTTCTGCGGGCGGAGAAACCGAATCGTCCGTTGGCCTCCCGTTGCAGGCTCGTTAAATCATAGAGTTGTGGCGCGATCTGCTTGGTCGGCTTTTTCTTTTCCTCCACCGTTGCTGTTTTTCCGGTGCAACGATCCACAATCTCCTGTGCATTCTCCTTTTCCCAGAGTCGCTCGGCCCGCGCATGGGGCTTGTCCTCTGACTTCTTGAAAGACTGATCAAACCAGCGACCGAGGTAGTCTCCGGCTCTGACGCCGAAGGTTCCGTGAACTTCAAAATACTCTTCGCTCACAAATTCCCCGATTTCCTTTTCCCGCTCGGCAAGAAGGGCGAGAGTCGGAGTCTGAACGCGTCCGACCGGTGTCTTGTTGAATCCGCCAAACTTGCTGTTGAATGCCGTCATCGCCCGGGTCGAGTTGATCCCGATGAGCCAGTCCGACTCAGAACGGCAGTAAGCGGCGTCGGCGAGCGGTCGCATCTCTTCGTCACTCCGGAGATGGACAAACGCCTCCTTGATCGCTCCGTCGGTCATCGACTGCATCCAGAGACGGCGCACCGGTTTGTTGACTCCGGCAAACTGAATGATGTAGCGGAAAATGAGCTCTCCCTCGCGGCCGGCATCACAGGCATTGATGAGTTCCGTGACATCCTTGCGCTTCATGAGGCGCTTCAAAACAGTCAATCTCGACTTGGACCCCTTTTGTTCACTCGGCTCCAGCGCAAACTGTTCCGGCAAAACAGGGAGCACCTCGAACTTCCAGGGAAGGGATTTTCCTTCCTCGGTGACGGGCAGTGCCTGTTGAACAAGGTGACCGACAGCGGACGAAATGATGTATCGATCATTCTCGTAGTAGTCCTCTTTTTTGTCGAAGGAACCGATTTCGCGGTCTTTTCCGAGGACACGGGCGAGGTCATTGGCGACGCTCGGCTTCTCGGCGATGATAAGTGATTTCGACATGGTAGGGGATAGTAGGAGAATGCGAGGGGCGGTTTCCGAGTGTACCGTTTGCCCTGATTTTATCGATCCGTCAAATCAGTTTCGTGAAGTATTTGCCGGGAAGCTGCTTTATGGCGCACTTCATTTCGAGCTGGAGAAGGTTTGCACTTACGACTCCGGCAGGGAGTTCCGTTGCCTCGGCGATGGCATCAATCGTCAATTCGCGTCCATCCAGTTGTTCGAGAATCGCCGCCTCGGTTTTGTCGAGATCAATCTCCCGACGCGCAGGCGTCGCTTCGATCTCTTCGGGGGAAAAATCGAGGGCGAGAGAATTGATCTCGCTGGAAAGATCATCAACAATGTCCTGCGCATGGCAGACCAGCGTAGCCCCCTGGCGGATCAGTCGATGGCATCCTTCGGAGGTGGGCCGGTCAATCGGACCGGGGACGGCAAAGACAGTGCGCCCCTGTTCCAGAGCCTGATTCGCCGTGATCAGGGAACCGCTCCGGGCCGGAGCTTCGACAACGAGGAGACCTTGTGACATACCGGCCACGATCCGGTTTCGAAGAGGGAAAGATTGTTTGTCAGGCACGTAGAGAACGGGAAACTCAGAAAGAACCGCTCCATTTTCTGCGATTCGGTTTGCGAGCTCCGCATTCTCGGGAGGATAGATATTTCCAATTCCAGAGCCCAGCACCGCAATCGTTCGGCCTTCGCCGGCGAGCGCCGCTTCATGAGCCGCCGTATCGATGCCCCGGGCCAATCCGCTGATGATGCAGAATCCGGCGCGGGCGAGTTGGAAACTGAGTTTCCGGGCCTGGTCCTGCCCGTAGTGGGTCATGCGGCGGGAACCGACCACTCCGATCGCGGCTGCGTCAGCCGGAATGATCCGGCCTTTCATATACAAAAGAAAGGGAGGATCGTGAATCTCGCGAAGCGCCGGGGGGTAGCCGTCTTCCTCAATCGTCAGGGCAACGATCCCATGATCCTGCATGCGGCGTTTTTCCTCCTCGAGATCAATGTGATTCTCCCAACCGTGAATCAGTGAAGCCATTTCCTCCCCGATGCCGGAAACCTGCATGAGGTCCCTCGGACTCGCGGCCAGGATTCGCTCCGGAGTGCGAAAGCGTTTCAGCAGTCTGCGGACGCGAACCGGCCCGATCCGCGGGAGCAGATTCAAAGCAAGAAAGGCGTCCTTCGAGTTCATGGGCTTCTTCGGATACCCGAACTGAGAATAGAAAGCAAGTGTTCATTTGAAACCCTTTTCATTTTCGGGTCGCAGATTCCGTTTTCCCGCTCTACTTTCGCCGCATCTCAGATCATGGGAGAAAAGTGGACACTACAATCAGCAGCGGAAAAGAAAGCGCCGGGGCTTCATCCCTTTGCGGGAGCCCGACTTCGAGTGTTTCTGCGCCACGTGCTGTTTACGCCCGGGCTCGATCCACGATCCCGCTACCAGCGTTTTATCGCCTGGGTCGGTCAGTTTCTGCGATTCCCCCTCGCGACGATTGAGAAAGTGAAGTACGGGCCCCGCATCGCCCGGAAGCCGATCGAGAAGCCCCCCGTCTTTTTGATCGGGCACTGGAGAAGCGGAACGACGCATTTGCACAACCTCATGAGCCGGGATCCTCAGTTCGGCTTTCTGAAGTTCACGGAGACGGCCATGCCTCTCGACATGCTGGGTCCGAAGGTGAAAATCACGCGAAAGATCATCGACCGGGCCCTCCCGGAAGATCGCGGGTTTGATAAAGTCCGGCTCACTCTCGATGAGCCGCAGGAAGAGGAAATGGCGCTCGGCAACCTGAATCCGATCGGCTACTACAACATTTACTGCTTTCCGGAGAAGATGGACTGGCACCGGGATCGATCGATGTTTTTCGAGGATTGCTCCGACAGTGAACGACAACGATTTCAAAAGAACTACGAGCTCCTCATCCGGAAGCTCAACTACGCCAAGGACGGAAAGCAGCTCCTGCTGAAAAATCCTCCTTCGACAACCCGAATGGAGATGATTCTCCGGATGTTTCCCAACGCGAAGTTTGTCCACATCGTTCGCAACCCGTGGGAGGTCTACAGCTCGACCCGCAGTCACTTTCCGAGGGTCTTTAATGCCTTTGCCTGGCAATCGTTTCAGGATGTCGATATTCCGGGCTACACCCTGGAGACCTACGAAAAAGTCATGACGAAGTATCTCGCCGACCGGGATCGGCTGGCGCTTCCCTCCGAACAATTCGTGGAAACAAGCTACGAGGAAATCACGAAGAACCCGCTCGCGGAGATCGGACGGATTTATGATCAGCTTGGGATGGACGGAAAAGAGAACGGTCTCGCCGAAATCGCCTCCTACCTCGAAGGAATCGAGGATTACGAACGCAACGTCCATACGGTCAGTTCGGAGGAGGCCGACGCGATTCGCGAGCGTTGGGGATTCGCCTTCGATGCCTGGGGATATGAAAACGAACCGCCCGAGGGCATCCAAATTTCCTAGCCCCATTGCCTCTTGAAAAGCCTGTTCGTAGTTGCCGGAGAGATCAGTGGAGACACCCACGGAGCGGAGTTGTTGTCATCGCTGACCAGTCGGGGAGAATGGTCCGTCACGGGATTGGGCGGCCCCTTGCTCCACAAAGAGGCCTCCGGCGTGGAAAACTGGCTCGAGGAAGCCGCTGTTCTGGGGCTTTGGGAAGTGCTGAAAAAGTATGGCTATTTCCGGAGCAGGATGGCCGAAACCGTCTCCCGGATCCTGGCGGATAAACCCGATGGCATTCTCCTGATCGACTACCCGGGTTTTAATCTCCGTCTCGCGAAGGCGCTGCGTTCAGGAGGCTACGCGGGGAAATTGATCTACTACATCAGCCCTCAGGTCTGGGCCTGGAAAAAGGGGAGAATTCGGACAATGGCGGAACTGCTCGACCTCATGATCTGCATTTTTCCGTTCGAGAAAGAGCTCTACGAGGCAAGCGGCCTGCCCACCGAATTCGCCGGACATCCGCTCGTCGATGAAATGGCGGAGGTTCGCGATGAATCGATCGTCCGCGAGGAAGGATTTGTCGCCCTTCTCCCCGGTTCGCGGGAACGGGAAATTGCCAAGCTCTTTCCCCCCATGCTGGACGCCGCGGAGCAGCTTCTGCGATGGCGGGCCGATCTCCGATTCGGCTCGACCGGAGCGACGCCGGAATTGACCGAATGCCTCCGGGAAATGGCCGCCGAAAGAGGACTGGGGGATTCCTTTCGAATCGGCGAAGAGACGAGCCATCGCATCATGCAGCGGGCTTCGGCGGGGGTGATCGCATCGGGCACCGCGACCCTGGAGGCCGCCTGCCTCGGGTTACCCTACTGCCTCACCTACAAAGTCGCCTGGCTCACCGCTGAGGTGGCCCGCCGGGTCATGTCGGTGGATTTCCTGGGAATCGTCAATGTGATGGCGGGTCGCGAAGTCGTCCGCGAATTGCTGCAGGCGGATGCCCGCGGGGAAATGATCGCCGGAGAATTACAGCGCCTGCTCGAGAGTCCCGAAACGAGGGAATCCCTGCAGAAAGAGCTGTCCGGCGTAGTCGAAATGCTAGGAGACGGAGGAACCCACGAGCGGGCCGCCGGATTTGTGGAGGCAATACTGGCCTCCGATGCGTAAGGTCCAGGTATGAAACAGGGAAAACTGATTCGATTTTTGATCGTTGCGCTACCGGCGGGACTCATGCTCATTGGAACCGGCGTGATCATTCGAACCGAATTCAGTGAGGAAAGCGAGCCGCTGGACCCGAACCTGGAAGTTCGGCTCGAGGCGGCCTCGCTCAACCGCAGGCCCGTGAGTCTCGAGGACCTCGAACGCAACCTTCGTACGCTCACCGAGACCATCGGCGAACGCCATGTCGGCAAGCCGGAAAAACTGAACCAGGCCGCCATTTGGATCGAATCGACCCTCGGGGGAGGAAATATTGGTTATCAGGTCGAGCGGAATGAATATGACGTTTCCGGGATATCGGTCAGAAATCTCGAGGCAACGCTGCCGGGAACGACCCGCCGGGATGAAATTGTCGTCGTCGGTGCGCACTACGACAGCGTTCCGGGATCACCGGCCGCCAATGACAACGGAACCGGCGTCGTCGCACTGCTGGCCCTCGCGCGAGCCTTTGCCGGGGATCAGCAGGAACGAACCGTTCGCTTTGTCGCCTTCGTGAACGAGGAGCCGCCATTTTTCCAGACTGAACTGATGGGGAGCCGGGTCTACGCTGCAAAGTGCCGGGGGCAAAAGGACAAGATTGTCGCCATGATCAGTCTCGAAACGATCGGATACTTTTCGGACGCTGAAGGAAGCCAGGAAATCCCGCCCGGCCTGGAAGGGGAGTTCCCCAACCGGGGAAACTTTCTCGCCTTTGTTGGAAACGAGGATTCCCGGTATCTGGCCGATTCGGCGCGTATCGCCTTTTCGAGCGCCTCCGGAATTCCTGCCCTCGCGGGAGGGTTTCCCGTCGAAGTGCCGGGCGTGGGATGGTCAGACCAGTGGTCGTTCTGGCAGGAAGGGTTTCCGGGGATCATGGTGACCGATACGGCGCCCTATCGTTATCCTCACTATCACAAGCCGACCGATACGATTGACAAAATCGATCTCGAAAAGTTGACCGAAGCGGTTCAGGGTTTACAGGCGGTGGTAAAGGCCTGGGCGAACCCGTGAGATCCGTAAAGGAAAACGTGAGATTTTCCCTTTCGTAGGGCTTTCTTTCGAAAGTCTCACGACTTCCGCTACGGAATGGCGACCCCGGCTTCTTCGCTGAGAAATTCGGCGATACCGTTGTATTTGTCGCAGAGGATGACCTTGGGCTCGACCGGCTTTTCGGTAAGTTCGAATCCCATGATAATGACTTTCTCGCCGGCATTGATGAGATGGGCAGCGGCTCCGTTGATCCCGATGACGCCGGAACCGGCTTCGCCTTCGATGACATAGGTCTCGAGACGGGCACCGGTCGTAGCACTGACGACGAGAACCTTCTCCCCAACCCAGAGCCCAACCGCCTCGAACAGATTCTTGTCGATCGTGATACTGCCGACATAGTCAACGTTCGCCTCGGTCACCGTGGCGAGATGAATTTTAGATCTGAGAAGACTACGCATAAAACCGGCGCAAGATTTCGCAGAATTGGTGCAAATGCAAGGGGAGGGTGTGTCAGCAGCGATACTTCGAGGGTCGAGCGCCCCCCATTTCGGTCCATTCAAACCGAGGATGGAGCTCCCGCTCAGTTTTCACTCCCGCCTCTCGCGGCAGGGTTGCGTCAGTGACCTGAGCCTGTTGACTCCCCCGAGAGGGTTCTCTGGACGGCGTTTTTCCATTCCGTGATCTGCTCCTGCATTTGCACTTTGCCGGGACCCGGTTCAAAACGGCCGCTCTCGACCCACTGCCGAGCGATCTCCTCTTTGCTCTTCCAGACCCCGACGGCCAGCCCGGCGAGATAGGCCGCACCGAGAGCCGTCGTTTCCGGAACCCGCGAGCGGACGACCGGAACCCCGAGGACATCGGCCTGAATTTGCATGAGAAGGTTGTTTCTCGTTGCCCCGCCATCGACGCGAAGCTCAGCGAGCTGAATTCCCGAATCCTCTTCCATGGCATTGAGGACATCGTTGGCCTGGTAGGCAATGCCCTCCAGGGCAGCGCGCGCGATGTGGGACTTGTTCGCTCCCCGGGTGAGCCCGGTGATGGTTCCCCTCGCAAAGCCGTCCCAGTGAGGGGCTCCGAGACCGGCGAAAGCGGGAACGAAGTAGACTCCGCCGTTGTCTTCGACTTTCAGGGCGAGCGCTTCCACGTCGGAGGCGGATTCAATGATCCCCAACTGGTCGCGGAGCCACTGGACCACCGCACCGGCGATGAAGATACTGCCTTCGAGCGCGTATTCCGTGACGCCGTCGACCTGCCAGGCAATGGTCGTGAGCAGTTTGTTCTTCGAAACGACGGGTGTTGTCCCGGTATTCATCAGCATGAAGCATCCGGTCCCGTAGGTGTTTTTCGCCATTCCGGGGGAATGACAGGCCTGCCCGAACAAGGCGGCATGCTGATCCCCGGCGATGCCGGAAATGGGTATCGCGCTGCCAAAGAGATCCGCTTCGGTTTCCGCATAGATTTCACTGCTGCTCCGGACATCGGGGAGAAGGGAAGGGGGGATGTCGAGCATTTCCAGCATCGTCCCGCTCCATTCAACCTTTCCGATATCAAAAAGAAGGCTGCGGGAGGCGTTGCTGACGTCGGTGAGATGTTCGCGGCCACCGGTTAGATTCCAAACCAGCCACGAGTCGATCGTGCCGAAAGCGAGTTCCCCGGCTTCGGCCCGCTCCCGGACGCCCTCTACATTTTCCAGCATCCAGCGGATTTTTGTGCCGGAGAAATAGGCGTCGACGACGAGACCAGTGATCCGCTGGATCTCGTCTGCTTTGGCCCCGAGGCTCCGGCAATAGTCAGCGGTGCGACGGTCCTGCCACACAATTGCATTTCCAACTGGCTCGCCGGTTTTCCGATCCCAGACGACCGTTGTCTCCCGCTGATTGGTAATTCCGATGCCGGCGATTTCGGAGGCCTTGATTCCCGCTCTCTGGATCGCTTCTACGGCAACGGAATGCTGCGTTTCCCAGATTTCGACGGCATTGTGTTCGACCCATCCGGGCTGCGGAAAGATTTGCTCAAACTCCCGCTGGGAGGTCGCGACCGTATTTCCCTCAGGATCATAGAGAATCGCACGGGAGCTCGTCGTTCCCTGGTCGAGGGCGAGAATGTAGCGGGACATGGAGATCTACTTTTTCTTCTTCTTCGGTTTTGGCTTGGGCTCCTGCTTGCCGCCGTATTGGAGGGCATTGGCCTCCAGGAATTCCAGGGTCGGCGTCTCGGTCTCCAGACCGGTTTCGGGAACGTCCAGCTTCGCGGTCCACGCGACTCCGTTCAGAACCGTTTTGCGAAAGTTGTCTTCCATCCAGTTGGCGTGGTAGTGGAGGCCGGTAAAGCCGAAGCCGCGGCCGTGGTTGTAGTCTTCGCCCCGCTGATAGGTCCAGCCCACATGTTGGGGTTCCCCGGCGGCAACAGCCTTGCGAACAGCCGGATTTCCGGAATGGGGTCCGTCGGGACGCTTCATCGTTTCCTCGGGAGCCAGGGCGGAAAGAACCGGAGTCACGCCTTTCATGTCGCCTACAAAACGCATATGAAAGTACCATTCATCGTTGATTGTAAAGGGATTGATTCCACTGGTAACAGGGTGCTTCTCGAAGGTGGTGAAAGAGGCGTCCCAATGTGGATTGACCGACCAGTTCGCTTCGAAATACCCACCCATCCAGGCCAACATTCCCTTGGCGGAAGGGCCGATCGGCACCTCAACTCCGTAGTGAAGACAGGCGAGGCCGGCTCCCGTTCTCATGACCTTGTCGAAAGCGGCGACGTGATCATTCACGACGTGTCTCTGCCCGCCGGAACAAAAGAACACCACGGTGTCGGCGTCCTTGAAAAAGGTCTCTTCGTCTTCCGGCCAGGGAACCGCATAGCGGGCTTCGATGTTGGCTTCCGGATATTTCTCTGTGAGCCATTCTTCGATCAGGCGACAACCCGCCATGTATTCATGCTTCATGAAACCATGGGAAGTCTGGTGGCCGACGAAACAGAGGACCGTCTTTTCGTCGGAAGAAGGATCAGCCGAGACAAGAGACACGGAGAGCGCCAGGGCAAGGAACGCGCCGGATAGTTTACGGGATATCATCATAGAGTCAGGATTGTGCTGGGATTGCCCGGGGTGGTCAAGCAGGGGAATGCACGAGATAGCGTTCCAAATTCGCCTTTCTTTTGCAATCGCCTCCCCCTTTTGGAGAAGGTAAGATCGCTCCATGGCTCAAAACCCGATTCGCTTTTCTGTTCCCACCTCCCGCGCCTGGGCTCGCATGAAGCAGATTCTTTTCCAACCCTTCGATGCTGGGAAATGGTTTGTGCTGGGATTTACCGCCTGGCTCGCAACCCTGTTCGAAGGCGGCGGGAGCAGCGGAGGAGGAGGTGGCGGAAGTGATTCTGAAGACTCGGATTCGGGAACGGGGACCAGCGAAACATCCGAAGCCGATGATGGCGGGATTGGGTTGTCCAAAGAGGACTTCGATCCGGAGGAAGTGAAGGAAGTCGTCAGTGAGGGAATCCAGACTGCGATGCAATGGCTTCAGGAGAATCCCGGTATTGCGATCCTGATCGGAGGTCTAATCCTCCTCGTTTTCCTGTTCTTCACCGCCCTTTTCTGGTTTCGATGCCGCGGAAAATTCATGTTTCTCGACAATGTGGTTCACAACCGGGCCCTCGTCGCTTTCCCGTGGAAAGAATACTCCCGCGAAGGAAACTCCCTCTTCTGGTGGGGAATTAGCTTCGGGATTGTTACGGGAGTTCTGACCGTTGCCTTCCTCGGCGGAGCGGGATGGTTCGCCTTTTCCATCATTGAGGGCGGGGGACAGATCGGTGGCTACGTGGGGTTCCTCGTCGCCGCAATTCTCCTCTTCCTCGGCTACGTTCTCGTACTGGCCTACATTGCCATGCTGCTGGAAGACTTTGTCATTCCGACGATGCACAAGTACCGACTGACGACGACGCAGGCCTGGTTCCGGTTTCTCCCGGTTCACAATGGGAGCATTTTTCGCTTCGCTCTTTATGCGATTTGGAAGATCTTGCTTTCGATTGTTTCGGTCCTCGCAATCGTTGTGATCGGATTCGGGACTTGCTGTGTGGGCTTCCTTCTCATGCTCATTCCCTACATCGGAGCCGTTGTTCTGCTTCCGATGACCACCTTCTTCCGAAGCCTGGGACCGGAGTTTCTGGCTCAGTTCGGAGAGGAGTGGGATGTTTTCAGCCCGGACTCATCTTCGCGTTTCGAATGAGAAAGAGGTTGAGGTGACGCCGCCTTTCCCCCGCCTCAAAATGCGCTTCTCTTTTTGCTTCGAGAGGGTTACGATTCGTAAGATTTTACATCATGGCTCCCCGTTCCAGATTAAGGATGCTGGCGATCAGCATCCCTCTTGCCTTTCTGCTTTGCTTTGCCCTGTGGGTCCGTTTCTCCGTTGAAGAGGAGACGGCCCTCGCCGCGCCCTCGCAAAACGTCACGGTCGTTGAGGCCGCTCACCCGCAGGTGACGGTTCAGGATCCTTTCACGGAGTTCACAGCGTGGATGTCCCGCTACCTCGCTTCTGGAGAGAACCGGGAGGCATTGGTAGACGCCGGAATTCCGATTGTGCAGGCCCGGGCTGCCCGGATGAAAGAATTGATGCAGAGCGATCCGGAATCGGCGTTAGCAGAGTCCGTTTCCATCTCTGAGCGGAAGGCGATGCCGGAGGAAATCAGGGCCTATCTCGAAGAACCCTTCAGCGTGCGGGGAAGCCTCGATGTCTTTCCTCTCTGCAACGATCTCGAATCCCATGGTTTGAATCCGGAGCCGTCAAGTGAGGGGCATCGACGCCAGGGGGGACGCATCGAATTGTCGGACTCCCGTGGGAATCAGCTCGACGGTTACGTCTTCGGAACGAGGGAGGGCCCCTTGTCACGCGATGCGATCTCCGTTCAGGGGATCCGATTGGAGGGGATTGCGGCCCTGCGGGAGGAGATGTTTACGCCGGTTCCGTCGCGGGATCTTGCGGACGCCAGGCTGCGTTACACTCTCGGCGAAACGGGCATCCAGCGGGATTTTCTGACGGGCCAGGCCATCGGGACGGAGCCGGTCGTGGCACTTTCCGGCGGACAGCTTTTTGCCTTTGCTAATGTGGCGAATCTGCGAAAGGTCAATGCTGCCGCAGCTCGATTGGAGAGGAAGATCGGGATGGAGAACGGGAGCCAGTTGATTTTTGCGTCACGGCTGACGCTCGGTCATGAGCCGCTGGACCTCGATGCTGTCGAAGAGGAAGGCGACGTCATGGAGGCGATTGCGAGCGACACGACCCGCTCGGCAATCGTGATCCTGGTCGATTTCTCAGACAAGGTGGGAACGCCGATCAACGCCACCACCCTCCAGACCCGTTTCGATGGAGAGGTGCACGACCAGGTTGCTTCGATGTCCTTTCACCAGACCGGAATTGCAGCAACGGTCGACCCCCGCGTCTTTCGCATGCCCCAGCCAACGACCTACTACAACGGAACGGACGGCGGGAGTAAGAAGAACGGCGACCTCTTCAATCATGCCATTGCGGCCGCCAACGCGGCAGGCCTCGTTACCAGCGGATACAACCACCGATGTGTCATCTTCAAAGGAATCGGAATGGGCTACTGCGGTCTTGCAACGGTAGGAGGAAATAAGATCTGGCTTCCGTGCTATGGCTCCAAAGTGATTGTTCACGAGCTGGGGCATAATTTCGGGCTCTTGCATGCCTCCTTCTGGAGCAGCTCGAGCCAGGATCCGGTCGATCCCAGCGGATCCTCGACCGAATACGGAGACAATACCAGCATCATGGGTGGCGGCGGTGTGACTTCGGGACACTTTCACGTTCAGGGGAAGCGAAAGCTCGGGTGGCTGAACTCCGGATCTCAATACACGATCAATGACAGTGACTCTTCGCAGGTAGTTCGCATTTTCCGATTTGATCATGAGGACACCGCGGCTGCCAACGCAAAGCGGGCGATCCGGGTTCAGAAGGGGATCGATGAGTTCTACTGGCTTGGATACCGGCAGCGATTTACCGGATCGAGTTTTCAAAACTACCAAAAGGGAATTCAGATTCACTGGGAGCAAACCGGTAAGTCGAAGGCCTGGCTCGTTGATACCATTCCGGGCGGCAGCAAGAACGACAGCGGGGTGGCCTTGGGAAAAACCTACAGTGATTTCGTAGCGGATGTTCATATCACCCCGCTCAAACGGGGTGGGAGCAGCCCCGATCAGTGGATCGAGGTGGAGGTGAATGTCGGCGAGTTTCCCGGAAATCAACCGCCGGAAGGAACTCTGAATCTCCCGGAACGCTATGCGGTGAACGAGGCTGTCCCGATTGGTTCCTCGATGAGCGATCCGGATGAGGACACCCTGGCCTACTACTTCGGGAGCGGAACCACCGTGATGGGGAACGATGCGAACCTGGAGGGGCGGAACTACACCTGGTCTTCCACCGGATCGAAAAGCCTGGTGCTGATCGCTTCCGACCGCAAAGGCGGGGGCGTAACAAAGAACGGATCGATTCTGATTCAGACGGCCATGGCGGCACCGGCGAATCTCAGCGCATCCGACGGCGCCTTCTCTGATCGTATTGACCTGTCCTGGTCAGCTGTCACCGGCGCGACTCACTATGCCGTGTATCGATCGGAGACGGCCTCGGCGTTTGGAGCCACCCTTGTGACCAGCGTCGACTCGGCGAACACAAGCTGGTCAGACGTCAACGCCGTTCCCGGAACGGACTACACCTATTTTCTCCAGGCACTCGGGAGCAACACCGCAAGTGCCTTCACTCCCGGAGAAAACGGAATGCGTGCCGAAGGACCTCCGGATGTTCCTGCAGGGGTAAGCGCGTCGCAGAATCTCTTCACGGACCGGGTTCGTATTGAGTGGTCGGGAAGTGAAACGGCCTCCTCTTTTGAAATCCTGAGAGGGGAGTCCGATGCGATTGGGAGCGCAATTGTCCTGGGAGAGACCCCGGCACGTAGCTTTGACGACACCGGTGCGATTCCCGGTGTGGAATACTTCTATTGGGTCCGGGCCAAAAATACCCTCGGGAATTCGGAAAGCGCCTCCGCCGCCGGCTCGAGGAAACTGGATTCACCGTTGAGCTTCGAGGCGACGCAGGGATCGGATCCCGATTCGGTGGTCCTGAGCTGGGATCCCCTCGCCAATGCCGACTCCTACGAAATCTACGGAGGCAGCGAGGTCGACTCGATTGATACCTTTCTGGGAACCGCGAGCGGGACTGTTTTTCTTCACACACCTCCCACCGTGCTTGCGGTTCATCACTACCGGGTTCGCGGACTCGCTCCGACAGGTCCGGGAGAATGGAGTCCTGCCGCATCGGGTTATCGAACCTTTGCCGGTCCCGGCGGCGTCTCGGCGACTCAGCAGCGCTACGATGATCGAATCCGGATCGAATGGGACAATGCGCAGGTGCCGGTTGGCATCAAGGTTGAATATGAAGTCTGGAAGGCTCCTGCCGGGGCCGGACAGGAAAGTGCCGTTCTCGTTCATACCTCCCCGCTGCTGTTCTTTGAAGATACGGAGATTTCGCCGGGCCGGGAATATGACTATTGGATCCGGGGATTCGATCGGGAAAACGGGAACACCGGTGGTTTAAGCGCTCCCGCTGCCGGCATGAGCGCGATACAACCGCCTTTCCGTCCGGATCAGACCATCGGACTACGTTCTGCCGTCCAGAAGGGGAACGATATCTACAATCTCAACGGAGGGGGGCAAAGTGTGACGATCAAGCTCACGAAGACACGCCGGGTGAGGGTTTTCTCCCGTCTCGGCAACGACGGGCTTTTTCCGGATTCCTTCACGCTGGTGACAGGCGGAGCGGGAAAATACTTTTCCACCCGACTTCGGGAATCCTTTGGCTCCCGGCGTAATGTGAGCGCCGCTTCGATACGTGGCAGCTACCGCACCGGGGAATTCCCGTCCGAAGAATCCCGCCTCTTTGAGTTATCCATCATTCCCACGCGCGCTGCAAAAACGAAAGGTGTGCGGAAGTCCTTCTACCTGTGGTCAATATCCGCGACCGATCCAGAGCATCAGGACCGGGTCAAGGCTTCCGTGCAGACTGCTAAGCCGAGAAAGAGCAAATCGAGTAGGTAGTGTCCCCCGGTTACCGGGCTTAGAAGTCTGACAAAGCATTTGAGGAGATGGCGCGCGCAGGTATGGTTCGGCCCCCCGGAAATGATACTGAATGGAACAACGAGCGGCTTCGGTCGCATACTCAACCTGATCAATGAGGCGGCAGGCGAGGATCTCACCTCGACCATTGACGTCACGGCGATGGAGGAGCAGTTCCGGAACGGAGGGTCCTTGATTGACTGGCTGCTCGATAATGCCGAGATCACCGAGCGGGACTTCGGTAGCAACCTGGCTGCCAAATTGAAGATTTCCTGGGAGGAGGATCCGATTGTCGACGAGGGAAATGCTGACCTCCTCAAATCACTTTGCCCTCCGCCGATCGCGATCAAGCACCGGGTACTCCCGCTTTCGGTGGAATACAGCGAAGAGGTGACTCTTCCCACGCTGATCCAACTGGCTCACTACGATCCGCTTTCGACCCTGGACCGGCAACTCGTTCGGCGGGCCGTGACCTGTCCGATTCAGTGGGTGCTCTCTCCGCGGAGAAAGGTGCTCACTGGGCTCCAGAAGCTCTACGGAGTGGGGGGAGACATTTTCGACGATCTTCTCGCGAACCGGGACTGGGATCAGGATGAATTTTCCTTCAAGGAGGAGGTCAACATCATTGACGAAGATGATGAGGAGGCCTCGGTGGTCAAGTTTGTGAACCAGATTCTCCACGAGGCACTCAACCAGCGGGCGACGGACATTCACATCGAGCCGCTTCGAAACGACCTCCGCGTGCGCTACCGCGTCGATGGCGTGCTCCGGCGCGTTCCGGTGCCCGATAACATTGTTGCGCTGCAAAGTTCGGTAATCGCCCGTCTCAAACTCATGGCCGGTCTCGACATTGCCGAAAAGCGAAAGCCGCAGGACGGACGTATCGCCCTGCAGGTCGGGGGAGAACCGATCGACACCCGGGTTGCCACGATCCCCGCGATCGAAGGCGAAAGCATCAGTTTGCGTCTTCTCGGTCAGGAACAGTTTAATATCGAACGACTCCAGATGCTTCCCCACATTCGGAAGGAAGTGGATGAAATCCTGGAGCGACCGAACGGAATTGTGCTCGTGACAGGACCCACCGGTTGCGGAAAGTCGACCAGCCTGTTCTGCTTTCTTTCGGTATTGAATTCAGAAGACCGGAAAATCGTGACGATTGAGGATCCGGTCGAGAACCGCCTCGAAGGGGCCGTTCAGATTGCGGTGAAGCCGGAGATCGACCTCACCTTCGCCTCCGGTCTGCGCAGTGTTCTTCGTGGTGACCCAAACGTGATCATGGTCGGGGAAATTCGCGACCTCGAGACCGCGGAGATTGCGGTGCAGTCCGCTTTGACGGGACACCTCGTTTTCAGCACGCTCCACACCAATGACTCGATCGGGGGAATTACACGATTGATCGATATGGGAGTGGAGCCGTTCCTGATCGCCGCCTCGGTTCGCGCTTTTATTGCACAGCGACTCGTGAGGCGACTTTGCCGGGAATGCTGTCTTCCGGGCGACTATTCCGAGGAGTTTTTGCGATCCGTCGGATTTCCGCTCCAGGAAGCCTCGAAGATATTGATGGTCAATCCGGAAGGCTGTGACACCTGCGGCCACAGCGGATACAAAGGGCGGACCGCGGTCTATGAGCTGTTCCGGGTCACGGAAAAGGTTCAGGAGCTCATTACAAGCCGGGCGACGAAACAGGATCTGCAGCGCCAGGGAATGTTGGACGGGTTTGTTCCGATGCGCGACTACGGATGGAACAAGGTCATCGAAGGCCACACCACGATTGAAGAGGTCGTTTCCTCAACCGAAATCAGCTAAGCGGCCCCGATGAGCACCTTTCGTTTCAAGGCTCTTCAAAAAGACGGCAATGTGTCGAACGGGACTCTCGAGGCTTCGACCCGGGGGGAAGCGATGCGTCGCCTCAACGAGAAGGGGATGCAGATCCTTTCCCTGGAGGAAACCAAAGAAAAGGCGTCTTCCAAAAAGAAGGAGGAAGCGGGAGCTTCTCCCAAAAAGAAGAAGGTCCCTACGGCCTCCGCTGAGAACCGTCTCAAGTCGAATCAGCTGATCCAGTTTACCGAGGAACTGAGCGATCTCTTATCCGCAGGAGTCCAGCTCGATACCGCCTTGCGATCGATCGGGAGCCGGAGTGAATCCCCGGCCATCGCCCGTGTTGCGAATCTATGCTACGACAAAGTCCGGGACGGCGTTCCGCTCGCAACCGCGCTTCGATCCTCCTCGCCCAGTTTTAACGACCTCTACTGCAATCTCGTATCCGCCGGGGAGGTTTCCGGTGCCCTCGGTGACATCCTGAAACGTCAGGTGAAATATCTCACGACTCTGCAGGAGCTTCGGGGAAAACTCGCCTCGGCGATGATCTATCCGGCCTTCCTCGTTATTTCGGGAATCGGGGTGACCGTGATGTTCACCTTTTTCCTGATCCCGAAGCTGGAAACGCTCGTCCTCTCGACCGGCGGGGAATTGCCCTTTTTCGCCAATCTCATGATCACGAGCGGGGAGTTTCTCAAAGCCAACTGGATCCTGCTTCTCGCGCTCTTTGTCATCGCGCTCATCATCGGCGTGGTCGCGTTTCAAAAGGAGTCGGTAAAGCGTCTCTGGGATGAGAAAAAGCTCCAGCTGCCGCTTTTCGGGAAGATGCTGACAACCCGGTTCAACGTGCAGTTTGTGGAGACGCTTTCCAATCTACTTCTCAATGGCCTTCCCCTCGTTAAGGCAATGCAACTAGTCGAGGGAACGACTCCGAACCGGTATATCCGGGAACAGATCGAAGGAATCACGGCGAGAATCTCCGAAGGCGCCGTTCTCAATCGCTGCATGGAAAAATCCGGCGTTTTCGAAGCGGGATTGATCGATATGGTTCGGATCGGGGAGGATACCGGGAACCTGGCCAGCTCGATGGCCAAAGCGGGGAACCGTCTCGATCGCGAGTTCAGTCGCAGTATCGACAAGATCGGTGCCATCATTCAGCCAGCTATTATTCTGGTGATGTCAGTGTTGGTCGGAATGATGGCCTACATGATGATCTCAGTCATCTACGAGACCATTTCAGTCTTGCGGAATCGGGCATAATTGATACCCTTACTTTATGAAAGTCCGACCTTCCCGTGCCCTCAGTGGTTTCACTCTCATGGAGATGCTTCTCGTTCTCGGCATCATTGCCCTGCTCATCGGTTTGGGAACCGTGACGATGACTGACGTCTTCGAAGATGGAAACGAGGTAAAAGCCAGGGGTGACATTCAGGCACTCAAAGCCAGCATCATTCGATACAAGACCAAGGCGGGCGTCTATCCCTCCACCGCACAGGGGCTGGACGCTCTCGTGACTCGACCTACCACGCCACCGCTCCCACGGAGTTGGAAGCCCTATCTCACTTCCAAGGATGCACTGCTTGATCCGTGGTTGCAACCCTACAAATACGAGATTCCAGCAAGGAGAAGTAGCGATTCCTACGACATCTATTCACTTGGGAAAGATGGCGAGGAAGGAACCGATGATGACGTCGGCAACTGGTAGTCGGAGACCCCATCGCGGATTCACGATTCTTGAGGTCCTCATCGTTCTCGGAATTATTGCCCTTTTTGCGGGATTCTTCATGGCCCGCTTTGATTCGGGCCGGGAGGAGGAACTCCTCACAAGAGCTTCCACCGAAATCCGGGGATTCGCGCTGAAATCGAAGAAGCGTTCTTTTACCTTTCGAAAGAATCAATACATCATCTTCACGCCGCGGGCCTTCTGGACGTCGGAGAATCCGCCCTCGCCAGGTGATTTTCTCGGGAACCCGCAAGGGGCCGGTGACGAGCTGTTTAAAGTCCCGGAGGGGGTCGGTATGCAGATCATGCCACCCGGTGCAAAAGAGTGGTTCAAGCCCAAGGGGCATGTCTGGACCTTTCGTTCCTCCGGTCTCAGTGATCCGATGAAAGTTCGCTTTACGGTTGGGAATTCCTATACGCTTCTTTCCTTCAACGTCCTTACCGGTCTGGCGGACGAAGAAACGATTCTGGAGTAAGAGGTTGGAAGGGGGATTTCGCAACCTGAAAGACCACCCTGCTTCTCCGGCTTTACAAGCGGAACGAAATCCAGGCAAAGGCAATCAAGGTAATCACTGCGACCACCCACCAGAAAGTTTTGCGGAAGGATCGATCCCGCATCCCACCTTCGCCAAATTCATTGCGGATGAACTCCTCGTAGTCAAAATCATCGTCGGGCAGATCCACTCCGTCGTAGGCTTCCGGATCCTCCCAGCAGCCATCCACCTTGCGGGAACCACACTCCCGGCACCCGGCTGCATTGGGATGGGCGTCGGCACCGCAGTGGGGACAATGGAACGGGGAGTATTCGCTCATGCTTCGGTTGAATCTAGACGGTTTGCCAAAAGTCTGATTGTGAAAATGCTGAGTCAAAATTCTTCCGAGATAGGAGCGAAGCAGGGAGTGGAGTCGCCTTCATGACCGGCCGCTCTGGAGAGTCTTGGCAAGCGTCACCAAACTCTCTGAGCGTAGCGAACAAACCACCACCTTCAAAATCATCTTTTTTTTCCAACAGACTTTTGGCAGACCGTCCAAGTGATGGAAAACAGTATCCAAGGTGCGGATTCACGGTTACAGGGGAGGATGCATCCGAGGCCGAAATTCGAAGAGTTGGACTACCAGAAGACTGCCCTCGGGGAGCTTATTCTCCGCCGCAGGACCATTCTTGCCCTCGAAAACCGGGAGGTCTACGAAATCATTCTCGGCGATGCCTTTCTCATGTCGAGCCTGTTCACGACGGTGGAGGAAGAACTCTCGAGGCTCGGCCTCGCCGCGGCAGAGAAGGGCTTCCCCGGCGAGCGCCTCGACGTGGTGGTCGGTGGACTGGGTCTGGGATACACCGCGAAAGAAGCTCTCGCCCTTTCTTCGGTGAGTTCGCTCCTTGTGGTCGACTATTTACAGCCTGTCATCGAGTGGCATCAGAAAGGCATGGTTCCGCTGGGACCCGAATTAACGGGCGATTCCCGTTGCCGCTTCGTTCATGGTGATTTCTTTGACCTGGCACTGCGCGGAGCAGGCGAGACGAGCTTTGATCCCAACGAAGCCGACCGCCAGTTTCACGCCATCCTCCTCGATATCGATCACTCTCCCGCCAACCTTCTCCACGAGCGCCACGCCGAGTTCTACGGTGCGGAAGGCCTGCGACGCTTCGCCGAAAAGATCAAGCCGGGCGGGATTTTCGGCCTTTGGTCCGACGATCCACCCGAAGAGAGTTTCCTCAAGGCATTACAGGAGGTGTTTGCGGACTGCGAGTCGCACATCGTTTCGTTTCACAACCCACTTCAGGGCAAAGAATCGAAAAGCACGGTCTATCTCGCGAGACGGGACTAACTAACGAACCCACACCGCCTCACTGATCCCGATGACAAACGGCTCAAAGTCCGGGGAGTCAGGCTGATAGGGAGGCATGATGGGCCACCAGCCCTCCGTAATGCCTGGCCCGGTGGCGACTACACAGAAAAAATCTCCCGCTTTGCCACCGAGCTCTTCCAGCGAATAGGCTCCTGAGAATTTCTCTCCCGGGACCGCCCCCTTCTGAGCCGGGATGGGGTAGGACCGGACTTTCTCCCCGTTGCAAAAGAGTTGGACCTCCGTCGCTGTGGTCCATCCCGGGCCGCGCACATCCACCTTGATGAGATCCCCCTCGATCGCGAGAGTCGTGAGCAGACCAAAGCTCACCATCGCTTTCCCTTCGAGAAGAGCCTTCGTCGCGGAGGAGACATCGATCGCAGACGGAATGTCATCCGGACAGCGCAAGTAGGTCCGGGCCTGACCGGCGATGGCGAAATTGACGGTGTGGCTGTCGCTCGATCCGATTCCGGCAATGGAATGGCCGCTTTTGAGGAGGGCGAACCAGTCCCGGACCAACTGCATCGGATCGGTTTGCTGGGCACCGGAGTTCACGAGTTCCATCGCATTCGCCCGGAGCACTCTGCCTTGGCTGAAAGTGCCGCTGGCGGAATCGAAGTTCTCCGGGGCGAGGGGCGTGAATCCTCGATGCACATCGCGCCCGTGATTGAGGATGCAGATTTCCACTCCCGGCGTGGCGAAGATGTTTTCAAAGATGTTGGGCCAGGGGCGAAGCTTGTGTTCCGCCGGGGAGGAGTTGAGAACCACGGGGAAACTGTTGAAGTGACCCAGGTGCGTGGTCACCTCGCATCCCAAAACGGGAGTAAACCAGGGCGAGGCACCGATTCGATCCGCTTCTTTCCGGTAGGGAATGTGTTTGTCGTGTCCCGTCGAGATGGGAAGCTCGACGCCTTCTCCGGCTATGGAAATGAGGCGCTCGGTCAGAGTGCAATCCCCGTGGCGATCGAATTCGTAGGTGTGCAGGTGGGGATCGCAGGAAACCAGTCCGTCGGTGTTCACTTCGCGCCGGATCGAGAATTCCAGCGTTGCTGAATTTCCGGTCCCGTCGATGCGGAGAGTCTCCTCCGAAAGACTGTATTCGAAGCCACGACCGCAGAAGATCCGGTAGTTTCGTGGGCGGGACGAGTTCCCGGCGAGACGGACGGTGGCTTCTCCACCGAGCGCATAGACGACGCCCTCGCGCACGGCGATGGTATCATCTGATTCGGCACCAACGAAGACGAGAGCGCCTGTATCCTGATCCAGAATCGTGAAGCGACAGGGCAGGGGGAGCCGGGTGTCGGTGTCCATCCCCCGCAGGGTGACCTCCGCATCCATCTCCGGAACGGGGCGGGAAAAGCCCCGCTGCTTTTCGAGTTCCGCGATTTCTTCCGGGGAGCAAAGGGTCAGGCTCTTCCGGTGAAGCTGAACATCGCCGACCCGGATGTCATCCGGAGTTTCCGAGTCGGTCTTGATTTCGAGACGGTTTTCCCCCGCCCGCAGGAGGCCATCAGGAATCAGGATTCCCCGTTCGAGATGATTGTGATCCCGAAGGAGGCTCCCGATCACGGTTCCGTTCAGCCAGACCTTCCACGGCTGCTTCGTCTCCTCCTGTCGCAAGGTCAGGAGCGAATAGTCTCCGGGATTTTCGAGCGGAAAAGAAACCGAGAGCGCCGTCCCGCTTGCCCGTGCCGGAAAATGCGACCACTCCCGTGGTTCGGCGTTTCGGAGGTGAAGGAAGTCAGGCTTCAGCCGCAGGGACTCTGCTGCGGATCCTGCACAGGGGAACCAGAAAATCAGGGGAAGAAGAAAGAAACGGAGATACATGACGCCGCAAGATTCGGAAATTGCATCCCCTATGGCAATCCCCGATCAGGCGCATTTTCGGGATCAACGAAGCGCTTGCAGAGCCTCCTCCAGATCGTTCGACGAAATGTCGGGCGATACGAAGGCGCTTCCCAGGGTGTCGAGCAGAACAAAACGAATCGCGCCGGCTTCGAACTTCTTGTCCCGCTGCATCGCGTTGAGAATCGCTTCGTTGGAAATGTCGTCGGCCAGTTGAATGGGAAGCCCATACTGCTCCAGGCATTCGATGATGCGATCGGACTCTTCCCGGGTCAGGGTGGAGTGTTCCACCGAAAGCCTTGCCGCAGCGACCAGTCCGAGGCTGATGGCCTCCCCATGGAGAAAACGCCCGTAGCCACCGGCTGCTTCGATGCCGTGTCCGAGCGTATGCCCGAAATTCAGGAGCGCACGTGTCCCGGTGGTTTCCCGTTCGTCCTCCTCGACGACAGCCGCTTTGATTGCCACGTTCCGGGAAACGAGTTCGACCAGGTGTTCGCGAATGCGGTCGCGGTCTTCGACCAGATCGAGAAGGGAGGCATCGCGGATCGCGGCGTGCTTGATGATCTCGGCAAAGCCCTCGTTGAACTCGCGTTCCTCAAGAGTGCCGAGGGTGTCGACATCTGCGAGCACTAACTTGGGTTGATGAAAGGCCCCCACGAGGTTTTTCCCCTCGGGGGTGTTCACACCCGTCTTTCCTCCGACTGAACTGTCGACCTGGCTGACGATCGTCGTCGGGATCTGCACACAGGGGATGCCCCGCTGAAAGATGGCGGCCGCAAAGCCGGCCAGATCCCCGACGACGCCTCCACCAAGTGCTACGAGAAAGGATTTCCGGTCCAGTCCGGCACGAAGCATTTCCCGGCAGATGTCGGTGACCTGCTCCATGTTCTTGGAGGCTTCTCCGGCAGGCACGGTGATGACCAGGCAGTCGATCCCGGCCTCCTCGAGCGATTTCCGGACCGTTGCGGCGTAGAGCGGCCCCACATTCGAATCCGTCACGATGACGGCTTTCCGGCTTTGAATGGAGGTCTTTCCCCCGATCCAGCCGGCTGTTTTTTGAATTAAGCCCGAACCCACCAGGACGGTGTAGTGATCGTTCTTCAGTTGCAGGGCGATGGTGGTCGGGTCACCTTCAGAAATCGTGGGCATAAATCAGCTTGGGTTGGTGCCGAAGCTTAGGAAAGGAGAGCCGCTTTCGCAACCGACGATGCGATCTCTTCCGCTTTGTCCCCAGGCTGGAGGGGGATGCGGAGAAACGCGCTATCCCTCCGGAACCAGATCTCCTGACGCTTTGCATAACGGCGCGTCAGGGTCTGGATTTCTTCGAGGCAGGTGTCCCGCTCCATTTCGCCGGCGAGAAAGGCCTGAATTTCGCGGACTCCGATCGCCCGGGCCGCCGTGTTGGAAAGGGGACCGAGGGCGGCCACCTCTTCGACGACGCCGGCGTCAAACATCTGAAATGTTCGTCGATTGATGCGATCATAGATGTCCTCGCGTTCGCGATGAAGATAGACGGCGGCAATGTCCGGCTGATTTTCCTGCCACTCGCTCTTGATCTCGGAAGCCGGCCGTCCCGCGAGAAGTGTGATTTCGAGATTCCTCGTCACATAACGGCGATTTTTCAGGTTGGTCTGCCCAGCTCCCGCCGGATCTGCCGCTTTATACTGAGCAATCAGTTCTTCCTCAGCCAGTTGATCTAGCTTTTTACGCAATTCCGGATCCGCCGGGGGAGTCGGTGCCAACCCATGCGTGATCGCCTTGAGATACAAGCCGCTTCCACTGACGACGAGAGGACGGGCCCGTTGGGAAACTTCGGCAATGGTTTGCTTTGCCAGGGTCGCAAAGGTCGCCGCATCGCATTCCTCCGAAGGATCGAGGATTCCGAAAAGATGGTGGGGAACGGTCTCCCTCTCTTCTTTCAACGGAGCCGCCGTGAGAATGTCCATCTCCCGATAGACCTGGTAGGCATCCGCATTCACGATCTCCACCGGGCCGTATTGCTTCGCCAGTGCCAAAGCCACCGACGTCTTCCCGGAACCGGTCTGTCCTGCCAAATAGAGAGGGGGAAACGGGGGGCTCATCTCGGAAAGAATCGACGGCGGAAACGAAAAACGCCGGAATGAGCAAATGTCATTCCGGCGTTTTCATAAGGATTCTGGATCAGGATTCTGCGGTTCCGGCCACAGGCTGTTCCTCTTCGGCGTCGTCGGAAGAAGTAACTTCTTCCTTGCCTGAGGAATCAGAAGCTTCGGAGCCTTCCTCTTCCTCACCTTCGCGAGGGCCCTCACTGCGGGCACCGCTTACGATGAGCTTGCGACCCATGAAGTCCTGGTCATCGAGGACCTCGACAGCGCGCTTGGCTTCATCGATCGAGGCCATTTCCACGAATGCGAAACCTTTCGACTGCTGGGTGCGGGAGTTCGTCACGACCTCAGCGCTGGAAACGTTTCCGATTCCGCGGAAGAGCTCTTCGAGTTCGTTCTCGCTGGTGTCATAGCTCAGGTTGCCGACATAGAGACGACCCGAGGTGACTTCCGTGCGGTTGCGACGCTTCTTTGCGGGAGCCTTCGGGTTCGCTGCCTCTTTGGCGCGAGCCTGCTGCCGCTGCGTTTGCTTGGGCTGCTCGGCCGTTTTTGACTTCGGTCGCGTCTTCTTCTTCGGCTTTCCGAGAAGGCCGAAAGTCAAAACAGAGAGAATCTTCTGACCCGTCGTCTGCTTTGGCTCAGGACGACGGCGGGAACGATTGCGACTCCCTCCACCTCCCTGGCTGCGATTTCGATTTCCGCTATTGCGGCCCCCACCACTGGAGGAATTGCGATTCCGGCCACCCCGGTTTCGATTGCGATTGCTGTTGCGATTCCCACCTCCCGACGGACGATTGTTCCGGCGGCGGAGAGAGGGACTGTTTAATGATTGTTTTTCCATTTCGATTGGAAGCTTTCTGGTTCGTGTCGGCTTCGGTGCCGACGTTTTGCGTGATTGCGGAGCGCATTGCATTTCCAGAACTGATGCGAGATGACTGATTCTCCCGAACGGAGATGTCAGAAAATTCCACAGCAAAGTGATTCCGGTAGGGCAGTGATGCGTGGGCGTCGTAAGAAATTCGGGGAATGGAAAGAGGAACTTTCCTCCCACGGGTTTCGTGTCGAACCGGTCTCAGGACCAGGGCTGACGGCGACAGTTCTATGGACTGATCGGCGCCGAACGACGCACCAAGAGGCACGCTCCGCAGAGTTTGGTTGTGTGGTCCGGCATGCGAAAACGGGGGAGCTTTCCTATCGTTGGAAATCTCCCTGACCGCACTTTTCGCGGTTCCATGATTCTTTGGAATCGATACCATTTTGACGTGCAGACCAGCACGCGCCTAACTTACGGAGGGCACAGCCTCCCGCAAGTGCAGATTCGCGGTGTTTGTTAGGCACCCCGAAGCCCGTTCCGCAGTTCGAAATCCCGGAAACGGAGGGCTCCTTTTACAGGGAAACACCGCGCTTCCAGGGCTGGAAATCGTCCTGACCGAGCTGCTGGGCCTTTGTCGGATGCCGCCCCGAGGCCACCTCGATGAGGAGTTCGAGCATATCGACGGAAAGCCCTGCCGGGGTCGCTTCACCCCGAATGATCGCACCGGTATCGAAATCGATCAGATCCGGGAGGCGTTCCGCCAGTTCGGTATTCGTCGAAACCTTCAGCACGGGACAGACAGGATTGCCCGTCGGGGTTCCGAGGCCGGTGGTAAAAACGATCAGGTTTGCGTGGGCGCCGGCCATGGCGGTCGTCGATTCGACGTCGCCGCCCGGAGTGCAGAGAAGGTTGAGCCCGTTTTCGGTCGCCACTTCCGGGTAATCCAGGGCCGCTACGACGGGGGAAGTGCCGCCCTTCTTGGCTGCCCCGGCCGATTTGATCGCATCGGTGATCAGTCCGTCCCGAATGTTTCCCGGGCTCGGGTTTTCCGAAAAATCACTTCCCACAGCACGGGCACACTCCGCGTAGGCGGAGGTGAGTTGAGCAAAGCGCTGTGCCACCTCGTCGGACACACAGCGATTGATCAGTTCCTGCTCGACCCCGCAGAGTTCCGGAAACTCGGACAGAATGACTCGACCGCCCAGCGCGACGAGGCGGTCAGAGAACTCGCCGAGCGTCGGATTCGCCGAGATCCCGGAAAAGCCGTCGCTTCCGCCGCATTCCACACCGAGGCACAGCTTCGAGAGAGGGGCCGGCTCACGGCTGAGCTGATTCGCGTCGACCAGCCCCAGGAAAGTGTCTTTGATCGCGGAACTCAAGAGAGTTCGCTCATCGGGGTAACCCTGTTGCGTGTAGGTGAGGAGAGGTTTGTCAAAATTCGGCTCGCGATCGCGGATCGCCTTTTCCAGCATCTCGAGCTGCGCGATTTCACAACCCAGGCTGAGCACTGTTGCTCCGGCAACATTGGGGTGGGTGATGTAACCGGCGAGAAGTCCACAGAGCGCCTCGGCATCGCCCCGGGTTCCACCGCAACCGAGCGTGTGGGTGAGAAACTTAATCCCGTCGACGTTGGGGAAAACGCGATCCGCGGCCGGGTCGGGACTTTCCTCCAGTTCGATCTCCGACAACTCCGCCGATGTCTGTCCACTTCGGTATCCACCGACGAGATGATTCGCGAGACGCTGGTAGTGGCTCGTCTTCTCATAGCCGAGAGAGGACTCAAAGGCCGCCCGGATCGCATTCACATTTCTTGTCTCGCAGAAGACCATGGGAATCACGACCCAGTAGTTGGCCGTTCCGACCTCGCCATTGCTACGGTGAAATCCTTCGAAGGTGCGTCCCTTCCAGTCGCTCACATCCGGCGCGTTCCATTCCCCGATTTGCCCGCGCTCTCCGCTGAAGTCGTCGGCATCGTGAATCAGGTTGCCCGTGTGGATGAGACCGCCCTTGGCAATCGGCTCCCCGGCAATGCCCACGGTGACTCCGAAGAGCGTGGCCGTATCGCCTTTCGAAAAATCAACCAGCGCCATCTTTTGCTTGGAGGGAATTCGTTCCGCCGCCTCATAGGTCCGGCCCGCCGCCTCCACCGTTTCACCCGCCTCAATATCGCGGAGGGCGACAGCCAGATTGTCTTTCGGATCGATCAGGAGAACGGGATTCATAGGGGGAAAATTAGCACAAAAGGTGTAGCGCGCGCACTTGCGAAAAGGAACCTCAACGTGCATCATTCGGAATGCCAAGCGAATTATTCGATTTGTCGGGAAAACGGGCCCTCGTTACAGGAGGCAGTCGCGGACTCGGAAAAGCCATGGCCCGCGGATTTGCCGAATGCGGAGCGGATGTCATGATCTGCAGTCGCCATGAGGAAGAGCTGCAGGCCGCCGTTGCCGAAATCCAGGAGGGACTCGATGTCGCGGTTCACTACCAGGTTGCGGACATGAGCAATCGGGAAAGTGCCGACCAACTCGCGAAGGCCGCTCTCGATACCTTTGGCACCGTCGACATTCTCGTGAACAATGCCGGGGTCAACAAGCCACAGCCGATTGACGAGGTGGATGACGAAACCTGGGACTGGACCGTCGAGATCAACCTCACCTCCATCATGCGCCTGACGCGGGCACTCGTCCCGAAGATGAAAGAACAGAAGTGGGGGAGGGTGATCCACATTTCCTCCGTTCTCGGGGTCGGCTCGAAGCCGGGCCGGAATTCCTACTCGGCGACAAAGGCCTCTCTTCTCGGTCTCGCCAAGGCCAGCGCCCTCGACCTGGGAGAGTTTGGGATCACCGTGAACTGCATCGGCCCGGGACCGTTTCTGACCGATATGCCTCTGAACCTGCTCAACGCCGAGCAGCAGCAGGAGTTCTCCGACATCACCGCCCTGAAACGCTGGGGCCAGCCCCGGGAACTGGCGGGACCTGCGATCTTCCTTGCGAGCGAAGCGGGTAGCTACGTCACCGGGGAAATGCTTCTCGTCGACGGAGGCGCCTTTGCCCGCGCTTTGTGATTAATTTTTGTTTCAATCGTTTATTTTAGAAGTTATAGTATTTAAGATTTCTTAACCCCTCGTCATGCTATGAAAAACGCTCTCGTCACTTCCCTCCTGCTCGCAGGAACTTCCCTTGGCCTTCTTGCCCAGGATGGACCGGCCTCCATCAATCTGAATGACCCGAACAATGTCTTCGTGGAAGAGTCGGTGATTCCGATTCCCCTTGAGATCTTTTCCTCCCTCGACAAACTCGGGCCGCGTGACTGGGCCGGCCAGGTCGCAGACCGTGCCATTCAACTCAATGCCAACCGCTCCCGCACTGCGATGCTGTTTGGACTCGTCGTTTCCGAAGGATTCATTGCCGTGCAGGCCAAGGAGAAAGAAAGCGTGCGCCGAATCGGTCGCGAAGTGCTGCGTCTCGCCGGATCACTCGGAGTGGAATCCGAAGTGCAGGAGCACGCCAATTCCATCATCAATGGCGCCGGGACCGGCGACTGGGAAATGGTCCGGAGCGAACTGGACAAGACCCGTCAAACCGTCATCAACAAAATGAAGGAGCTTCGCGACGATGAACTCGTGGCCCTTGTCTCCCTTGGCGGATGGCTCGGGGGAACCGAAGCCCTTGCCGCGGTTCTGAAAGAAGACTACTCCGCAGAGGCCTCCGATCTTTTGAATCAGCCCGACCTCGTCAAGCAGCTCAAAACCGATTTCAACGGACTGCCGAAGCGGGCCCGCCGCGGTGCGTTGTTCACCCAGGTTTCCCAAACCCTCGCTCATCTCGAGTCGTTGATGAAAAGCGATGCCAACGGGCAGGTCAGCAAAGGAAACGTGATCGAAATTTCTCTCGCCACGAAAAACCTCGTCGCAGCCATTTATGAGAGTTAAGCCGCTCCTTTCCCTCCTTTTCGCCGCCGCCCTGTGCTGGGGAAGTGGTCTTTCGTCATCCGCCCAGGAGGGGACGGAGGTTTCCACTGTCGAGGAGGCGAAGCGTCAACTGCAGCGGGACAAGGAGCTCAACGATGTAAAGCTGATTGCGCAAAAGGCCGCCATCCCGAGCCTCTCCGGGGAAAACAAATTCATCCTCCGGGAATCCTGGTGGAGCGGCACCATCGCTCCCGGCAAAGCCAAACTCATCCAGGTGCAGCTCTTCCGCCGGAACGAATACCAGTTCTGGCTCGCCGTCCCGAGCCGCGATGCCGGGGTGAACCTGAATGTCTACGACAGCGAGGGAAAAATCATCCCGGCCAAAACCGTTCCTTTCGAAGAAAGCAATCTCGTCAGCATTATCGTCGAGCCCGAACTGACCGGCGTCTACTACGTCCGCCTGTCGCTCAAGACAACGATCGACCGGGATCAGGACTGGGCCGTGATCTACGCTTATCGATAGAGCGCCGGGGAAGGGGAGTGGGCTCTGGAACGTTGAACGTTGAACGCTCAAAGTTGGAAGTTGGAAGTTGGAAGTTGGAAGTTGGAAGTTGGAAGTTCCGCCGGGCGGACAAGCGGTCTCACGCAAAGGCGCGGAGGCGCAAAGGGAGGATAGAGCTCCTGCTCTGTCCTGTTGAGAGGCTCATATTGCGCACTGTCCGCCATCACCTGTGACGGGGCATTTCCGCGACGCCGGAGCCGTTTCGGAACGCTCAACGTTGGAAGTTGGAAGTTGGAAGTTGGGGAAGTTCCGTGCGGCGGGCAAGCGATCTCACGCAAAGGCGCAGAGGCGCAGAGGCGCAGAGGCGCAAAGGGATGGCTTGGAGCGTATCGACGTGGATACTCACTTTCCCGTGGCCGGAGCCGTTTCAGTAGGCCACTTCGGCCGGGTCCGGTTTATCTACCAAATCCAGACCCGTTTCTTCCGCTTCCAACCCGTCCAGCGGACTCTCGACCCCGAGGCCGTTGGTTCCGACTGCGACATGCAGATAAATTTCCGTCGTCGTGATGTCTTCGTGGCCGAGTAGTTCCTGGATGGAGCGCAGGTCGGTTCCGCCCTCCAACAGGTGGGTCGCGAAGGAGTGGCGGAGCGCATGACTCGTGACCCGCTTTTCAATCCCGGCATTCTTCGCGGCGCGCTTGATCGCCTCATTGTAGACCTGCCCATGCAGGTGATAACGGCGTTTCAATCCGGTTTCGGGATCCATCGATGTCTGCCGTGCCGGAAAAAGCCAAAACCATTCAAAGCTCTCCGCCGCCCGTCTGAATTTTCGCGATAAGGCTCCCGGGATATGGACACCCGCAAGCTCCGCAACGCGGTCTTTTTGCCAAATCGTGCGCGCCTCCTCGATCTGCGCGGCCAATGGTTGAAGCAAGCTCTTCGGAAGCATCGTGACGCGGTCTTTGTCGCCTTTTCCCTGGCGCACCGTGAGGGTCCCGCGCTCCAGATCGACATCCTTCATTCGCAGACGTATCAGTTCCGAGCGCCTCAACCCCGCGCCATACTGCAGCCGCGCCGCGAGGGCATATCGGTTTACCGGCTGATTCGGCTTCTTCTTTGGTTTCTCCGATGCTTCCTCCAAATTCCGGAAGACCGCCTGGGTTTCCTTTTTCGACAGCACGACCGGAATCCTCGTTCCCGTCTTCCTGAGTCGGACACCAAAGACCGGCTCCTCCACTCCGCAGACCTGCTTAAAGAAGAGCGCCAGCGCATTGAGAGCCTGTTTCTGCGTTGAATAGGCGCAATCCTCATCCTCGACCACCGAAGTCAAAAAGCGGGTTGCGGTTTCCACCTGCATGGCTTCGCGCTCTCCCTTGGCGAAGGCCGCATAACGGGCCGCCCAGGCCGCGTAGCACTGCTTCGTGCGCCGTGACAACCCGCGCCTTGCACAGGCTGAATAGACAGCCACCCGGATGCGCTCCGGCAGGCTGCGGTGATCCGCGTTCGCCTCGGCACAGGCATCCAGCCAGTTCAGGTACCACCGAACCGCGGACTCCCACTGTTCCAGCTGCCAGGGCTCCCTCTCGCGATCTTCACACAGCACCTCCATTCTCCAAAAGGTCTTCGCTGCCTCCCGCCCGGCGTCGAGTTCGTACCGCAGCCGGAAGTTCTCAAACCATTCCAGGACCAGCAAAAAACCGGTTTTATCCTGCTCCGATAGGCCCCGGAACTCGCGAAGGTCCGTCCTCCAACACCAACGTGTCATCATTGCGCTCATGTTGTTCAAAAAAAACAGCCCAAACTGGAGCCGTCAAGAGGAAACTGGTATTTTGAACAGGGTTTTTGGATTCATCACGGAATCGAGCGGAAACGGAGGTCTCTCTTTCGCGTGATATCAGCGGGGACGGGTCGCTGTCGCGCTTGTCTCCGCACTCCCCCGGATAGACGCTGATATCGCAGGAAACTCCTTGCTAGATCAGGGCTTTCCGGAGATTATTGGCTAAGAATTTGCTTCGTGATATCACTTCGCGAGGTGTTACGAATAAATACTGTTCTGCCAAGAAATCGCCGACTACTAAGACTTCCACTCATTGTAATGGCGAGAT
>JARGNG010000139.1 GCA_029213265.1 Verrucomicrobiales bacterium | reverse complement strand
TCTGCGGCGTCACGAAGAAGGCGGCGGCAATCTCTGCATCGCTCTGACCCTTGTCACGCAGGGACACAAACGCGCGAAACTGGTCGAGAGGATGCAGGGCAACGCGCTGCATGTTCTCGGCCAAGGAATCGTCCTCGGCCAGGATGTCGGACGTAGCATCCCGCACGATGCAAGGAATGTGCGTGGTCTTCGCCAAACGCTTTTGCTTCACCAGCAGGGACAACGCTTGGAACCGGCGGCCACCGGCCGGGATCTCGAACTTGCCGGTTTCGGTCCCATCGTCAGCCAACACGGGCCGCACGCTCAGGCTTTGCAAGAGACCGCGGCGGGCGATGTCCTCGGCCAGTTCCTCGACGGACACGCCAGCCTTGATGCGCCGCACATTGGACTGGCTCAGCACCAGCTTGTCGAAAGGGATATCCCGTGAAGGGGACAGGGTGATTTTCTGGACAGCTTTGGTCATCAGATCTTCTCCACGACGGGCGCCGGAAGCCACTCTCCCGATCTCACTTCCCGTCACCCTCAAACCAACACTCCTTTCCCTCTCGATGACCTTATGGTTGGAACTATCCGGGAAAATTTGCCGGAGGATCGAAGACTACGCTCAATTACAAACTGGTTGAGTGAGCGTGATAAGACCATCACGTCCCTTGCCTCATCATAGCGTCGAGGTAGGCGTTGTTGTTTTTCACCTGTCCTGTGCTGGCTCTCAAAATTAATTCGTCGAGTGCAATAAGGAGCTGCCCTGGACCTCGTTCTCTAAGGTGTTTCATGATCCTGCCCTGTTCTATTCTTAGCAATCTTCCGACATCGGCCAATATTTCGAGAACTGATTGATGATCTCTTGGTTCATGCGGGAAGAAGTCCGATACGTTTTTCAGGTCCGTCCATGCCATAATTGTTGGATCTCGGCGTTCCTGAAAACCAGATGTGCAGTGTGCATCTGCTCTATCTTTTTTTATATTCAATCTTGTGGGTTCTACGTGCCGGACATTTTGTCCGTCGTCGCCGGACATTTGGTCGGGCATTGTTTCCTGAGCGTCATGGTTTCCGGCCGGAAACTCTCTGATGGTCGCTCCGACCAACTCTGCCAGCCTCTTGATAAGCTCTATGATTTCGTCGGCTTTGAGAGTTGCACGGCGTAGGATGTTTCGTACGTTCTGGAGAAATGAGACAGTCTCAACATCCTTTGCTTGGCGCAAAGCCTCGACACGAAGAGCCAGTGCCTCCGCCTTGAGTGACCGTAGCTTTTCCTGATCGCCCACAAGCTGTTCTGCGTGTTCGGTGAGCTCTCTTTCCCGATTATACATTGGCTGCAGATCGAAGCCAAAGGCATCTCTGATCAATCCACCGTAGCGAAGAGGGAACCGTTTGCGGGTTGCGCTATCCCTGCGCTGGATCAGCCCGGCATCCACGAGGTGTCCGATACACCGTCGAATCGTTCTCTCGTTCAGGCCGTTCGTTCTCTCAGACAATGATGCGTTTGAGGGAAAGACGATAGTCATTGGAGCTGTTTGTCCGGCCTTCTTCGGCATGAAGCTGATCAAGGCCTGCAGTGTTACCAGGTCATTTGGTGTCAGACCGAGTTCTTTGCGAAGCGCTCGGATCGGCTCGATTACCCTGTACGGGTTCGTACCGGGTACAGACGATCGTTCCGCCAAGGCGGGTGTGTGAGAAAATACCTGTCTCATGATGATTTCGGCTGAAAAAGCTTCCCCGTTCACCGCGAACGGTGTTGAAAACGATTCGGCTTCGGGGTATCAATCAGGTGTCTAAGCTAATCGAGGCCCTTCGGAAGCACTGCTTTCGGGGGGTCTTTCCTTTTCTGGCCTGTCCTCCTTTCTGCTCAGTTTTTGTTATCGTCTATGTCAGGACCATCAAGATCCTGATCCCTGCCGGAGACTGGGTTACCTATGGGTTCCATTTTCTCTGGGGTAATGATCTGCCCTGGACCAGCGGCCTTCGCGTTCGCCAACGCTAGAAGAGCGGCCTCTGGATTCTCAGAGATCCACTTATGAAGCCCGTCATCTCCGTTCTTGACGGTGATGATCACGTTTCTTTTGGTGACCTTCACCATCCCGAGTTTTGTCTTGATCGCCGATGGGGCAGGGGGCTTGTGCTGTTTCAGGAGCCCTTCGAAGATCGCAAAGCGTTCGTCGGAGGTCTTGCCTGAACCTCTGGATTCCATGAGAGCGTCATGGAATTCTCGGTTTCCGGCCGGAAACCCTTCATCTCCAGAGAAGCCAAGGCTCTCATAAGACTTTGCGGCAGCATACCAACGATCCCGTCCAACCCCGGGTGCCGCCCCGATCTTTTGGATGAGTTCAGTCGGAATACAGGAAGTGACTTGTTTCATGCGAGCAAGTCCCGTGAGCTTGTCACCGGCTTTCCTGGCTTTCTGATCGATGTTGAGGGCGTCACAGACCAGTCCCTCATCCTTGCCGGACTCTATGAGAGAACGTGCAAACAGGGCTTTCTCGATCCAGCTGAGGTCTTTTCGGAAGCTGTTCTCTTGGCCTTGTGCAAGAATCGCTTGATCCTCATCCAAGCCTCTGATGAGAGCCTTTGCGGGCTTGCCAATAAGTCGAAGGGCCGCTAATCGCCTGCGCCCATAGATGATCCTGTACCGGCCCCCTTCGGGACTCAGAAGTATCGGGATAAGCTGTCCCTGCTTGTCAATGCTTTCAGCCAGTTCCCTGATGTCATCTTCGTCATCCAGGGCCAGACGATCCTGGAACTCGGAATCATCAATAAGGTCGGTACTGATTTCTTGAATTGAAGATTGTGCCGCATCCTGAAGAGAACGGGCCATTCCCGAAAGGGCAGGGGCTCGTGACTGGGTTCGAGTCGGAGAAATCGACGAGCTCTGCTGCTTTTCTTCATCCTCGGGAATGTCGAATGTGACTTTGCGGGCCATTACTTACGCCCCCATGCCGTTTTGATGAGCCCTTCGACCTCCGCCACAACCCCGTTGATGGACTCGATAGCCCGATCGTACGTCTGGCGATGAAAATCCGTTCTAGCGATCTCGAACAGTGTCTGTTGCGTGAGCCCAGCGTCAGAGACTGCAGAGGATTTCAGGAAAGGCTGAGTAAGAACGTCATCCGTGAACATGGTCCGCAGGAATGCCGCCATCTGGGTTTGAGGGCCGTCATTGGGCTCGAAACGAGTGATTAGAAATCTCATGAAGTCCCAGTCGGGCGATGCGCCCACATCAGCAATTGTTGCCATGAGGCTGGATGTGAGCTGCAGGAATTGGGCCATCGAGGCGACGTCAAGCATGCTTGGAATGACAGTGACGACTAGGGATGTCGACGCCACCAAAGCCGATAGTGTGGTAAACCCGAGTTGCGGTGGGCAGTCGATGACGACAATATCGTAGTCTGGCTCAACTTCATTAATGCAAAGGGCAAGCCGCTGATAGAACGGCGGCCTGATATTGTTTCGAAGGGCGTGTGCGGTTTCGGTCTCGAACTCAGAGAGCAACAAGCCGGCCGCGGCTAGATCGAGGTTGTGGAAATACGTTTTGCGCACAACGTCTCTAAATGGGATAGGGTCCTCGTACCGAAGGGCATCGTACACCGTTCCGGCCTCAGGGAAGTCGATTTCCGGCCGGAAACCGAACATGGTGGTCATTGAGGCTTGTGGGTCGAGATCGATTGCCAGAACTCGATAACCATCAAGGGCAAGCTTTTGGGCCAGATGGATCGCCGTTGTCGTCTTCCCAGCGCCCCCTTTGAAGTTGGCGATCGAAATGATCTGGATATGCTCCCCATCCCGACGACGAGGAACGATATGCTGGAACTTGGTGCTTGACCGGGCTATTTCGTGGCGCGCTATATCGATTTGCTCTGCAGTGTAGAACCTGCGGCCGCGGGCGTCTGTCTCGATATCACCGAGATCGAGCTTGTCCTCGAAAAACATCTTCCGCAAAAAATCTTGGCTTACACCGAGGATCTGGGCAACTTCCGTGGATGAGAAGCGTCTGAGAGCCTTTCGTTCATCAGGTAGAAACGACTTGCGCATATTCACATCAAGCGATTTGCTTAGACGTGTCGCCATCGTCTGGATCTTTTGATCCATTCTGATCCGCTGCTCGTTCATGCCCGTCCCGCCGCCCGTCTTCCGGGTCTATCTTGAGAAGGAACGCAAAACCGCCGGAAACTGATGGTTAGCGTTCTTCCGCAAAAATGTCAGGAAAGCGTTTGACAGGCAAGGATTTTTTCAGATGGTGGGCCGGTATCCGGTGAAATCATTTATTTACAATGACTTATCTTATTTCTCGGATCCAGCGCGTCAAGTGCTTGTGTCGCTGCCATCACTTAAACGCAAGATGTACCCGATTCACATAGGCGGTTTTGCTTCCAAAGAACGAATCTGAGTCTCTTAAATCATTCCCAGTCTCTCAGCCCGTTCCAGCAGCATCTTGACCGATGAGGGCTGCCATCTCGTTCGGCCACGTGGTGTGCGTTCGCGCATAGATTCCAGCCGTTCACAGATCGCTTGAAGCGTGATGTCGGGATCTGCGCCCTTGATGCCAGCAATAATTGCGGGCAGGCGGTCGTCGGTTTCGCGGCGCCCGGCGCGGGCCAGCACCTCGGCAGGCAGGAAGCCGTCGCGGACATAGGCCTTCACAGCGCGCAGCAGGCGGCTTTGGGTCCAGCGACGCGCCTCGGGCAAGGGGCCGTTGA
>JARGNG010000138.1 GCA_029213265.1 Verrucomicrobiales bacterium | reverse complement strand
TTTCCGCCAGTTCCGACTCGGAAATATGGTAACCCCGCATCGACTTGGCGATGATGTCTTCAAAGAAATCTTCAATCGGAATACTCGTGGTCATAGGATGCAGGAAAGGACGAAAATCCCATAAATCGGGGATTTTTCTTGTCCTGATTTGCGAAAAATGCGACTCTTTTAGTGGGGAGATGTATTTACTATGTCTTCTCCAGCACTACATACGTCCCAGGGGCCTGCAGAAGACAGCGGTCAAAAACTCTGTTTTTCGCGAACTCCCACGGGGTACATAATAAACTAATATACCAAATCAAACCCATGAAATTGAACAAACGCAGATGGGAGGGTGCTTTCACCCTCATCGAGCTGTTGATCGTGATTACGATTATCGGCATTCTCGCCAGTACGGCCATGCCGGCCTACAACGGCATTCAGGAACGGGGAAAGCGGATCAAATCCGTGAGTAACCTCAAAAACATCGTCCTCGCTTGTCGTGCTTTCTCAGCCGACTGGGATGGCCTCTATCCTTCTTTTGATCCCGATGCGGATGATGATGGCGGGGAAGAAGACGAGTTCTCCACCTCGACGGATGCCTTCAATGTTTTGATTCCGGACTACATCGATACAGAATCGATTTTCTGGGTCCAGACCAAGCACCCCGACAAGCTTCGTCCCCCGCGTGAAGATGGCGAACTGGAGAACGAAGAAAACGTTTTCTGTTACGTAACGGGTCAAACCGATACGAGCTTTTCCCGCTCACCTCTCGTAGCTGACGGACTTATGGACGGAATCGGTGAATACGGTGAGTATCACCCCTGGCTCCGGTCCAAAAAAGCGATCGTCGGTTTTTGCGGAGGTCACGTGACCGAAGAGCGCCTCACTTCCAGCCAGGAAGGTGCAACGATCAAGAGTAAAGACGGTCTCGTTGAGAACATCTTTGACGAGCGCTCTGTCGACGAAGAAGGAGAAGGTTCGAGCGGTGGATGGCTCGACACGAAGCAGGATAACGTCCTTCTTCCTGACTAATCCCGTTTTCTTACTCAAGAAACATTTACCAATGCCCGGTCAGTTTCACCTGACCGGGCATTTTCTTTTTCAGGCATGGGGCCTCGCGAAAAGAGGCTCGTGTTTTCGAGTGGATCGTCTACAACTTTTGTATGAAATCTCCGCTTCCCCGTTCTCTATTCCTGGTTCCCCTGTGTGCGGTTGCCATTTCCTCCTGCTCACCTCCGGCAGAGGGCGACGGGACAGAACCACTTTTCAACGGGAAAGATCTGAGCGGCTGGACGGGCAATCCTGAGAACTGGGCCGTCGTAGACGGAGTCATCGTCGGAACGACGACGGATGAAACGCCCCTTCCCTACAATCAATTTCTCATTTGGGACGGAGCTCCGGTCGAAGATTTCGAACTGACTGCGGAACTCAAACTCACAAGCGACGGAAACAACTCGGGAATTCAATACCGGGCCGCCCTGCGTCCTGACATCGGCGATCACGTTGTCGCCGGGTATCAATGCGACATGCACCCTGCCATCTGGGCCAATGGCATGCTCTACGATGAAAAGGGACGTGGGATCCTTTGCACTCGCGGAGTCAAAGCCGTAGCCCCCGGAAAAGGAAAACCAAAGGTGGTCGGAGAGCTCGCGATGGCTCCCGAATTCAACACCGGGGAGTGGAATGCCTACAAAATCACGGCGCGCGGGAACCATCTCGTCCATGAAATCAATGGGGTGCAGACCGTCGATTTCCATGACCATGATGAGGAAAATCGGGACCTCAGCGGAGTAATCGCATTTCAAATTCACAAAGGCCCCGCGATGAAAGTGGAGATTCGCAACATTTCACTGAAGCGCCTTCCCAAAGCCGGGCTTACGCCCTCCGGCGCCACACCTGTTCCCGACGGAGCCGAGGACGTGGGACCGCCCAGGCCGGCGAAACCTGCTCCCAAAGCAAAAGCCGCTCCGTAATACGGACTGTTCCCCCCGAATGGAGGAGTCGGAGACATTCAGGAAAAGAGAGCAGAACAGTTTATGGAGCGGTGCTTGCCAGACTCTTTTTTTCGGCAGTCCCGGCACGGTTCCAGCTCATCGATCCGCTATCGTCTGGACTCTGCCTCTCCCGCCGATACAGTAAACCGGCTCGACACAAAGCCAATTCTCATGCCCCGAACTCCCGCCCTGCTTGCCATTCTACTCCTGATTTCGGCGTATTTTCCGATCCTCAGTCATAGCCAGATTGATCAGACGGTTACGGCCATCGTCGACCGGTTCAATCATATCGAAGAAAACCTCTCTTCGATGAAACACATCGCCGCCGACGCCAGCCATGCGGACAGCGACGCCTTGATCGGAATGGTCGAAATCTGGTTGGAGGACGGAAACATCGCCAAAGTTCGCAACGAACACAAATCGAGTGACAGCCTGAGCATCCAGGAGTTCTGGCTCGATGGAAACTTACCGGCCTTCGTTTTCGAACGCACCGAGTGGTATGGCAATCAGGATGGAAGCGTGAACATCAGTGAATATCGATACTACCTCAACGGAGGGAGGGTCATTCGCGAGATGAGCCGATCTGATATTCGCCAGCAAGGACAGGAGCTCGACATTTCTCAGGTCGCCCATCAAACCAACGATGAATTCGAAGGAGACTATGGGAAGAGCCTCTACGACGACAAGGACATGCAAATCGAGCAGATCCTTGATGTGGCGCAGGCTTTTACAACGCGGGATTCGAGCTCGCCGGATTTACTGACCTTACCTTATCGGCTCCTTCTCACGACCCTTTCCCCCGATAACAGGCTTGCCTTTGCGTGGGGAATTGACGGGGTCCCCCAGCCGGACTGGAAGCAATGGGAGGAAAAGAAATACGAATACCTCGACACTCTCGGAGAGGCGCCCTACCAGGTCCATCTGGTTTCGGTGGCGACGGGAGAATCCCTTGGCCGGCTCGAATCCGAATTCGAGCCCGGCGGCCGCCCCTACTTCTGGGCCAAGTGGGCGGAAGACAGTTCTCTCGTTGTTACAGGAAGTGACTACCGATGGGCCACCGGAAGCGCTCATCTCTACGGGGTGGGCAACGGAGGAGTCGCCCTCGCAGGCGATCTCGGAACGGCTCTTTCCCGAATGGCCATCCAGATTCTTAAGGAGAAGGACCACCCCTACGCCCTCGATGCGGTAGAAGCAGCCGGCTTCCTTGATGTCCGATCCGTCACCCCCGGTGGCCTGCTCGATATCGGCTACGCCATTGAGTCAAAATTCGAAGGCCCCCGCAGAAATGCCCACCTCGATCTGAAACTCCAAACGGATTTCGACAAGGGAACCTTCCAACTACTCAGTGCCGAGCTCCCGGACTACGAACCCGTTCCGACGAGCTGGGAAAAACTGAAGACCCTGCTGACGACCTCAGCGGCGGAATGGCTCAATGCTCCGCCTATCCTTCCCGACTACTTGCAGATCGAGACATTTCACGAAGACGGCATTCTCTACCTCTTCAATCAGTTCGGTTCTGCGATTGATCCTGACATTGTCGAAATCCTGATCCGGCAACCGCTTTTCCTGGATGGCCCCCATTACCCGGGCGGACTCGTCACCCAGTCTCAATTTGAATTCGGCCACTACGACCCGTCTGCCGTGAGAACGGTGGCCCGCGAGTTTCAAAAGCTTCTCACCCCCGAAATGGTTGAAACAACCCGCACGCTCTACGATGAAAAATTCCGTTCCATGGCTCACCATTTTCAGGAGTCTCTTCTCTACTGGCACAGCAATCCGGAGGAGCTGGAACGCCAGAAAACAGTCTACCTTAAGCACCTCGAAGAACAGACGCTTCCGGAGTTTTACTACCTGCTCGACGGAAATCTTGCCGAGGGATTGATGAACAACTATTCCGATGACTGGACCGAACAGAGTTGCTACCTCACCGGCCTCCGATTCTGGCTTCGCCGTTCCTGCGACGGGTCGTTTCCGGAGTTTGCCGACCTGCTGCAGGATGTCATTGCAGTCTATGATCCCAACTACTACTCCGCGAGGGGGATTCCCGATTTGCGAGTGGATTCCTGGGACGAAGAGGAAGGCGAAGGAATGGTCGAAGTCATCATGACTGAGTCCGGCGCGATTGGTGTCAATCATCTGACCGAATTCAGCCTGCCCGGACTGCGAAACGCCCTGCCCGGACTCGAAGTGAGGGAAAAAGAATTTTTCGACGAAGGAGGACAGTATCCCGCTTTTGCCGCCTTTCTCGGCTCTACCGAAGTCCTCACGCTGATTCGTTTTGACAGCGGCGATCCGCTTGCATTTGAAGCCCGATCTTCCAACATCCAACTCATGAACGGGGTTTCCACGGGCGACACCTTCGGCCACGTCTTTCGAAATCAACACCCCCTCGGATTGTTCAACGGACTCGAAACCGACGTCGGTGCAGTCATGGTGGAGGCTCCCGATAGCGAACGGATCACCCTGATGTTTGAACCTCCACCGGGAACGCTGGTTCCCAATCTCGAATTGACGATTGCCGAAATGAAAGACTTTATCCTCAAGGAAATGAGGTGGATGCCATGAAATCACTGATCCCCCTTTTATTCGCGTTCATCGCGATGTGCCTGCCCCATGCTGCGGCTGCGGACCGGGTCGCTTTAATCATAGGTGTAGATGACTACCAGTCCGATACGATCCCGAATCTCGACGGTGCGCTGCGGGACGCCAGACTGATGGCTCAGACTCTGGAAAAAATGCATACGCCGTTTGAGGTCATTCTCCTCGAAGATCCGAGCCTGAATGAGACACTCGACAGCCTCG
>JARGNG010000039.1:19914-41739 GCA_029213265.1 Verrucomicrobiales bacterium | reverse complement strand
GTCGTCAACGGCATGAGCCTTTCGAAACGCGACTCGCCCTTTGCCAACAGCGGAATGGTCGTCACGGTCGAACCGGAGGATCTCGGCGACTTCGTTGGCGAGCACGGCGTCCTCGCCGGCATCGCTTTTCAGAAGCACCTTGAGCAGTTGGCGAAGAAGGCGGGCGGCGGAGGGCAGGTCGCTCCCGCTCAGCGCGCTGTCGACTTTCTGAAGCAGCGAGAATCAAAACAACTTCCGGAGACCAGCTACAAACCGGGACTTCAGCCGGCGAGGCTCGACGAGTTGATGCCGCGATTCATCACTGACCGGATGCAGGAAGGGCTGCAACAGTTCGGCCGGAAAATGCAGGGGTATCTCACGGAGGAGGCCAACCTCATCGGATTTGAAACCCGCACCAGTTCCCCGGTCCGGATTCCCCGTGATCCGGACACTCTCCAGCACCCCGAAGTCGCCGGTCTTTACCCTTGCGGCGAGGGAGCAGGCTTTGCCGGGGGCATTGTCAGCGCGGCACTCGACGGAATACGGTGTGCCGAAAAACTGGGCGGAGAGCAGACCGCCTGAATGCAAACCCGCTAAAACCCTAAAGCAGCGAGGATCTGGTCCAGTAGGGTGGGATCGGCCCCGTCCGGAAGAGCCGTTTGAGAATTCTGCCCTCCCCCGCTCGCATTTGTCTTTCCGGCCTTGTTCACGGCGTTGTGGGGTCGACGCAGGTTCTCGAAAACACGGGCCTGTTGTTCGGAGGAAAGCATACTGATCGTTTTCTCCAGGCTACTTCCATACCGCAAATAATTGGAGGCTGGATATCCCGAGCTCGCCGCGCATTGGTCCGCCACGTAGAGCGCAAACTCACTTGGCTCGGAATCGGATGCGCGGGCTGTTCCCGCAAGCAAGGCAACACAGAGAAGCGACAAAATCGTGAAGCAGGTCTTCATTTCTACAATATTTTCCGTGTTTTCCATACTTTCTCAAGTGTTTTTGGTATATGATTATTTCGAAACTACGGGATTCTTAACAAGTTACGCAATCCCGAAACAGATCTCCTTGGCGCTATGCGGGGAACTTGCTATCAGGACCAAATGCGAATCTTGCTTCTCACTCTGCTCCTCTTTTCAGCGGCTCCTCTCTTTGCTGAATTCAAGGCCGGTTCGGCCATTGTTGACGTTTCTCCCGCGACCCTTCCCGTCATTTCCAACGGCAGCATGACGAGTCGACTTGCCGACAAGATCAAGACGCCATTGAATGCCCGCTCCCTCGCGTTTAGCGATGGAAACGAGACGCTTGTCATCGTGGTCGTCGACAGCTGCATGATGCCGCGACCGCTCCTTGACGAGGTAAAGCAAATCGCCGCTAAACAAGGCAATATCTCCCCTGACCGAATCCTGATTTCCGCCACCCATACCCACACCGCCGGATCCTGCATGGGCGCCCTGGGAACGGATGCGGATCCCGTCTATATCCTGCTACTGAAAAAGAAACTCGTCGAAGCCGTCCTCGCCCCGCTGAATGATATGAAGCCGGCCCAAATCGGATGGGGGGAAGTCGATGCCGGAAAATACACCGCGCTGCGGCGCTGGGTCATGCGCCCGGACCGCATGACCGAAGATCCATTCGGAAACCTGACCGGTCGCGCCAACATGCACGCCGGAGCCAACTGGGACAACGTCACCGGAAAGTCAGGCCCCGAAGATCCCATGCTGAGAATGATTTCGGTGCAAACCGCAGACGGTAAACCGATCGGACTGCTCTGCAATTTCTCAATGCACTACTTCGGCGACCGGGATATCAGCGCCGACTACTTCGGCCTTTTCAGCGACGCTCTGATGGAGCAGATCACCCCGGAAAGTGGCTTCGTCGCCATGATGTCTCATGGTTGCAGTGGCGACATCTGGAGGCATGACTATGAGGCCAGTGCCGACCGCAAGGACCCGAATCAGCAGTGGACAATTGAAGACTATTCGAAGCAACTGAGCGACCTCGCCCTGACCGCCTACGAGGACATCAAATATGAGACGCCCGGCTCCATTGCGATGGAGGAAACGCGCATGACCTTGAAATACCGGCTCCCCGACAAGCAACGTCTCGAATGGGCCCGGACCATCGTCGATGCGATGGGTGACCGCCTCCCCAAAACCAAGGAGGAAGTCTACGCCCGCGAGCAAATCATTCTCGATGAACGCCATGAAACCGAAATCGTCGTACAGGGGCTGCGCCTCGGAGAAAACATCTCCATCGCGACCACCCCCAACGAAACCTACGCGCTGACCGGACTCAAGATCATTCACGCCAGCCCTACCAAACACACCATGGTCATCGAACTGGCCAACGGTGGTGACGGATACATTCCTCCACCGGAGCAGCATCTTCTCGGTGGATACAATACCTGGGCGGCCCGCTCCGCAGGTCTGGAAGTCCAGGCCGAGCCAAAAATCGCCGAAGCGGCCATCCAGCTTCTCGAGTCCGTCAACGGCAAGAACCGCCTCGCCGATCTGCCGCCTGCATCCGAAGCGTCCGCCGCGATTCTCGCTCAAAAACCGCGCGCCTACTATCGCCTCGACGAGTCAGCCGGACCGGTCGCCTTCGACGATTCCCCAAACCATCTCAATGCTCTCTACGAACCACAGGTTCTCTTCTACCTGCGTGGTCCGGAGAATTTTGACAAAGGGATGCACTGGAATCGAAGCGTCCACCTCGCCGGAGACCGGGTCCGGGCCGACATCCCGAACCTCGGTAACGACTATCGCATCGCACTCTGGTTCTGGAACGGCATGCCCGCGAGCTCACGCGAGGAGGCCGGCTGGATCCTTTCCCGCGGACGCAACCATACCCTCGGCGACGAGGGCGACCATCTCGGCATTGGAGGCACCTCCGGAAACGCCGGAACCCTGATCTTCTTTCACGGGGATGAGTCAGCCGAAGTGGCCGCCGGGAAAACTCCCATTGAGCGCTGGAAATGGCATCATTTGGAACTGAAGCGGGCCGGGGAAAAGGTCACCGTGCATCTCGACGGAAAGCTGGAAATTGAGACGACAGCTCCCGCCGATTTCCCTGCCGATCTGCATACGATCTTTTTCGGTGGTCGCTGTGATGGAAAGAACAATTTCGAAGGGCGCCTCGATGAAATTGCAGTGTTTTCTGCAGAGTGAATGATGCCCCGCTCTCAAGGGAACCTACCAGGCTCGCGTCCCCGCACGTTCGTGAAAGCGCACGGATCCTGAGCCGGAATTGCAGCGGGTCCGCCGGTTGCCTATCTTCGCTGCAGTGGCACCAACGATTCCCAGAGCGTCCAACTGACAAGCGTCATGAAGGTCGCAAAAAACGCGATCCAGATCGGTTCATGAAGTAGATGCGGCCCCACCGTGAACCCGAGTATGGTGGGAAGGATTGTCAAAATCGACCAAAAGGGCACTCCGACCTTATTGCCACATTCCCTGCATTTCGCGGGAAGCGCCGGCCCAAGGAAACACTTTCGGAGAGCTGTGATTCCGGGCTCACCGCAGTGGGGACATGGGTGCAGGTTCATGCTTTTGAATCTTTCGAAGGGCAGGGTCACTTCATATACTTCTCCACCACGAGTTGAATCGCGCTGCGGCAGGCATCGCTACCTTTTGCCCCGGTGTTGACGAAGGCCGCTACGGCAGACTTCTTTTCGGGCGCCACCCAGACGCTGCAGTGATTCATCGTGTTGGATCCATCATGCGAGATCGCCGCCCCCCCGGACCAACCCGTCCTCGTGACAATCCACCCCCGTGCATAATCGTTGTTGTCCGGTACTGCCGTATGCAGGAACTCGTAGGTTTCTGGCTTTTTCAGAACCGGGCCAATCTCGCGGGCGGCATGCATCGAGAGGTAGCGCGCCATGTCTTTCAGCGAGCAATGCACGGTCCCGGCCGGGCCAATCACCCAACTGTTGTCATCACCGCTTCCCGGATCCACGGGAGTCGTCCCATTCTCATGCGGCCAGGGTTGCGACGGGTTGTTCTTGTCTTCCCGTGCTGCGTTTCCAAATCCGGAATCCTCCATCCCGAGCGGCTCGAAAATTCTTTCTTCAATCAGTTTTTCCCAGGGCTTCCCGGTCACCTCTTCGAGCATGGCTCCGGCGACCACGAACCCGGAATTGGAATATTCGTATGCCGAATTCGGCGCAAAGGCAGGAGTCACATTCAGCACCGCTTCCACATACTGCGCCCGCTGCTGCAGGATGTCCCGATCCTTCAAATCAGTCACCTTGGCCGACTGCTCAATGGAATCGGGAACCGAATCCGGGAAGCTCCCCGGGATTCCGCTCCGGTTGGCTAACAAAACACCTAAGGTGACCGATTCGTATTCCTCGAGCATTTTCAGTTCCTTCCCCAGAATTTCTGAAACAGTTGTCTCCCAGGTGATGGCACCTTCTTCGACGAGAGTCGCGGCCAGAGTCGCGGTCATCGATTTCGTACACGAACCCAGGTGCCACTTATCCCCGGGTTTCACGATCTCATTGTCACCGGCTTTTCGTAGTCCAGCGACGCCCATCCCGCGGACCTCTCCATCCAGGACCAGTAACACTCCGACAGCCGGTGTTCCCGTTGAGGCCGGAATTCCAGCAATGAGATCGGACAAGTCTTCCACCTGCGCGACAGATTTCTCTTTCAGGAGGTTCTCTTTGATCCAGTCCAAATCCTCCTGAATGAGATCGCTTGTCTTCACTTGAAAAACCGCCTGATCGGATTCCCGCCGAATCGAGATGGCATCCCCTTCGACTTTGACCAGAGCACCCTTGAACTGGCGCCCAGTCGCGCTGCTTGTCCAGCTTCGCGTTTCCTCAGCAAAGCCGATCGTCCCGATGAGCAAGGCCAACGCTACAGAAAATATGGGATGGATTTTGATACCTCCATTCATCCTCTGGATGGCCTCTCCGAGTCAAGATTGTTCTTCTGCCGAAACGCGTGGAGCCCCGCCGAAAAGGGCCCCTTCCCTCTAGCAACGCTGACTCGCCAGAAGAAAGAGACGCTCACCTAAATATGTACGAGCAATTGGGAGGCTTCTCCAAAGCACCGACTCCTCTATTCAGGATCTCCTCCCGGATAGCTAGCCTTGCTCTTCCTCATGAGGCTTAGCCCGGCGACAAAGGTAGTAAAACGAAACCAATAGGGAAACAGGAATCCCCAGTTCCAGGGTCTCTTCCAGGACTTCATGTTTTTTGGTCACGAAATCACCGGGTGAAAGCCCCATTCCCGCTAGCTTCCGGGGCAATCCATCCAATATCAGCTTGCTGAAAAGCCCTAAAAAGACGGCCATGGCAACTCCCAATTCAGGCTGACTGAGCCGTCGAATCTCGGCGAGAAAGTTTTTTTGATAATGCTTTAAAAACACAATGAAGGTCACTGAAATCAAGACGATTACGATCAATGCTACAAGCTTCTCCAATGCCGGAACGCCTGACGACTTGTAGAACGTGGTCTTAAAAATCCCCATCGTCGTAAACGCCTTATCGAAATCAAGCTCCCGGAACAGCAGGGCGAGTAGGATCAACGCGCTCAAATAGTTCCCCCGCGGCCAGCGCATCTTTCTCAAGAGCAATATCAGCGCAATGAGAACGCCATACAGAATCGCCGTTGCACTCTCTACCACCCCGCCCTCCTTCACGACCACGCTTGCATCAAACAGGGCAGACATAATGGCCGCAGAAATCGCCAGCAGCAGAGCTAATAAAATCAGGTAGGGTTTCATGTTGGTCGAACATCCGGGACGGCCCGATCCGCACCGGGAAGCATCAAATCGAAACAGGACAGGGAGTGGAGGCAAACGGGATCAGATCAGCTCAGTGCGGTTTCATTGGCCAGGATGGTCAGTTTTCCCAGTTGGCTCACGCATCGCGTGCGAGCATAGCGCACTTCCCGGAATCTTCACTGCTGCGATTACTTGGTGATCCGCTTTGCTGAATACTCCTTTCCCGATTGGATCCTTCTCGCCGTGAAAGAATTCCCGTCCCCACTGAGGTCAATGTCATAGTGCCAGTCATCCCCTGCGCGATAGTAGAGTAAGCGTTCTTCCGGATTGATCACCCAAAGCGCCTTTGAGATTCCCCTTACTGGTAGCCGCTTTCTGCTGTGCCAGAAGTGCCGTAATAACTGCGAGCCTCTTCTCTTTCGCTTTTGTATCGAGAATCTTTTGTTCCGCTTCCATCCACCGTTTGTATTTTGCGACCAGTTCCGCTGATTCAGGTGGGAGCGGAACTGGGGTTTGCGAAAGGGAAGCGCTACCGATACCCATGATGCTTAGCGCCAATAGATAGCTTTTCATTCTCTTTAATAGGGTCAAATTTGCAAAAGCGAACCTCCGGGAGACACCGATTTGACTCATCCGGCCTAGATGGAGCCTCGCTTCTTCTTTTCCGTATCATCCATCGGTTCCAGCCCGAATGTGGTAGGCCCGATGAGCCGATCCGGGAGAGGTCTTTAGGAATCAGGTTAGGAATTCTCATCAGGGAAGTCAATCGACTCGTAGCGGGAACGGGAAAGACCCGGCGAAATGATCAGACGCCCATTCCGGCCCCGCTTTCTTTCGCACCTCGCCGGTGCTATGTCTTTGCCTGCGTTTCCGGTTCATTACGGAACCCCAATCACATCTTTCTGCAGATCCCGCAGCACGCGTAACTCCCCCCAATCTGCTCCGCGCATTTTCCGTGCCCCAGTCTCCCGTTTTTCGCCAAAGCGCATTCGACACTCCTGTTCCCGCTCGAACACTTCGTTCACAAAGTTTGCGGTCCCCAACACGGCGCCATCGCAGAAGTACCTTACCCGATGACGCAAAATACGAGGAACCGGCACCTGCCCCCTTTTAGAAATTACTTTCTCCACTGTCTCTTCACTGAATCCCCTCCGCGCGGGCTCACCGGTTTCCTGATTGGCCGACCGCTCAATGCCCTGATCATAGAGGAACAGCCGATAGCGATTCTGCGTCCGCCGCCAGTCACTTCGAAAATCAGAGTCCTGCAACGACTCGCTCAAAATCGTCCCCAGGCCCGACCGGGCTTGCTTTGCCCCGCGGGATCCCGACACCGCCTCAGCATACCCGCACCACCGGTAGTCCTCCGGATTTTGCACCAGGCCCGCGCGAACCGGATTGAGGTCGATATAGGCGGCCACCGTGATCAAGGCCGCCTCGCTCCCTTCGACCAGAACACTCTTGTAGCGCCCTTCCCACAGGGTTCCGGTGCGATTCAATCGCTTGTTCATATAGAGCGTAACCCGCTGCTTCAACTCCTTGAGAAAACGCCCTAAATCACCTCGACGCTTTTCATAACGCCCCAGAATTTCCTGACGCCACTCCTCATTCCCCGATTCGCGAGCGCGGTCCAACTCCTGCGCCACGCTCTGCACCGCAGCGGAATCATAGAGCAGCGGCAAAACTTCCAAAAGTTCCTCTTCCGAAAGCGGCGGCAACCCATCGCGATCCGGTATGTCGAGAAGTAGATGAAAGTGATTCGTCATCAGGCAATACGTCACCACCCGCACTCCGGTAAAGGCCTCCAGATTCCGCATGATCTTACGGAAGACCTCTTTGTCCTTCGCCTTGAACACCATCTGACGGTCCACCACGCGCGACATCACATGGTAAAACGAACGTCCCTCTCCAAGCAATCTTGCCGTTCTCATGCGGATATCATGAGGTGATCGAGACATCCATTCAACAACAAACTAATTGTATGTCTGTCCCTTAAAGTTCTACTTCAAGTCATTTTGCCGGCCTGACAGGTTTGGCTCATCGCCCCTGCCCTGTTGATTCCCCTTCCCCGGCGCAAATCCCTGTTGCCAAATCGCCCATCCTGAGACAAGAATCCTCCACCATGGGTAGAGCATTTGAATATCGACGCGCCTCAAAAGAGGCAAGATGGGACAAGATGTCCAAGGTCTTTCCGAAGATTGGACGAGCCATTACGATGGCTGCCAAGGAGGGCGGAGCGGATCCGGATTCGAATCCGAAGCTCCGTTTGCTCATTCAGAATGCCAAGGCGGCGAACATGCCGAAGGACAATGTCGAGGCGGCGATCAAGCGGGCGGAAGGAAAAGACTCGGCCGACATTACCGAAATTAACTACGAGGGTAAGGGCCCTCACGGGGTCATGGTGTTTGTTGAGTGTGCGACGGACAACACGAACCGGTCCGTGGCCAATATCAAGACGATCTTCAATAAGTCCGGTGGCCAGATGCTCCCGAGCGGCGCTCTCGATTTCCTGTTTGACCGTAAGGCAGTCGTCGAATTTGAAGTCATCGAGGGGATGGAAATCGAGGAGGTGGAGTTGAATCTGATCGATCACGGTCTGGAGGAACTGGAAGTGATCGACGGAACAGCCTATGCCTATGCTGATTTCACTGAATTTGGAAAGCTGACGTCCGGCTTTGAGGAGTTGGGAATCGAATTCAAAAAGGCGTCACTGCAGCGCATCCCCTCGAATCCGCAGGACTTCTCGGAGGAGCAAATGAACGAAATCGAGGAGCTCATCGACAAGCTCGAAGACGACGAGGACATTCAGGCTGTGTTCACGAATGTGAACTGAGAAGGAGCTGTTCAGGCGCGATCTCGCCTTCTTTCCACCTTTCTTTGTGAGAGGTAGTTTGTAGCCTTTTCCCTATGATTCGGCTACGCACGCTCCTCCTTTCCACCGCCACGGCTCTGCTTTCCTCGATTTCCCCGGCAGCGGATGTGATCACTCCGGAGACGATCATTGATCTTCTGACGACGGAAGGACGCACCGCGAACTTGAACGAAGCGAGTTCGCTTTCCCAGGATCCTTCGGAAATCTGGAAGCTCAACGAGGACGGTCACCTCGACGTGAGCGGTGAAGGGATGGGATATGTCCGGACCGACCAGGCCTATCGCGACTATCATCTTGTCGTCGAATACAAGTGGGGCGAACGCACTCTGGCAACCCGTGCTGATCGCGCCCGTGACTGTGGCTTCCTGATCCACGCCTACGGAAAGGACGGTGCCTACGGCAAAACGTGGATGAGTTGCATCGAAGCGCAGCTCATCGAGGGAGGCTCGGGAGACATTCTCGTTCTCGGGTCGAAACAGGAAGACGGCAGCATCGACCCGACCAGCGTCACGGCTACGGTGACCCGGGACCGGGACGGGGAACCGGTCTGGGATCCGGAGGGAAAAGCGGAGGTGTTTCCGGCCGAAGGCAAAACGATGGCGCGGATCAACTGGCAGCACCGCGATCCTGACTGGGCCGATGTGAAGGGGTATCGCGGCGCGAAGGATATCGAAAATCCACTCGGCGAGTGGAACCGGATGGAAGTGATCTGCAGAGCCGACAAGATGACGATTTATCTCAATGGGCAGCTCATCAACGAAGTGACCAATTGCCATCCTTCGGAAGGGTATATCGGGCTGCAAAGTGAATACGCCGAGTGCCTCATCCGCCGGCTGGAACTGCACCCACTGGATTCCTTTTCCGAAAAGTGGGCTGAGGAAAAACGCTCTTCCGACATGGGCTATTCGATCACCGGAGAAAGCATCCTTCCCCGCAGGCTGCCCCTGTCACCGGAGGAAAGTCAGGCTGCCTGGGAAATCGATGGCGACTACGAAGTTCAACTGGTCGCCGCTGAACCACTGACCTGCGATCCGGTTGATGTCGTCTGGGACGAAAAGGGTCGCATGTTTGTCGCGGAGATGGGCGACTATCCCCTCCCCCTCGAAGAAGGTCCGCCACTTTCCCGGATCCGCCTTCTCACCGACGCGGATGGAGATGGAGTGATGGATAAAGCTACGACCTGGGCAGGAGAGCTCGACCATGTACAGGGTTTACTGCCCATGAAGGGCGGACTGCTTGCCACGACGAGGACGGCGATTCTTTTTCTAAAAGACACCGACGGAGACGATGTTGCCGACGTTCGGGAAGTCCTTTTCCGTAGCAACGAGCCGCGTCACAATCAGTTGCAGGTGTCGAGTCCCCGCTATCATCTCAACAACGATATTTACCTGAGCAACGGCCTCGATGGAAAAGAGATCTATCCGGCGGACCAGCCTGATCAGATTCTCAATTTCACCCGGCTGAATCTTCGCTACAATCCGAGAACGGGTGATCTTCAACCGATCCCGGGAGCGGGTCAGTATGGCGGGACACTCGATGCGTTCGGTCGTCACTTTTTCTGTTCCAACCGCAATCCGGCGATGTTCGCGGTGATGCCCCTCGAGGCGGTGAAGCGCAATCCCCTCGCCGGCATCACCCAGGGGCACGAGGATATTCAGGCGCCGGGCGCACCGGTTCGCCCGATTTCTCTGAGCCATACCACATCTGCCGCTCATGCCGGAACCCACACGGCTGCTTGCGGAATCGGAGTCTACACCGGTGACGCCAATCCCGAACTGACCGGCGATCTCTTTGTCTGCGACCCAACCGCTCAGCTGGTGACGCGAAACAAGCTCGTGCAAAACGGAGCCAGCTTCACAGCCGAGAGAGTCGGCGAAGACCGGGAATTTCTCGCATCAGCCGATGAATGGTCGCGACCGGTTCAGGTGCGCAATGGACCCGACGGCGCGCTCTACGTCGTCGATATGTATCGGCGTTTTATCGATCATGCCCGGTTCTTTCCCGAAGAGTTTTCCAAGGCTCACTTCATGCGGGCCGGCTTTGATCAGGGCCGGATCTGGCGGATTGTGCCGAAGGGAGCCAAGGCACGAAAGATCGAACCCTTGCCGGAGGATTCCGCATCTCTTGCGAAGCTGCTTTCTCATCCCAATGACTGGCATCGAGGCCATGCCCAGCGATTGCTGGTGGAACGTCAGGACAAAAGCGCTCTACCCGTGATTGCCGATCTCCTCGAAGAAGCACCTTCCGGCGAAGCCATGGTTCGTGCACTCTGGACTCTGGCAGGACTCGGGGAACTGAAAAAGGAGCAATTGGAACTCGCCCTCGATGCAGGACTCATTCCATCCGTTTCTGAAAATGCTCTCTTTGCGGCCATCGAATCAGAGTTCGCTTCTGAAATCGATTCGAGAATTCTGCAGATGATTGGCCCCGACTCACCAAGAGTTCAGTTTCTTGCTCTCTGTCTTTTTCCGGATGTGGATATTCCCTCCCAGCATCTCGCCGAGACGATCTTTCGAGATCCCTCTGACCCGTGGCTCCGAAAAGCGATCCTGAGTTCCCGCGGAGAGCAGGCTCCTGGAATCCTCGCCCAGCTCCTGAGCCAGGAGAAGTTTCAGCGCTTTGATCCGTTTACTTCGCGAGACCGGGATGAAGCGGTCGGGGCGCTGACCGATTTTGCCCGTCACACTGCCGCCCTCGGGAAACTCGATCAGTTGGCGCCCGCCCTGGCTCAATTGAAAGGTGAACCCAAGTGGTGGCATTTTGCAATCGTGTCAGGAATTTCCGAAGGACTTCGACGCAGCCCTCTGAAACAAAAGAGCCTCGCCGCATTGATCGCCGCCAACCCACCCGAACTCGGCGACGGGATCGCTACGCTGAAAGGTCTTCTCGACGATGCAACGCGAATCGCTCTCGATACGAAGCGGTCCGACGAAGACCGGGAAGCCGCTCTCGAATTAGTCGGACAACGACCGCTCGCGGATAAATTGGAGATCGTCGAAAAACTGATCGTCCTGACAGAAACACCGGCCGTCCAGGCGGCGGCCGTCCGCATGCTCTCGCGGGACAAGCGCGATACCGTCGCCGATTTCTTCTTTGATCGCTGGGATTCGCTCGCTCCGACCCCTCGCCGGGAAGCGCTGACTCTGATTACCGGGAATACCAACACCGGGCTGGCATTGATGAAAAAGATGAAGGCCGGGGAAATCAGTCCCGCCGCGATGCCGCCGATGACCCGCTGGTCCTATGGCCGGAGCTCCAACGAAGAAATCAAGTCGCTCGCGAAGGAGCTTTTTGGGCAAACGGATACGGATCGCGCTTCGTTGATTTCCGACTACCAGGCGGTTCTGAGCAAAACGGAAGGCGACCCGGAGAAAGGGAAACTGGTTTTCCAGAAGGGTGCCTGCATCACCTGTCACGAGGTGGGTGGTGTCGGCGTCGATGTCGGACCGTCCCTGAACGACGTGAAGATGAAGCCGCCCGAGGCACTTTTGACCGACATTCTCGATCCCAACCGTGCCGTCGAGGAGAGATGGGTGTCCCAGGCGTTGAGCAAGAAGGACGGTTCCTCCCTGAGCGGATTGCTTCATGGAGAAGACGCAGCCGCCATCACGTTGCGAGTGCCGGGGGGTGTCTCAATGACGGTTCCCCGCAGCGAAGTGGAATCGGTTCAGTCCACCGGAATGTCCCTGATGCCGGTGGGATTGGAAGCGGCAATCACGAAGGAGGAAATGGTCGATTTGATCGCCTTTCTGAAACTGCGGTAGTCTTCTGATCAGGCTCGAATCCAGATTGCTGTTCGGTTCGTTTTATTGTAAGGTTCGGTGAAGGAGTGAGGGGATTGCCTCGGCAAATCCCCTTTTCCTTTTCCTCCTTACTTTCATGTCTCTCGACGAACCTGTAGAGACGCTGGCCGAGCCTCCCCTGTCAGGGGCGAAGAATCAGCGAAACCCGAAGCGACGACGTTTTCGACGGCGCTGGATTTTTGTGTCCCTTTTGGTTCTTTTTCTTTCCGCTCTTCTCTTCCTGTTTGGCCCCGGATTCCGATTGATCGCTCCGATCGCTGCGGCGAAGGCAGCAGCTTCGCAAGGTCTGAAGGGCTCATTTGAAATCGACGGCAATCTCTGGTCCGGCTTCTCGATTCGGAATCTATCGTATGCTCAGATCGATCCGGATTCGCTGCCCGCCAGTCCGGAAAAACCCACCGTTCTATCACTCAAACTGAGAGAAGTCAGCCTTTCCTACCGGATTACCGACCTGATCCGAAGTGCCACTGAGCTGAACTGGCTCAACCGGATCAAAGTGGATTCGCTCGACCTCGCCCTCCAGCTTCCTGAAGCGGGCGAAAAAAAGGATCAAGAAAAGGAGAAGCGCGGCAAGAATGAATCCCGGCGCCGTGAGGACTACCATCCGGTCTGGAATCTGCTGGAGAGCGAGATTCAAATCGACAAAATTTCTGCGACGATCCAGCAGGGTGAACAGTCCTTCCGCGTCTCCGGATTCGGCCTGGAATCGCTTCCCGGAACTGACGGCATGCTGTCCGTCCAATCCGTGACCCTCCCCGATAACGATCCTGTCAATGACATAACAGTCCAGTTGCAGAAACGAGAACACGCCCTGAGTATCGGTCCCATTGTGATCGCCCCCGTCGGCCAGATTCGCTCGATCACGATTGCGGAGCCTTCGCCGACCATCTTTACATTCGGCCTGGAGGCGCTTGTTGCCGGGGGCGAAATCGAGATGGGATTCACCAGCGATCAGAATCTGGAGGCTTCGCTACGGGAAGGAACGGCGATCGATCTGGCAAAGCTGTTCGCGGAGAGAAAGGAGAAACTCCCCCTCGAAGGGTTCATCAAAACGCTCGATTTTCGCTTTCTTCGTCCGCTCGAAGCCCCTTCCCGCTGGGACATCCGTGGAACGATGGAGGGAGAGGGCCTGGGATGGGATGGGATGGCAGTGAACACGACTCTTCTCACGATTCGCGAAAACAAACTGAGCGTGAATTTAAAGCGACCGGATGCCCTGGTCCAGTTGGAAGCGTCCCTCCCCCTCGAAAATGCGGCGACGACGGAGGAGATCCAAAGCCTCCCGATTGACCTCGCCTCGACCGTTTCCGTTCCTGATCTCGCAGTTCTCCTAACCAGTCTGGAAAAGGATCTTCCCCTCACCGGCTCGATTGCTCTCCAGGCCCGGGATTTCCAGGTGGATATGACGGGCAATGTGAACTCCGGAAATCTCCTCCTGCAGGGAGACCGGATCTCCTGGGACGGATTGGGAATCCCAACGCTGCAGGTTGCCGCCATTGTCGAGAAACCCAATCAGCTCAAATTGGCTGCCAATACCAGTGTGGATTCGAAGACAACACTGCGCGCGACCGGAACCTTTGATCGGACGGCAATGGCTTACCAGGGAGAAGCGCAGGCAAAGTTCGAATCGGGAGGCTCCCTCAGTCGATGGCTCGAAAGCACGAAAGACGTCGTTCTAGCAGGTGCGGGCTCGCTGCAGTGGCAGGGATCAGGGCAGTTGGAAAGCAAAGAGCATCTTGGCGAGTCTACCGTTGCGATTCGGGATCTGAAGATCGGGGAAATCGAGCCGATCGCCGCAGACATCTCCCTCGAATATGAGAGGAATCAATTCACGCTCAGTCAATTCCAGTTGGGTGCGGGACAGCTTTCTCTGGCCGGGACAGCAGGTTGGGACGGAAAGCGGATCGAACTGCGTGATTGGATTCTTCGCGATGACTCCCCCGGAATTGCCCGCGAGGTCCTGACTCTCGGAGCCAGCGTTCCTTTCGATCCGGCGGTTGAAGGCGGTTTTCTGGAGCAGCCGGACGAACTCGGTTTGAACCTTAAAATCAGCCAATTGGAGCCGGCCTCCCTTCTCGGGCTTCTGCAGGAGGAACCAGCCGTCCGCGGATTGCTGAACGGACAACTCACCGCCTCGGGACCATTTCGGGAACTGGTTTCCCGGGCCGACTTCACTTTTTCTCCGGAACTCGAATCGGTCGGAGGAGAGTCGCAGGTCGACGTGAATTTCGAATTCGCGGGAGATGTTCCGACGCCCCGGACCTGGAACACGAAAATTGACGCCGAAGTCAGCGGCTTGAAGTGGAAGGACGTTGAACTCGGTCTGGTCGACCTTGATTTGCACACCGACGACGGCACGACCGGAAACCGGCTCATCGGAGATCTTCAGTTTGCCCATGCCGGGACGACACTGGACTCTGACCTGGAGATGGACCTTTCCGGCGCGGAAACTCTCTACGCGCTGGCCGGTATCCCGATCGACTTCGATGCGCTCCTCCATGTGGAAAGCATCGGCTCGCTTCTTCGTGACTTTGCTCCGCCGAATGTGGCTGGTTTCCCGGCCGACGGTGCGCTCGATGCTGAATTGCGGGGATTTCGCCTGCAGGACAAATCATTGACTTCGGGCGTCGCGAAAATCGAAAGCGAGACGCTGGAGGTTTCAGGCCAGCAGTTTCAAAAGATCCTCATCAACGCAGAGGTCGACGACCCGGATCATCTCATTGCCGATCTTGCGATTGCCCTCGATGAGAAAAGCCAAACGGCCGGCGCCGGGCAGTTTCACCTCAGGGAGCAGGACTACGCAGGAGAGCTGACTTTGGAGGCCGATCTGAAGGGCCAGGGCAAACTCCGCAATCTTCTCTCCGGTAGAAACATTGCCAAGCTTCTTCCGGGAACCACCTCTCTCGATTGGGAAGGTGAAGGGAACCTGAAGAAGAAACAACACCGGGGAGAACTCGACCTTTCGGCGGAGACGCTTTCACTGGCGGACGGCGCGGAGCCGATCGATCTGAAGATCGCCGGAACCTACAGCGAGGACTCTGCCGATTTCCCGAATTTCGAACTTCGAAGCGATGTTCTCGATCTCGACGGTGGAATTCTCTGGAAAGAGGATCTCCTCAGTCTGAGCGGATGGAAAGGGACGTCCTCCGGGAAGCGGGTTCTTTCCTTCGATGCCTCCGTTCCTCTCCCGGCCGACTCACTCGGAGTGCAGTGGTTTGACCAGAAGGAGCCGCTTGCTCTGACGCTGGATATTTCCGATCTCTCCGTCGCGACGATCTCCCGTCTCTTCCTCGACAAGGCGCCGGTTCAGGCGGCTCTGAATGTTGATCTCACCGCAACCGGAGCGCCCTCTGCTCCTTCGTTTTCGGGAGCGCTCGGGCTCACTTCGATCGTTTTGCCGAATGAAAAGGGAGACATTCCTCTGGGCATGATGGCTCTGCAAATGTCCGTCGCCAATGATAAAGCCAACATCGACGGCCGCTACCAGCATCCGGATCTCAATCCGTTCACGATTCAGGCCGCGATGCCCTTCTTTCCGGCTGACTGGGCGCGCGGGCAGCGCAAAGTGGTGGAGGAATCGCTTACGCTGACGGCAAAGATGGAGAAGAGTTCGCTCGCCTTTCTCGCCTCGCAGATTCCTGCGATTGAGTCCATTGACGGGCAAGTGGGAATCAATGCGGCTCTGAAAGGGAGCATTTCCAAGCCGTCCATTTCGGGAGACGGGATCCTCGAGGTGACGCGACTTCGGCTCGACAACCGGGACGCGCCCTCCTTCTACGACATTGACCTCTCGACCCGCTTTGCCGACAACCGCCTGACGATCGATCGTCTCCACGCCATCGTCGCCGGCGGCGTCGTCGACGGGAGCGGAAGTGTCCTTCTCGCTCCGGGAAAAGAACCCAAATTGGATTTCCGGGTTACCGGAGACGAAGTGCTCCTCTTTCGCACGCCGGATCTCAGTCTGAGAACCGATGTCGACATCGCTCTTCGAGGCCCCTTCTCGGAAGCCCGCCTTGCAGGCAGGATCGGAATTACGAACAGTCGATTCTTCAAGAATTTTGATCTCCTTCCGACGGCCCTGCCTACGCGGAACACCTCCGTTTTACCGACCGTAGACCGCGGACCCAGTGGAGGCGGAGCCGCCTACCAGGATCTTGATTTCGGGGTGAAGGTGGAACCGTTCCGCAACTGGACCTCCGACATACGGGTCTACACAAAGGATCCCTTTCTCGTGCGAAGTAACCTCGCCGAGACGGATCTGGTCGCTGACATTCGAGTCGGGGGGACGCTCGGTCGACCTGTTCCGGTGGGCTTCCTCGCGCTCAACGAAGGGGAATTATCTCTTCCTTTCAGTTCGATTAACGTCGAAACCGGGCGGATTACGTTTGATGAAACCACCGGATTTAACGGAGCACTTGAATTCAAGGCGCAGGCAAAAGCGGACAAGTACAAGATCAATGTCTTTCTTTACAATCGCGTCCTCGACCCGAAATACACCCTCACCAGCGTGCCTCCGATGCCGTCCGAAGACCTTATCTCTCTAATTGTTACAGGCACCGCCCGCCAGGACCTGGTCGGCGACGGAGTCGGGGGAATGGCGGCCGGAAAAGCGGCGACGCTGCTGTTTAAAAACATGCGTAAAGCAAGCGCCGAAGCAGACAAAGAGCACTCTCTTCTCGATGATTTGCAGGAAAGAACTGAACTTGATATTGGCGGAGTTAACCCCGAAACTGGCGCGCAAACTGTCGGAGGAAAAATCCGGTTGTGGAAACAGCTGTTTTTTGTCGGCGACGTCGACGCGCGGAATGATTACCGGGCTGTTTTGAAATATGTATTCCGATTTCGATAAACAGCCCCGGGAATGGTTCCCTCCTCCATCCATTGATGTGTCCTGATCACAGATCCCTTTTTTGTAAATTCCTGTCCGTTCTGACAGGACTCGCTCTTTTGTGCCCAAACGGGATCGGAGCCGACCTCGTGCGCTTCGAAGGGCTCCGGTCGGTATCTCAGGACCAGGCGGAGGAATGGCTCGAGTCGCAGATTACTTTCATCAATTCCTCCGGAGTGAGTATGGCTCGCGCGGACGATGTGGCCTACTTCCTCGAAAACGCCATGCGGGAGCGCGGCTACAAGCAGGCCGCGGTCGACTGGAAGATCCAGGGGGAAGGTGACGGCAAATACATCCTCCTGAGTGTTTCCGAGGGCGTCCCGTCCCGCATCGCAGGATTCTCCATCAACGGGAACGAAGCTCTCGAAGACGCCGCCGTCGTCGAGCTGATGACCGATGCCACGCGGAAACGGCTCGACCTGAAACCGGACGATTCCGTTCCCTATGTGAAATCCGATCTCTCCTCGGGCCACAAGAAAGTCATGCAGTTCTACAGCCTGCTCGGATACAACGACGTCACGATCGATCTGGAAGGTGAAGCCGAAGCAAGCGGAACGAGAGTCATTCTCACGATTGACGAGGGAACCCAGTTCGTCGTGGGCGAAGTCGTCCTGCCCACCGCCACCAGTATCGAGATGGAGGAAAAGTTTGCGAAAATCCAGAAGGATTTCGTGGGGCGAAAACACAATGCTGCACTCGTGGGCAACCTAAAGACGAGGCTCCGCTCCGTTGCCGTGAACGCCGGATACTACGAAGCTTCGGTCGAAATTGAAGAGGAGGCTCCGGATACACCAGCCGGCCCCACGGAGGAGGTCCGCCTCGTCGCCACGGTGGACTGGGGGAAACCGGTCTCCGTATCCGGAATTTCAGTCGACGGCAACGAGCGGGTCAAGAATGCCTTCTTCGAAAAGCACTTCGGCGGGCTGGTCGGAAAACCCTACTCACCCGGCGACACCAACGAAGCGGTGAATGAACTGCTTCAATCAGGAGCCTTCGAGACGGTTCGAACCGATCCGATCGAGCAGGAGGACGGATCCTTTCATCTCAATGTGGAAGTCAAAGAGAGCTACACCCGGACTCTCGGCGTCTTCGTAGGAGGAACGAACTACGAAGGACCTATCGGCGGTTTCGAATTTCGCAATTTGAACCTCCTCGGATCTGTCCGGACGATCGACTCAAAAATTGAGTTCTCCCGTCGTGGTGCGCGCGGCGAACTCAACTACGCTGACCCCTGGTTTCTCGACACCGACATCAAATTCGGAGCCGGCATTTTCGGGCAGACTCGACAGGAGGAAGGCTACGAGAAATGGGAAATGGGAGGAAACTACAAGTTCACCAAGTATCTCGACTCTGAGGAGAAGAACTCCGTTTCCTTCTTTGGACGTGCCAGCTATACGGAGGTGACCGAGACTGAGATCGATCCGACCCTGATCGGAGATACCGATTATTTCACTCATTTTGTAGGACTGTCTCTCAGCCACGATGGACGGGACAACCCGGCCAGCCCGCGTGAGGGATTCATCGCCCAGACTTCGGCGAGTGTCGCTACCTCGGGCATTGGAAGTGAAGTGGAGTATTTCAAAGCCACCGGACGACTGGGATACTATCTTCCCGTCGGAAAGCACAACTTCCGCGTTGCGGCCCGTGCCGGCACCATTTCTCCCATCGGTGACACGACCGATATTCCGATCGACCTTCGCTTTTACAACGGAGGACCTCAAACCGTGCGAAGTTTCCAGGAACGAAGTCTCGGACCGCGGGATCCGGTGAGTGGCTATCACATCGGCGGCGAGTTCTATACGATCTTCAATATTGAATACGAAATCCCGATCGAGAAGATCGACGGCCTGAGCCTCGTTGCTTTCGGCGATGCCGGAAACCTTCTCCCGGATGCCAGCGATGCCGGACTGGACAACCTTCGTTATGCAATCGGACTGGGCCTTCGCTACCGTACGCCCATTGGCCCTCTGCGATTCGAATACGGCTACAATCCCGATCAACAACCCGGCGAACCGCAGGGTACCTTTCACGTTGGCTTCGGGTTTTCGTACTGATTTCCGAAACAGCAGGTCCCGGTTTGCGGAGTTTGTTCCGTGGCCGGTCTGACTCTGATGGGGAGGCAGATCGATCCGGGGGAAAATGCGCCCCCCCTATCCGCAACCCGTTCCGGGTTGGGCCTGGATTCGTGGCAAAACCCGGGGTTCCTGAACCCCGGGCTGAAATTCGAGATCCCGTTGGGATCTTGATGAGATCTGAACTGCCGCTTGACCTTGATGAGATCGAACTGCCGCGTGGATCTTGATGAGAGCGGACTACCGCGTGACCTGGATGAGATCGAACTGCCGCGTGACCTGGATGAGATCGAACTGCCGCGTGACCTTGACGAGAGCCGAACTGCCGCGTGGATCTTGATGAGAGCCTTACTGCCGGGGTGACCTTGATGAGAGCCGGACTACCGGGTGATGGGGAATTCGTTCGCTCCCCGGATTTCCGCCCCGGCGCAGCCCTTTTCAAGGCTGCTGAGGCTGGCAGAGATTCTGCCCCCGCACGCGAGCCTACGCCGCCGCAATCTTCGCCAGGATCACCTTTCTCAGCTCCTGCATCCGGGCGTCGGCCTTTTGCGAAGAATTCAGTTCCGCCCACAACATCCAGGCATCGGCCGGGCGATTCTCGGCGAGGAGAGCTTCACATTGTGCGACGATTCCGTCGAGATCCGCTGCCGGTTCCGGGGCGGCGGCGGATGCGATCGTCGAAAAGGTTTTCGTGGCGAGAGATTTCCCTTCCGCGGTGAGGCGAACTTCGTATTCCACTCCGGGTTTGAGGGCACCCTGCGTAGAAAGCGTTCCCCACCGCACCGGTGAGAAGGCCTGATCAAGTGAGGCAATTGTTCTTCCGCTACCGGACTCGACAACTTCGACATCAACGACTCCCCCGTTCTCCGCCTTCCAGGTCAGTACCGGTTCCGTAAAACCAGTGACGTCCCCGGGCGTGAGGACAGAAACCGCATCGGCTACCGTCACGGGAATCCCGGACGTGCTCTCGCTTCCCTGGTAGAGCATGGCAACCGCTATCGCCGCGGCGGCTCCGGCCAGTCCCAGCCCAACCGGCAATCGAAGGCGGGAAAAGAAACTCTGTTTGGGAGACGGTTCGGAATATCGCCGGGGCTGTGAATAGATCGTCGACTCCAGATCCGCCTCTTCCTGCGCCACTTCGGCCATCGCCGCTTCGCGCTGCTCTTCAAAGAGAGCCATGGCCGAAGCCGGAATCTCAGGAACTCCGTCGTCATCGACCGCACTTGCGGTATCCTTGAGAAGAGAATCCATTGCGAGATCCTTCTCCGGATCGACTTCGAGGTTGCCGAGACTTTTTCGAATTTCCGCAATTTCGTCTTTGCCCAGTTCCCCGAGCGTCTTTTCGAGATCTTCGTCCGTCATGTGGTGAGATGATTCGCTCATGTTCTTACTGACTGGGGGCTGAATTCGACTGGGCCGCGATGGCGGTTCCCAGCATTTGACGGGCTTTGACAAGATCGGAGCAGATGGAGCCTTTGGGGCGCCCCCGTTTTCGGGCAATCTCCTCGGTGGAAAGTTCTTCGAAGTAAAAGTCTTCGACGATCTCGCGGTAGCGGTCATCCAACTCCGCGAGGGCGAGATGGACCTCCTCGGCGCGACCGGATTTCTCGTCGTCGGCTTCGATCGCAAATTTCCCCTCGGGCACTTTTTCAATGTTGCTCGACTCGGGGCGTCGGGTCCGCCGGCGGATTTCATCGATCGCCCGATTCGCCATGATGCGGGAGGTCAGATTCAGAATATCATTAAAGGTCATCGCTTTGACAAAGGCTTCCTGCTTCGGTGCGATGATCTGGGGCACGATTTCCTTACCGATGACCTGAGACAACAGATCCTCCAACTGCTCTTTCGAATCGTAGGGCAGCTTCCGTCTGGCGGTGAGCCAGCCGACTCTCCAAAGTTCCCGGTAGGCCTGCTCCCAGGATCCGGGCGGGTTGTTTCGGAGATCGTGAAGCGAGACATCCGATGTCGTGAAATTTGACTCGCTCATTTCCTTTTCTGATACCTTCGGCACATCTGCATTCTTTGTGCCAGACCCTGCCCTCCTGCGCAAGCGCGGAATCGAAATCGACAGGTTGGGAATGAGATCCTTCAGGCCAAAACCTGTGGTTTCCGGATCGTAGGATATTGATAGGGCAGTCATTTAGGGACAGGGGGGCTTTATCCAGTGAATCGCCCGCAGAGCCCGCTTGATTGGAAAAAGAGACCTTTTTCTGCATAACCGCAGGAAATGTAGCGTGCGGCAGGCCGGGAAGCGGCAGATTCCTTCTTCCGTCCGAGATTTAAGCATTTTCAAATTATAATAATTATGATTTTTATTGCATTTATCTGTTTCAGGCGATAACTTTTGTGTTGAAGAGAAGGTTCGACCTAAAAGGCAAGCCCTTTTCAAAGAAACACAACCTGGGGCTTCACAACCCCCGAATCCACTCACAGACATACTATGAAACCGCAAATATTGCTTCACGGTCTCCTCGGCCTCATCCT
>JARGNG010000039.1:12308-19814 GCA_029213265.1 Verrucomicrobiales bacterium | reverse complement strand
TCCTCGGCCTCATCCTTGGCTTCTCCTCAGCACTGAACGCTGAAGAGGAACAAAGCCCTTCGATTCCCGTCGGATCGCTTTCCGCATTTCCCACGATTGTTCAAACGGGAACCAAACCCCAGCTTACTTGGGATATTACGCTGCCGGAAACAGTTCCCGTGGTCATTGATCCTCCCGGAACAGTCACTCCAACCCGCGACCTATACATGGATGTCCGTATCCTTGGAGCCGGCGTTACCTCATACAACAGCCACAACGGTATCCTGACATTCGTTCCGACTGAATGTCAGATCAACTACAACGGTCAGGGATACGACCGGATCTTCTACGGAAACAACAACTCGGTGAATCCTAACAAGATTGTTCACACCCAGTTTGTCGAGGAAGGATCGACCATCAACCTCGGTGGACGCTATTATTGGAATAAAAGCTGGGGAACGTGGTTCAGCTCTACGATGAGTTCCTATTCCTACAATGTAGTAGCTCTCCAGAACGGGGATATTCCGCCAACAACGACGCCCATGCACCAGGCGCCTACGATTGAGACATTCCTTCGTCCCTACCTCGCCGAAGACGGACGAATCGAAATCGGCCCGAGAGATATTATCTACCTATTGGAGTTGACCCATACCGACCAGAGCCACGGTGGATGGGACCTTCAAGACCTCGCGGTTCTCCTTACCTTCTACGACGAGGTGTCTACAGAAAACAACAACGGGCACGGAAACAACGTGGATGGCGTTGATTCGAGCAACCCTAGAGATTCCATGACCGGTGAGGACTCGGATCCTAACGTCGATGACGAAAAAAGTAAGAAGCGCGGACGCCGTAAGAAGTAATCCCCATACCCCAAAATATCATGCATTCACTAATCAAAGTCTGTATCCTGTCGGCGACCTTCCTCGGTTGCCTTCATGGGTCGCTGCAGGCCCAACAGTCCGGGAAAACAAAAATGCGGGATTCCGCATCGCACGATTCCCTCAGTCAGCGCCTGCGAATGGCGCAGCAGGTGAGCGCATTCGCCGATCTGGGTCCGGCCAAAGGCAATACCGAGGTCGACCCCTCGATCGAAAACTCCAAGCGGGATTTGATCAAGAGTTCGACGATCATTGCCTACAACGGAAGGCTGACTCTCGTCCCCGAGCGAGCCGTGCTTCACATCCCCGAGAAGCTGAAAAACCGAATTGGCGAAAAGCCAAACGTGCAGGTTCACAACTTTCAGGACTTCTACAAATACAACCGCGGTTGGATCCGCACGATGGAAGTCACAAGGCCACAGGCCCTCGGTCACGTTCCATTTGACGAAGAAACGCTGACGGCGATCAAGGAGAGCAGCTCTCTTGTGGTCGCGACGTATAAAGGGGGCCCCATCTCAGTTCTCCCTCCCAAAGATCCGGAAACGGTTCCGACCGGGACGGAAATGAAATCAAAAACCTTTCAAAAATGATGCGCTTTTTATCCACCACAATAGCAGTAATCCTCTTTTCTCTCTTTGCCACAGAGGCAAAATCCCAGAACGTATTCACAAACTTTATTCGGCAGATTCAGTTGCCGGATGAACTCGAATGGGACGTAGACGTAGATCTGCTCGGATCTCAGCAGTCGGAGCTTCCAATCAATCCACATGGGGCCAGGTTCGAGCTTTGGACTGTCAAATCGTCCCCGCTCACGAGTTATCTTCTCGATACTACCTATGTGAACTCCTACATTCCGGTATCCGAAGTCACAATCACTACAGAGGATCCCTATGAGGTGATTCCCCGGACAAGAATCGATCGCGGTTTTTCCATCACTATTACCGTGGATGGACTGAGCACCGATCCGGCTGCCCCGGAAGCTGCCAAGTCCGTTAAACTTCTGCGTCACGTTCAGTCCTACGGCACCGGAAAAGGAAATGGCATTGATCGTAGTCTGGCCACACTCCTAACGCAGGGATCCCTCGATGCCAACGGCGATCATACGATCACAATTCCCCTTTCTGCCATACCAGGTAGTGACAGAACCAAAGTACGGGGGGAAGAGCGATTTTCCGTATTCAGTCTGGCCGACTATGAGGCGCCTGAGTCGCAATTGGATTCGCACTTCATTCAGGTCTGGCCGCTAACCCGTGTCACAATCGACGGGCTCAGCAATGGAGACATCATCAAGGATCTGGCTCCGGAGGTAACGGTAACCCTGAAAGATCTTTATCCGGATTCCTTTACCTATGCGCAAATCTATGAAGGTGCCGCGTCACTGGGAACAGGAGGCACCCTCATCGCCGGAGCGTCAGTGATGATCGACAGTGCCGTTCCCAGGAATCGAAAATTACGGATCAAGAAGTGGGATGATGCCATCCGGCATGACGGCACCTATACCATTGAAGTGCTTACTTCTACACCGTTCGGAATCGATCGACTTTCCTACATGACCTTTGACGTCAAGAGAACGATCCAGTTCAACGGAAACGTCACTTCGATCGAGTGATCGAAAAGATCTCCGTCTTCCCCCTCATGAACCTCTCCCCTTCCAGAAAGCGACATCAGAAAGGCTCGGCGCTCATTGAGATCGCGTTGAGCTATTCCGTTCTCGTGATGGTGGCCCTCGTCACCCTGAAGGCGTCGATCAATACTGCATCAAGTCAGGCGTGGACGGTCAAACAGGCCATGACGGATGCGTATCTCACCAGAGAGACGGCGCTCGCAACCAGGGTTCCCTTTGACACGATTAACACCACGAGTTCGCTTTGGGCCCTGAGCCCCAACGTAACGACCTCCACCGTCATCGTGGGACGCCTGCCCGGGGGGAAAGTGGTCACGGCAGCTCTTCACCGGACTCGAATCGCCGCCCCCAACAACCTTCCTTCCGCGGGAGGCACGGGAACGGCAGCCACGAATCCTGGCCAAACGGAAGGGTGGAAGCTCCAATCCGTGCTCGCCTACCAAATTGGTGACAAAGAATACGTGAAAACCCGAACTACTTTGCGAACGCGATGAGATTCTCACGTTCCAATCATTCCAATCAAAAGGCATTCACCCTCGTGGAGCTCTCGCTTGCGATCGCTCTCACCATCGGGATCGCGTCCGCTCTCCTCGGATTGCTGCAGCAGCAGGTTACTTTTACCGAGACGATGCGGAATTTCAGTTTCCTCCGGGATGAAGCGCCTCAAGTAAACACCTTGCTGACCAATATTGTGAACCGTGCGGACAACTATCGAATCTTCCCGGATATCGGTAGCGCGAAGAACTTGAGCGGCGCGGTTCGTACCGGGGGAAAAACGATCCGACTCCGTTTTCGGAACCCGGATGGAACCTCCGACCACGCCATCGTTGCCTTCGAGACGGTCAGTGGTCAAAAGCAACTGAACTACTACTTCCGCTCCTACAGCGCCGATGCCTGGCCCACCAACCCCACCTGGACGATCTCGACCAAGCCGGACGTCGTTACTTTCGACAACTCCACCGGTGTCCTCCTGATTACGCTGACCGGCTCTAAAGGAGAAGAAATTGCCTACGCTGGAAACCCCGACTAATGAAAATTTCTCCCATCTCAATCGAATTCCGGAAATCCCGGGGCTACGCTACTCTCGCAGGAGTAGCGGCCATCGCATTGGCATTGATTTCGATGCTGACGTTCTCGCTGCTCTCAAACATGAACAGCTTCGATACGCAGGTTCGTGCGCAGATGAAGCAGGACTATTCCCAAAAGGAAGACGCCATTCTCACCGCTCTTCTCCACATTGTTCCCAACAAAGCGATCGGGGCAATGAAGTCGGGGTCTGCAACCAATGCGGAAAACTACACCTGGGAATCGATTTTCGAGGAAGCACTCACGGTTGCCAACGCTGAACAGGCCGCAGACTCCAGTATGCTCGCCTCGCTCGGCCTTTCCAACGCGATCTCCGCAAATACCGGTGACACCCAGTTCGAGTCCGTCAGCGAACTGGTCGAGTCGCCCGGCGCGCCCTACGACGGAAGCCGAAAGCTCGTAAACGGAGGCAACTGGTATGAATATCGAATGCTGTTTCAACCGAACATGTATCCGTTCATCCCTGCTCCGCTCATGTGCAGCTATTCGGATTACCAGTTGGATCAGTCCTACCCGATTGTTTCGCTGAACAAAAAGTATCTCTACAACTACCAGAGTTACAACTCGATCTACCACAAGGGGTTGTTGGTCAATTCTGACTCCTATCCGCTCTACAATCAGCTGATCTATCCGGACGTAAAATTCGGCTATCGCCGCCCCGGTGAAAAATTTGTCGCGAAACGCAACTGGTGGACCTTCACCCTGACCTTCGGCAAAGGCGACCAGGCGAGGACCGGAATGCCCCCGGTGAGAAAAACCTACGTGCTCTCTTTGTATGAAGTTCCGTCTCAAGTTCCCCTCTCTGCTTCCGCCCTGATGCAGGTAGGACAGTTTGCAGACGGAACAGACTGGGAAAATGTCTCCCTGGACGGTGGCATTTATGCCGATGCGATTGAAACGCAGGGGTCTGTCAGCCTCAGCAAAGGTTCTATTTCCGCCCGCAAATCCATGTCCCTGAGCACTACGACCAGCGTGGACGGTAATACGGTGGCGAACGACTTTGACGAAATGGGCAAACGGGAAAACCGGGCCTTGGCGTCTGATACGGACTTCTACGATGCATCTGTCGGGGGAAATGTCGGAAAAGTCGCCTTCCTCCCCTTGAATCCCGGCTACAATTTCCTCAAGAGGAGCCCTGACGGTGCCGCCAGCCAAAGAATTTCGCCCACCGGCTGGAAGGATTACACCAGGGGAGCGAATCAGGCAAAAATGAGGCTCGATATTCTGGAGATGACTGCTCTGGATACCCAAATCCCGATCAAGGTCCGTCTCTATTACCAAACGACGAGCAATACGGTGGCCCAAATTGACTACACGAGAGGCGACAACTGGCCAAGTGATCTGGAAGTCGGAGGCGATATTTTTCCGTTTCAAACAGATGTTCTGGAGAGCCAGCGCAACGCTCTCGTTCTCCATATGGACCGCCTTCCAGCGTTTCTCGCCAGCAGTGTTCCCAGCGCAGCGGGAATCAACGTAAACAATTCGATTTACGTTTCCCCGCTTAGTTCAGAGCCCACCGTAGAGGCCCCCAGCAACCCTTCGCTTGATTCTGATACCTGCATCACTCTTCGTGGCGGAAGAGACTTGTCCCCATACGGCAAAGGTTTCTCGATCGTCACAGACTTGCGGCTTTACATTGGAGAGACCCTCAACAGTGTCGCTACGACTCCTCCTGCCAACTCAGGTTTACCCCTCGGAGCGGAGTACTATCCACCCGTTTCCCTCTTTGCCCCGGAAAAGCGATTCGGAGAATCGGTTAACATTCAAAACCCGATCAATCTGCGCGGTCAACTCAGCACACTGAAAACCAGCACGAGTGATACCTTCAATCCCATGGAACTGAAGACCGCTAATGACACTCGCATCGAATCCGACCTGCTCGACGCGGAGCTCGTTTCCATCGAAAGCCCGGCGGAACTGCCTCCCATCTATCTGATGAACTGGATGCTAACCGTCGAAGAGGTCCACCGCTAGGTCCTCTGAATCAGAGGTGGTAAAAATCCTCCGTTTTTTTGAATTTTACTTCGGGTTTCTTGATAAAATAGCTTGAATGTTATAATTTTTATATTATTTATAACTCCAATCTTTTTTGTTTTTGAATCCCTATGAAGTCAGTACATCACGATCCATCGGTCATTCTTCCTGAAGGTTTTGCCATTGGTTACCGTAAAAAGCTGCTTTCCAGCGGCCCAAAGGACATCCTTCTGGCTACCTCGGAGAATGAAATCAAACTCACCCCGGGACGTCATTTGCTCCTTGCCAGAAATGGCCGCGGAAAGACAACCCTTCTGAAAACCATTGCGGGAATTCTCGCTCCCCTTTCCGGCACAATCTCCCGGGAGGGTTCCGTTCAGTATCTGGACGAAGATCTGCGCTTCGACAACGAAATGAAGCCACGGCAGATCTTTTCCGCTCTCTTCAAGAACGGAAATCGTTCGTTTGCCATGGAAATGGCTGAGCGAATCGAACTCGATCCGGAAAAGCCCTACGGAAAGCTATCGAAGGGCAATCGCCAGAAAGTCGGACTGATTGTCGCAGAGACTCACGCCCGCGCCGGCGGCCCTCAGATTCTCCTTCTCGACGAGCCCTTTTCTGGTCTCGACTTTGCGGCCCGTGATTTCGTCGATGAAATCTGGAGCGAAAAGGAAAACGACATGATTCGTCTCGTTTGCGTCCATCCGGACGAACCGACTCTGAAAGCGGACAGCGCCGTTTTGATTCGCGACGGAAAGCTCGAACAGGTCGACGTCGACGGCACCCTCGACTGGATGGAAACCAAGGAAGCCCTGAACTAACTCCCCTTACCCGTTCTACTCATGCAACTCTACAAACTCACCCTTGCCTCGATTCTGAATCGCAAGACCTTCGTGATTTTTGCGTTTCTTCTCATCGCTCTTCCTTTTGCCCTCCCTCTCATGACTCCGTGGGAGTCGAAGCCCTCTCTCCTTGAGCCGGCACGCGCTCAAGCGGCCTGGGTTCTACTCTGGGTAGCGGCTCTGGGATGGCTCTTCTTTCAAGGCGCCATGATCGGGGATCGCTGGTCCTCTCACGGAATCCTGGAGTATTTCAAGACTCTCGGTGTATCGAAAACGCGCCAGATGGGACAACTCTGGTTGAGTTGTTTTACCGTTTTCGCCGGATTCGCCCTGATTACCTTCTTCATCAGTACCTTCACCGCGATGCCCGGTGATCCAGTCGAAGCGGAGCATTGGATCCAAACCAATCTTCAATACCTGCTCCTGTTCCTTCTTGTCGTGGCTCCCCTTCTCATTCTCTCGATTGCGCTCGGAACTCGACTCAATGGAGCGGCCGCCTATGCCATTACCGTCGGACTGGCTCTCTATGGGCTGTTCGGAATTGCGCAGTTGGAGGTCTTCCTCGTCGACAACAAGAACCCGGTTCTCAACCTGGTTTACATCGTGTCCCCCCACTACCATCTCTCCGATCTGACATCCCGCCTTGTCTTCAAGCTGGGCGCGCTGCCCGCTGCCGATCTCGGCACGATGGCGACCTACCTCGGGGGGATCGGACTTCTTACCGCAGGGCTTTCCTTTCAACTCTTCCGCGCCGGAAAATGAATTCTGAGATCTCTCATTTCACTTCGATTGCATTGATCGCAGGAGGACTCGTGCTTGCAGGCGCAGGCCTCACCTCTCTGCGCAAGACAAACGAAATCCACCACAGCCGCAATCCGTTTGCGATTCAAAAGTCGGCCTATGGCAAACTGCTCGCGCGCCTATCCGAAACAACAGTAGATCGAATCTGGCATCTTGGAGTGGAGCAAATCTCTCCACATTCGCACGGCCACGACTGCGATGATCACGGGTGCAACGACCACAGCCATGACGCTGACACGGGTTCCGATGCGTCCCATCACGATCATGACGGGCACGACCATGATCACTCCTCTCATGATCACTCCTCTCATGATCACTCCTC
>JARGNG010000039.1:0-12208 GCA_029213265.1 Verrucomicrobiales bacterium | reverse complement strand
CATGATCACTCCTCTCATGATCACTCCTCTCATGATCACTCCTCCCATGATCACTCCTCTCATGATCACGAAGAGAAAAGCGCCGAGGAAGAGCCCTTCGTCTTTCACGTATCCGAGGAAAACCTGGATGAGGAAGACCACAATCCGGATACCTGCACGAGTCCCTATTGCAATCACGACCACGGAAAGGAAGCGGAGGAACATCTCTCCTTTATTGATCGCTCCAAGAAGTATCTTCATGAGTTCAACCAGATCAAGTACACGCGAACCAATCCGAAAAGCATGAATGAAGCCCATCTCGCCTGGGCCAAGAAGGAAGTCGAAAAGCAGCTCCTTCATAGCTACAAGATGGATCCGCTTCATTATGGGGCCTACAATTCGTATCACCTCTTTCTCACCGTCCACGAATTCGGCGGAACGGACGCCACCCGTGAGCGAGCCAAACTGATTGCTCAAATCACGATGCAGGAAGCTCTCAAGGAAAACGAAGATCCGGAGCCCTATGTAACCGCAGCCGCGGCGATGCTGAATCTCTTCTTCATGGAAAACGGAACCCACATGGAAAACGGCACAAAGATGCCGCTTGAGGACCTGAAGCGATTCCGCAACGACATTCAGCATTGCCTGGGACGTTTCAAAGAGCTTTATGAAGGGGCTCTTGAAAACGGTGTGTGGGACAACCTTTCCCGGGAACGTCAGTTGGAAATCGCATCGCGAATTCGGTTCTCGAACAGGACTTTTGAGCAATTCGACGTTCTGATTGCCCGGGCGGAATCGACTTCGGACCGTACGGTCGACGAAGAGGTCGACGAAGAGGTAGCCGAAATTCTTGATTTCGACAGTGAGTAGGATTTCCCTGCCCTCCGCTAAAAAAGACAATTCAAGAAGCCCACCTCTTCCGGTGGGCTTTTTTGTGCCTATATCGCCTGGGAGAACTGGCCAACCCAACCCTTGCCTGCGGCTGCACGGAGTCCAGGTAGCCCCCGGCAAAGGACGATCGAAGAGACGCTCGCGTTCGCCTTAATAGTTTGGATTTAAATAATTTTAGAAAATACGTGGTTTTTTATCTTTTTTATATTGATTATGGTAATTATTGCTTTACCATATTCTTGTAGCCGCAAGCTATCCCCAAATGGAACCCCAAAAACTACAGGCCCAAGCCCAATATGTGATGAGCGAAGTATTCGCTCAGGCAGGGGCAAACTCCATTTCCGACATCCAGATGCGGAGTGGAAACTGGGTGTATTGCCACACCAAGAAGGGATTGGAAATCATTTCCACTCTCGGGGAGCTACCATCTGAGATCGTCATGGCGGTCATTGAGTTTTTGTATTCCCGCCAGGAAGCCGACGCAGGTGCGGATGCAGCTCGCCTTCAGAACATGAAGGATGTGAAACAACGCCTCTTTGACGACAAGGTTGCTGACTTCAGTTGTGACGGATTCCCCCTCCCCGACGGAACCATTTCCGGACGGATGCGTGTTCAGGCGCATCTCAGCACTTCGGGCCCGGGCGTCACTTGCCGAATTCTGAGTGATGAAATTGCAGCCATGGAGACCCTCGGGCTCGCTCGCGATACGACTCGCGCTCTTAAGGAGTTTATGACCCGCCGCCAGGGCTTCGGACTGGTGACCGGACAAACAGGATCCGGAAAGTCTACGACGCTGGCTGCTATCCTCGACTGGCTGCGCCAGAATCATCCCCGCCACATCGTTACCGTGGAAGACCCGATCGAGTATCGCTACTCCCGCTTCATGGCCGAACCAGATGAACATGGACGCCCGATCCCCTCGGCCGGATTTACGACTCAGCAGGAAGTTGGAAAACACGTCGGAAGCTACCAGCAGGGTCTCAAAGACGCGCTTCGTAAGGCTCCTCACGTGATTCTGATTGGTGAGATTCGTGACCGCGAGACCATGGAAATCGCGATTGAAGCGGCCCAGACCGGTCACATTGTGATCTCTACCCTGCACACCAACGGCGCGGTGAAGACCCTCAGTCGTATTCTGGAGTTTTTCCCCCAAGAACAGCATCGATCACTGCTCGGTCGTCTGTCCGAGATCTTGATGTTCATCCTCTCGCAGGGCCTCATCCCCACGGATAATGGTCGGGTTCTCAACTACGAATTTCTCCAGAACAACAGTTCTGCCGTCCGCTCCGGTATCGCCTCCTATGATGGTGCTGCCAAATCCCTCGAAGATGCCATCCGTCACAGCGGTAATATCGAGTGGGATGCCAATCTGAAAAACCTGCTCAATTCAGGAAAAATCACTCATACCGCATTTCAAATGAATCGCATGAACGAGGAAGAAGGAGACGATCTCCTTTTCATCCCGGGAGTTGCGAGCTGATACCCATCTCGAAGGAGTCCATTGGGCTCCAGAAGGAAAACAACAACAACAAATAAGTAATAAACATAATGAAACTGAATAACACTAAGAAGCAAGCCGGTCTTACCCTTATCGAGATCACGCTCGTCATCGCAGTCCTTCTCGGACTGATCTCTGTCCTTTTTATCGGCGTCAGCGCTTACAAAGAAGGTTCTAACCGTGCCAAGTGCGTCCTGAACATCTCCAGCTACCAGAAGGCTGTTCGTTCATTCCAGAACCTTTACGAAAAGTCTGCTACTGACACCTACGACGTCACTGAAGTTGCTGGCACCGGAAAGCTTCTCGAAGCTCTTCCTTCCTGCCCAAGCAGCGGTACTTACAACCAGGGTGGAACTTCCACTGCTCTCGCAGCTGCTACGGGCGTTAGCTTCCCTGCAGTTGGAGTAGCTGCCATGGACTGCTCTCTTGCATCCACTCTTGAGCACGCACCTGCAAACGTGAGCGGTTGGTAATCCCTTCCGGATTTCGGTGAAAACCGAAATCTTCTCCATTCACTCCGGTCCCGGGTAAATCCCCGGGGCCGGACTTTCCCAAACCTCGACCCAACTGCTGAAAAAAGACCAGAACCTGATTCTGATTTTCCTTCACCAGTTACCCTCCCCCCCCGGCAAACTGTCTCTGATCGATCTTAACACCACCGATCGCAAAAACGGCGGAGCAGGGGCCCTACCCACCTCATCCCTTCATGGAACTCCTCGAAACAACTTCCAATCCGCTCAAGGTCTATCGCCAGTCGAAAAAGATTCTCAAGTCGACCAGCCGCGCGAAGAATGCTGACTGGTATAAAAGAGCGCACGACCTGCAGCTCCAGTGGCACCTCTGGGTTGGTTCATCTGAGGTAGTCAGTGCGATCTACAGCAGCAGCACCAATCAGTGGTACGAGGGTCCGGCGATTCCGGCCGTATCCTTCGACGTGGATGAAAACAACCTTCCAACCGGTCTGGATGACCATTCCAGAAATCAGCTTCATGAACTGTTGAGGCAGATCCTCGGTTCCAAGCATTTCGGTGGAAAGCCAAAATCTCTCGGTGTCATTTTTCACCTCGCCGACGCCATTCGGGTTCGCGACCTCGCACCGGATTTTGCAGCGGATGATAACTTTGATGCACTGGATACCCTTCTCGCAACCGATCCCGGAATCGCTCTCGGGGATGATTCGGTAGACCCGGAGGACGGATTCTGGCACATTTTCCCGCTTCTGGGAAACAAGGAGGCCGAAAAGCTTTCCGTCGCAGTTCAGGTTTCGTCTCAATACAAGCTCCTGGTCGACGAACTGAAAGACTATGGAGAACTGCGAAATATTCCTGTCATTACTGAAGTGTTGTCGGCTGCCCTTGAAGGCGTCGCCAGTCTCCCTCTTCTCGTACCGGAGCGCGGATCCTTCGCCACTACTATTTCCCTGATTCAATTCGAGGCCTTCACTCTACTCTGCGCCAACGGGAAAAAGGGTGAAATCCTGATGATTCGTCCTCTACCGCACCGTTCCGGCACGACGCTCAGCCCCAACGAATACTCTGACCTCATCGCCAATACAGGCGCGCTTCTTGATTTGAAGGATCCCGATATCATTGCGGTGTCCATGGCTGGTATTCCCGCTACTGAACACCGGGAATTGTTCGCCATCTATTTGGAGCAAAATCCGGACGCAAAAATCCACGTCGTCAATGCGAAGGAACACGAAGCCGTGGAGCACATCCCGGGTGGAAGATTCGAGTTTGCATTTCTCACCGGCGATTGGAAGTCAAAGAATTTGCCGGACATTCCCCTGCTGCAGGCAAAGGAAAAGTGGGCGATTCAGGATTTCTGCGGAGTGTCTCCTGAAGAAATCGCAAGAATGCCCAGCCGCGGCGACCTCCGGCTTCTCAAGTTCTCTTCGATGGGACAAAAGGTTGTACTGGTGGTTCTCCTCGCCTTCGCAGGCTGGACCGGCACGGATTTCATCACGAAAATGAGCACGGAAGCGTGGAAGCTCCCCCCCACCGCAGCCCAGGAAATGCAGGCCACGATGGCGAAACTGCAAAAAGAAAAGGCCGAGTATGAACATTGGAACGGTCTCCTCGCAAAACGCTCCGAAGGATGGGCCGCGCTCCAGACGGTTCTTTCCATCTTTCCCGACAATGGTGGGGTTATTTTAAGTAGTGCAAGCTACCGCGCAATTCCGGGAGAAACGGAAAAGGAAAAGATCGGATTTGGCCGCGAATGGACAATTTCCGGGTATGCCAACCCGAAGGTAGCCACCAAGCTCGCTTCCCTGGGAAGTCGAACGTACGTAGAAGGGCTGCTGAATCAGATTGCGGAGGAAACCCAGGCTGACTACCTGCGGGTGAACGACGAGTCACGGGAGGTCAATGTCAACTTCCAGCAAAAGCAGGGCACGATGCCACCTACGAAAAACTTCCCCGCCAAAATTGCCCGACATTTTCGAATCGCCTTTGAGCTCGGTATCCGGCAGACCCACACTCCGGCAGACGAGCTTGCCATGACCAGCACCCCTGTTGAAAAGAAATGAAAGTATCCCCTCACCGACAAGCGATCACAATTTTCAGTGTCGTAATTCCCTGTATCCTGATTATCGGCCTGCTCGTGGCCATTCTCCATGGGCGTGGCAAACTCCATGCGAGTCACGCGGAGAAAGAGTCCAACTTCAAGGCCTATCAATCAGCCAGCACCCAGGTTCGCGAACTGGAGGCGATGCTTTCTCTGGATGACCGGAGAGCAAAAATCGAATACTGGAACGCAAAGCTCGATCAGGACTTTATCCAGGCGATTTCCAGCCATCTCAACGAAATCCTCGCCAGATATGATGACTCTGTCCTCAGACAGACAGAGATGAAAAAAGCCCAAAAGTCGACGTCGATTGGTTCAAGAACGAACAACCCGCATTCGATGATTGAACTCAGCTTCGAAGGCGGCTTCAAGCCGATGCAACTTTTGCTCGCAGAATTGGAACGCGAAATGCCCAACCTGATGTTGGAGAGCATTTCGGTCAAATCGAATCCGGCACGGACGGACGACGATGAAGGTAAACTTAACTTCACTGTCCTTTACCTCTGCTGGGAGAAAGCCAAAGCCTAATACCCTCATGAAATTCCTTCCCCTACTCACCCTGTTGTTTCTTCCGATCCTCTCTGTAGGACAGGAGCCGGCACCCGCTCCGGATGCAAATCCGGAAGTTCCCGGAACCTCCCCCATCCAGATGGCCGAAGAAGTCGAAGAGTTGGATTTCCTCAAACGTGCCGACTTCGTTGTCGCCAAAATCCGCGATAGCAAAAGGCAAATGGATCCTTTTGGTATGCCGATGGACCCGACGAATATGGTAGCGTCACCGATTCTCTCTGATCAATACGGGGATTTTGACGAAGTTCCCACTCTCAACAGCTCGTCTCTCAAGAACGCATTGGATACGCTTCCCATCAGCGGTGTCTACCCTTCCAGAGGAAAGATCGTTCTCGGAGCCCGCTCCTTTAACCGGGGAGACGTTTTCGGCATGAAATTGGAGGAACTGACGATTCGTCTTCGATTTGAGGGGATCAAAGGGCACTCCATCTACTTCAAGGATCTCGATACCCAGGAGGTTGCCACGGTGGATTTCAACACCAAGCCCAAGGAATTCGAGCCGATCACCAAGTCTTCCACTCCGGCGCCTCTTAAAGGCATCCAAAGAATGAACGAATTATTTATAGTAAATTAAAATAATTATGGCTTTTTTTGTTAACTGATGTATAATTTCTATAATTACCAGTATTTCAAGGCAGTTTAACTCCGCCCAATCCCCCTCTTTACCCCAACACCGCAATGAAAATCAAGGAAATCGCAACGGTCTCAGTAGCAGGAATCGCTTCACTGGCTGCTCTCATCCTCGTAGAAGTAGGCGACACAACGCCGCCCTCCTCTCTTCAACCTTCTGTATCGAGTGACTCGATCGCGTTTGAAGACACCTCCCGCTTAATCGAGACCTCGCTCCCGGCTCCTACTGCGGAACCACCTGCGATTGTTGACGAACCACAGCCAGAGGAATTGCTCGAAGAAAATCCGGTTCCACCCGAAGCGGATCTGGTGAGTGATTCGCCCATTGAATCGCTTCCAGAACTCAGTGCGCCTCCCAGTAGTCCGATTGTAGAACCGCCTGTAGTCGCTGAACCAGTCATTGAATCAGATGCTACAGAAAATTCCGACGCGCTCGCCGGCTTCGCGCCTTTAGATGATCCGGCCCCTGTTGCTGACTCCAGTTTTGTGGATTCCTTTGCAGAAGCCGTGGAAAAAGCGACGGCTGATATTGCCCATGAAGAAACCGGCGTGGTAGCCCCCAGCGCCGTGCAGGCAGCCACGACCTCCGAAGACGGCGAGCCTCTCTCCATCATCGAGGAAACTCCGAATGGATTCTGGCTTCGTGAGGCGAAACTCAACGATGTTTTTCAGCACCTCGCCCAGATTGCGAATCATCAGTATTTTCACAATGCTGATCTGGACGGCCCCAGTTTCCTGGTGACCGGACAACTCATGGACGACGATCCTGTCCGCCAGATGGAAGAGCTTGCCCTTATGTATGGAGTCACCATCCACACCAAGGGAAATACGGTCTACGCTTTGAACTCGGCTCAGCTCTCCCAGTTGCCCACCCAGCCATTCCGCTACCAGCTCAAGTATCTCCGCCCTTCTGACATTGAGCAGATCAAACTGATTCTCCAGCCTTTCCTTACTCCTGGAAGCGGGATTATCGAATACGAGACCAAAACCAATACTCTCATCGTGATGGACAACGAGCGGAAGCTCGACGCCCTTGCCCTCTTCCTCGATCAAATTGATCAGCCGAAGCAGCAAATTGCCATCGAGACCCGCATTCTCCGGGTTTCCAGCAGCACGAAGAACCAGATCGGTGTCGACTGGAGCTCTGTTCTCGGAGACTCCGGAACCTCCATCAGCGCCGCGACATCTCTCAATGCGCTCTTTAATCTCCCCGATATTTCCACTGTCTCCCGGGTGATCACCTCATCCGGCTCAGGGGGAGGTCTGCAAATCGCGAGCAATAACCGTGATTTCAGTGTCAACGACAGCTTCACGAGAGAGAACAATGATGCCAACCTGGTTCTCTCCCCAGTTCAGTTGTCAGTCGTTCTGCGAGCACTGAACACAGGCGGTCTTGCCCAGCAGGAGTCGAGCCCGACTCTGATTACAGAAGACAACGAAGAAGGCCTGATCTCGATTATTGATCGTGTCCCGATCATTACGGCTACCGTGAGCGAGACTGCTGCCGGATCCAATGTTACGGAAGAGGTTCGCTACACCATTGATGCCAGTGACCCGGTTGGAGATGCCGCTACGACCCGTGAAATCGGTGTATCCGTGGCCGTCACCCCGACGATCCTTCCTGACGACACCATTCGGATGGCCCTCCGCCCCCGCTCAGCCCAGATCGTGGACTATGTCCAGGGACAAACCGGAAACCTCTATCCGCGCGTGAATGAGTCCACCGTTACGACTACAGCTCGCGTTCCCAACGGTTACTCGCTGCTGATCGGTGGCTTCTATGAGGAAACCACAGCGGACCGGTCCAACAAAGTGCCTATCCTCGGCGACATCCCTGCGGTGAACCTGCTCTTTAAGAACACCTCCAAAGACAAGCAGAACACCAGTCTCGTCTTTATCGTAACTCCCAAGCTCTACCGCCCCGACGCAACGGGAACGGAGACGCTCAGTCACGAGATCCACGAAAGCCACGTGCTTCCAAGCAACTTCGAGTATCCCGATCCTAATAACCCAGGAGACAGCTACAAGCCGAATCTGAAGAATACATTGAACAACGTCTTCAAGAAGAACGGCCGGGACCCTGAGTCACACATCCTGAACCCTGCCCACCCTTACAATTTGCCAGAATCCGACCCGGGCCAGAACCTGGGCGAGTATCAGGAGCCGAATTTTGAAACTCCGAGCGTCACGGTCCGTTCAGCAAACGCACGCAACCGTAATGGCGGCGGTCTCCTCGGTAAACTTTTCGGAGGAAACAAGGCAACCCATAACTGATGAGCGCTGTTGTAGAAACACCCTCTTCTGCTGAAACACATCCCACCGACCCCGCAACTCAGAAGCCCCAAGGAACCGAGACATCACCCGTCGAGGAGAAACTGGAGGTACCTGCTAAACGCGAGGTCGGAAAGATGCCTCACGCCGAGCTTCTGAAGCGCCAGATGTCCCACTGTGGAGAGTATACCTATCAGGCTCTCAACAAAGTGGGAAAGCTCAGCCCGGAAGATACGAGTAAGATCACTCAGAAGTATCTCAAGGCAGTTAATGCAACGGCCAAAGGGGAACCCTTCCCGGATGCTCTCGAGTATCTCGTCGTAACCGGTTGGCAGAAGAAAGACATCGAATCACGCGATGTGACGCTGGAACTCACCCGCGCCCTTCTCCGGTATTCGAAAACAAAGATCGCTCACCTCGCGTTCGCCCACCAGAACGAAACCCCGATCGAATTTTACAACGACTATCCACAAATTTCGGAAATCTGTCGACTGCTGTCTGCGCCCATCATTCAAATCAGCGAGAAAGACTTTCTCACCGTAACTTCCATCAATCCTTTCACGGCGACGGCGGCAGCCCGCTTGATCTCCAATGAGATGGAAGCGGAATTCGGCCGGAAACCTTTTCAATTCATCACGACGACGGACCTGAACGCCTGGAAGTATACTCGAGAGCGCCACTTTGGAACATGAATCTAAACATCGGATTTACTCTCAATGAGACAATTACTGACGCCGTTGTCGATCAGTTGATTGATTTTGATCCATCCCTCGGAGAACGCTCCCGAGAGGACATCCCGCGTACGTGTACGGCCAACCGGATTCTTGCCGCGATTGGCACTTTGACCTCCCTGCCGGTATTCCTGAAGATCAAGGACTTCGTGGATCGTCCTCTCCTGGAAGAATCCGACCCGTCGCTGCTAAACCGGGGCATGTTTGTTCCTCTGTTCAAAGATGCCGAACAGATTTATATCGCAGTCGCCAACCCATGGGATCCGACTGCAGAAGATAATTTTTCGCAACAATACCCAGATCTTGAGGTCACCAAAATTCTTGCTCCAGTAGCGGAGATTTCGCAGGTCATCGAGACCGTCTCCCGAACGACGGGACCTTCGCAATCCGACCTCGACGCAATCGAAGTGGACGATCGCGGAGATGAGATCAACGATTTCAATGTTACCGAGAAACATGATGAGCCTCTCGCACAGCTCGTCGCAAAAATCGTATCCGACGGCGTAAAGAGCCGCGCTTCTGACATTCACATCAAGTGTGACAAAGATCGCGTCCACTACAGCTATCGAATCGATGGTGATATGGGCGAAAAATTCGAAATTCCCATGAAGTTGAAGGATCGCGTCGATGCCTTTCTTCTGAACCTGATGGGACTTGCTCCGGAGGAACGCGCAAAGCGTCCGGGAATTTCCGGACGTTTCACAGTGAACTACCTGCGCCGCTCGATTGACATGCGTTTCGAGCGTCACAGAACCTACCGGGGATACCACGTCACCATGCGTATTCTCGACAAGAGCCACTTCGAAGCAAAGCTGGGAGTCGGCTCGCTCGCCTTTGATTCGGCCACTTTGTTCGAGTTGGAAAAAGTGATGGCGATTCCGGCCGGAATTATCGTCATGTCGGGACCCACCGGCTCCGGTAAGTCGACAACTCTGAACGCGATGCTTCGAGAGTTAAACCGCCCCGAGGACAACATCCTGACCCTGGAAAACCCGGTTGAGGACGAAATCACCGGCGTCGTCCACTGCGACATCAACCCGACCGAATTCAAGGCGATGATTGCGAGCTTTATGCGAAGTGACCCGGACATCATTTTGATGGGTGAGGTTCGCGACCTGGACTCAGCCGAACTCGCGATCGAGGCAGCCATTACCGGCCACAAGGTTCTGACAACGATCCACACTCCGAGAGCTTCGCAGATCATTGAACGATTCGAACAATTGGGAATTGAGCGGTGGAAAATCGCCCAGACTTTGAAGGCCGCCTGCGCCCAGCGACTCATCAAGCTTCTTTGTCCCTACTGCAAAATCAAGAAGCCCGGTCTCACCGAACGGGAGATTAAGAAATTTAACCTCGGTGAAGAATGGCGGGAAATCCCGGTATTTCAACGTGGCGCCGACGGCTGTGGCGAATGCGAAGGCCGCGGCTATCTCGGTCGAACCGCAATTCTTGAAATCATTCCAATCACTCCTGAGTGGTCCGACGCCCTCTCCAAAGGCAGCCTGAGCCCCTACGAACTTGAGATCGCCGTTCGAGAGCAGGGAATTCTCCCGTCACTTCGAAAAAGTGGCCTCCAAATTGTCAAAGAAGGCCGTTCGGACCTCGATGCCCTTCGAAAAGTTATTGATATGTCTGCCGGTGACTAATCCGGATTCCACTTGCCATTCCCGTCCATGAAAGACACCGAAACATCCTACTCTTCTGCCGCAGAAGCGGCCCTTGCTGCCCGCATCAAGGAGAAATCCGAAGCCGGTAAGCATCACGAACCCAAACGGGCGTTGTTCAGCGGTGATGACAAGAACAAGCGCTTTCCGCTGAAAGAACTGATCAAGCTCTGCCGGGGAATGGCTTCGATGCTGAAGGCCAACATCAACACCGCAGATGCCCTCAAATACTACGGCAGCGGTCACCCTTCGCCCATCGTGAGGACAACGCTCAAAGAGGCCCGCGAACACATCGAAAATGGAATGCCCGCCTACGGTGCTTTCGAAAAAACCGGTCGATTTGACGACAAGTTTGTTTCGCTCGTTCGGGCAGGAACCGACTCCGGCCAGCTCTGGCAGGCATTCGACTCGATCGCTCACCGACTCAAAAAAGAGGCCGAATTTAAGTCCAAGATGAAAAAGGCGACCTTGATGCCTTCGATCATCATCTTTGCCCTCATTATGCTCTTTATCGGGGCGCAGCTTCGAATTATCCCGGAAATCGAAGGGATTCTCGACGACATCGGCCAGGATCCCGATCCGCTTTCAGGGATGCTGTTCAAACTCAGTCATTTCACACAGAAAGTGTGGGTCTTCGTAGTTGCCGGACTGCTTGGTTCCGTGTTTTCGTTTCTCTTCATAGAAAAAGTCAGAAGCGCGGTCGTCTTTTTCATGATGGCCCGCTGGAGACTGCTCCGGAAACTGATCATGGGAATGAGACAGCTACTCTTCCTTGGCTCGATGGACATGCTTCATTCCAACGGAATTACCCTGTCCAAAGCCGTGGAAATTTCCGCCAAGTCGCTCAAGGGAACTCCGATGTATGAGGAACTCCTCATTGCCGGACGACGGTATCTTGAAACCGGTCTCCCTTTCTCGGACGCGATTCGAAAGTTCACGTCCTGCGATGCCCAGGTCGCCCACCTGATTGCGATCGGGGAAAGATCCTCCTCTCTCGACACCCAGCTCAAGCTTCTCACCAATATGTATGAAGAAGAAGTCGATCAGGTCGTGAACGAATTCGCCACCGTGGTGAACGTGATCGTCCTCATGTCCGCCGCAGGATTGATCACGATGGTTTTCATCGGCGCCTTTCTTCCGATTTTCCTGATGGGACCGAAAATGATGGCCGGTTCCGGAATGTAGTCAACCGCACAACTCAAAACACCTCCTCCTACTATGAGCTCAATGCAACAAACCAACCTGGACCGCTGGCTTCGAAACAAGTATGTCTACACCACGCATGTGTATTGCAACACCCTTCCCCGCACGATTCCCGAAGGAATCGCGGTGGAAGAGACGACCGAAGAGTCAGGAGGCATGTATCTCTACAAGTTCATGGTCCCGAACGACGAGGCATTGAATGA
>JARGNG010000137.1 GCA_029213265.1 Verrucomicrobiales bacterium | reverse complement strand
CCCCTTGCGATACCAACCATACGGAGATTCTTCTTTCGTCACGCCTTCTTCCCTCTGGGGAAGTGCGGTGACTTTACCCGTATCCACCCACACATAGGGAGCCATATCAAGAGAACCACAGTGCCCGTAGTAATTAACGAATCCATTGATATCGGGCCCGTTTTTCACAGGCTGAGAGAAGTCAATGTTCTGCCATTTTCCTTCTGACTTGTCAGCCTTTGCCCAGTCCCATCCCAGGTGCCACTTTCCGATCATCTGCGTGTGATACCCGGCGTCCCGTAAAAGATGAGCCACCGTCGCTCGTTCTGCCGGAATGAGGTGATCACTCGTCCCACTGAGAACGCCCTTGGCGAGCCGCGAGCGCCAGTTGTAGCGCCCGGTCAGCACACCGTAGCGCGTCGGCGTGCATACAGAGCTCGATGAGTGTGCGTCCAGAAAGGTAATTCCTTCCCCGGCCATCGCCTGGAGATTTGGCGTCTTGATTTTGCACTCGGGATTGGTCGGGGAGACGTCTCCGATTCCGAGGTCATCCGCGAGAACAAAAATGACGTTCGGATGAGAAGAGTCAGCCGCGTGAACGGACGAGACGGCAACAGCAAGAAGGAAACAGGAAAGGATTCTTTTGATCATCGGGTTCAAGATGGCCGCTCCCGGGGGCGCAAGCCAACTCAATTTTTGCCATAATGGCGGGCCATAATGGCGGGCTATAATAGCGGGCTCTCACGAACAACGTTCCCGGACACGCGGGTTCCGGGAGAGCCGCATCAAAACGCAACTTACTCCTCCCCCAGCTCGTGAATCGTATTCTGAATCTCACCCGTTACGCTCTCGCCACCCTCCCCCCTCATCTCGTATCGGATCGACATCTGCCAGCGCGGAGCCATGTCTGAGACTTCTAACATCAACACCTTTCCATCTCCGGACAGGCTGGTCGATTTCACCGGGTGCTCCTTCTCGTCAAAATGCTTCGAACCATATTTCTCGGATCGCTCCAGAGCCCAACTCCGAACGTGAAAGGAGGCCTCCTCAATCCTAACCGGATCGGAGAACGTGATTTCAAGGCCCTTGCGGGTCGCTCTCATTCCCGTCGGAAGGTGCATCGGTTTTCCGGTTGCCCGAATCCGATAGAATCCCCCCGGAAGCTGCATTTGCGCGGTACCCCAGGCGGACATGCCGCAGAGATACAAATGTCCATTCTCCGGGTGAAACCGGCCCCGCATGGTCCCGGTCGGGAAATCGGGAATCGGCAACCTACAGAGACCTCCCTGCATTTGGCCATTGATCGTCTCGTGCGGAACCACCTCAAGACGACCGTGTCCGTAGGAGAGATGGAGCAGCTTGCCGTTCAGCGCCCCCCATTTCTTGCTGTCAATCCAGAGCAACTCAGCCGGCGACCGGTCGAAGCCTTTGTCGACCCAGCAGAGCGGTTTTTCCATGGCTGAATCAGACGAGTCCTCCGGCGCTCCATAGCTCCACATATTTCCGTAGAAATTCTCACCGGGGACGACGTGGTTGATCCGGTTCATAGGATTCCAATGCCCCTCCTGATCCGTCACGAAAAAGGTTCCGTCAGGATTTCGACAGACGCCGTTTGCCGCACGAAACCCATTCGCGAGAATTTCCGTTGCGCCCCCATCAGCAGGCACTTTCAACAGTGTCCCGTGATGCTCCACCAGGGGAGGCCGGGCATGACGGGCGCTCTTGGCGTAGTAAAGATTCCCTTCGTCATCCGCCTGCAAGCCCATCGCGAATTCATGAAAGTGTTCCGTAACCTGGTGATCACTGTTGAAGTTTTCGTAGAAGTCCGTTTCCCCGTCGCCATTCAAGTCATGCAAACGGACAATCTGATCCCGGCACGAGATGAAGATTTCTTCGCCGATCAGTTTCACACCGAGCGGCTGAAACAGACCCGACGCAATCCGCCTCCATTTTGCGGTGGACGCCGTTTCATCAGCAATCCCCTCGACTCTCCAGACATCCCCGTCCCAGCAGCAAACAACGGCCGTATTTCCATCCGGTGTGAAATCGACGCCACTTGCGCGGAGCCGGCTTTTCCATGGGTTGGTCGTCGGCATCGCAAAACTGTCCCATTGAAAGGCTCCCTTCTGAATTCCGCGAATGATGCCCGATTCCAGCACCTCCGGCCATTGCGCAGGCCCACCCCTGGTTAGGCCTCCCAGTTCAAGTGGGGCAGCATCAGAACTTGCTTCCCCGTCCCCGATCACAAAGGCCAGATTCACCGGTGTCGAAACTGCGGGGATGGCTGCTACAAGAAAACCATCGGACTCCGACAAATTCACCTGCTCGCTCCCGACGACCGCAGCCGTAATTCCCGCATTCCCGAGACGAAGCTGCAAATCCCGACCCGATTTTCCGATATTCAAATTCCTGACAAACCCACCTTTCTCCGATACATCATGGGACTCGAGTATCTTCGTGTCCCCAACGGTATAGGCAACGACAACGCGATCGCCGTGCTTGTAGAGTCCTTCGAAATGCCCCCAGCTTTTTGGCAGAGGCCCGTAGCGACGTCCGTCGAGTCCTTGAAAGCGTGGATCCTCGAATTCATCCGTTTCGGGATTCGCCCATCCGGGACCATCCGCCGTTTCGAAAAGAGGTTCTCCCATGGTTCGCGGCCGAACAACATGACGACCGTCAAAATTGATTCCGTGCCAGTCGATGAATCCATCGCCGCTCCAAACACCGGCGACGCGCAGGGTGTCGTGTTCGAACGCGGACCACATCTTTCCCCGGCTGACACCGCCCTCCCCTTCATCGAGCCTCACCGCGACCGCTTTGTAGGCGATATTCGCATCCGGCGCGACATAGTCGGGCAGCGCCCCTTTCGGCCGCGGATTGGCCCGCTCCCCGCTGGTCGCCATTTCAAAAGTCCCCGTGAGAAACGGGCCGTAGTCCATCTCCTTCCATGGCTCGCGCTTGACCGGTTGCGGGCCATCGCTGTTCCCCTTCGGCAAAGATTCCAGGTAGTCTTTGGTGACATCAAAATGCTGACCCCGATTGTGCTTCACAAGAAAATGCCCCCGAATGTAGTGAATGACGGCGTACTTCTCCCGGGGCGTCAGTTGAGGCTGGGGAATCATCAGACGCCAGCCGCGGGTGATCGTCTGATAAATGGTGTAGGGATCGCTTCCATGTTGAAACTCACCGCTGCCAAATCGAAGAGAGTTCGGAACCGAACCGGCCAGGTTGATATCGCCGTGGCAGTTATGACAAACCTGCTGATACACCTCCTGCCCAAGTTTGAGGACATCCTTGGAACGCCGCTCTATCAATCCGGCATGATCAATCTTTGATTCGTATTCCGGCAAAGCCGACTCGGGCAGGAGCATGACCCCCGGTGGCAGACCTGCTTCCTGGGAAACCAGGGACAGAGGGAGGAAAAGAAAGGCAGCGAGAATCGAGAAACGGGATGTCATGGTTCCCGGTATCATACAGATTTTCTCCAGAATGCCCGTCAAAATTTCAGGAGGAGACGATGCGACAGAAACCCGCAGCCCCCTAACCGACCGTCCGCAACTGCCGGCGCAGTTTTTTCCTGATTCGACCCATGATACGAAGTGGCACCGACGAAGGGATTGTCAGCCGGGATGTAGTAGGGACCGACGGAAGCCGGATGAGTATTCGGAGGCAGGCTGCCGGGTTTTCCGTCCACATCAATCCGGAGAATCGCTCCCCGGAAATCGGCATCAATTCTTTGTGCATTCGATGAAATCCCTCCGTCGCCCAGGGAGACAAGAAGGAATCCGTCGGAAGTGAAGTTCAGGTCGCCCCCATTGTGATTCTGGCTCCACCTGTCACCCGGTTGACGAATCAGAATGGTCTCACTGTTCGGATCACCAAGGGAAGAATCTTCGCTTGAAACACGAAAGCGGGAGAGTGTGTCATCGTGCACAATGAGAGGGTCCGAATTCAGCCGCGTGTAGAAAACGAAGAAGTAGCCGTTCTCGGAAAATTGGGGATGAAAGGCCAGTCCGAGCAGCCCCTCCTCGAGAAAATCACTGTCGACCCGGTCCCGCAAATCGAGAAACACAGAAGGAGACGGATCGTCAAGATCATCGATCACCCGGATCAGCCCGACACGATCCACCACGAACAAACGGCTGTCTCCGGGTGGCGAAACGAGGGCCATGGGATGGCCAATCTCACCGGGATCCAGATTCTCGAGTTCATACGCGACGGAAGAGAACATCTCCGCCGGCATGTTGAGGCTGGTATTGTCAACACGGGGAGCAATTTGAGCTCCGGCAAAGCCCGCGGAAAGGAACAAGAGTGAGACGATTAACAACCATTGATTCATACGCAGCATCGAACGCATAGCCTCTTTTGACTCTCTTCCCGGAATCGAATATTTCCTCCATCGGCGACAGGGGCAGTTTACTTCGAGAGGGTTACGAGGGAAAATGATAGTTTGGAGGTGGAACCGACGATTTCCCCCCGGTGAAATTGCCGCCACTTTCCGGGAAAGTATTCAATTTGAAAATCACCCGTCCTCCGCCAGACGCCTGTATTCGGACTGGCGCCTGCTGCGAGTTCGCGCCATGATGGCAGGAAATCCAAAGACTCCATTTCTTCATGGCTCACCTACTTACCTTCACTGCCCGCACGTTTCTCGTTTTCGCTCTACTGTTCGCTCCTCTCGCTCATGCGGAGGAGAACGAGACAAAAGAAAAATGGATCCCTCTCTTCAACGGAAAAGATCTCACAGGATGGACTCCGAAAATCCGCAATGAGAAGTACGGCGAGGATCCGCGAGAGACTTTTCGGGTCCAGGATGGCGTCCTTCGGGTCGACTACAGCAACTACGACGAATTCAAGGAA
>JARGNG010000136.1 GCA_029213265.1 Verrucomicrobiales bacterium | reverse complement strand
CGCAACTTTCCTTTCGCTTTCGGCGCCCCATTGTCGGAAAGGCGAGGGACGGGAGTGATGTCCTTTTTCCATTGGAGCCGTCGGATGAGTTTGCCCGGTTCAGCTTTTTCCTGGAGAATGTCTATTCCTCTGAAGTCGTCGAACTGCCACTGCGCATTGGTCCCGTTACCGCGGTGTGGAAGTCTCGACAGTTCATCAATGTAACCGATCAGATTCGCGTCGAATGGGATCTCGTGAATGGAACGGACAAAGCCGTTTCCGGTACCTTTCAGGTTGGAATGGGCGAGAAGGTGGGACAGCCGACCAGCTTCTCGGTGTCGCCGCTTGGAACGAAATCCGTTTTCTCGCTCTTCGATTTCGTTGCCCTGGAATCCCAATCCCGATTCCAGCGCGATATCTGGATCCAGCTGGACGTGAATGGAACTGTGACCCGTTTTACGCGCGAAATGGAGGCGACTCGCGACCTTGTCCTCGGGGAGGCGATGGACCTCGCTTCCTGGGGCAGCTATGTGAATGCGGTTCCGGCTGGCGAGACGGCAGCATTGCAGCGATCGCAGGGGACCGTGACGAGCCGATTTGATGCGGATGAAAAGGCACTCTATATAGTTTCCCGACTAGAGGGAATCGCTCTTCCTGATTTGGGAGATCAAGCCTCTCTGCGAGCCCGTTTGTTTCTGGATGCACGCCCCGTGAATCAGGTCCTGACCTTCGGGGCCATTGAACCCATCGAAGTCTTCACCAAAGGGGCGGACGGTCCCGGCTTTACCCCGGGCCTTCAGATCGGTTCCTTCGGCACGGGCTACAATATGGTGCTGGCTCCGCAGGGAATCGGGTCGGTTCTGAAAACGGATGAGTCAGGTGCGAGGATTCTTGAGATTCGTATTCCCCGCTCCTATCTCCATCTCCACGAATGGACTCTGGATTCACTGAACTCTCTCCTGGGGATCCGGTTGGAAGTAGCCGTGGCAGATCCGAATCCGGATGGGAAAGAGCCGTTTCCGCTCGTGAACAGCTACGTTACCAGCAGCCCTACGTTTTCCTTTGAGAACCGTGTCATTCTCGGCTTTTCCGAAAGCGACGCCCGTTCCCTTTCAGTGCTGCGACTTTCCCGCCAGCCGGTGGGGAGTTGGACCGTGCGGATTTACTGACCGGACTTGGGCAGTTTCTTTCCGGGTGTGCCGCCCTCACAAGCGGATGCTATCTCATTTACCTTGAGAAGGCGAAAGTCCCCGGTAGAAAGATCGGGGACCACGAGATTTCCAATCCGGGTCCGCTCAAGGCGCTTCACCTTGAACCCGAGCTTGGAAAACATCCGGCGAATCTGCCGGTTGTAGCCCTGAGTAAGAACCATGCGAACTTTTCTCCGCGAATCAAAGCGGACCGATTCCGCTTTGGCCAGTCCTTCGGTAAGATGAATCCCTTCGAGAAGCTTCGGTGTCAGCTCCGCGTGGAAAGGCCGGTCGAGAATGACCTCATATTCCTTTTCCACATGGTAGCGGGGATGGGTCAGTTGTTCCGTAAGTTCCCCTGAAGAGGTAAGAATCAGGAGCCCGGAGCTGTTAAAGTCGAGTCGCCCCACGTAGTGTAGAGACGAGAATTTCGAGGGCAAAAGCTTGTAGACCGTCTCGCGACCCTGGGGATCATCACGGGTGCAGATGTATCCGACCGGCTTGTTAAGAATAATCGTGAGATCGGATCGCTGGCGAAGAAGCTTGCCGTCACACTTTACGTGGTCGTCTTCGCGGACTCTCGAACTGAGATCCGTTACGATCTCCCCGTTGATCTCAACCCGGCCCTGTTGAATGAACTCTTCACTCTTCCGGCGGGACGCAATTCCACAGGACGCTAAGAATTTGTTCAGGCGAACGCCTTTGTCCGCCGGTGCTGCCATGAGCGACTGTCAGTGGTAATTTCTCCCGTTGAGGAGGGAATTACGACTCAGGGGTGGTCTTCGGCAGACCGAGAGGGCTGCGTCCTTCTTCCCACTTGCCACGCTTCTGGAGAAGCTTGACACGCTCATAGCGCTTCAGGACGCTGCGTTTTGCACCGATACTGCTGGACTTCTTTAGGCTGGCGTGCTGTGACATGGCTGGAAATAGGGTCGTTTGGAGTGAGCGGGACTTTAGGACGAATCCTTCAGAATGCAAGGGGGAATCCAAAGACTTTCTGAGGGAAAAGCGACCGATGCGCCTTTGCAGAAGCGGGCGGATTTTGATCCTGGGGCCTTTTCAGGGCTTTTCCGACCTCGTGATTCTTTGGAGAAGTCGAATTTCCCGTTCGCCATAGGGAGGCACAAAGTAAGGGATACTTTACTTTGCGGTTGATGAAGGTTTCAAACCTTTGTATCAAAAAAGGGGAATGAACCGCTCTTTTTTGCTCCTTTTGTCGCTTTCTTTGGTTCTCGCGAATTGTGAAGCAACCGATCCGGATAAACGATACCACATCAGCTCCTATCGTGGAATGGAGAAGAAGACGGGCCCCCTCGGAAACACGGCGTTGGTGAAGGAGTCGGACCCTGCTGTTTTGAAAAATACACTAGGATAATTATTGAGGATGTGAAGGTGATCCCCGCGAAGAACTCGAAGACGGAGAAGAAGAATTCGATCAATGGGAGCCGGGCTCCGGCAACCCGTGCCGAGAGCGAGCGTCTCGCGGAGAAGTTCGAGAAAATCCTCAAAGAAGAGCTCAGCCCGCACTATCAGATCACAACCCGGCGCGGCTACAACACCTTGATCGTTCGCGCGGCCCTGACGGAACTTCGCCCCAGTGATCCGGGGCTGTTTGTGGTCAACTATCTTCCCTACGCCGGAATTGCAGCTACCGGGGTCCAACTTGCGACCGGGGAAGCGCCCGGAGGTGGCTCCACTTCGTTTGAGGCGGAGGTGATTGATTCCCGAACGCGGCGCCAGGTCTATGCCATCGCCGATCAAATCAAAGGTGGGAAGTTGCAGGTGGGCGGTCTCGCGAAGTGGGGGCAGGCCGAGCGGGCGATGCGCGGTTGGAGTCGGCGGATCCGGCTCGCGATTCAGAAAGCGGAGGCACCACCGAAACCGGCCGCACCGAAGAAATCCTCCTCCACGACGAAGAAGCCACTGTTCGGATCGAAAAAGTCGAGTTGAGGGAACCTGCGGATTTTTCAATGGGCGCCTGCTTGCGAATTCGCAGCCGGATACTCCTGCGTAAACCGGTTGAGTCAGGGACGTAACCCTGTTGGGTCTCTCTTCTGAACTCAATCGCGGGGATTGACTCTGTCGGCACCAGCGGATATTCCATTTCCATGCAGAAACAACGTCCTTTCTCTTCGTCCCGTCGTCGATTTCTTCAAACCTCTGCAGGGGCCGCCGGTTCCCTGAATATCCTTTCCGGTTTTGTCCAGGGGCAGGGGACCGCAGCCAACGGAAAACTCAACATGGCGTTCGTCGGAGCCGGTGGCAGGGCCAACGCAAACATCAGCGGATGCGATAAGGCCGGGCAAAATATTTATGCTCTTTGTGACGTGGATCATTCGCGAGCCGGCGGTTCTTTCAAAAAGTATCCCAACGCCAAGGTTTACACGGACTGGCGCGAGATGTTGGAGAAGGAAGGAGACAAGATCGATGCCGTTGTAGTCTCGACACCGGATCACCTCCATGCGGTTTCTGCGATGGCGGCCCTGAAGATGGGAAAACATGTGTATGTGGAAAAGCCGCTCACCCTTTCCATCTCGGAAGCCCGCGCCCTGCATGCCGAGGCGAAGAAGCAGGGGGTCTGCACGCAGATGGGAAATACCGGCCACGCTGCAGAAGGAGCCCGCCTTACGAATGAATACATCCGTTCGGGATCGATTGGCGAGATTTCCAAAATTTACTGCCGGACCGACCGGCCGATTTGGCCGCAGGACATCCTTCGTCCGAGAGGGGAACCCGCTCCGAAGACACTGGATTGGAATCTCTGGCTTGGACCTGCGGCTGACAAGCCCTACAGCCCTCAGATTGCTCCATTTAAATGGCGTGGCTTTCTCGATTACGGAACCGGCGCGCTCGGCGATATGGGCGCTCACATCATTGACCACCCGGTCTGGGCGTTAGGGCTTGGGCTCCCGAGCAAAATCCGGGTGGAAAAGGCGGATCGGAATACCCCGGGCGCTGAGAAAGATACGCATCCTTTGTCCTGCATCATTCATTATGAATTCGCGGCCACGGATTCCCGCGGCCCCATTGAGATCGAGTGGCGGGACGGCAAGTATGAAATCCCGCGCCCCGAGGGCACCCGTGGCGATAAGGAGATGCCGAAGAACGGATGTTTGTATCTCGGTTCAGAGCACAACCTGATGCACGGAAGTCACGGTGGAAAGCCGGAGATCATCGATGCTGCGCATGGCAAGTTTCAGGCCCCGGCAAAGACGGAGGAGAGATCTCCCGGTCACTATGTGGAGTGGGTCGGGGCTATTCAGCAGGGCGATCCATCAAGGGCCAAATCCAATTTCGACGTTGCTGCTCCCCTCACGGAAACGCTCCTGCTCGGGGTGATCGGTTCTGTCCTCGGCGAGGGAACTGAACTTACCTGGGATGCCGAAGCTATGACAACGGGCAATGCGGAAGCGGACAAGTGGGTCCAGCATTCCTATCGTGACGGCTGGTCTCTCTAGTCGCCGCTAAAATCAGTCATCACCCTCGGCGAGAACGTCGAGGGTGAAGCCTCCGGCGTGGGAGCCGTCCTTTTCCGGATAGATCCAGTCGTTGAGGCGATCAAAGGTAAGGTGCACCCGCGATCCGCGATGGAGGTCGAGAAGTTCGTGAGGATCGTTCATCAGCGTTCCATGAATTTCCTTGTCGGTAATTTCCTCGACCGATACCCACATGTATTCGCAGTTGTT
>JARGNG010000135.1 GCA_029213265.1 Verrucomicrobiales bacterium | reverse complement strand
GTTTGCGAAAGGAAGCGCAACGAGAATCGCCAACCAGATTCCGGGAATGGCCAGAGCAAAAGGCTTTCTTCCAATCAAAACCGGCAGAAGAAGAAGCCCCACGGAGACCAGGGCAAGAGCGATGTAAAACGGATACATCAGTGAAACAGCGGTCCAGATGTCCGTCGTCCAAACAAACCAGAACAACATGGGCAACAGCAGAATTTGGAATACTAAGGTCTTCATCAATCGTTTACGCATCTTTGCAGTTTTCTGAATAGTAATCGGGTAAGCCGATGGACTCAACACTCTTCTGGATATCAGAATCCGTTGTGAGCGTTGAAACAGGGAGAAAATCGAGCAGCCACGAGGTAGCTGGAATGGATACAGAAACGCGCATTTGCGGAGTGACCTGAAACGCCGATGCCATGTAAGATGCTCCCTTTCCTATGAATCGATTCTCTTTCGCCCCCATTCTCCTTTTCACTGCATTGATCACGGCTCTCGCGATATCGCCTGCGTCGACCGAGGACTTTCGATCCCTCTTCGATGGCAAATCACTCGCCGAATGGAACGGCGCGGACGGCTTCTGGTCGGTCAGTAAGGGAACCATCGTCGGCCAGACCACAGCCGACAACCCGACCAAGGGAAACACCTTTCTTGTCTGGCAGGGCGGTGATGTCAGTGACTTCGAATTCACCTGCGAAGTAAAATTCGAAGGCAACAACTCCGGCGTGCAGTATCGCAGTGAGCCGGTCGATGACGCCGGTGTCGTCCTGAAAGGCTACCAGGCAGACCTTCACCCCAAGCCCGAGTATTTCGGGATGATGTATGGCGAGAAGCTCGGCAAGCGCGGTATCATCGCGACCCGCCATCAGCGGGTCGAGTATGCGAAGGACGAATCAAAGAAGGTCGTAGCCGAGGCCGCCCCTTCCACCACCCTGACATCGACCGAATGGAATACGCTACGCATCGTCGCCGTAGGAAACCGACTTGTTCACCTGGTGAACAATGTCGTCACGGTCGACATCACCGACAACCATCCTCTCGCGCTCGCTTCCGGAAAGCTTGGACTGCAACTCCATGCCGGTCCGCCCATGAAAGTGGAATTCCGGAATCTCCAGTATCGCGCGCTTACCGGCGATGATGCGAAGAAAACCCTGATGGACGCCGCCGCGAAGTTTCCCAAAGCGTCTCCCATTGCCGCAGCCAATGCGCCCCGCCCGAACCTTGCCTACCAGTGGATCAGTGAAACACCGAAGCCCAACTGGATCTGGCGGGCGGACAAGACCGACAACGAGCCGATCTTTCTGCGGCACACCTTCGATGTGACAGGGAAAATCAAGGCAGCGAAACTCTATTCGACCTGCGACAACGGAGCTACGCTCTGGGTCAACGGGGAAAAGGCAGGCGTCGCAAAGGACTGGGGAGATCCGGTCATGTGGCTCGATGCGAAGAAGTTTTTCCGAACCGGAAAGAACACCATCGCGGTCGAAGCGCACAACCGGGGTGGCGCGGCAGCGTTTGTTTTCAAACTGGAATTGGAAACGGAAGACGGAAAGAAGCAGCATGTTATTTCCACGCCTGACTGGAAGTTGTCGTTGAAGTCCAGCCCCGGCTGGGAGAAAGCCGGATTCGATGATTCGCAGTGGAATGCGAAACTGAAGCCGCTCGGCGCGTTCGGCGTGCAGCCCTGGGGTATCGCCGGTCAGAACGGCCCCGGAGGAAACAGCAAATCGGCCAGGAAAACTCCCGCCGATGTCAAAGAACTCACGATCGCGAAGGACTTTTCCGCCGACCTTCTTTATACCGTTCCGAAAGACGAGCAGGGATCCTGGGTCTCCCTGTGTTCCGAGCCCGGTGGAGGATTCTACGCCTCCGACCAGGGGGACAAGGGCCTTTTTCACATCACCGTGAGCGAAGGGGCCGTTGAAGTGACTCCCACCGGACTGACCGCGCCCGATTCGGACAAGCTGCTCTCCGGTGCCCAGGGCTTGGTTTGGGCATTTGATAGTCTCTGGTTCCACCGGAACGGTGGACAACTGTATCGCATCACCGATTCCAACGGCGACGGAAAACTGGACAAGGTGGCCCCGCAACCCTCCAGCGCAAGCGGTGGTGAGCACGGCAACCATGCCGTCCTCCTCGATGAAACCGGCGAGCAACTCTATCTCGTCGGCGGAAACCACGCTGCGATCCCTCCCGAAGAGGCGACCGCCCGCCGGAGAGTTCAGTCCTGGGATGAAGACCATCTCCTCCCCCGCATGTGGGATGCCCGCGGACACGCCCGTGGTCGACTCGCCCCGGGAGGATGGATTTCCCGCTACGATCCCAAATCAAAAACGCATGACCTCATCAGTATCGGTTTTCGAAACGAATACGACGCCACCTTGAACTCCGCCGGCGACCTTTTCGCCTACGACGCGGACATGGAATGGGACATGGGCAGCTACTGGTATCGCCCGACGCGGATCAATTTCGTTGCGAGCGGATCGGATCACGGATGGCGCAGCGGAACCGGAAAATGGCCCACCTACTACGAGGACAGCCTCCCACCGGTTGTCGAAATCGGCCCGGGCTCACCGACCGGATTTCTCTCCGGCACCGAAGCCAAATTCCCGGAGAAATACCAGCGCGCGCTCTTCGCCCTCGACTGGACCTTCGGAACGATCTGGGCAATCCACCCCGAGCAGAAAGGCGCCGGCTATGTTGGCACCAAGGAAGTTTTCGTCGCCGGTGTCCCCCTCCCCGTGACTGATGGAGTGATCGGGGAAGACGGCAATCTATACTTTCTCGTAGGCGGCCGCGGAACCCAGTCGGCGATGTATCGTGTGCAATACACCGGATCGGAATCGACCGCGAAAGCACCTGCCCTTGCACCCACCGGGGAGCGCCAGATTGCCCGTGCTCTCGAAGCCTATCACGGAGTCGAAAATCAAAAGGCCGTCAAAGAAGCCTGGCCTCACCTCTCTTCCGAAGACGTCTTTCTCCGTCATGCGGCCAGGGTCGCAATCGAATCGCAGCCGGTCGACAGCTGGGACACACAGGCACTTCTGGAAAAGGATCCACAAGCGCTCATCGCCGCTGCGGTTGCCCTCGCACGGAGCGGGGACAAAAGCCACCAGTCGAAACTGATTGATGCTCTCCTCGGAGTTGATTTCGCTTCCCTGACAGAACACCAGAAGCTCGGACTGCTCCGCGCCTACGCACTCACCTTCATCCGCCTCGGCAGCCCCACCGAAGAGCAACGTCTCGCTGTGATCGAAAAGCTGGACCCTTTCCTTCCTGCCGACAGCCCCGATCTCAATACCGAGCTGATTCGCGTGCTGGTCTACCTCCACTCCCCTACGGTCGTGAAGAAAGCAACGGCACTGATTACCGGCCGCGGAGGCCCTGAAATTCCAGACTGGGCCGAGATCGCCGCCCGAAATGCCAGCTACGGCGGCAAGGTGAAATCCTTTCTCGACAACCATCCTCCCAGCCGGGAAGTCTACTACGCCATGATGCTGGCCTACGTTCGCAAGGGTTGGACGTTGAAAGACCGGCGCATCTGTATTGAGCTTCTCAATCAGGCTGCCAAAGGCGAAGGCGGCGCGAGCTTTCCCGGTTTCCTCGCCAATATCCGCGATCTCCATCTCGGCGCGATGACGAACAAGGACCGTCTTGCCCTCGCGGAAATTTCCGGGGAGAACTTCAATCCCGTTCCCGATTTTGAGATCCAGCCCATTGTCGGCCCGGGCCAGCCCTACACACTCGAATCCGCGAAGAAATCCATGAATTTCAGAAAAGCGGATTTCGAAAAGGGACGGAGCCTTTTCCACGCAACCAGTTGCGGTGCCTGCCACCGTCTCGATGGACTCGGCGGAGATATCGGACCTGACCTGACGACCATCCCCAACAAGTTCGATACCAATTACGTTCTCGAGGCGATCATCAATCCGAGCAAGGACATCTCCGACCAGTACAGCATGTTCGAAGTCACCCTGAAAGATGGCACCGTCACGACTGGACTCTATGTCGAGAATGGAGACCGGGTTTCGATCTACCCTCCGGACCACACCGCCGATCCTACCGAAGTATCAAAAAGCGATGTCAAAGGAGTGAAACAACTCCCCATTTCCCAAATGCCTCCGGGACTGATCAACATGATCAATCCGGAGGAGCTTCGCGATCTCATGGCCTACCTCATGTCAGGCGGAGACAAGGAGAGCAAGGTCTACAGGAAGTGAGCCCCGGCCGGGGTATAACAGGGTTTACTGGCCCACTAAACCCTTTTACACCATCCTTCGCGAAATCCATTTTATGAAACTGATCGCTTTCCTGTTCTGCCTCGCCGCCACCACCTCGCTTCTCCAGGCGGAGACCAAACCGAACTTTGTATTCATTCTCGTTGATGACCTCGGAAAGGAGGACCTCAGCCTCGAAGGGAGCGAGTTCTACGAAACGCCGAATATTGACGCCCTTGGAGAACGCAGTCTGCGCTTTGAGCGCGGCTACTCGGCGTGTCAGGTCTGCAGCCCCTCGCGGGCTGCAATCCAATCTGGAAAAACTCCCGCCCGGGTTGGCATTACGGATTACATTTCCGTAGCCGGTCGGAATCAGCCGGAGCAATGGAGCCGGAACACTAAGCTGCTCCCCGCGAAATATGCGTCGGAACTGGCTCTCGAAGAAACCACGATCGCTGAAGCGCTGAAGGACAATGGCTACCGCACCTTCTTCGCCGGAAAATGGCATCTCGGGGCGGATGGATTTACACCTGAAGAGCAGGGCTACGAAATCAATCAGGGGGGCTATCATTGGGGAACTCCTCCGGGCGGCTACCACTCCCCCTACAAAAACTCCAAGCTCTCCGATGACGAACCGGGAGCGGAGTTGCCGATTCGTCTCGGGAAGGAAA
>JARGNG010000134.1 GCA_029213265.1 Verrucomicrobiales bacterium | reverse complement strand
GGCGGTGGCGGTGGCGGTGGCGGATATCGTGATGGTGGCGGATATCGTGACCGTGATGGCGGCGGTGGTCATCGCGGAGGCGGCGGTCGTCGCGACGATGGCGGTAAACGCTATCGCAGCCTTTGATTCTAATTCTTTAGAGCGGGTTCCTCCAAAGGGCCTGCTCTTTCATTTTTCGTTCCCGCCAGATCGCGGGACTCTAGCAAAGCAAGAAAGACCCCCAATTTCATTGCAGAACCCAATCTTTCCCCGAACTATTTATTATGTTTTCCAACATTCCCTTTGATCGCGTAAACTGGTTTACAAGTGGTTTTCTCGTCATCACTTTTTTCACAGCCCTGATCGGAACGCCCCTTTATTTTTACCACTTCGGAATTGACCCCTTCATCATTGGACTTTTCTCGGTATTCTTCATCGCAACCGGCATGAGCATTACGCTCGGCTACCATCGCCTTTTCGCCCACAAAGCATTTAAGGCGAGCAAAACGGTCAAATTTCTCACTCTCATCTTCGGCGCTGCTGCTTTCGAAGATTCGGCCCTCGACTGGTCCTCGGACCATCGTCAGCACCACAAGCACGTCGATGACGAGAATGACGATCCCTACGCCATTTCCAAAGGCTTCTTTTATGCCCACATGGGTTGGATCTTCTTCAAGCTTTATCCTCGCGAACTCACCAATGTTGGCGATCTCAAGAAGGACAAAATGGTCATGTGGCAGCACAAGCACCACCAGATTATCGGTGTCCTCGTCGGCCTTGTCCTTCCCGCTGTTCTCGGCGGCCTCTACAACGGCTGGGTCGGAGCGCTCGGTGGCTTTCTTATCGGCGGCGTGACCCGACTCGTCTGCGTGCAGCACTGCACCTTCCTGATCAACTCGCTCTGTCATACCATGGGAAACCGCCCCTACGACTCCGAGACAAGTGCTCGCGACAGTTGGCTCATGGCAATTTTCACCTTTGGTGAAGGATATCACAACTACCACCACTCCTTCCAGCACGACTACCGCAACGGCGTGAAACCCTGGCAGTGGGATCCCACCAAGTGGGCCATTTGGACGCTCAAAAAACTCGGGCTCGCTTCAGATCTCCGGACCGTTCCGGAAGAGAAAATCATTTTGGCTGAGATGCGTGAAACACAGAAACAGGCCGATGCTCAGTTGAAGGAAAATCAGAGCTGGAATGTCTCCTGCCCCAATTTCAAGGAGGCAATGGATCAGCTTGCCGATCTTTCTGAGAAGCTCTCGGAAGGCTATGCCGAAATCGAGCAGGCTGCTGCGGACCGCGTTCAAGTGTCCCGCGAAAAGCTTGCCTACTGGCGTGAGCAGGTGTCTGAGACGATTGAGCAGCTGACCCTGCTCCGCGGCATGCAGCCGCAGATGGCTGCTTAATTCTTTCTCAACGAGGGAAACGCGCGTTTCCCTCGTCCCGCCGCATTCGCCGGCCTTCCTCCATCGGGGGAAAATTTCCGTGGTTTCGTCCTTGTCGAAATCGCAGCCCACTGCCACATTCAGCGCCTGAACAATTCTGATTTATTCCGATTTCATGGCTGAAACTATCTCTCTGAAAACCAACGTCGAACTCGGCGTCGTCCCCACTCACATCAAATTCGTCGGCGGACTCGTTCCTGACGACAACGGTCGCCTCCCGCGCGGTGAGGATGGTCAACTTCTCGTCGTATCCGAAATGGCGAAGCTGACTGCAGCGTCCCCTGTGAAAATTCAGAGTGCCCAGGTCACCGCCTTTCCCGGCGTCGATGCCGGCGATACCGACGACCTCATGACCAGTCTCCGCGCGCTCGACCTCGAAGTCCACATCATCATGATGGTGGGAGGTGCTGACCCGATGAATCCGGACGATGAAGACGCCGTAGTGGAAATGCTCGTTTCCGGGATCGAGGTCGCCAAGAAGTATGGAATCACCCAGATTGCCTCCACCTCGATCGAAGCGTGGATGCAGCCGGGCGCGACTCCCAAAACCGGCGCTGATTTCGAAGCTGCTGTCGCTCAGAATGTTAAGGTCCACTGCCGCGCGGCCCGCGAAGCCGACGTAGCGAACAGCTGTGTGAAAAACTGGCACATCGAATTTCTCCGTGGCGGGGAGTTCCAGACTTTCACGGACATCCAGAAGTGCTGGGAATTCGTAAAAGCCGCCAATGCCGAGCTTGGAACAAAATTTTTCAAGATCATGGTCGACGCCGCCCATTGTGGTGACTCCACCCTGAACATTCCCGAAAACGAAGCGCTGATCGCGGAGATCGCGGAGTCCGACGAAATGGGAATGTTCCACGCCTCTGCCAAAACCACCCGCGGTTGCCTCAGCACGGACGATGGCTGGGTCGGGGCCCTTCTCGCTGCAGCCGCTCTGACGGGAAAACTTGAATACGTTTTCGTCGAACTTTTCCATCACGAAGACCCTGCCCTTGAAGGCTTGCGGAATCTTGATCCCGGTCACGGGCTCGATACCACCGACGGCCGCACCTACAGCGAAGCGGTTCTCGACGGGGTTGAATCTGTCGCCCGACGCCTCAACAACCTCGTTCTGCGGGGTATGTTGAAGAACTGATTCGAAGTGGCTTCCTTCGCAAGAAGGTGGCTTAGCGGCTGCAAAACCAGGCCGTTGCAGGCGGGGCTACCGCCTCGACAGCAGCCACTGATCGACTTCCGCCATCATCGCCGCGAAGTCCTCGAGATGCTCCACAGCGTGGAGAATGGCAACGCGCCCGGGAGCATCCTCACCTCCGAGAACAGCGCTTTCGAACGGAGACGGAATCGCAGCAATTGATTTCGTTACTTCGACCATTTTCCGGTCAAACTCCGCGAGCCGATCCGGCTGAAAGACGCGGACAAGGGCCCGGATGCCAGATCCGGAAATCATCTCTCCGTTTTGTTTCCGGTAGCGACCCCGGTAGACATTTTCGATCCCCATAGCATCCCGCTGATGATCGAAATGAGTGGTATCACTGAAACAACTATGCTCGTCCTCCCGGTCCTGCGTATCCCACGCAACCAGCATGCGTTCACCGGCGAGTTCTTTCCCGCTCATCACGTGTAGCCCATACAAGATCTCACGAGTCGCGAGAACCGGATCCTTCGCTTCGAAGCCAGCCCGGTAGTTTCCCGGTTGATCCGGAGCCCATTCTTTCACGAGAGACTCAAGGTGATCGCCGAGCAGTTCCCCGCAGGCGACGAGATAGGCGGACCGTCGCTTCGCGTTCGGCGCATCGATGTAGTCACTGAAAGGTCGATCCCCCGGACCATCATCACTTTGATCCTGCCCCCAGAGAAGAAACTCAATGGCATGAAAACCGGAAGTGATCGCGGTTTCCCCGGCCTTCTCGTTCAGGCTCGCGATCAGCTCTTTACTGATCTCGGGATACAGCTCCGTTTGATGAATGATTCCCGACTCGGGCGCTCCATCGACGGAATCAATGTAGGATTCGTCCATCGGCCACCCGTTGATCATCGACTCCGGGCCATCCTTGTCATCGATCGGACCCGCGTAAAAGCGATAGGCTTCCGTCTGCAGATAGGGTCGACGCGCTTCCAGCCAGATCTTCTTGCACTCCTCCTGCCCCGCCGCTGTGGGATCCTTCACAAAAGCATGTAAGGCCTTCTCCAACTCGCGCGCCAGCGTGAGCGAGTCCAGATAGGAGGCGTAAACAATCTTCGCGTAATTCGAAACAATTCCGCGAGTCACGTTTTGAAGACTTTCGTCAGCCTTCCCTACTGTTTTTTTTTCGGCTTCTTCGCCCGGGTGAAACTCCAGTTCGGGGAAGGCTCGTGCGCTTCTTCAAAGATCTCCTTGGCTCGCTTCACCAGATCCGGTCGGACTTCGGAGAGATCGTCGTCTTCATGAAGGTCTTTGGATAAATCATAGATCGCAATCGGAGCATTCGGATTTTTCGAAATTCCGAGCTGGACCGCCTTCCAATTCCCCCAACGAGCGGCTTTCTTCCCGCCCTGCTCGTAAAACTCCCAGTAAAGATAGTTGTGTTCCTTTTGTCCCTCTTTCCCCGTCAAGATCGACACCATGGAAATCCCATCGATACCGGAGGGAATTTCAGCCCCGGCGATTTCGCAAACGGTGGGCAGGATATCCCAGTGCGCAGAGACGTGATCCGTCACCGTTCCGGGAGCAATTTTCCCCGGCCATCGCGCCAGCATATGCGTTCGGATTCCCCCTTCGGTCAAATCGCGCTTGTATCCTCGAAAGGGACCATTGCTGTCAAAATAGTCGGGCACGTGCCCGCCTTCGCGATGAGGGCCGTTATCGGAAGAGAACATCACCAGCGTGTTTTCATCGATCTCCAATTCGTCGAGCAGTCCCAACAGCTGACCGATTCCCTCGTCAAGCATGGTCATCATGCCGGCAAATGCAGCGGCCGGATTGTCGAATTCCGTGCCGGCATACTTTCCAACCTTCCCCTCAAACTCGGAAAACTTCTCCCGCCAGGGTTTTGCGTAGTCCTCCGGAACATGCATCGCAGCATGGGGAATCGTGATCGGAAGATAGATAAAAAACGGAGTGTCTTGATTCTCGCGAACAAAGGCCAGGGTCTCATCCATGACGAGGGGATGAGAGTAGGTTTCCCCGTCGAGCTCGATTCGTTGGTCGTTTTTCCAGAGATGAGTCGGGTAGTAACTGTGAGCCTCCCGCTGGCAGTTGTATCCGTAGAAAAGATCAAAATGTTCGGCAGGATCGCTTACCGAACCCGGCGCGCCCAATCCCCATTTCCCGAAGGCGCCGGTCGTATACCCGGCCTTCGAAAGGAGACGGGGGATCGTGACGATATCCGCAGGCATGGGCGCCTGGCCCTCCGGCTTCACCTCGCGATTTCCCCGAACGTAGGCACGCCCGGTATGCACACCGGTCATGAGAACGCAGCGGGTGGGAGCACACACAGTACTACCGGAGTAGTGATCGGTGAATTTGAGGCCCTCCGAAGCGAGGCGATCGATGTTCGGCGTCGAAAACTTTTTTTGTCCGTAGCAACTCAGATCAGCGTAGCCGGCATCATCAAGCAGGATGTAAATGATGTTCGGCTT